>JBEEOO010000007.1:0-52032 GCA_041191585.1 Actinomycetota bacterium
GGTTTCTATGCCGCTCAAAGAATTTGAACTTCTTGAGCTGCTGCTCGAAAACGTGAACCGCGTGCTAACTCGAGGTCAGATTATTGATCGAGTTTGGGGCTCAAATTATTTCGGTGACACCAAGACACTCGATGTTCACATCAAGCGAATTCGATCAAAAATCGAAGATGATCCGGCTAGGCCAGCACACCTGCTAACCGTTCGAGGTCTGGGTTATAAATTCGAGGCCTAACCCCAAGCGCGCTTTGCAACTTAAACAAAAAACGGACCATCGCTGGTCCGTTTTTTGTTGAAAGCCAAATTACTCAGCGGTTGCGCCGCCAAGGTTCTTGATTTCTTCTAGCAGTGACTCATATTCGGCCAGGGTGCCGTCAAGAATTGGAACGTTTAGAGCCACGCCTGCATTGCTGCCTTCGGCAACCCAAACTTCTGCGGTCTGACCAGGCTTGCCAGCAAGCTTGATTGCCAATGGAGTGCTGCCGTTGTAGCCAAGGTCACGCTTTTGGCCCGCAAGCAGCGACAACTGCTCGTCGCGCTTCTCGCCGGTCTCAGCGTCGTTGTACTGAAGCTTTAGGGTCGCAGCAGCTAGGCCTGAGTTGACGACAGAACCAAACAGTGCACCGTTGCCCTGGCCGTCTGAAAGATAGATGAAGTTGCGAACCTTGATGCTCTCGAAGGTGGCCTCAACGCCATCGCTAGGTGCATAGGTCTCTAGTGAGGCGATTGGAGTAACTGCCCCACATGCCGAAGTTCCCAAAAGAAGAGCGGTAGCGATGCCAACGGCAGCGAATTTACGAATGAACAAGTTTCCTCCTGATGCAGGTTTTGCGTTCTAAGTTTATCGCCTTGAATCAGCGCCCCTGTGGTAAAATCGTGGTTTCTGAAGGGAATCCTCCGCATGAAATTTGAAGTCGGCGAGACTGTTGTTTATCCGCACCACGGTGCAGCCCAAATTATCGAAGTTGCAGACAAGACCATTCGTGGTGAAACCAAGCTCTATTTGCAGCTAAAGGTAGCTCAGGGCGAGCTAACCATTTGGGTGCCAGCCGACAACGTAGAGATGGTCGGCGTTCGCGACGTCATCGACAAAAAGGGTGTTCAGGCGGTTTACAACATCCTCAAGGCTGAATTCACCGAAGAGCCAACCAACTGGAGTCGCCGCTATAAGGCAAACCTAGAAAAGCTTGCTTCGGGAGACGTTGCCAAGGTTTCTGAGGTTGTTCGCGACCTATGGCGTCGCGACCAGGATCGCGGTCTTTCAGCCGGTGAAAAGCGCATGCTTGCTAAGGCTCGCCAGATTCTGATTTCTGAGTTGGCGCTAGCCAACAAGACCGACGAAGAAAAAGCTTCGGCCAAGCTAGACGAAGTTCTAGCTTCTTAGGCCCCAGCGAGAATTCGATCATGACTACTCGCGATACAGCGGTGGTCATAGTTGCTGCCGGTCGTGGACAGCGACTCGGTTTCGAGACCCCCAAAGCGTTCGTCGAAATCAATGGCCAAAGCCTGCTGGCGCATTCAATCGAAAATATTGCATCGTTTAGCTCGCTCGCCCAGCTGATCATCGCAGTTCCACTTGGTCACGAAGGCGAGGCTCAAGAAATCGCCGACCGCATTTTTGCCCTGCGATTTCCAAGCGCAAAACCAGCAATCAATGTCGTCATCGGAGGCTCAAGTCGTCAAACTTCGATCGGCAATTCACTTAAAGTGCTTGATCCTTCGGCTCAAATCATTCTGATTCACGATGCAGCCAGAGCTTTTCAGCAGTTGCCGGTTTTCGAGCGAGTTGCCGGTGCCGTGCGTGAGAGCGGCCAGGGTGTTATTCCGGTTGAACGCGTCACCGACACAATAAAGCGCATTTCTGGCAACGAAGTGTTAGAGACGATTGACCGTGAGTCACTTCGCAAAGCTCAAACCCCACAGGGCTTTCCGGCAAGGGCATTGGTCGCAGCCTATGCAGCGTCCTCGCAAGAATTCACCGACGATGCGGCTCTTTGGCAGGCAAACGGTGGTCAGGTTCTTCACGTTGAGGGAGACCCGAGTGGCCACAAAATCACCTTCGAGCACGACCTTGATGCGCTGACTGAAACCCAGACTCTGACCGGTATCGGCACCGACACTCACCGCTTCACCGAAGACGCCAGCAAAAAGCTCTATTTGGGCACAGTTGAGTGGCCAGGGGAACGCGGGCTAGATGGCCACAGTGATGGCGATGCCGTTAGTCACGCAATTGTCGACGCGCTGCTTTCGGCCGCCGGTCTAGGCGACATCGGTTCAAACTTCGGCGTCGATCGCCCTGAGTTTGCCGGAGCAAACGGGCGAGTTTTCTTGGTCGAGACAAAAAAACTACTCAATGATCGTGGCTTCAAAATCGGCAATGTGAGCGTGCAGATTATTGCCAATCGCCCGAAGGTTGCTCCGCATCGAGAGCGCACCGAAATTGCACTTTCTGAAATTCTTAGTTGCCCAGTTTCGCTAACCGCAACAACCACAGACGGGCTAGGTTTCTTGGGAAATAGCGAAGGCGTAGCGGCTGTTGCTTCAGCGCTGGTTGAGGCACCCAAAGGTAGGCTAAACGCGTGACCATGCACCTTTACGACTCTCATTCGCAGAGCCTCAAACCTTTTGAAGAGCTCAAGCCCGGTGAGGTCGGAATCTATCTTTGCGGCCCAACTGTTCAGGGTGCTCCGCATGTTGGTCACCTGCGATCAGCGTTGGTTTATGACCAGCTTCGTCGCTGGCTGCAGGCTAAGGGCAAGAACGTCACCATGGTCAGAAACGTCACCGATATCGATGACAAAGTTCTAGAAAACGCCAAAATCACCGGTGAGCCTTGGTGGGCATTGGCATATCGATTTGAACTTGAATTTAACGCCGCCTATCGTGCGCTAGGCATCGAGCCGCCAACCTATGAGCCTCGAGCCACCGCCAGCATCCCTGAGATGCTCGAGCTGATTGATCGACTAATCGCAAACGGCTATGCCTACCAAGCAGAAGATGGCTCAGCCGATGTTTATTTTGCTGCCAGTAAGTGGGCTAACTATGGCGAGCTGACCAATCAAAAAATTGACGACATGGATTCTGCCGAAGATGGTGATCTGCGCGGAAAGCGTGATGCTCGCGACTTCACCCTCTGGAAAGCGCACAAAGAATCTGAACCAGCTTCGGCTGCTTGGAGCACTCGATTTGGCCTTGGTCGCCCAGGTTGGCACATCGAATGTTCAGCCATGTCGACCAAATATCTAGGCTCAAAATTCGACATTCACGGCGGAGGATTAGACCTCAGATTCCCGCACCACGAAAACGAGTTGGCGCAGTCTCGAGCTGCCGGCGATGAGTTTGCAAATTTCTGGCTGCATAACGGGTTGGTCAATGTCGAGGGTCGCAAGATGTCCAAGTCGCTCGGCAACTCGATTTTTGCAGCCGACCTCCTGGCCGCTGGCAGCCCTCTGGCTGTTCGCTACTACCTTGGCTCAGCGCAATACCGCTCAACCCTCGACTATCACGACGGCGTGCTGACCGAAGCGCAAACGGCTATTGAGCGAATTGCAACTTTCATGCAGCGCGCACAGGCCCTGGTTGGCAATGTTGAAACCGGCTATCAGGCACTTCCTGCCGATTTCATTAATGGCATGGATGACGATCTGAACATCCCAGTTGCACTTGGTGCTTTGCACCTGGCAGTTCGCAACGGCAACGCAGCAATCGATGCTGGCGATATTGGGGCTGTTGGTTCGGCCCTTTCTCAGGTAGCCTCGATGGTTGATGTTCTAGGCATTAACCCAACTGCTTCGCAGTGGCAAAATGCCGGTGCTGGCGCAGCAACCGATGCGCTTTCGGCCATTGTTGATGGCCTGCTTGAACAGCGACAGGCGGCTAGGGTCGCCAAAGATTTTGCAAAGTCAGACGAAATTCGTGACCTTTTGCAACGTGCCGGACTCACACTTGAAGACGGCGCGAACGAGACCAAATGGAGTATTAACTAATGGCAAAACCAGGACGCCCGGGCGCAGCTAAGGGCAAAAAAGGCGCAAAGGTCGGCACTGGTGGCCACGGCAAGCAGGCCCTAGAGGGCCGCGGCCCAACCCCAAAAGCCGAAGACCGCCCGTATCACAAGGCTCACAAAGCTAAGAATGCAGCCGAAAAGCGCAAGGCAGCCCTAGGCGGCTCAAACCGAGGCGCAACCCCAACCAAGCGTGGCGAATTCTTGGCACCAGCAGCACGCACTGCTGGTTCTGCCGGTGCAGCTAACCGCAACACTCAGCGCGTGGCAAAGGCTGCCGACGCATCAGAAATGCTTTCTGGTCGCAACTCAGTTCTTGAGGCACTGCGCTCAAAGGTTCCGGCTACCGCAATGTTCATTGCCAACCGCATCGAAATGGATGACCGCGTCAAAGAGGCAATTACGCTAGCCAACGCTCGCAAGATTGCTATCAACGAAGTGACTCGCCCAGAGATCGACCGCATGACCGGCTTTGACTCAGTTCACCAAGGAATTGCTTTGGCGGTTCCGCCATACAAGTATCAGCACCCAATGGAAATGCTTGACCTGATTATTTCTCGCGGTCAGCGCCCACTATTGGTTGCGCTTGACGGCATCACCGACCCACGAAACCTTGGTGCAATTATTCGTTCGGTCGCTGCTTTCGGTGGCCAGGGCGTTATCGTTCCGCAGCGTCGTTCTACGGGTGTCACTGCCTCAGCATGGAAGACCTCTGCTGGCGCAGCAGCACGCATCCCGGTTGCGTTGGCAGCGAACCTAAACTCAACCCTCAAAGAGCTCAAGAAGCGCGGTCTGTTCGTTGTTGGTCTTGACGGCGACGGCGACATGAGCTTGCCAAGCTTTAGCCTCGGCAGTGAGCCAATTGTTCTTGTTGTTGGTTCTGAGGGCAAAGGCCTTAGCCGCCTAGTTCAAGAGAATTGCGATGCCGTGCTTTCGATTCCGATCGCAAAAGACACTGAGTCACTAAACGCAGGTATTGCAACTTCGGTTGCGCTGTATGAGGTTTCAAAGCGTCGCGCTGAAAACCCACTGCGCTAAAGATCAAAAAAATGCCCCTCGATTGAGGGGCATTTTTATTCTCAAAATAAAACCGGCTAGACGAGATCGCGCCAGTCGATTTCACACCGTTTTCTAGACGAGATCGCGCCAGTCGATCTCGTCGTCATCCTCGGCGACCACGATGGTGCCCGATGGCACTGCAGTCGGCAGGGTGATGCTGTTGGTTGTTGGGTTCAGATAGGCAACCTCGTCGCGACGATGCACCAAAACGTTTTCGATGTATGAGTGAACTGCTTCGTCAATCGGCACATCGCGCTGTTGGTTTTCGCTCACATACCAGCGGTGCTCAAGAACCTGGTGGTAGATCTCGGCTGGTTCTAGGCGACCGGCCAAATCTTTAGGAATCGCAGTGACCACCGGCTCATATGCGTTGCTAAGCCACTCGTGAGCTAAGACCTCTTCATCGGCACCTGGGCGTTCGTGAGCCATCCGGTATTGATCCAAGTCGTTAAGCAGACGTCGTGCCTGATTCTCTTCAACATCCAAGCCGGTCAGCCGAAGCAGGCGCCTTGCATGGTGACCAGCATCGACAACCTTTGGCTGAATCTTGACTTTGGAACCCTCGGAGGTGGTTTTGATGGTCAACTCTTCGATGTCGAAACCCAACTCATTCAGGCGATCAACGCGCTTGCTGATTCGCCAGCGATCGGTGGCTTCAAACACTTCAGCACCAGTCAGTTCGGTCCAGAGTTCGCGATATTTAGAAACGATTCTTTCCGAGGTGGCCACGGCATCAACGCCTGCTGCTGCGTTTCCGCTGGCTATTAAGTCCATGAGCTCACCGGCGATGTTGACTCGGGCAATCTCAAGGTCGTTTTCGCGCTGGCCATTTGATAGCCCGCCGTCATACAGGTGGCCGGTTTCGGCATCGACCAAATAGGCGGCGAATGCACCAGCGTCGCGTCTAAATAGCGTGTTAGATAGCGAGACATCTCCCCAGAAGAAGCCGGCGATGTGCAGGCGAACCAAGAGCAGTGCAAGCGCATCAACCAGGCGCTTTGCAGTATCTGGCCTTAGGCCCTGCGACCACATTGCGCGATAGGGGAGCGAAAACTTGAGGTGACGGGTAATCAGGACCGAAGGTAGGGGGTTGCCTTCGTTATCTTCGCGATTATTGATTACTGCGAAAGGCTCAACGCAAGGCACATCTAGCTTGAGCAAAAGCTTGAGCATGTCGTATTCGCGCTTTGAAAGCTCAGGCAGAGTTTCTTTGATCGCAATGACATAGTCACCGAGGTGGGCAAAACGAACCGTGTGGCGACTTAGACCTTTAGGCAAGGCCGCAATGTTTTCGGTGGGCCAATCCTCTAATGGCAAATGCCACGGTAGATCCAGCAGAGCTGGTTCTACCGTGGCAGCCGTAATTTCTAATGAAGCTGTCAAAAGTATGACTAGTTCAGGCGAAGGCCAGACTCGATGTCAAACAGGTGAAGCACGCCACCTTCTGGCTTTAGGGTCACCTTGTCACCAGCGTGTGGGTGAACGCGACCGTCAACGCGGCAAACGATGTCCTGGTTGGCACCATCTAGGTGGCTCTGACCGTATAGGTAGCCGTCGGCACCTAGCTCTTCGACAACGTCAACATCAACTTCGATACCTTCGCCGTTGGTGACAACTAGGTTCTCTGGGCGGATACCAACGGTGATGCTCTTTGCCTTGGTCTTGTCTAGAGCAGCCTTGTCGATTGCGATAACGGTGTTGCCGAACTGAACTCCGCCGTCAACGATTGGCAGCTGAAGAAGGTTCATTGCTGGTGAGCCGATGAAGCCTGCTACGAATACGTTGCTTGGGGTGTCGTAAAGCTCCTGAGGGGTGGCTACCTGCTGAAGGATGCCGTCCTTTAGAACTGCAACGCGGTCACCCATGGTCATTGCTTCAACCTGGTCGTGGGTCACATAAACAGTGGTGACGCCTAGACGACGCTGAAGTGATGCAATCTGAGTACGGGTCTGAACGCGAAGCTTGGCGTCAAGGTTTGATAGCGGCTCGTCCATTAGGAACACCTGAGGCTTGCGAACGATCGCACGACCCATGGCTACGCGCTGACGCTGACCACCTGAAAGAGCCTTTGGCTTGCGAGACAGGTATGGCTCTAGGTCTAGAAGCTTTGCAGCCTCAAGAACGCGAGCTGCACGCTCTTCTTTGTTCACGCCGGCGATCTTTAGAGCAAAGCCCATGTTCTCAGCAACGGTCATGTGTGGGTAAAGAGCGTAGTTCTGGAAAACCATCGCGATGTCGCGGTCTTTTGGTGGCACGTCAGTGACGTCGCGTTCACCGATCAGAATGCGACCATCGTTTACCTCTTCTAGGCCGGCAAGCATGCGCAGGGTGGTTGATTTTCCACAGCCTGACGGGCCAACTAGAACGAGGAATTCGCCGTCTTTGATTTCTAGGTTGATCTTGTCAACCGCGGCGCGGGTGCCACCTGGGTATAGGCGGGTGGCGTTGTCAAATGTTACTGATGCCATGATATTTCTCCTTCAACGGCGGTACGTGCCGTGCGATCCTTAGTGATAGGTAGCCGCAGCTTCGCTGCAACCTCACCATTATGGCATCGCAGAATGCTCGTCTAAACTGTTTGACACACACTGTCACTAAAACGTGACCAACCGGATCCCCCCCCGAGGTATTTCAAATGAATCCAGGCCTAAACAAGCCAACCAGAAACGAGCAGCGCGAAGCGGCCCGCGAAAAGGCAAAGGCAATGCGCGAGCAGCACAAAAAGGATGAGCGTCGCAAGCGCTTTGCTCTTCAGGCTGGCATCATCGGCGTGATTGTGATTTCAGTTGCTGCCGTAGTTATCTCACTTGTCTCAACTAGCAACAACCAGGCCCTTCAAGCCACCCCAACCAACATGAGTTTTGATGGTGGCATCAAGATCGGTCAAGACCTAAAAGCCTTCACTGCGACCAGCACTCCAACTCCAGATTCAGGCAAGTCAGTTCCAAACATTCAGGTTTACCTTGACTACCAGTGCCCGGTTTGCCAGGCCTTCGAGGTTCCAAACGCTTCTCAGCTAGAAAGCTGGGTAAAGACTGGTGCTGCTACCGTCGAATATCACCCGATCTCGTTCCTAGATGGTCGCGGATCACCAAACGAGTATTCAAGTCGTGCAGCAAATGCAGCGATCTGTGTTGCCGAGCACTCACCAGATAACTACTTCAAGTTCAATAACATCTTGTTTGCCAACCAACCTGAAGAAGGCACAGCTGGCCCATCAAACCAAGACCTTATTTCTCGTGCGAGTGAGGCTGGCGTTGCGGTTAATGACACTTTCACCAGCTGTGTGAACGACAAGGTTTTTGCTAATTGGATTTCAGACACCACCGACAAGGTGCTTAGCGAGCCAATCAAGGGCACTAACTACAGCGTCGAAGGCACTCCGTACATCTTGGTAAACGGCAAGCCATACACCTGGAACACTGGCGAAGAGTTGGTCAGCCCGGCTCGTTTCGCTCAGTTCGTTCAGGCTTCAAACTAAGTCCAGCCAAAAAAGAGCCCCTCTGAGGAGGGGCTCTTTTTTATTGCTAAACTGACCAGGTTGCCTCGGCAACAAGCCGACTTGGCGCAATTGGTAGCGCATCGCACTTGTAATGCGAGGGTTAGGGGTTCGAGTCCCCTAGTCGGCTCTATAAAAAAGACCCTGAATAGGGTCTTTTTTTATGCCGACAGGGGACTTCTCAAACGCCTGTCGGCGTTCTCGCTAGTCGGCTCTATAAAAAAGACCCTGAATAGGGTCTTTTTTTACTCACTCTGCTTTAAAGCTCACACTCACCGAATTGATGCAGAAACGATCGCCGGTCGGAGTCTGCGGCGCATCTTCAAACACATGCCCCAGGTGGCAGCCACAGCTTGCGCAACGAACCTCAACTCGAACCATGCCGTGCGAACGGTCTTCAAGCAGCTCAACTGCATCCGATTCTTTAGGTTCATAAAAAGACGGCCAGCCGCAGTGTGAATCAAACTTGGCCTGGCTTCTAAACAGCTCAGCTCCGCAGCCGCGGCAAGAATAAATGCCGACTCTCTTCTCGTCTAATAATTCGCCGGTCCACGCACGTTCGGTTCCCGCCAATCGCAAAACGTGGTACTCGAATTCGCTTAGCTCGCTGCGCCACTGCTCATCGCTTTTGTTAATTGGATAAACCACAGAATTCCTCCAGCCAATAATCAAACCGCGGTGCCTAATATAAAGAGCGCACTTAAGCGCACAAACTTACTAAGCAGGATTCATGGCAAAAAAGTTCCCGACTGACGAATTCGACGCAGCGCCGGCTCACGGCGGACGTCACCGCCAACTGCGCACAGCGGGCACTCGCATCCGTGAATTTTTCAAGCTTTTTGCAATTTCGATTGTTGTTGCCGGTGTCGGTTATCTGGGTTTGCAGTGGGTTCGGTCGGCAAATGTATTTGACGGCATCATCTCAGGACCAAGCCCATCAACAAGCACCAGTAGCAAAACCGCCGTCAAGGTGTTTGACGGCACGCAGGCGAATGAGGCTGGCACCGAAGTTGCAAAGGCCTTGTTTCTTGAGGGCTATGAAGTTGGCTCGGCTGAAAACCTGATTGATTCAGAGCAGGCCGAAGTCATCGTTGAAAAGTCAACAATTTTGATCACGGATGAAAAATACCGAGCTACCGCCAACAAAATATCGGCATCTACCGGCATCACACTTATCGAGTTGACTGCCGATTATCCAGACCCAATCACTGTTGTGGTTGGGGCGGATTACGTTTCACCAGAGAACTAAATAACCGACAAACGTTGGGGAAACTAGAGTTTGCACAGTTATAACAGCTCGATAACCATTGTTAAATCACTTGATTTGCACTTTTGTCAGTAATCGCTTACCAGTACAGTGAGACCTAGTCGTAGCAGTATCCGTAGCAAATGCTCTTTTCTATGCGACTCGGACTTTAGGAACTTCTGAGGTTCGTTCAATTAGCAACAGGAGTAATTCAATGGCACAAGGAACCGTCAAGTGGTTCAACTCTGAAAAGGGTTTCGGATTCATCACTCAGGATGGCGGAGCGGACGTTTTCGTCCACTTCTCAGCTATCCAGTCAGAGGGCTACAAAGAGCTTAAAGAGAACCAGCGCGTCGAGTTCGAAGTAAAGAACGGCGACAAGGGTCCTCAGGCAGACAACGTTCACGTTATCTAATCTCAGCCAACCCGAAAAACCCCGGCCATAGTCGGGGTTTTTCTTTACCCGGATGCAGCTTGCACTCTAAGTGGGAGAGTGCCAAAATAGTTGTTAGCAGTCTGGCACCTCGAGTGCTAACTGAACCCATAAACCACCATCCAGGAGACTGAATCCAACATGGCAAAAATCATTCACTTCAACGAAGAGGCACGTCGCGGTCTTGAGCGCGGTCTAAACATTCTGGCTGACACCGTAAAGGTCACCCTTGGCCCCCGTGGTCGCAATGTTGTTCTAGAAAAGAAGTGGGGCGCTCCTACCATCACCAACGATGGTGTTTCGATTGCTAAAGAAATCGAACTAGACGACCCATTCGAAAAAATCGGTGCAGAACTGGTTAAAGAAGTTGCCAAGAAGACTGACGACGTCGCCGGCGACGGAACCACCACCGCAACCGTTTTGGCTCAGGCATTGGTTCGCGAAGGTCTTCGCAATGTTGCTGCCGGTGCAGACCCAATCTCACTAAAGCGCGGCATCGAGAAGGCAACTCAGGCAGTTATCGCCGAGCTAATCAACAACGCCAAGCCAGTTGAGACCAAAGAGCAGATTGCTGCAACCGCATCGATTTCTGCTGGTGACTCACAGATCGGTGAGCTAATTGCTGAGGCAATCGACAAGGTTGGCCGCGAGGGTGTTGTCACCGTCGAAGAGTCAAACACTTTCGGTATCGAGCTTCAGCTAACCGAGGGCATGCGCTTCGACAAGGGCTACATCTCTGCTTACATGGTCACCGACCCAGAGCGCCAAGAGGCAGTTCTTGAAGACGCATACGTTCTGATCGCAAACTCAAAGATCTCTAACATCAAGGATCTTCTGCCAATCGTCGACAAGGTGATTCAGGCCAACAAGCCACTTTTGATCATCGCTGAAGACATCGAAGGCGAGGCGCTAGCCACCCTGATCGTCAACAAAATGCGCGGAATCTTCAAGTCAGTTGCCGTTAAGGCTCCAGGCTTCGGCGACCGTCGCAAGGCAATGCTTCAGGACATCGCAATTCTCACCGGCGGACAGGTTATCTCAGAAGAGGTTGGCCTAAAGCTTGAGAACACCACCCTTGACCTATTGGGCAAGGCTCGCAAAGTTGTCATCACCAAAGACGAGACCACCATTGTTGAGGGCTCAGGCGACGCCAGCATGATTGCTGGTCGCGTAGAGCAGATCCGTCGCGAGATCGATGCAACCGACAGTGACTATGACCGCGAGAAGCTACAGGAGCGCTTGGCAAAGCTTGCCGGCGGTGTTGCAGTTATCAAGGCTGGTGCCGCAACTGAAGTTGAGCTTAAAGAGCGCAAGCACCGCATCGAAGATGCTGTTCGCAACGCAAAGGCTGCTGTTGAAGAAGGCATTGTTGCCGGTGGTGGTGTTGCACTACTTCAGGCTGGCAAGACCGCATTCGACAAGCTAGAGCTTGCGGGCGACGAAGAGACCGGTGCAAACATTGTGAAGGTCGCTATCTCAGCTCCGCTAAAGCAGATTGCTATCAACGCAGGCCTTGAGCCGGGCGTTGTTGCCGAGAAGGTTTCTTCACTACCTTCAGGTCAGGGTCTAAACGCAGCTACCGGCGAATACGTCGACATGCTAAAGGCTGGCATCAACGACCCAGTAAAGGTGACCCGTTCAGCGCTGCAGAACGCGGCATCGATTGCTGGTCTGTTCCTAACCACCGAAGCTGTAGTTGCTGATAAGCCAGAGCCAGTTGCTCCAGCTGCAGCACCTCAGGGTGGCATGGACTTCTAAGAGTTCCACTCGAAAAGGCTCGCCGTTTGGCGGGCCTTTTCTTTTTTCAAGAATCGGCAACTCTTTCGCCAATAAGCTGAGCTGATGTTTGCTTTATTGCCTGGCCTGCTGACTGGCTTTTCACTGATCATGGCTATTGGCGCACAAAATGCCTTTTTGATCAGGCAGGGGCTCACCAAAAAGCACGTTCCGCTGGTAGTTGCTATCTGCGCCGTTTCTGACGCTTTGCTTATCTTTGCCGGAATCGGCGGCCTGGGCTTGGCAGTTTCGAAACTGCCAACTTTGCTTGAAGTGGTTCGCTGGTTTGGTGTGGCCTATCTCTTGTGGTTTGCCTTCAAATCAGCGAAGAGTGCATTTAAGACTGAGCAGCTCAACGCGGGCACAGGTCAAAGTGGTTCACTCAAGCAAGTAGTTATTGCAACCTTGGCCCTGACCTACCTAAACCCACATGTGTATTTGGACACCGTGATTTTCTTGGGATCAATCGGCAACCAGTTCGGTGAAAACCGTTGGTTCTTTGCAACAGGCGCTGCCGTAGCGAGCATTATTTGGTTTAGCCTCGTGGGGTTCGGAGCGAAAGCCGCAGCAGGAATTATGGCTAAGCCAATCTTTTGGCGAGTGCTCGACAGCCTGATTGCCATTGTGATGGTATCGATTGCCGTGATGCTGGCGACCTTTAATTTCGCTAAATAAATAGTCGCTGGTTAGCTAGCTCAATCTCGGTGTATTGCGCAGCTGCATAAGCCAGCGCATTCGCCAGATCGGCCAATTGCCCGTCAACTGCCGCCGCCGTTTGTCGCCAGCGCCCGGCAAGGTCTTGAAAGCTGTTTGCTGCGGCGCCCTGCCAACTTGATTGCAGGCTAGTTAGCTGCGCGTGAAGCGAATCGACCTCAAGCTGAAGTTTTGAAATTGTGCTTTGAATTGCTGTGTTTGCAGCGAGAACCTGTTCGCTGTCTACTGTGAATTGAGCCATGCGACAACTTCAGCCCGAAATGACCAAACGGCGCACTAACCAAGAAATGTTGTTGATAACTGGGCCGGTTTTGCGGCAAGCGCCTAAGTTTGTTTAGCGCAACGGGAGCGAAACTCGAAAAGTGGCCCCGCCACCCGGAGTTTCAAGTGCGCTGATTTGACCCGTGTGATTGGCAACGATCTGGCTAACAATCGCAAGACCTAGACCCGAGCCGCCGGTTTCGGCGTTTCTTGAATTGTCTACGCGATAGAAACGCTCAAATACCTTGTCGCGAAGCTGCTCGGGAATGCCCTCGCCGTGGTCTCGAACCTCAAAAACCAACTCTTTGCCCTTTATGCCGATGGCAACCTCAATCGGCACCTCAATCGGCGAGAAGCGCGAAGCGTTAGCCAGCAAATTCGTGAACACCTGACGAAGCGCGTTCGGATCAACCTTGCCGCGCACCTCAGCGTCATCGGCTAGTGCAGCGCCCGCAAGGTCAGTAATCAGAATCTCGCGCTTGTGGTCAGCTACCGAGGCATCCTTGGCCGCATCTCGGGCCATGGCAACCAAATCTGTATCGCTCAATTCGGTCTTCGCACCTTCGTCAAGACGAGCCAGAGTCAACAGGCTCTCTACAAGCCCCGACATTCGAACCGCTTCGCTCTCGATGCGACTCATCGCCTCGGCAACATCCGAGTCTTTTTTGAGCGCACCCATGCGATATAGCTCGGCATAGCCACGAACCGAAACTAGGGGAGTGCGAAGTTCGTGCGAGGCGTCGGCGACGAATCTGCGCATTTGATCAAGGGTCTTGTTTCGCGAAGTCAGCGCCGAATCAATTGAAGAAAGCATGGTGTTTAGCGCGCGATTCAGGCGAGCCATTTCGGTTTTGCCTGGGCTCTCGATCAGTCGCTGCGAGGTGTCACCCTCAGCTACGGCCTTGGCGGTTCTCTCAACTTCGCTGAGTGGGCGCAACGCTGACGAAATAGTTAGCCAGATACTCAAACCGCTAATCAAAAGCAGGATGATGCCGAAGCTTCCGCCGATAAGTGAATACTGACCGATGAGGGCACGGTTTGTTTCGGTCGGCAGACTCACGACTAGGGAACCCGGCATTGTGGTTAGCGGCACGGCAACCATGCGCCAGCTGTGCCCCTCACCGTTTTTGCTGTTGTCTTCAACTTCAAATGGCACTCCACCAGTGTCGAGCACAGCATCGATGGTGAACTTAGAAAGGTTAGGGGTTAGATCGCTATCGGTGGTCGCCGAAACCAGGCCGATCAAAACCGAGCCATCGGTGTCTAGATAGGCGATATAGAAATCTGATGGCAATCGAGGCAGCTGAACCTGCTTGGTGGCCAGACGCTGTTCGAGCGTGGTCGGATCTTCTTGGCTTAGGGTGTTGGCCGTTGTGCTCAACAAAGTGTCGACATTTTGCTGCAGGTAGGTGCGCAGTAGTGAGATTGTTCCGAAGCTAGAAACCACCAGGAGCAAGCCGATAAGCGCTACCGACAGCGCGGTCAATTTGCTGCGCAGCGATACTTTCTCCCAGCCGGTGGCTAGCTTTGAGGCCAATTATTTTCCGTTCTTAGCGGTTTTATACATGTAGCCAACACCGCGCTTGGTGGTGATGACCGGCTCGGCAGTCATCGGGTCTAGCTTCTTGCGCAGATATGACACGTATGACTCAACAATGCCCATTTCGCCATTGAAGTCATATTCCCAAACATGGTCAAGAATCTGTGCCTTGGTGAGAACGCGGTTTGGGTTGCTTATCAAAAAGCGAAGCAACTTGTATTCGGTTGGGCTTAGGTCAACAAGTTCGCCGTTCACGAATACTTCGTGAGCATCCTGGTTGATTTTGATTTCGCCGGCATCGATAACCGACTCTTCAACCTCGGCAGTTTTGGTGCGGCGCAAAATTGCGTGAATGCGAGCGATGATCTCGTCGAGGCTGAAAGGCTTGGTCATGTAGTCATCGCCACCGACAGTTAGGCCAGTGATTTTGTCTTCAGTTTCATCTCGGGCGGTTAGAAACAACACCGGAGCATTGATGCCCATTGAGCGAATCTTTTTGGTGACGCTAAAACCATTCATGTCAGGCAGCATCACATCTAGCAAGATGATGTCTGGCTCACCCTTCTCGGCGGCATAAACCGCTTCGGCGCCATTCTTTACCGCGTGAACGCTGAAGCCGGCAAAGCGCAAGCTGGTTGAAAGTAGGTCGCGAATGTTCGGTTCGTCATCGACAATAAGCACTTTTACGTTCTGCATAAGGTCAGTTTCCTAAGGTTTCCTGAGAATAGTCTGAATGATGCTTGGGTGTTCCCTTAGAGAAATCTAAGCGAAACCACACTGATTCAGCCGCAGTTCTGTAGGTGATTACAGCTCGGTTGCGTCGATAATTTCGTAGCTATAACCCTGCTCCGCCAAGAAGCGCTGGCGGTTTTGAGCAAAGTCTTGATCAACGGTGTCGCGCGAAATCAAGGTGTAGAAGTTAGCGCTGCGTCCATCTGCCTTTGGTCGAAGCAGGCGACCCAATCGCTGTGCCTCTTCTTGGCGTGAGCCATACGAGCCTGAAATTTGTATGGCCACCGATGCCTCTGGAAGGTCGACCGAAAAGTTTGCAACCTTTGAAACTACAAGCGCCGAAACCTCGCCCTGGCGGAACTGCTCGAATAGTCTTTCGCGCTCATCTACCGGGGTCTCGCCGGTGATTTTAGGCACGTTCAGACCCTTCGATACAGCTTCAAGTTGATCTAGGTATTGCCCGATGATTAGAGTCGGCTCACCCTTGTGGCGATTAATCAACTTCTGGATTACCGGAATCTTGACCTCAGAGCTGGCGGCAATGCGGTAGCGATCATCTTGGCTAGCCACCGCATATTGCATGCGCTCGGTTTCAGGCAAATCAATGCGAACTTCAAAGCACGCTGCCGGAGCGATGTAGCCCTGCGACTCGATTTCTTTCCACGGTGCATCAAAACGCTTAGGGCCGATAAGTGAGAACACATCGCCCTCTTTGCCGTCTTCGCGAACCAGGGTAGCGGTGAGGCCTAGGCGTCGACGGGCCTGCAATTCGGCGGTCATCTTGAAGATTGGCGCAGGCAGCAGGTGTACTTCGTCATAAACAATCAGGCCCCAGTCTTTTGCGTTTAGCAACTCAAGGTGGGCATATTCGTTTTTGCGCTTGGTGGTCAAAATTTGATAGGTCGCAATTGTGACCGGCTTGACCTCTTTGATTGAGCCAGAGTATTCGCCAATTTCATCTTCGGACAGGGTTGTGCGGCGAATCAATTCCGCTTTCCACTGGCGAGCAGAAACGGTGTTGGTTACCAAAATCAAAGTGTTGGTCTTGGCTACCGACATGGCAGCTGCACCAACGATGGTTTTGCCGGCGCCACAAGGCAGAACCACAACGCCTGATCCGCCAGCCCAGAACTTTTCTACCGCTTTGTTCTGATAGTCGCGGATCTTCCAGGCGCCTTCTTCAAGGCGAATTTCATGAGGAGTGCCATCGGTATAACCGGCAAAATCTTCAGCAGGCCAGCCCAGTTTCAGCAACTCCTGTTTTACGGCACCGCGAGCCCAAGGCTGGATCCTGAAGGCGTTCTGAGAAATTCGACCACCCAGAAGATCACTAATTTTGCGGTGATGTCCGGCTTCGGCAAGCACTGCGGCATCGGTTGAATAGAGCTCGAGTTCACCATCATCACCGCGCTGGATAGCCAGGCGACCATATCGCCCCATTGTTTCAGTGATGTCGGTGCGAACCGAACTCGGAATTGCAAACTTGGCGTACTTGTCGAGCACATCTAAAACAAAGTCAGCGTCATGGCCCGCAGCCCTAGCGTTCCAAAGGCCAAGCTTGGTGATGCGATAGGTGTGAACGTGCTCGGGTGCACGCTCAAGCTCGGCAAAAATAGCCAGGTCATGCCTGGCATCGCTGGCTTGCGGGTGGTCAACCTCAAGCAGAGCGGTTTTATCACTCTGCACAATTAGCGGCCCCATGGTCATCGTTTAAGCCTATGTAATTGCCACGCGAATAATGCTGGCAATCGGCAAAGTTCTTTCGATATCGGCTTTTTTATCTTTGGCACGAAGTCGACCGTTTGCGATGCCAACCGGATCGAGCAAAAAGGTGATTTCGTCACCGGATGAAGTAGTCACGGTCACTTCAGCGCGTGCCTTATTTTTGATTGCTAGCTGAATCTTGCGTTGAATATCGTCATCGCCAAGGTCAGGCCCCACTTTGCTCTCTTCGGCCCTGATTCGAGCGATGTCTTCAAGGATCGAGTCACCCAGAGCTTCTCGCTCGGCTGCAGCTATGACTTTTAGCGGGGAGATTACTTTTCCCTTTGCGTCTAGGCGAATGGCAGCATAGCCAGCTTCGCGTAGGCCGAAATAAAGAACCTCAGATTCGAATCTCGAGGACAATGACCCGTCGGCCTCACGAACCAAGGCGAACGCTTTTAAGTCAGCATTATTCAATAGTTCAGTGAGCAATATCGGATCTATTGAGGTGACCCTTGCGCCCCCAGAAAGTTTGTCTGTGCGAACCGCTAAGCGGCCAAAACGAGTCACGGCCTCTCGGATTAGATAGTCAATCGGCTGGGGGAGGGTTGCCGAAGAGAGTTCTTCTAGCAAGCCTCTGATTTGCTGCTCACTCAAGCCCGTCTCGAGGCCGTGCGTGACGCTCAGTGGCGTCATTCGATAAGTAGACGCCATGCCAATTACTTCTATTTCAGCAAATCTGCGCAGCTGAATTTCTTGTGCAATTGGCAGGGGACCGGTTGAAATCAAACTTAGATCGGCCTGGCAAATGAGTCTCGATCCTGAACGCGGCAGGCGCTCTGAAATTTGCTCCAGCGCAGATTTGAAATCACCTTTCAGGACTAATTTCAGCCACGGGGCAGCCAAGCCAATCCCTGAAAGGCCAATCATCGAAGTGGTTGATTCAAGCAATGCAATTCTTGAATCAGCGGCACTGTCAGCAAGCGGGTATACCGCTTCGAAAAGGCTACGAATTGATTCACTGCGGATACCATCGCGATCGATCGAATCGAGCACTTCGACAAGTTCTGGAACTGACGCTGAGCCGATTGAATCTAGCCAGCGCCGCCACAGCAGGCTAATTTGTTCGTCGGGTGAACTTGCCAACCAGCGTGGTGCTTCGGAACCAAGTTGCCATCGCCCGCCCGACAGGGTCATAAGTGAGCAGTGTCGAGCCATGTTGAAAATTTCGCGGGCGTATTCATTGCTCCTTCGAAGGTGGTTAGCCAGCCTCTTTATGTCTGGCAGGCCCACGTTCCCTTTTCCGACTTCGCGAACGTAGCGCTGCTCAAGATCAAATACCAGCTCGGTCAGCGCCTGCATTGTTTCAAAGGCGCTGATGCCACACTCGTCAGCAACCGACTCGACATTGGTCTCGATGTTGCCAAGGTCAACAAGTTTCAGGTTTTTTGGCTCACGAAATTGGCTGAATACATCGGCTACTGAGTCAAATATTCCGGCCGAATCGGCTAATCCAAGTTTGATTAGTTGTTCGTGACCCGCAGCGTCGGCAGGTTCGCCAGCGGCCAATCTAGAAATGGCTTTGGCTGAAGTTTTAGGCAAAGTTGCAACGGCAGCAGCAATCGATTTAGAAGAACAAATCGCTTCTGCCAAATCAAAAAAATCTCGCAGCGCAGTTGAGTTGACTGAGCGAGAAATTATCAGTGACCGCAAATGATCATCGGGCATTTTGCGCAGCGATGATGCCACACGCAGCAGCTCGCTCATGATCCCCCTGAAACTAATCGGCGACTAGCTATCTGCCGTTGCGATTCTCTTTTGAGCGTCGGCCCATGCTGACAACAAGCAAAACCAGAACCAGGATGAACCCGAGCGGCAATCCGATAATTGGAATTTGCCTGAAGATGGCCAAGCCGCCGTTGCTCTCGAACATCTGAGAAATAAGGGTGATCAGAATCGACAAAACCGAAAGACCGATAACTCCAACAGCCATGTATGCAAGCATGCGCTCGATGCGGCTAGGGTTCGATTCTTGGTTGGATTTGCTTTGACTAGGCATCCTTCTAGGATACCCGAGACACAAATGCGTTCTCGAATGTAAAATGAACACTTGTATCAACGAAAGAGGTTCACATGCCTACCGGCAAAGTTAAGTTTTTTGATGAAGAAAAAGGTTTCGGTTTCATCGCGTCAGATGAAGGCGACGAGGTTTTTCTTCACATCAGCGCGCTTCCGGCTGGCACCACATCTGTGAAGCCTGGCACTCGCGTTGAGTTCGGCATTGTCGATGGCAAGAAGGGCGCACAGGCGCTTTCGGTACGCGTTCTAGACGCACCTCCGAGCCTTGCCAAAATGGGCCGCAAACCAGCCGACGAAATGTCAATCATCGTTGAAGACCTGATTCGCCTGCTTGACACCCTTGGTGGTGGCTTGAAGCGCGGCAAATATCCAGAGTCAAACCACGGTCGCAAAATTGCGCAACTTTTGCGCAAGCTTGCCGACGAACTAGACGCCTAATTCAGTGTCTGCCCACAAAGATCTCGCTCGCTCTGCAGCGCTAGAAACCGCACCTCGCGACGGGGTTGGCGCGTTTATTGACGTAATTGATGAGGGCGAAGCGGTCTATACATATCGCTTCGAAAGCAAGCTCAAGGGTTATCGCGACTGGCGCTGGAATGTAGTCATCTTTGCTCCAGAATCTGGCGAGCCGACTGTTTCAGAAGTTCTGCTGATGCCAAGTGAAACCTCTCTGATCGCCCCTGATTGGGTGCCGTGGTCAGAGCGCCTTGCTGACTACCGTGCACTTCAGGCTGAGCTTGAAGCCCAGGCGGCTCTTGAGGCAGAAGAAGATTCAGACGAAGACTCGGATGACGACGCAGGTGATGAATCGGGTGATTCTGAATCTGAGGCTGGCGATGCAGATTCTGACGATCTGAATGATTCGGCAGAAGAATCAGCCGAAGATGCAAACCCTGAAGATTCAGCGCTTTCTGACGCGGATCAAGCCGATGAGGCCAAGAGTGACACCAACGCCACAGGTAAGCGGCCAAAGCGACTGTTCGGCTGGCGCAAGGCTCGGGTAGGCAAGAAGAACAACAAGTAGGGCAACAGTCCAGGCAATTGTGCCGACGGTAAAGACCAGCTTGGCGTTGGTTTTGACCGGCTCTGGGTCGGGCTTTCGCGCTGAGTCTTTGATATAAAACCGCATGTTTTAGGCTAGCTCGCCAACCACATAATCAATGGCTTTAGTCAGAGTTTGCACATCAGCGAGTTCGGTTGCGGTGAAAGTTGCCACGCGCAGTTGGTTTCGACCCAGCTTGCGATAAGGCTCCACGTCTACGATTCCGTTTGAACGAAGAACCTTGGCGATTGCCGCGGCATCAATCTTCTCGTCAAAGTCGATTGTGACCACCACTTGTGAGCGGTGCTCTGGGTTGGCAACAAATGGTGTTGCAAATTCTGAGTTGTCTGCCCAGTTATAAAGGTGAGCCGAAGCTGCCTTGGTGCGCGCGTCAGCCCAAGCCAAACCGCCATTTGCGTTCATCCAGTCGATTTGCTCGGCGAGCAAGAACAGAGTGGCAATTGCCGGGGTGTTCAATGTCTGGTTTAGGCGAGAGTTGTCGATCGCTGTCTTGACGCTCAAAAACTCTGGAATGTAGCGGTCGCTGGCAGCGATTTTTTCGGTGCGTTCAACCGCAGCCGGAGACATTAGTGCAAACCAAAGTCCGCCGTCAGATGCAAAGTTCTTTTGTGGCGCAAAGTAATAAACATCGGTCTCTAGTGGATCGAAGTCGATACCGCCAGCTGCTGAGGTGGCATCCGTGAAGAAAATTGCATTTGAATCAGCGCCAGCAACACGACGAACCGGAGTGACCACACCGGTAGAAGTTTCGTTCTGTGCGTATGCATATGAGTCGACGCCGGTCTCAGCTTTTAGCTCGAGGCGCGAACCTGCATCACCGTTGATAACGGTCGGCTTCTCGAGCCAAGGGTTGGTCAGTGCCGAAGCAAACTTGGCGCCAAATTCACCATGCACAAGGTTTTGGGCCTTCTTCTCAACCATTGAAAATGCGGCTGCATCCCAGAATGCGGTAGATCCGCCGTTACCTAGAACGATCTCATAGCCCGCAGGGTTGTGAAACAGATCGAGGAGACCTTCTTGAACGCGCTTGACCAAGTTTTTGACCGGAGCTTGACGGTGCGAGGTGCCCATGAGCTTGGCGCCCTCGGTCGCAAAAGCTGAAATCTGCGCAGGTCTTACCTTCGATGGGCCACATCCGAAACGTCCGTCGGCAGGCAAAAGTTCACTAGGCAAAATGATTTCAGGCATAGGCAAAGTTTACCTTCGGGCTAGTCTCAAATAGCTCGAATCTGGCATTTGCTGTTTATGCTCGTATAGAACTTGGGCGAAAGGGGCAACCGGTGACCGATCTAATTGACACCACCGAGATGTACCTGCGCACGATTCTTGAACTAGAAGAAGAAGGTCACGTTCCGATGCGAGCTCGCATCGCTGAGCGCTTGGGGCAGTCGGGTCCAACTGTTTCGCAAACCTGTGCCCGCATGGAGCGAATCGGCTTGCTGATAGTGTCTGGTGATCGACACCTCGAGCTGACAGATACTGGTCGAAAAGCTGCGATCTCAGTGATGCGAAAGCACAGATTGGCCGAACGACTACTGACCGACATTATTGGCTTGGATTGGCAGTTTGTGCACGAAGAGGCCTGCCGCTGGGAGCACGTTATCAGCGACCGAGTCGAGAAGAAGATTATTGAAATGATTGGCGATCCGACAGTGTCACCTTATGGAAACCCGATTCCTGGACTCGAGGAATTCGGGCTAAAGCTAGACGCCAATTCTTCTGCTGAGATTGTGTCAGTGGTCGATCTACCTAGGGCAATTGCAAACCAGCAGACCTATACATTGAATCGCATTGGTGAGCACCTGCAGATCGATGTTGAACTGTTGGCTGAGCTTCAGGTGCTGAAGATTTATCCAGGTGAGCTAATCAAGCTGACATTTGAAGATAAGTCGGTTTTTGTTTCGAATGCTAAGCAAAGCGAAGGTCTGAAGCTCGAATTTGACCTAGCCGCACACCTTTTTGTAGCTGCCTAACTAGGCTCAGGGCGCAGAGCTTGGCGCAAACTGAGCGTTACCTGTCAGTAGCTCGCATATTCAATTTAAAGTCGACTCAATAGCCTTCGTGAGCTAAAATCAAAGCCTTGGAGGTTCAACCCTTTTGACCAACAAATCCACCGGTCGTCACCGCGCGGATGTCGAGATTAACATTCTTGAGACATTCGAGTTGCGCAGCAGACGAACCATCAGAGAAGCAGAGCGAGCCCGACTAACTCGTCAGGCTCGTCGCGCCGCGCGCGCTGCGCGCAAGCTCGAGAGGGTTGGTCAGTCAAGCTCAAAGTCGGTTGCTCCAGCGCACGCAATGGCCCAGGCCGCCATTGTCTCGCCAACCAGATTCACCGTTCGCGCTAAGCGCCCAGTTAAGTTTTTTGCCCGCAGACCAGTTCGCAATTTTGTCACTATGACAATCGCCTCAGGTCTTTTTGCTACCTTCGCTCTTCCTGCTTATGCGTATAACCCAGACATCGCAGCTATGGCCAGATTCACCACGACCGATGCGCAGGCGGTTGCACTCTCTGAAGACACGCAGAACCTAACCGTCGCAGCGGTTAATACCGTCAAGTTTGTTCGCGGAAAATATGAGTCAGCCGACGCAAGTGAGATCGCTCGCCAAGAGACTCTAAATGGCTATCGAACCTATTCAGGACCAACCGCCGAAGACTATCTAGCTAACCCACCGTTCTCAAAAATCGACGGAGCTACTGTTCTGCAGGTGGCCGCAAAATATGTCGGCACCCCTTATGTTTTTGGTGGTTCAACTCCGGCTGGCTTCGACTGCTCGGGATACGTGGCCTTTGTGTTTGCTCAGTTTGGTGTCGCACTTCCGCACTCGGTTCACGGCCAAGCTCGCATGGGAATTCCAGTTAAGGCTGAAGATGCAGTTCCCGGAGACATCGTGATTATGGATGACCTTAGCCACGATGGCATCTATGCCGGAAACGGAAACTTCTATCACTCACCCCGTCGAGGCGACACCGTGAAGCTGGCTCCGATTTTTACCAGCCGCGTGCACTTTGTTCGTCTTGCCACTGACTAATCAGCGCAAATTCTTTACCTAATCGTCACCTAGACACGCATTTTCTTTGCATGCATTGGGGCGCTATTCGCCATATCCTGACCTCAAGAGCAATCTGATTGTCATCTAAGGAGGAACCGTGGTCTCAATGCGTGGGCAAACCAAGTCTGCTTTTGAGCCATGTCGGTTTTTTCAAATATGCCAAACCTTGGCTAACTAACTGCGTCGTCATTTTTGACGGCGCTTTTTTATTAGCCAAGCAGATCTCTTAAGAACGAAAACCCAGAAGCCGTCCGGGTGAATTCGAAAGGAATTGGTTTGCGCACACTTGTTCTAAATGCTGGCTATGAGCCCCTTGCCGTCGTGTCTTTCAAGCGAGCCCTGATTCTGGTGCTCAACCAAAAAGCCACTGTGCTCGCCGGAGCTCGAGAGCAAACGCTAAGAAGTGCATCGGCAGATTTCGCTTTGCCATCAGTGATCTTGCTTTCTAGATATGTTCGCGTTTCAGGTTCGCGAATGATCCCAGTTTCGCGACGCGGAGTGCTCAGGCGCGACGCTCATCGTTGCGCATATTGCTCTAAGAATGCCAACACAATCGATCACGTTCAGCCAAAGTCCCGAGGGGGAAAAGACACCTGGGAGAACCTGGTGGCCTGCTGCTTGAAGTGCAATAACGCCAAAGGCGACAAAACCCTCAGTGAAATTGGTTGGCAATTGCGAGTTGCCCCAAAGATGCCAACCGGATCAATCTGGACTCTTCGAGGCGCTGAGAACCTAGAGCCAGAGTGGAATGAATTCTTGACCCTAGCGAGCGCCGCTTAATTTTTTTTGTGCCCCCGAGAAGAATCGAACTTCCGCACAAGGTTTAGGAAACCTCTGCTCTATCCACTGAGCTACGGAGGCGGGTGGAAAACCCTAAATATACCCGAGCTTTTTCTGTGAATATGGCAAGCCTAAAAGGCATTCGCGGGTCGCGAAGTTAAGATTTTGACTATGGCTGAAGCAGAACAATCGAACAACCAAAATGCTTTGGTTCATTGGGATGCCTGGCTGGAGGAAATCCAAGCAATCGGCGGTTCAAATCCGCTAAAGCATTTCGAAAACAACACCTTCGGGCAGATTGATCTTGATCGAACTCACCCTGGCGGCTACTCGCAGTTAGTCACCGGTCGCCCGACGCTTCTTTCAAATCTATTTAGAGACCCGCTTGCATTCTCAAGAGCTTTTGCCGCCGCACGTCGCATCAAAGCCAAGGGCACGCGACTTTATGAACATTTTGGCATCGAATCGCTCTATTTGGCTGGCGGAGTAGCTGACTTTAGGGCTGACGGTCACGACTTAACGGCACCAATTCTGTTATGGCCAATTCAAATGATTGCCCGTGGCGACGACTATGAATTTGAAATCTCGGGTCAGCCTTTCATCAATCCAGAGTTGCTAAACGCCCTCAAGAACTTCTACGACATCGAAATCAATGGTGGTGAGCTGCTAGCAAGGCAGCTTGAGAGCTCTGACCTGATTCCGGTCACTCTGTTGAATTACCTGGCTTATGCAACTAATGCCAAAGCACAGCTCGACCTCAAGCGGGTATTGGTTATTTCAAATTTCGCTCCGGCGATATCAAAAATTCACGATGATTATGCGCGCATCGAATCACCGGCGATTTTGGGCCTATCTGGGGAACCAACCGCAGGGCTCGCGCCAATCGACATTCCTGAGCTAACTCTGGTCAGCGATGCTGACTCGACTCAGATGCGAATCATCGCGCGAGCGATCGCCGGCCAAAGTTTCGCCGTCGAAACACTCCCTGGGTGCGGCTATACCCAAACCGTCGTGAACGTATTGGCGAACCTTGCGTTCCAGGGCAAAAGAACCATCGTGGTGGCTCCTCGTCAGCAAACTTTGGCTGAGCTAACCGAACGATTTGCTGACCTTGGATTGTCAGCACTAGGCATCCGCGCTGATTCAACTTGGGTTGATTTAATTAGCGCGATCTCGCGAAACGAAAAGGCTCATTCGGCAGACGTGCACACAGCGCGAGCCGCTCGTATCGCAGCCGAAAACGAGCTAGATGGTTATTTCGAAACGCTAAATAGCCCAGACCAGCTGCTTAATATTTCGATCGCAGAGGCGCTGAAGAAGCTTTCTTCACTTGCTGTATTGCCGCATGCGCCGCAGACCTCTGCTCGCATCGATCGAGCTGCAATCGAAGCCGGTCTAGATAAATCTGAGGCGCTTGAGCTTCTCAGTGAGGCATCAGATCTAGGCGAATTCAACTTTGGCCCGCAAGACACCGCGTGGTTCCAGGCTCATTTTGACAGCCCAGATGAGGTTGAGAATGCACTCAAGGCAGCAAGAAGGCTTCGCGATGATTCTTATCCGCGGCTATCTGAACAACTCGCCGAATTTATTCGCGGGGTGAACTTTAAGCCAGCTGCCACCGTCGAAGACTGGGGTCTCTACCTGAGATTGTTTAGTGGCATTCGCGAGACACTGGATCGATTTGTCCCAGATGTATTCGACCGCCCGCTGACCGAGCTAATCACTGCGACTGCCGCCCGAAGCGGATTCAGTCGAGACAAGGCGATGTCAGGTTCAAACCGCCGTCGACTCAAGAAACTAGCCAAGGAATATCTGCGCACCGGAATGTCAGTTTCTGACATGAACAGTTCACTGCGATTGATCGATGAACAGCGCCAACTATGGGCTCAATATTCTCTTTCACCTGTGCCTCCTCAGGTACCAGTGGGCATCAATGATGCGCAGGTGGCATATCAATCATTCGTTTCAGACTTGGATCAGATTCAGCGTCACCTAGATCCGTTGTCCACCGACCTGCCGCTAGTGAAGTTGCCGCTGCACCAGCTTCAGCAGAAATTGCACTCGCTTGCCGAAGATACCGCGGCACTGAAGAACCTGGGCGAACGTTCACTGGTGCTCAGAAAACTGCGCCAAAACGGCCTGGGTTTGCTTGCTCGCGATTTGGCCAAGCTGCACGTAGCCAAGGACAGGCTGTCAACCGAATTAGAGCTTGCCTGGTGGCAAACTGCACTCGAGTCGATTGTCTCGAGGAATAAAAAGATTTTGAGCTATGTGCCAGAGGTTCTTGAAAACAACGAGAACAGCTTTAGAGACGCCTATGAGGCACAGGTAAAGCTCGGCGCTAGCGCCGTCGCCGCCGAGCTTTCAGATCGCTGGAAGACTGGTCTAACTGCTTGGCCGTCTGAAGCAGCTGCCCTAAAGGCTCTTCTAAGAGCTGGCAACACTCAGATGAAAGATGCCATCTCCGCGGCGCCAAATTTGGTGCCAGTGCTTGCGCCGGCGGTATTTATCTCGCCTTATGACATTGCCGAGCACATCAGCCGTGACGAAAAATTCGATGTTGCCATTGTCTTGGATGCCGCCGGGTCTACCATTGCTGAAAATCTAGGTGCACTAACTCGAGCATCCCAGGTGATAGCTTTCGGTGACGATGCAATTTCTGAGCCAACCGGCTTTGAAATCGAGTGCCGACCAGTAATCGAGAGGGTTATCACCCAGAAGCCATCGATTTATCAGTCGGTTAGGCAAGTGTTTGGCCAAGAGGTTCTGCGACGCAGCTATCGAACTGCCACGCAGGCCATGGGCGAGCTAATCAACCGCGAGTTCTATCAAAATCGAATTGAGTTCACCCCGTCGGCCGACGACTATTTCGGGCAAAAATATTTCAACGTTGAAGTTGTCACAACTGACAACCGTGCAAACTCAACTATTGAAGGCGCAACTGAAAGCTTGGATACCGAGGTTTCGCATGTGGTTGAGATGGTCTTCAATCACGCTCTCTGGCAGCCAGAAAAATCGCTTCTAGTGGCCAGCGCCTCTTCGGTGCACGCAGAACGCATTTCTGCCGCAATCAAAGAAGGTCTACAAACTAGGCCAAATTTGGTCGAGTTTTTTAATGCTCACGGCCGCGAGCAATTTGAAGTCGCGCCACTTTCAGATCTAACCCACCGAATCGCCGATCGCGTTATTTTCAGCGTTGGCTTTGGGCGCACTCAGCACGGTGCAGTGCTTTCTAACTTTGGCGAACTAAGCGCACCAAATGGGCGTCGCCACCTAGCAAACCTTCTGGTTAGTGCCCGATCAATGATCACGGTTGTCAGTTGTTTTCCTGCGGAAGATGTGCCGACTGATCGGTTGGCAAATGGCGCAATGTTGCTGCGAGAACTGCTTGAGGCTGCCAACAAACCACATCAAGAAGTTGCGCTCGACCAAGATCCGATGCTCCAAGACCTGGCTATTCGCTTGAAGAAGCTCGGCATTCGCGTTGATCAATCATTCAGCGCAGCAACGCCAATGATCGCCAGCTACGGATCATCCGCAGCGGTTATCGAGCCAGATTGGAGTATTCCGGGGGCGATTCGCACTGAAAAGTTCAGACTTCGCCCAAGGCTGCTCGAGAGTCTCGGCTGGCAATACATCCGGGTTTATAGTTTTGAACTGTTCTCAGACCCACAGGCACTGGCCCACCGAATTGCCGGCCGACTTGGCATGGCTGTTGGGCGCCAGGCGCAGCCACTATTTGACGACCGCGCATTCGAAGACACCGACATTGCATGGGGTGACTCAGGGGCGACTAACGACGCCAAACTAAAGGGCGATCGACCGCCACACTGGGGCTAGTCAGATTTGCTTGAAGAACTGCTTGCATTGTCAGTTTTATAAAAACCGCTGCCTTTGAAGGTGACGCCAACTTGGCCAAACACTTTGCGCAATTCACCGCCGCATTCTGGGCAAACAGTTAGTGCTGAATCGCTAAATGACTGTTGAATGTCGAATGCGATCAACACAACGCCGTCTGCTGTGACATAGGCATCAACTGGGTGATCGTGGCTTTCGACATCGACCCGCTCGAGAACTTCGTGACGATGAACCACAGCGACAACTGGTGGCAGTGGGTCGAATTCGAGCAATGCTCGGTCGTAATAGCCGAGACCTTTGCCAATGCGGTTGCCACTGCGATCAACAGCTAGTGCCGGAATTATTGCAATGTCGACACCCTTGGGCGCAATTGGTGGCCCGACAGGCTCTGCCAAGCCAAAAAGGCCAGTTGCAGTCTCGCCTTCGAAGCTAACCCAGCTTAGGTTGCCACCCCGGTGACTAATCGGCAGAAGCACTTGTATACCTGAATCGAGCGCCCAATCGATGAATAGCTCGACATCCGGTTCGTTTTGAAACGGCAGATAGCAGGCCACACGTTTGGCACCGTTCATCAGGCACAATTCGGCCAAATGCTGCATTAGATCGCTGGCATCTTCAAGGTTTGGGCGCATTTGCGCGCGCTCAACTTTGAGCTTCGCTCTGAGTTCTTGCTTTCGCGCAGCGGCAGTCATGCGACTAATCTTGCCATCGTGCCCCAATCTTTTGCCCTAAGTCACGAAGCGGTGACTGTGCGCATCGCGCGAATCAAGGATGCCAAGCGGCTCGAGCAATTGATTTTGCAGAATCGAGAATGGCTTCGACCTTGGGAGGCGACAAACCCTGAGGGGCCAAATTCTTTTGACATTAAGCGTCAAATTCGTGGGCTGCTTCGCCAGATGGACGAACAAATCTCGATGCCATTTGTTGTTGAGCTCGACGGGGAATTGGTTGGCCAGCTCAATGTCGCAAACATTCTTTATGGCTCAGTGTCATCTGCAGTGATCGGGTATTGGATCGCCCCCGAGGCCGCCGGAAGGGGCGTAATAACCACCGCGGTGGCTTTGGTATCTGACTATCTTTTGAAGATAGTCGGCTTGCATCGAATAGAAATTGCTATTCGCCCAGAAAACGCCGCATCTCTCAGGGTCGTTGAAAAACTCGGTTTTAGATATGAAGGTTTCCGTGAGCGGTTCATTCACATCAATGGCTCTTGGCGCGACCATTATGTTTTTGCGCTCACCCAAGAAGAAGTTCGCGGTGGCATTTTGAATCGATGGACTGAGGGGGCAGTGCCGAAAATCGACTATCCCTGGAAAGAATTCAAAACTGAAATTAAACACACCGAATTAAATTCCGACGTTCAAGGCAGCTAACTCATATCTTTGATATGTGAACTTCAACTCAACCGGTGGCCTAATGCTTGTTGGCGCAGCTGCGCTTTGGCTGGTCGTGTTTATTCCAGGCTGGGTAAAACGCAACGAAGATCGTCAAATTCGAAGGGCTAACGACATGAGCTCAAAAGTTGAATTGCGCAATGCCAAGCAAAATCTTTCGGTGAACCGCAGTGCCAAAGTGGCAAACAAGACAACCCGCCTGATTGCCACTCGCAGAGCCAGCTCGATCATCGCCATTGCTGCAGTGACTGCCTCAATCACCATTGCATTTTTTGCGGTTTCAACCCCGATCCTCTGGGTCAGCTTTGCCATCGCTGCAACCACTGCACTAATCACCTCAACAGTTTCTTTGCAGGCTTCGCAAAAGCTTGCCAACCTACTTGAATCATCGGTGCGTTCGCGTGGCGAGACAGCTGCACGCCTTTCATACAAGATGCGCGTTGAAGCTGTAGCGGCTGCGCTTGAGGCTGCAACTGCTGCAGACCCACGAGCTTGGCAACGTCAGCCATTGCCGGATCAGCTGGTTCCGGTTGGCGAGCTTATGCTGCCGGCTTCTGCCGAAGTCATTGAAATTTCTAGTGTCGCTCGCGAAGAACAGCAGCCAGAACTCACATCTGAGCAGTTGAATGAAATCATGCGCCGCCGCCGTGCGGTTGGCTAAGCATTCGAGCGCAAAAAATAAATCCGCCCTAGAAGTTCTCAAGGCGGTAAAGTTTCAAGGTATCCCAAATTAATTCAGGAGTAATCGTGGGCGTTTTAGACAAGGCAAAAAAGCTATTTAGCAAGAATGCCAAAGACCTAAAGAAGGTCGCAGATGCTGCATCAAAAGATGCCAAAGAACTTGCAGCTGACCTAGCTGAAGAAGCAGCAAAGGTTGCAGCAGAAGCAGAAAAGAAGATTGTTGCAACAGCAAAGCAGGCCGAGAAGACAGTCGCAAAGACCGTCAAGACCGCTGAGAAGAAGACTGCTGCTGTCGTAAAGACCGCAAGCAAGACTGCCCAGAAGGCAACCGCTAGCGCGGCTAAGACAGTCGTGAAGGCAGCCGACGCAGCAGAGAAGAAGGTTGCATCAGCAACCAAGAAGCCTGCAGCAAAGAAGCCTGCAGCAAAGAAGGCAGCTCCAAAGGCAGCAGCTAAGCCTGCAGCCAAGAAGGCAGCCCCAAAGGCGGCAGCTAAGCCAGCCACGAAGCCTGCAGCAAAGCCTGCAGCAAAGAAGGCAGCTCCAAAGGCAGCAGCTAAGCCTGCTGCAAAGCCAGCCACGAAGACCGTAGCCAAGCCTGCAGCAAAGAAGGCAGCTCCAAAGGCAGCAGCTAAGCCTGCAGCAAAGAAGCCAGCTTCAAAGTAATTTCTAATTAAAAATCCCCGTCGCTATAAATGCGGCGGGGATTTTTTTATCCTTTTACCACCCAGCGGGCGGCTGACTCGAGGTCTGGATGTTTGAATTTGAATCCGGTTGATTCGAGTTTGGTCGACGTCATTTTTTGGCTACAAAGCAGCAATTCTTTAGCTGCCTCGCCAATCAAAAGATTAAGAGCAAAAGCCGGCACTTTGATTAGCGCTGGGCGATTGAGCTGCTTGGCCAGTGCGCCAATGATCTGACCACAGGTCGCCGGTTCAGGTGCGGTCAAGTTGAATGGGCCAGCTGCTTCAGGCGAATTTATTAGGTGAATGATGGCCGCAGCTTCGTCAACCTGTGAGATCCAAGCCCACCACTGTTTGCCAGAACCGAGTGCGCCGCCCACTCCGAGCTTTAGCAGCGGCAGCAACCGCCCCAGTGCACCGAGTTTGCGGCTCATGACCATAGTGGTTCTGACTAAAACAACGCGAACTTCTGATGGTGCTAACAGCGCCTCTGCCTCCCAGCGCGCAGCCAGATCACTGAGAAATCCGGTTCCCTTAGGGGCTGATTCATCGAGCCACTTGGCGCCGGTGTCGCCATAGAAACCAGACGCAGACCCGCTGACAAAAACCTTTGGCTTGGTGGTTGCAGATTTCATCGCTTCAACAAGCAGGCGGGTCGACTGCAGGCGTGATGCCACAATCTCATTTTTATAGGTCTTGGTCCACGGAATACGACCGGTTGTCGCCCCGGCCAGATTTACGACCGCATCAATCTTGTGCATGGCATTTGGGTCGATGAAGTTGTTCATCGGATCCCATTCGATTTCGTCGGGAGCCTGCGCCTTTCGGCGAACCAATTTGATCGGCTCGTGCCCTAGATCCTGTAATTGGCGAATTAGTTCGGTTGCTACTAAGCCAGAAGCACCAGAAATCAATACCCGCATGAAGCCCCTCTGTTGCTAGGCGCCCAAGGGCGCTGTTAGTTCAGCTCGTCCGGGTGAGCGCCAGTTCGCATTCCGGTGTCAAGCACTTCAATTGCCTTCATGTCTTCAGCTGAGAGCTTGAAGTCGAAGACGTTGAAATTCTCGAGCAGTCGATCAGGGTTTGAAGTTTTTGGAATTACAAGGTTTCCCAGATCGATGTGCCAACGAATAATTACCTGACTGACGCTTTTTCCATACTTTGCTGCAATGTCAGTCAACAGTTCGTTGTCGTTAAATCTTCCTCGGGCAAGTGGTGACCAAGCTTCGGTCGCAATTCCAGCAGCCGAATTAGCCGCACGAACAGCCTTTTGGGTTAGCCCCGGATGAAGTTCAACTTGGTTCAAAGCAGGCGTGATTACGGCTTCGTGCATTAGTCGATCAAGGTGCTCGGGCTCAAAGTTAGAGACTCCAATGCCGTGAACTTTGCCACTCTCTAGGGCGTGCTCGAGGGCTTTCCAGGTTTCTACATATTTGTCACGCTTTGGCGCGGGCCAGTGAATCAAGAGCATGTCCACATAGCCAATGTTTAGTCGCGCGAGGCTCTCGTCGATTGCTTCAAGAGCGTTGTCATAACCCTGACGATCGTTCCAAATTTTGGTGGTCACATAAATTTCTTCGCGCTCGAGTTTGCTTTTGCGAATCGCAGCGCCGATCTCAGCCTCGTTGTCATAAAGCGCAGCGGTATCAATTCTTCGATAGCCAGCATCTAGCGCCATGGTCACTAAATCTTGCGCAATGTCTTGCTGAACTTTGTAGGTTCCAAATCCCAAGACCGGGATCTCATGTCCGTTATTGAGGGTGGCAAACTGCATGATGGCTCCTTATTTAGCCCAAGGTCCGAAGACTGGATTCCACTCTTGAATTACTCGTTCATCGATCAATCCGGCAATGTCGAATGGGTCATTGTCGAGCAGTTCGGCCAACTGTTCTAAAGCCTCAATTTCAAAAATTAGTAACGCACCGGCAAAGTCAACCATCGGCCCGCTCGCCTTTAGAAGGCCGGCGTCAAGCTGAACTTGAAGCCATTCACGGTGGGTTGGGCGAATGGCAGCCAGCATGTCTGGCGCATCGATGTAGTGATATGTGACAGCAAAGAAACTCATAATGCGATAAGCCTAAATCCAGCTCGGTAGCCACATGTGCGCATGCCAGAACCAATACGGAATCCAGGTTCCGAACCATACCGGCAAGAAATAAATCGCGATCGCAACTGAGGTGAGCAAGAACGCGACAACGATCCAGGTTTGCCTGGTTCGCTTTTCGGGTTCAGCTGATTCTAAATATCTGCGCAGGGTGTAGGCGAGCGCCAAAATAAGCCACGGAGTGAAAGCTACGGCATAGAACTGAAACACCGTTCTGCCCATGATTGCCAGCCAAGGCAGATAGCCACCCGCCATGCCGATCAAAATAAGCCCAGCAACTCGATCGCGGTTTCTGATGAAGAGAAAAATCAACACGAAGATAGCTGCAGTAGCGGCTAGCCAAATCAACGGATGCGCCAGTGCGGTAATTGCACTCGAGCAGCCTGAAGGGTCGAGGCAACCAGATTCACCGTTGGCCAGGCCTTCGTAGTAGAAACTGGTTGGCCTAGCGTTGAATAACCAGGTCAGCGGGTTCGACTGATAGCTGTGTGGTGTCTTGAGATTTACGTGGAATCCGAGAATCTCTTGGTGATAGTGAACCCACGATTGCACTTCGGTTGGCACCCATGACCAGAAACCGGTCCAGCGATTCTCGGCAAGTTCAGCCCAGTTTCTGTCGTAGCCACCTTTGGTAGCGAACCAACCAAACCAGCTAGCTACATAGACAGCAGCCGAGATCGGAATAACTATCAGAGAGCTACGGACTCCTTGGGCGACAATGCCTTTTCTGATCCAGTTTTCTTGACCGATTTTTCGTCGTTCTAGAGCCTCAGAGATAACCACGTATAGGCCAAAAGCTGCCACGAAGTAGAGGCCTGACCACTTCACTGCCGTCGCTGCACCGAGACATAAGGCCATAAGCAAAAGCCAAGGGCGGTTGAAAGTCACAGTCTGCAGGTTTCGACTCCGCTGGTCTCGAACCATTGCATAGAAAGCAGCAAGGGCAAAGAATCCGAGAATTGCATCTAGCAGCCCTGTGCGAGACATAACAATGGCACCGCCCTCGATTGCCATCAGTAAACCGGCTATGTTTGCCCAGGTATGTGAGCCAAACACCAGCTTGGCAACTGCGATCAGCAGAGCCACGGTTGCGATTCCGATAACGGCAACGCCAATTCGCCAAGAGAACGGGTTCTCGGCCCCAAACAGCCACATTCCAAAACCGATAATCCACTTGCCTAGAGGCGGGTGAACTACAAAACTCGGATTTTCTAAGAAAGTGTCGACAAGCCCAGATTCAAAAGCCGGGTTTGGGTTGTTTGGCCAAGCTTTTTCGCTGCCGGTTTGCCAAAGCGTGTAGGCGTCTTTTACGTAGTAGGTCTCATCAAAAACTAATTTGCCCGGATAATTCAAGCCAATTAGGCGAAGCATTGCAGCTAGAGCGACGATTGCCCAACTCGCGAACAGATTGATTTTTCGATTCAAGGCAGCGTTGCCGAACCAGCTGTTTAGCTTTTCAATCACCCGACAATGCTAGACAATTGGGTGTGCTCATTCTGGCTGCCACCCCCATTGGAAACCTCGGAGATGCTTCGGCTCGTCTGCGAGAGGTCTTGGCGTCGGCAAATTACATAGCCGCCGAAGACACTCGAAGCCTGCTAAAGCTAGCTTCGATGCTGCAAATCAAGCTGCACGCCAAGTTGTTCAGCCTGCACGAGCACAACGAGCACGAGCGCATCCAGCAGATTTTAGAAATCGCCGAATCTGACGACGTTGTTGTGGTCAGCGACGCTGGAATGCCAACAGTGAGTGACCCGGGATTCGCGCTGGTGCGAGCTGCTGTTGATACTGGAATCGATGTGACCGTGATTCCTGGGCCATCTGCGGTTTTAGCTGCACTGGCGGTATCCGGATTGCCAACCGACCGCTTTAGTTTCGAAGGCTTTTTGCCCCGAAAGCGCACTGAACGCCTGAAAATGTTCAGATCGCTGCAGGCCGAACAGCGCACCATGGTTTTCTTTGAATCGCCGCATCGAATTCTCGAGAGCCTGCAGGATGCCGCCGAAGTGTTTGGAGCCGAACATCGCGCGACGGTTTCTCGTGAGCTAACTAAAAAGTTCGAGCACACCGAGCGCGGAACTATGGCCAGCCTGATTGAATGGGCAAAAACAGAACCTAAAGGCGAAATGGTTTTGGTTGTTGCCGGCGTTGAAGCCAGGGCGGTAGAAGCGGCTGATGTGGTTGAGCTGGTGCAAAAGTTAGTTGACTCTGGGCAAAAGCTAAAGCCAGCCGTAGCCCAGGTTGCCGAAGCCCACGGAGTCGGCAAGAGCGAGCTTTATCAATTGGTCTTGGATAGTCGCAAAGACTAGTCATTGCAGGCACGGCAGGCGGCATAGAAGGTTAAGATAGAGACCATGTCTGCTCAGCCAAATAAGTCGTTTTATGTGACGACCCCGATTTTTTATGTGAACGATGCACCGCACATTGGGCACGCTTACACCGAGGTTGCCGCTGACGTTTTGGCCCGCTGGCACCGTCAGCGTGGCGAGCACTCTTTTTTGCTCACTGGCACCGATGAGCACGGCGAGAAGATCCTTCGCACCGCAGCCGCAAACAACACCACTGCTCAGGCCTGGGCTGACAAATTGGTCGAAGAAGCTTGGTTGCCACTGCTTGAAACAATCGACATTCAAAACCAGGATTTCATTCGCACCACCGAACCTCGCCACGAAAAAAACGTTCAGGTTTTCCTGCAGAAGCTTTATGACACCGGTTTCATTTATCGCGGTGAATTTGAAGGCAACTATTGCGTTGGTTGTGAGGAATACAAGACCGAAGCTGACCTAATCGAGGGTGCTGGCGATTTTGCTGGCCAATCAGTCTGTGCGATTCACTCAAAGCCGGTTGAGCGTCTTGCCGAGACAAACTACTTCTTCAAGCTGAGCGACTACACCCAGCCGCTGCTTGATTTCTATGCGGCTAATCCAAAATTTATTCAGCCTGAATCGGCTCGCAACGAAGTGGTTGCCTTTGTTCGCCGCGGCCTAACTGACCTTTCAATTTCAAGATCTAAAGAGAAGTTCGACTGGGGCATCGATATCCCGTGGGACAACAGCCACATCACCTATGTGTGGTTTGACGCACTGCTCAACTACATCACCGCTATCGGCTTTGGCGAAGACTCTGCAGAGGCAAAGGCAAAGTTTGAGTCACTTTGGCCAGCAACAGTTCAAATCGTTGGCAAAGACATCCTTCGTTTTCACGCGGTGATTTGGCCAGCAATGCTTTTGGCTGCAGGCATGAAGCCGGCAAACCAGGTCTTTGGCCACGGATGGCTGCTGGTTGGCGGCGAGAAGATGTCTAAGTCAAAGCTCACCGGAATCGCACCATCTCAGATCACCGATACTTTCGGTTCGGATGCGTTCCGCTACTACTTCATGAAGGCCATCACTTTTGGTCAAGACGGCTCTTTCTCATGGGAAGACCTTTCAGCTAGATATCAGGCAGAACTTGCTAACGGCTTTGGCAACTTGGCCTCACGTGCAATTGCCATGATTCACCGCTATTTCGAAGGTGTCTTGCCAGCAGCAGGTGAGCTCACCGAAGCTGACCGCCAGGTTCTTGCAGTTGCCGAAAAAGCAGTCAAGAATGCCGATGCAGCAATTGACGAAATCGCAATTCAAGATGCACTTGTATCGGTCTGGACTTTGGTCGACGAGTTGAACAACTACATCACCGTGCAAGAGCCATGGGTGCTGGCTAAAGACGAAGCTAATCGCGAGCGTCTGGGCACAGTTCTAAACACAACCGCCGAGGGCTTGCGCGTGCTTGCCACGCTGCTTGCGCCAGTGACCCCAAAGGCCACCGAAAAGCTTTGGTCTGCGTTGACCGCCGGAACAATCGGTTCGCTAGCTGACCAGCCGCTTTCGGATGCCGCTCGCTGGGGTCAGCTAAAGGTTGGCAGTCAGCTTGGCCAGCTCGAAGCTCTGTTCCCACGCATCGAAGCAGACGCTGAATCGAAGTAGTCGTGACCCAAGAGACCTTCGTTCGAAAAGCCTCTGATGTCGACGAGCGAAAGTCGAGCAAGGGGATTGATTTCCCGCCGCTTCCTGAGGCGCTTGAGGTGCCGATTTATGACAACCACACGCACCTTGAGTTTCAGTTTGTCGACGAACTCGAACCGCTTTCGGTCACCGAACACTTGGATCGTGCTGAATCAGTAGGTATCAAAGCTGTGGTTCAGGTTGGCGTGACTTTAGAGAGCTCAAAGTGGTCAGCGGGCCTAGCCGAACGCGAATCTCGAGTGTTGGCCGCAGTGGCAATTCACCCAAATGAAGCTCCGCTTTATGGAACCCTCTCTGCGCTGGACGAGGCCATTGCCGAGATTGCTGATCTAGCCAAGAAACCGCGCGTGCGAGCCATTGGCGAAACGGGTCTGGATTTCTTTAGGACCGAGGGCGATGATTCAATCGCACTTCAGCGACACTCGTTTGAGCAGCACATCGAGATTGCCAAGCAGAACGGCATCGCGCTAATGATTCACGATCGCGACGCACACGATGACGTCGTCGAAACTCTAAAGCGCGTTGGCTCACCAGACCGTGTGGTTTTTCACTGTTATTCAGGTGACGTTGAGCTCGCTGAAATTTGTGCAGAAAACGGCTGGTACATGTCGTTTGCCGGCAACATCACCATTAAGCGCAATCAACACCTTCGTGACTCGCTTAAGCTCGCCCCAAAAGAGCTGATTCTGATCGAAACCGATGCCCCATTTCTAGCACCTGAGCCATATCGCGGCCGCCCAAATACCTCATACCTGGTTCCTATCACGGCCAGATTCATGGCCGAGGTCCGCGATACAGACCTAAATGAACTATGCCTTCAGTTAGCCTCAAACACCGAGGCGGTGTATGGCCAGTGGTAGATCTGCTTGGGGCCGCCGATATCAGAGAGCTGGCCGCACGACTCGATGTGACCCCGACTAAGAAACTCGGGCAAAACTTTGTCACTGACCCAAACACCATTCGCCGCATAGTCTCGGCAGCAAAGCTGAATGGAAGCGAAAGCGTTGTTGAAATCGGGCCTGGATTAGGTTCACTAACCCTCGGGCTGCTTGAGGTTGCTAATAAAGTTATCGCCGTCGAGATTGATACGAAAATGGCAGCTGAACTAGAGGCAACCATCGCCAAGCGAGCCCCGGATTCTGATTTCACCCTGGTCAAGAACGATGCACTCAAGGTCACAGAACTGCCACATCGACCTGATGCGCTAGTTGCTAACCTGCCATACAACATCTCGGTGCCGGTCCTGCTGCATTTTCTTGAGAACTTTGATTCGATTCAGACCGGCTTGGTTCTGGTGCAGGCCGAAGTGGCTCACCGATTGGCTGCTGCTCCAGGGTCAAAAATTTATGGCGTTCCTAGCGCAAAATTGGCCTGGTATGCCGATGCGCGACTGGCTGGCGATGTTGGAAGATCGATTTTTTGGCCGGTTCCGAATGTTGATTCAGCATTGGTTTATTTTGCAAAGCGCGAGCAGCCACTGGGCAGCGAAGAGTTGCGCCTAGCCACCTTTGCAGTAATTGACGCAGCATTCTCACAAAGACGCAAAACATTGCGCCAAGCCCTAGCCGCCTGGGCCGGATCGGCACCCGTAGCCGAATCACTGATGGTTGCCGCGGGCATCGACCCGCAAAAGCGCGGCGAACAGCTAGGTATTAGTGATTTTGTGGCGATCGCCCAAGCCAAGCTCGGTGCAAACTGATGATGTTTGCTGACTACATCGATGACCTGGGTCGCCCCGGCTTGCAGTTCGAAACCATTATTGGCGTCGAGCTGAATCGTCTTCGATTGGTCTTGACCGATACACAAGCCTGGGGTCTTTCTGTCGAGGTTCGACTGCTCTCGACCAAGCAAGCCAACGAAGTGGTTTATGGATTTGCCGATGGCACAAGAGCGTTTTTGACCTTTGAGCAGTTGCCACAGAACCGAGTTCGCATCAGGCTGCACCACGATAATTCAGCCGCCGCCACTCTTGATTACCAGGCTTTCTGGCAAGACCTGATCGGTTTGGCAAAAAAACGTCTAACCGCTGAGCCGCTAGCTGTTGCAACCGCGCCGGCAAAGCTGAACATTTTCTTCAAAGTGGGCAACCGCAAAGCCGATGGCTATCACGACGTGGTCAGCATCTATCAAGAACTCTCAATTCGCGAGACGGTAATCGTTTCGACCAGCCACGACTGGTCTTTGGCAATTTCAGGGACAATTCCTGAAGAGCACCTACTTGGCATTCCGCTAGACGGAAACAACCTGGCATTTAAAGCAGTTAAATTTTTGGCAGAAAAAGCCAATCTGGTTCAGCCCCTGCCGGTTGCAATCGGAATCGATAAAAACGCACCGGTTGCCGGCGGTATGGGTGGCGGATCAGCTGACGCAGCAGCCACTTTGATGGCGCTTAATGATCACTGGCAATTGCAAATAAGTCGCGAAGAATTGGTTGATTCAGCGGTCGCACTTGGAGCAGATGTGCCGTTCGTACTTCAAGGCGGCACGGCTTTGGCGCACGGCGTTGGCGAGCAACTCAAGCCCCTCGAGCTGGGCGAGCGGTTGCATTGGGTGGTAATACCGAGCCAAGGTGGGCTGTCGACTCCAGAGGTTTTCAACCGATTAGATGAACTGCGCGAAGCCGCTGGAACGTCATTTGACGACGCTAACTATTTGGTGGATCCGCACTATCTAATCGATGCGCTTGCCGAGGGCAACCCCTTTGACATCGCCGAATTTATGCAAAACGACCTTCAAGACGCTGCTCTCGATCTGATGCCTTCACTGGCCATCACAATGCAGGATGGCGTTCGCTGCGGCGCTATCAGGGCTATGGTCTCAGGCTCTGGTCCAACCGTGGTTTTGTTGGCTGGCAGCGCTGCAGCCGCCACTGAAATCGCAAGCCAAATGCGCATCCTCGGATACGAGGCATTAATTGCGCACTCAGACGACCTTGGTGCAGTGATCGAAAGCTAATGGCCCACCTGCTTGGAGCAGAGTCGGTAAGCCTTGAGTTTCCGACCAAGAAAGTTTTTGATGCAATCACCATTGGCGTGAACGATGGTGACCGAATCGGCATTGTCGGTCGCAACGGTGATGGCAAATCCACACTTCTCAAGCTGTTGAATCGACGCATCAATCCAGACTCCGGGCGCATTACCAATCGCAACGATCTGACTATCGGCCTGCTCGATCAAGCCGACCAAATTGACCCGCAGCAAACCATTGGTCAGTCAGTGGTGGGCGACATGCCTGACCACGAATGGGCCGGCAACGCCAAAATCCGTGATGTTATTTCGGGTCTTTTGAACGACCTGGATTGGAACCAGCAAATCGGCGCACTCTCAGGCGGACAGCGCCGCCGAGTCGCTCTGGCCAAGCTGCTAGTTCAAGACCTAGACATTGTGATGCTCGATGAGCCGACCAACCACCTCGACATCGAGGGTGTTGCCTGGCTGGCAAAGCATCTAAAGACCCGTTGGTCGACGAACTCGGGCGGCCTTCTTGTCGTCACTCACGATCGCTGGTTCCTCGATGAGGTTTGCAACATCACCTGGGAGGTCCATGACGGCGTTATCGAACCTTTTGAAGGCGGCTATGCGGCATACGTGTTGCAGCGCAATGAGCGCGATCGCAGCGCGGCGGCCACCGAATCACGACGTCAGAATCTGATGCGCAAAGAGCTGGCTTGGCTTCGCAGAGGAGCACCGGCGCGAACCTCTAAGCCAAAATTTAGACTCGATGCTGCCGCCGAGCTGATTGCCAATGAGCCGCCACCGCGCGATTCGGTCTCGCTGTCTAAGTTGGCCACCGCTCGACTCGGCAAAGACGTCATTGATGTCGAAAACCTGAGTTATTCGGTGGATGAAAAGCATCTGCTGACCGATGTGACCTGGAGATTAGGCCCCGGCGATCGAGTCGGCTTGGTTGGCGTCAACGGAGCCGGAAAAACCACCCTGCTGCGCCTAGTTCAGGGCTTGCTTTTGCCGACTGCCGGCCGCGTAAAGCTGGGCAAAACCGTAAACATTGCAACTTTGAGTCAAGATGTTCGCGAACTCGATGAATTTCACGGCGAGCGAATTTATGAGCTAATCGGCCGCGAAAAGACCTTTATGCAGGTCGACAAAAAAGAGGTTTCGCCGACCCAGCTTGTCGAGCAGCTCGGTTTCACTCAAGCGCAGCTGCAGACCCCGATCGAAGAGCTTTCTGGCGGCCAGCGCCGTCGCCTGCAGTTTTTGCGTCTGCTATTCGGCGAGCCAAACGTTTTGATTCTCGATGAGCCAACAAATGACCTAGACACGGATATTTTGGCTGCGATGGAAGACCTACTTGATTCATGGCCAGGAACTCTGATCGTGGTTAGTCACGATCGATATTTGCTCGAGCGCGTGACCGACCAGCAATATGCCCTGCTTGGCGATGGGCATCTGCGTCATCTGCCTGGGGGAGTCGACCAGTATCTTGACCTGCGTAAACACTCGCTTGGTGGGCAAAAGTCTCAGCAGGGCAAAAAGCCAGAAACTCAAAGCTCCGCATCGGTTTCGACAGCAAAACCTGCCGGTTCGTCGGCAAAAACCGTACTATCAGGTGCCGCACTTCGCGAGGCTGAAAAGAATCTGGGACGAATCGAACGAGCGCTTGAAAAATTGGCCGCCGAAGAAACCTCGCTGCACCAATCGATGGCCGCTCATGACCAATCTGACTACGTCGGGCTGGCCAAGTTCGCCGAGAAGCAAACCGAGCTGAATTCAAAGCGCGATGAACTCGAGCTGGAATGGCTCGAAACCTCTGAGCATCTGGCAGACTAGTCAGGTGGGCTGGCGATAGTCGGCACATGTTCCCCGATGGTGTAATGGCAACACTCCGCCCTTTGGAGGCGGCTTTCTTGGTTCGAGTCCAGGTCGGGGAGCTCTGAATAAATAGGAGCGAGATGACCGACAAGCAACTGGCCGTAGTGGTTCTAGCTGCCGGCGAAGGCACTCGCATGAAGTCGTCTAAACCAAAGGTCATGCACGAGCTGGCCGGCGTTCCACTTCTTGGCCACGCGTTGGCCACCGCCACTGAATTGGGCGCAGACTTCGTTATCCCGGTGATTAGACATCAACGCGACTTGCTCGCCGCTTACATTACGCAAAACTTTGCTGCCGCGCAGATTGCCGATCAAGATTCAATCCCTGGCACTGGCCGCGCTGTCGAATGCGGCCTGGCTGAATTGCCAAGTAACTTCAATGGCCCTGTGGTGGTGACCAGTGGCGATGTTCCGCTGCTAGATGTTGAAACTCTTCAAGCACTGGTTGAAATTCATTCCGAAAATGGCAATGCCGCAACCATCTTGACCGCAATCATGGATGACCCGACCGGCTATGGCCGAATCGTAAGAAGTGCTGAAGGAGCGTTTGAGCGAATCGTCGAGCACCGAGACGCATCAGACGATCAGCTCGACATTCTTGAAGTCAACGCAGGTGTTTATGTTTTTGATGGCGCCCTTCTGCGTTCAGCTCTAGCTGAAGTTGGCACTAACAACTCGCAGGCCGAGAAATACCTCACGGATGTTGCTGCAGGTTTGTTGACTTCAGGTCACTCAGTCGAGGCGCTTGCGGTCACTGACAACTGGCTGGTTGCTGGCATTAATGACCGCGTGCAGTTGGCCGAGGTAGCCGCCGAGCTTAACTACCGCCTCTGCGAAGCTTGGATGCGCGCTGGTGTGACGATTCTTGACCCTAATTCAACCTGGATTGAACTCGGAGTTCAGCTTGCTGAAGACGTCACTATTTTGCCTGGCACTCACCTTCGAGGAACCACCGTCATTGGGCGCGGTTCAACAGTTGGCCCTGAGGTAGTCATGGTTGACACCGTGGTTGGCGAGAACGCCACCGTTGTCAAGTCGCACATCTCCAGTTCAAAAATCGGTGATGGCGCCAGCGTTGGCCCATTTGCCTACCTTCGCCCCGGAACCGATCTTGGTGCCGACGGCAAAATTGGCACTTTCGTCGAGACCAAGAACGCCAAAATTGGTGCCGGTTCAAAAGTTCCGCACCTCAGCTATGTGGGCGATGCACTAATTGGCGAGCACTCAAACATCGGCGCCGGCACGATTTTTGCCAACTACGACGGTGTATCAAAGCACTCGAGCACCATTGGCTCGCACGTTCGCACCGGCTCGCATAACGTCTTCGTCGCACCGATTACGATTGGTGATGGTGCATACACCGCAGCCGGAACCGTGGTTCGCAGAAGCGTGAATCCGGGGGAGCTGGCGATGAATGTTGCACCGCAGCGAAATTTGGCTGATTGGGTGATCGCGAAGCGACCAGGCACTCAGGCAGCAGAAGCAGCCCAAAAGGCAAAGAACTAACTCAGGCACTAGAGAGAGCAGGAAACCTTGGAAATCACAGCCAATAACTCGAAGCGATTGGTGATTGTCAGTGGCCGTGCTCACCAGGATCTTGCGAATGAGGTTGCCGAGCTGCTCAACACTCGCTTGTTGCCAACCACCGCATACGATTTTGCAAACGGCGAAACCTTTGTGCGCTATGAAGAGTCAGTTCGCGGTGTCGATGCTTTCGTTATTCAGTCTCACGCTGCCGGCATCAATAACTGGATCATGGAGCAGTTGCTGATGGTCGACGCCCTAAAGCGCGCCAGCGCCAAGCGCATCACAGTTGTCGCACCATTCTTTCCATACGCCCGCCAAGACAAGAAGCACAAGGGTCGCGAGCCAATCTCAGCTCGTCTGATGACCGATCTTTTCAAGGCTGCCGGTGCAAACCGCCTAATGTCTGTAGATCTTCACACCCCTCAGATCCAAGGTTTCTTTGATGGTCCGGTTGACCACCTTTGGGCTCTGCCAATCTTGGCCGACCACGTTAAAGAACGATTCGGCACCGAGGCACTTACTGTTGTTTCACCTGACTCAGGACGCGTTCGCGTTGCTGACATTTGGGCCGAACGCCTAGGTGCACCGCTGGCAATCATTCACAAGCGTCGCGACCCAGATCGCCCAAACCAAGTAGAAGCGCATGAGCTTGTTGGTGATGTCGCAGGCCGCACCTGTTTGTTGGTTGACGACATGATCGACACCGCCGGAACCATCGTGGCCGCAGCCAAGGCTCTAAAAGAAAAGGGAGCCGCGCGCGTAATTGTTGCAGCAACTCACGCTGTGTTCTCAAGCCCTGCGGTTGAGCGTCTTTCAAGCGGGATTGTTGACGAAGTTATCGTGACCAACACCCTTCCGATCACTCCAGACAAACAGTTTGACAACCTGACCGTAATCTCGATCGCGCCGCTAATCGCAGCAGCAATCAGCGCAGTATTCGGCGACGACTCAGTAAACAAGCTGTTCCCAGATCACGCATAGGCCTTAGTTCAAATGACTAAAAAACAGCCCCAGCTTTCTTTGGTTGGGGCTGTTGCTATTGGGCTGGCATCAATGCTTGGTGCCGGCGTGTTTGCGGTGTTCTCGGGAGCTGCCGCACTCGCCGGAAACCTGTTGCTTCTGGCGACAATAATCGCTGGGCTGGTTGCTGCTCTAAACGCGCTTTCGGTGCTTCAATTGGCCCGCCAAATTGAACGGCCGGGTGGCGTCTACAGCTATTCCAGGGTCTATGTAAACGACACTGTTTCGTTCATTGCGGGCTTCTCCTTTGTGCTCGGCAAAATCGGATCAATCGCTGCTATCGCCTTGACTTTTGCCGCCTATGCGGCACCCGAAAACATGCCTTGGGTGGCAACGGCGGCAATCGCCGCGCTCACCCTTTTGAACCTGTTCGGCATCAATCGAACCGCAACGGTATCCGGCTTGCTGGCGCTAGTCACAGTGGTTTTCTTGCTGTTCACCGGCACCACTGGGATGCTGACAACTCAAGCTGTGACATCGGCAAACGGGGCGGCTAAGGGGCTGGCTGCACCAAACAGTGCGATGGATGTTTTGGCTGCCGCAGCAATTATTTTCTTTGCCTTTGCCGGATATGCCCGCGTGGCCAACCTTGGGCATGACGTAAAGAACCCAAAGCAAAACATTCCGAAAGCAATTGCCATCGCACTCGGAATCGTATTGGGACTTTATGTGCTGCTGGTGTTCGGGCTTCAAAATGCTTTGGGTGCCGGTCTGGCTAAATCTGATGCTGCATTCATTGATTTGGTTCAGGTTTCGGCTTCTTGGCTAAACCCATCGGTTGTCGTGTTGGTAGCTTCTGCCGCTGCACTGGGCAGCCTGCTCTCGCTCTTGGCGGGAGTATCGCGCACAGCAGCAACCATGGCTGTCGACGGCGAATTGCCCGGAGCCCTAAAAGTCAGAAACCGTCACGGCGCCCCTTGGTTGGCTGAGTCCTTCATCGCAGTTGCTGCAGTCACTTTGGTGCAACTCGAAGACCTGCTCTGGGTTATCGGCTTCTCGAGCTTCTCGGTGCTCATTTATTATGCGATTGGCCACCTGAGTTCACTCCGTCAGCCAAATTCAGAACGCATTGTTCCGCGTTGGTTCCCTTGGCTTGGCCTAATTCTCTGTGTCGGCCTGGTTTCCTCAATCCCCGGCCCAGCGATACCGGTTAGCATTTCAATCTTGCTGGCTGGTCTTGTTGCGCGCGAAATAGTGAAACGCACAGTTGCCAAGCGCACAGTCGGCAACTAAGCTAGCCAAAGAACAACGGCGAGGGCCAAGAGAAATCGAGGCCGTTATCGACGGGGCCGGCAAATTCTTTGCCAACATTCCTCGCGTTTCACGCTTGAGTTGAAGACAAATCAGAGTCAAATCCACAGAGGGTTTTATTCGTTCGATTAGGCAAAGAAAAGAGAGTCAAAATGACCGACGGCATCAAGATTGTTGCAGAACTTCGCAACTCATTCGGCAAGGGCGCAGCACGCAAGTCACGCGCAGCTGGCCGCACCCCAGCAGTTATCTACGGACACGGCACCGAGCCAGTTCACGTAACCTTGCCAGCACACGAGATGGCTCTTGTGCTACGTCACAAGAACGCTTTCCTTGACCTAGACATCGCTGGCAAGCACCAGTCAGTTCTAGTTAAGTCAGCTTCAAAAGACCCAGTGACTCAGATCATCGAGCACATCGACCTAGTTGTAGTCAACAAGGGCGAGCGCGTTCACGTTGAGGTTCCAGTTCACGTAATCGGCGAGTCAATGTCAGGCACCTTGGTCGATGTTGAGCACAAGACCGTCAAGCTAGAGGTTTCTGCAACTTCTATTCCTGAGTTCGTTGAAATCCACGTGACCAAAGACAACGGTGCCGGATTCCACATCACTGCTGCAGACGTCAAGATCCCTGCTGGCTCAAAGATTGAGCTTCCTGCTGGTGAGCTAGTTGCAACCGTGGTTGCCACTGCTGCTGGTCACGCAGAAGAGCTTGCAGCTCCAGCTGCTGAGTAATCAAGCAGATTCAATAGACTGCTCGTAATGAGCAATCAAACCTTTCTAATAGTCGGGCTCGGGAATCCTGGGCCCGACTATTCTGCTAACCGGCACAATGTCGGGCAGATGGCATTGGCTGTTCTGGCCGATCGACTTGGCACAGCTTTCAAGTCGCACAAATCAAGTGCCCAGGTTGCAGAGGCGCGACTTGGCTTCGGTGGCCCAAAAGTCATTTTGGCTAAATCAAACGGATACATGAACACCAGCGGTGGCCCGGTTTCGTCGCTAATGAAGTTCTATGACATTGCAATTTCAAACCTGATCGTTTTGCACGACGAACTAGACATCGACGCAGCGACCATAAGAGTAAAACAGGGCGGTGGGCACGCTGGCCACAACGGCCTGCGCGACATTATTGCAGCTTGCGGTTCGAACGAATTTGTCAGAGTGCGCATCGGAATTGGTCGCCCGCCGGGTCAAATGCAGACCGCTGATTTTGTGCTCAAAGATTTTTCATCGGCCGAGCGAAAAGAATTGCCGGTGACCCTTGAGCTTGCCGCGGATGCGGCCGAGAAGATTGTTCTTGAAGGTGTCCTCGCCGCTCAACAGCGATTTAACACCAAAGAATAAATTCAAATTGCTCAGCTAAAATCATGGGGTGAGTGAACAAAATCTCAAGGCCCTTTCGCGCCTTGTCGCACTCACAGCAGAGGGCTACTCATTCGCCGGGCTGCAGTCAAAGATCAAAAACCAAAGGCTCGACGCCATTGCCCCACAGGGTGCTCATTCGGTTCTGCTTGAGATCTTTTCTAGCATGCGAGCTGCTGCAAAACTCAATTCAGTGCAGCTTGTTGTCACTGCGACCGGTCGCGAGGCTGAAGAAACCGCCGCCACACTTCGAACACTGAATCCAGAAGCAGAAATCCTAGAGTTTCCGTCTTGGGAGACCCTGCCGCATGAGCGGCTAAGCCCAAGCCCAGAGACAGTCGGCCGACGCCTAAAAGTGCTACACCGTCTCAATCAGCTCGTAGCTGATTCTGCAAATGTCAACCTGAATCCGATTTATGTTTTGGCATCGGTTCGAGCGGTGCTGCAGCCAGTGGTTGCCGGTCTAGCCGATCACCCGCCAATCAATCTAAAGAAATCGGCAGAGTATTCATTCTTTGAGCTGCCACTAAAGCTGGTTGAAATTGCTTATAAACGTGTTGACATGGTCACTAAGCGAGGCGAATTTGCCGTGCGCGGCGGAATCCTCGACATTTTTCCGACTACAGCTGAACACGCGGTTCGCCTCGAATTCTTCGGTGACGAGCTAGAAGACATCCGTGAATTTGCAGTTGCCGATCAGCGATCACTTGAAACCCAAATTTCTGAAATTGAAATTTATCCGGCGCGAGAAATTATCATCACCCCATCGGTTGCCGGCCGTGCGCGCGAAATGCTTCACGAGTTTCCGAACATCAGCAGCATGCTGGCAAAAATTGCTGAGGGCATACCAGCCGATGGCATGGAGTCTTTGGCTCCGGTTCTAGTTGATCGAATGGTTCCGTTCAGTGACTATCTGCCAACTGACGCCCTGGTCACTTTGCTCAGCCCCGAAAAATCAGCCGCACGAGCCGCAAGTCTGGCTGAAACAAACGAAGAATTTTTGCACGCTGCCTGGGATGCCGCAACCGAGGGTGCCAATGCACCAATTGATCTAAGCGCTGGCGGTTTTGTAGATCTGAGTCAGTTCAAAGATGCCCTGGCTGGCCGTCAGTTGTTCACGGTCAGCCAATTTGGCGCCGATGACGAGAGTTTGGTTTCGCTGAATCTCTATGAGATTCCGAATTTCAAGGGCTTAGACATGACTGCCCTCGATTGGCTGGCTGACCAAATCAAAAATGGCCAACAGGTGATTTTGGTTGCCGAAGGGCACGGAACTGTCGAGCGCCTAGAGGAGCAGCTAGCTGCCGCGGGTCTTGCCGGCGCAGTTTTGCAGGGGTCGCTAAAGCGTGGCTACACCGCCCCAGAAGCGCATCTAATCGTGATGACCGAGGGTGAGTTCTATGGACGCAGTTCGGCCTATGTAAGCCCTCAGGTTCGCAAACTGGCCGCCAAGCGCGGTCAAACCGTTGATCCGCTAAGCCTAAAGGCGGGCGACTACGTGGTTCACGAAATCCACGGCATCGGCCGTTTTGTCGAGCTAGTTACTAGAAAGACCGGTGTCGGTAAGCAGCAAGCAGAGCGCGAATTTTTGCTCATCGAATACGCACCATCCAAGCGCGGTTATCCGGGTGACACACTCTTCGTTCCGACCGATCAGCTTGATTTGCTAACCCGTTATGTCGGTGGCGAAGCCCCGGTTTTGAGCAAGATGGGCGGCACCGACTGGGCCAAGGCCAAAGGAAACGCTCGAAAGGCAATTCGAAAGATTGCCATCGACTTGGTCAAGCTCTATAGCGCGCGAATGAAGTCTCGAGGCCATGCTTTTGGCCCTGACACTCCATGGCAGCACGAGCTAGAAGAAGCTTTCCAATATGTTGAGACCGCCGACCAAATGACCACAATCGATGAGGTCAAGCGCGACATGGAGCGCGAAGTGCCGATGGATCGACTGCTAGCCGGCGACGTTGGCTATGGCAAGACCGAGGTTGCGGTTCGAGCTGCGTTCAAGGCTATTCAAGATGGCAAGCAGGTGGCCATGCTGGTGCCGACCACGCTATTGGTTCGCCAGCACACTGATACTTTCGAAGCGCGCTATGCGGGATTCCCGGTCACGGTTAGATCTCTGAGCCGTTTTCAGTCAGCCAAAGAGGTGAAAGAGACCCTAGAGGGCTTGGCCAACGGCAGCATCGATATGGTGATCGGAACACACCGATTGCTAGCTGGCAATGTGAAGTTCAAAAATCTTGGGCTCATCATCATCGACGAAGAGCAGCGTTTTGGTGTCGAACACAAAGAGAAGCTCAAAGACCTCAAGCACAACGTAGACGTGTTGGCTATGTCGGCAACCCCGATTCCACGAACACTTGAGATGGCGATTACTGGCATTCGTGAAATGTCTACGCTTGCGACGCCACCCGAAGAGCGCCACCCGATTCTGACCTATATCGGCGGATACAGCGATAAGCAGGTTGCCGCTGCGATTCGCCGCGAATTGATTCGCGAGGGTCAGGTTTTCTTCGTTCACAACCGAGTCAGCACCATCGAGGCGGTCGCAAATGAGATTGCAGCACTGGTACCCGAGGCTCGCGTAGCCGTTGCTCACGGGCAAATGGCCGAAGGCGCTCTCGAGCAGGTAGTAGTTGATTTCTGGGAGAAGAAATTTGACGTTTTGGTCTCAACCACAATCATCGAAACCGGTATCGACATTCCGAACGCCAACACCCTGATTGTTGACCGAGCCGAGAATTTTGGCCTGAGCCAGCTGCACCAGATTCGTGGCCGAGTCGGTCGCAGTCGCGAGCGTGCATACGCGTATTTCTTTTATGACCCAAGCAAGCCGCTTAGCGAAACTGCCCATGATCGCTTGGCAACCATCGCAACAAACAACGAACTCGGTGGGGGAATGCAGATTGCCCTGAAAGACCTAGAAATTCGCGGTGCCGGAAACCTGTTGGGCGGCGAGCAATCGGGACACATCGCCGGAGTTGGCTTTGACCTGTATCTGCGCATGATCGGCGAAGCGGTCGATGACTTCAAGGGCATCAAGCATGAGTCGCCAGCCGAGCTAAAGCTAGAACTGCCGGTCGACGCGCACATTCCGCACACTTATGTAGACAGTGAGCGCCTGCGTCTCGAGGCGTATCACAAGCTTTCTGCTTCAGCCGGAGAGAGCGGCACCAAGGCTCAGCTAGACGCAATCTTGCAAGAACTAGAGGATCGCTACGGCAAGGCGCCTGAGTCCGTGCTCAACCTGCTCAAGGTAACCGAATTGCGCCAGCAGGCTAACCGCCTCGGGCTCAAGGATTTCAATGTGCTTGGGCTTCAAGCAAAGCTTCAGCCGGTCGACCTAACCGAGGCACAGCAGGTTAAGCTAACTCACTTGTTCCCGGGCGCTAAATACTTGCAGAGCGCAAGAACACTGATGGTTCCGGCACCCCGAGATGCCAACTTTGAACCGCTTCGCGATCAAGCGATTATTGACTGGGCGTGGGCTTTTCTGGCCAGAGTCTTTGACTCTGGCACTATTGAACAATGAGCACTTCGCCAAAGCACCCAAAACTTGAAGAACTAATTTCTGTTGCAGCGCAGTTGCGCGCGCCGGGCGGGTGCCCATGGGATGCCGAGCAAACTCATAACTCATTGACTAGGTATCTAATCGAAGAGGCTTATGAGCTGGTTGACGCGATCGAAACTGGCAATCGAGAAGAAATTCTCGAGGAGCTAGGTGACGTTTTATACCAGGTGATTTTTCACAGCGACCTAGCCTCGACCGGATCGCTGGGCGAACCCTTCGATCTTGAAACCGTTGCCGAAATTTCTTCGCAGAAGATGCGCGGTCGTCACCCGCACGTGTTTGGAAATGCCGAAGAGCTCGAAAAGTTTGCCGCTAAAACCGGCGATGACGTGATGCTCAACTGGGATGACCACAAGAAAAAAGAGAAACCTGAGCGCACCTCGGTGCTTGACGGAATTCCTCAGTCGTTGCCTGCGCTGGCGCTCGCCGACAAGGTGATGGGCAAAGCTGAGAAACTGGGATTGCTTGATAAAGACGCACCTGGCCCATTCAGCGTGACCAGCGAAGCTGAACTGGGCACGATTCTGCTGGCCATGGTTTCTTCAGCTCGCGCTGCCGGCTTTGACCCAGAGCGTGCGCTTCGCGAGGCAACTCGAGAGCTTCAGGTCGAGATTCGCGAATACGAGCTAGACGCTGACGGCGATGCCGGAATCATCGCGCTTCCTGCCGAATAGAGCTAAAAATTTCGACTGCCAAACGAGCCCTCGGCGCCTATTACACACAGGGCAATCCGTTTGTTTTCAAAGCTTTTGAAACCTGGATGAAACAGCTTGACCCGAAGCAAAAAATTCTCGAGCCTTTTGCCGGCAGCGGTCAAATTGTGAGACTCATGACCGAGGCGGGTTACGAGCAGATGTGGTCGCTTTTCGACCGGGATGAGTCGCTTGCTGAAGTCACTCACCTAGACACAATTGCTGCCTTTCCCGGCGGTTTTCAAGCCGTAATCACCAATCCGCCTTATCTGTCGTTTCACTTCGCCAAGCGCAAAGGATTGAAGCCAACAAAGAGTTATTTCGGGGGATACGACAGCTTGTATCAGACTGCCATTGAGGCCGCGCTAGCCAAAAGCGACTATGTGGCCATGATCATCCCTGAGTCGTTTATCACTTCGGGGCTATTCACCGATCGCCTTCAGTCAGTAATTTCGCTGCCGTTTGCAATGTTTGACGACACCGATATGCCCACCTGCTTGGCTCTTTGGGGCGCGGTCAGCCAGCCCGATTTTCAAATCTGGCGCGGCGACGATCTGCTCGGGTTAGCCAGCCATCTGATCGAAACCCCAATCTCGACAGCGTGCAGAAGCAGAATCCACTTCAACATTCCCGAGGGCAATCTAGGGCTTCGCGCCATCGATAACTCGGCCTCAGCTTCGATTTGGTTTTGCGAACCTGATCAGATTCCGATTGAGCGAGTTAAGCATTCCGCTCGGTTGTTAACCCGTATCCAGATTGATGGCTTAGACGAACCGGCAAGGTTGATTGCTCTGGCAAACCAGAAAATAAATAACTGGCGAAATCTGACCCAAGATGTTTGCCTAACCGCATTCAAGGGGCTTCGCAAAGATGGTCGCTTTAGGCGCCGCCTCGACTATGCAAACGCCCGCGCGCTGCTCTCTCAGGCTCTCTGTGAGCTCGAAGGGCACAGTCACTAGCGAGAATCGCCCAAACCGGCAGAGGCCTGCTTAGCAGTCTGGCTGTGGCAAACTTGACGCATGGCTAAAGACGTGCACCCGCCCCGCGGCATGCGCGATTTCCTTCCTCTAGAGAAATCCCGACGTGACCTGGTTCTTTCGCGCATCCGCGAAACC
>JBEEOO010000008.1:0-32161 GCA_041191585.1 Actinomycetota bacterium
CAAGAGCTTCTTTCGTCGCTTGGTCAAGAGCAGTCTGGTTTAGACCAGCTGGCTCGCATCGGCTTCGAGACCCTTGGGTTGCAGACTTACCTAACCGCCGGGCCAAAAGAGGCACGAGCTTGGACAATCCGCAAGGGCTGGAAAGCCCCTGCTGCAGCTGGCGTTATTCACACTGACTTCGAGCGCGGATTTATCAAGGCTGAGATCGTTTCATTTGAAGATCTTGTTGCCGCTGGTTCAGTGGCAGACGCAAAGGCTGCCGGCAAGGTGCGCATGGAAGGCAAGGACTACGTCATGCAGGATGGCGACGTAGTCGAATTCCGTTTCAACGTGTAACGGCGATTGCCGGCAAACTACCAGCCTTTCGGGCTTAGGCTCAGAGCATGAGCACAGTCGCAGTCAAATCGGTTTCAAGATTCAATGAAGTACTTGAGCAAGTCAAGGCTGCTGGTTTGCTCAAAAAGAAACCAAGTTTTTATCTAATTCGCCTAGTCGTCATTTCTGCGATAGCGGGCGGACTATGGACAGGCGCCGCATTTGTTGGAATCGCAGCTCAAAATCATGGCGCCTGGATTTTGATGGGGTTCTTGGCCGCCGGCTTGCTTGGAATCATGAGCGCTCAATACGGTTTCATTGCACACGAAGCCGCGCACCGTCAAATTTTTCAGAGCAACAAGGCAAATGACTGGCTTGGATTGATTTTGGCAAATCTCTTTGCGGGATTGAGCTATGGCTTTTGGATGCGGAAGCACAACAAGCACCATAAAGTGCCTAACCAGATTGATGCCGATCCAGATATCGCGATTCGCATTCTTAGCTTCACGCCAGAATCCCGCAATTCAAAGCGTGGTCTTGAGCGCTGGCTAAGCGAGCGCCAGGGCTACCTGTTTCCGTTTTTGCTGTTTCTGACTGGCTTTGATCTACTGCTTGACTCTATCGCCGGACTCGCAAGAAAAGGCAAACCCCTAAAGACCCGACTACTTGAATTCGCCCTTATGGTGGTTCGCCAGGCGGCTCCATACGTTGGAATGGGTCTTATTTTTGGATGGCTGTGGGCAATCGCACTCTGGGTTTTTCAAATGATGATTTTCGGCTTTTTCATGGGGGCCGCGTTTGCGCCAAATCACAAAGGGATGCCTTTGGTGCCTAAAGATGCCAACCTGGATTTTTTCTCGCGTCAGGTGCTCACCAGTCGCAACATTCGCGGCAGCTGGCTCAAGGACAACCTCATGGGTGGCCTCAATTATCAGGTCGAGCACCATCTTTTTCCATCGATGGCAAGGCCTAACCTGCGTAAAGCTCACAAAATTGTCGGCGAGTACTGTCGCGCTAACGACATCCCGCTTATCGAGATGAACCTAATTGCAAGCTATGTCGTAATCATCAAGTATTTGAGCAGGGTGGGGCTCAGCAATAACGCTGACCCTTTTGTTTGCCCGATGGTGGCGACGCTTAGGCCACGCAGCTAGCTCCGATAGGCTTTCTGCGAAATTCTGAAAGTAGGCAAATTGTGAAGCAAGAGTTTTTGTACTCAGTAGAACGCGAGTATCCAGTCGGATTAGAAACCCTTTGGAGTGCCTGGACTCAAGCCGAAGAGCTCGAGAAGTGGTACAGCCCAACCATGCTTTCGGTGGTGCCGGGATCGGCTACATCTGAAACCAAGATTGGCGGTCGTTGGGCCATCGGAGTCGATGTTTCAATGAACGGGTTCAACGCCTATTTCTGGGGCCGTTACAGCGAAGTCGTCGAGAACGAAAAGCTGGTTCACAGCCTGAGCTATAGCCAAAGCCCTGAAGAATTCGAAGCGCGCGACGATAATGCGCCGTTCCACACCATTGTCGTTGAATTCGAGCCTCGCCCAAACGGTTCTTGGGTCAAATTTTCTCAATTCGGCGAGATGCCAGAAGAGCAAATTGAGGCAACCAGAGACGGCATGGGCAGCTATTTCGACAACCTAGAAATTTATTTGAATCGCTAGCTAAATCGGCACTTCGCTGTGCCATTATGAAGCCATGATTTTTTCAGAACTCAACTGGTTAGCGGTCGCCGTTGCGGCTTTGGCTCAATTCACTATCGGCGGCGTTTGGTTTGGCCCAAAAACCTTCTATCCAATCTGGATGAAGGCTATGGGTAAAGAGATTCCGACCGAGAGAACCGACAAAATCGGGGGAGTGAACGCGGGACTAGCATTCGGGCTAACCTTCGTTGGGCAGCTGATCCAGGTGATCACCTTGGCTGTATTCATCGAGCTCGCGACCAAGGTTGACCCAAGTTTCGGGCCCCTGGGTGGCCTTGCTGCTGGTTCTCTGCTGGGCTTTGGAATCGCAGCGGCCAGCTCGCTTTCGCACCGTCTATTTGCTAACGCCGGTCTAAAGGTCTGGATTATCGAAGTAGCGCAGGACATCGTGTCTCTTGCAGTCGGCGGCCTAATTCTCGGTGCTTGGCTCTAACTAAAAATAACTTTTTGATTTCAACGCCTCGAAATCTCGTACCAAATAGAGTATGTTAGGACAAACTAACAAATGTTTTTTTATTTGTAATTTCGAGAAAGTTGCTTGATCCGACATGTCGCAGTCACACGAGCCATACGACGTCATCACAATTGGTCGCATCGGCGTAGATATTTATCCTCTGCAGGTTGGCGTGGGGCTTGACGAGGTAACTTCATTTGGCAAGTTTCTAGGTGGTAGTGCTACAAACGTTGCAGTAGCCGCAGCAAAATATGGTCTGAAGTCGGCGGTGATAACCCGAACTGGCGCTGACTCTTTTGGTCGCTACCTGCAGAACGAGCTGACTCGCTTGGGCGTAGACAATCGCTTTGTTTCAGAAGTCAAGGGACTCAACACCCCTGTTGTCTTCTGCGAGATTTATCCGCCAGATGATTTTCCGCTCTACTTCTATCGCGACCCAATCGCGCCAGACCTAATCATCAACGCCAACGAGCTTGACCTAGACGCAATCTCGCAGGCCAAAATTTATTGGTCAACCGTGACCGGCCTAAGCCAGGAGCCTTCACGCAATGCCCACCACGTTGCCTGGGATGCGCGCGCCAAGAAGCAGCACACAATTCTTGACCTTGACTATCGCCCGATGTTCTGGGCCTCAAAGGATCTAGCCAGCGCAGAGGTCGAGAAGGCACTTTCAAAGGTCACCATCGCAATCGGCAATAAAGAAGAGTGCGAGGTTGCCGTCGGCGAGACTGATCCGATTCGCGCGGCAGATGCTCTGCTCGAGCGCGGTGTTGAGATTGCGGTTGTCAAGCAGGGCCCTAAGGGTGTCTTGGCTAAAACCAAGGATGAATTCGTCGAGGTGCCACCTTATTTTGTTGACGTTGTAAACGGCCTAGGTGCCGGCGACAGCTTTGGCGGTGCATTCTGCTATGGAATGCTTCAGGGCTGGGGGCTTGAGAAAGTATTGAAGTTCGCCAACATCGCAGGTGCAATTGTGGCTACTCGACTTGAGTGTTCAACCGCAATGCCAACCTTCGAAGAAGTTGACGAAATCTTAAAGGGGATGAACTAATGGCTCTTGATTTTGCCGCACTTCGCGAAGCTCGCGCCGCCAACCCGGGCGCACTCGCAGAGATTTATGCCAATCGCAAACGTAGCGATCTCATCAAGGGCGACGGCCGCTTATTCATCGTTGCAGCCGACCATCCAGCCAGAAATGCACTTTCTGTTCGCGACAACGCAAACGCAATGGCCGACCGTTACCAGCTGCTCGAAAACCTAGCGCTTGCGCTGTCTCGGCCTGGGGTAGACGGTGTTTTAGGCTCACCAGACATCATCGACGAGCTAGCCCTGCTTGGTTTGCTAGACGACAAGATCGTGGTCGGAAGCATGAACCGCGGCGGTTTGCGTGGGGCATCCTTTGAGATGGACGACAAGGTCACTGGCTATGACGTCGCTGGAATTAAGCGAGACGGCCTTGACTTTGCCAAGATGCTGAATCGAATCAATCTAGAAGATGCCGGCACCGCACAGATGCTTGAATACACCGCTCGCGCAGTGAACGAGGCGGCTGCAGCAAAGCTTCCAATCATGCTCGAGCCGTTTATGAGCGAGTGGAGTAACGGCAAGATTGTCAACGACCTAAGCACCGAAGCCGTGGTTGCATCTGTCGGAATCATCAGCGCACTTGGCAACAGCAGTGCTTATACCTGGTTGAAGTTGCCAGTAGTAGAAAACATGGAACGAGTTATGGCGGCGACCACTCTGCCAACCCTTTTGCTTGGCGGCGACCCAGTCGGCGACCCAGCAGATACCTATGCCGCTTGGGGCAATGCCCTAAAGCTCGACGGCGTGCGAGGCCTTGTTGTTGGCCGAAGCTTGCTTTACCCACAAGACGGTGACGTAGCTGCGGCTATCGACATCGCAGTTCAGCTAGTTCACGGATAAGAACGGAAAGAAAAATGTCTTCACTACCTGTAGTTGGCCACTGGATCAGCGGCAAAGAATACCAAGCGCGTTGCGCTAGCGACCACTCAAGAGATTGAGCTAGCGATTGCAACCGCGAAAGCAGCTTTCCCAGCATGGCGCGACCTTTCATTGGCACGCCGCCAGGCCATTATCTTCAACTTCCGCGAGTTGCTAAACCGCCACAAGCCAGAGCTAGCTGAAATCATTACCGCCGAGCACGGCAAGGTGCTTTCAGATGCACTTGGTGAGATCACCCGCGGTCAAGAGGTTGTTGAGTTCGCGACCGGCATGCCTCACCTACTAAAAGGCTTCTACTCTGAGAACGTTTCAACTGGCGTTGATGTTTATTCAACCCGTCAACCTCTTGGCGTTGTCGGCATCATCAGCCCATTCAACTTTCCTGCGATGGTTCCGATGTGGTTCTTCCCGATTGCTCTTGCAGCCGGAAACACCGTCATCCTGAAGCCTTCAGAGAAAGACCCATCAGCTGCAATCTGGATGGCGAAGCTGCTTAAGGAAGCCGGCTTGCCTGACGGTGTTTTCACTGTTCTAAACGGCGACAAAGAGTCAGTTGATGGCTTGCTAACCCACCCAGATGTGAAGGCAATCTCATTTGTTGGCTCAACCCCGATTGCTCAGTATGTATATGAGACCGGCTCACGCCACGGAAAGCGCGTTCAGGCACTCGGTGGCGCAAAGAATCACATGTTGGTTCTGCCAGACGCTGACCTAGACCTAGTTGCTGACTCAGCGATCAACGCTGGTTTCGGTTCAGCTGGTGAGCGCTGCATGGCAATTTCGGTTGTGGTTGCAGTCGAGCCGGTGGCCGACGACCTAATCGAGAAAATCACTGACCGCATGAAGAAGTTGACCACCGGCGATGGCCGTCGCAACTGCGACATGGGTCCACTGGTCACCAAGGTTCACCGCGACAAGGTGGCTTCATACATCGACATTGCTGTCGAAGACGGTGCAACCGTGGTTCACGACGGCCGCAACGACAAGTTCGAAGGCGACCCGAACGGTTTCTGGCTTGGCCCAACCCTGATCGACAAGGTTCCGACCAGCTCAAAGGTCTATACCGAAGAGATCTTTGGCCCAGTGCTTTCAATCGTTCGCGTTCAGTCATACGACGAGGGCGTGAAGTTGATCAACGACGGCGCTTTCGGCAACGGAACCGCTATCTTCACAAACGACGGTGGCGCAGCGCGTCGCTTCCAGAATGAAATCGAAGTTGGCATGATCGGCATCAACGTGCCAATTCCGGTTCCAGTGGCTTATTACTCATTCGGTGGCTGGAAGAGCTCGCTGTTTGGTGACACCAAGGCTCATGGAGTTGAGGGAGTTCACTTCTTCACTCGCGGCAAGGCAATCACCTCACGCTGGCTAGACCCAAGCCACGGTGGCATTAACCTGGGCTTCCCTCAGAACTAAATAGCGAAGCAGCAGCACATGCAGTGGTTTTTTAGAGATGGCGAACTAGCTAGAGATGGCTGGAATGTCGTGGTTGATCGCAACATCGAAGGCTGGCAACACACCGGCCTTCGAGTTGCTGATCTTGCCGAAGGTGGGCACCTTCAGTTGCCTGCTGGCGACCTCGAGCGCATCATCTTTTTGATCCACGGCACCGGCCTGCAGGTTAGCTATCGCGCAGCTGGCGAGAGCGAATTCACCAAACAGGCGCTTGGCGGTCGCAAATCGCCGTTTGACGGGCCAACTGATCTGATTTATGTGCCGATGGGCACTGAGGTGCTGCTTGAGGGTCAGGGTCGCGTGGCGGTGGGTGAGGCCCCAGCGCGCGATGCCAAGCCAGTCAAGTTCATCCCGGCTGAATCGGTGCCCGTTTTCGTGCGTGGCGCCGGTCGCGAGAGCCGTCAGGTTCACAATTTCGGTGTTCCCGAAGAACTCGACGCCAGCCGCTTTATCGTGGTTGAAGTTTTGGTTCCTTCTGGCAACTGGTCGGGCATCCCGGCGCACAAGCACGACACCTATATTCCAGGCGTTGAAAGCAACCTAGAAGAGATCTATTATTTCGAGACTCGCGTGGTTGGCGGTCAAGATCAGCCGGTTGCCGACCCGACCGGATACATGCGCGGTTATGCCAGCGACGAGCGCGAATACGACGTAACGACCGAGGTTCGCAGCGGTGATGTTGGCCTTGTGCCATGGGGATGGCATGGTCCAGTAGCGGCCACCCCTGGGGCCGACCTATATTTCTTCAACGTAATGGCCGGGCCTGACCCAGGCCGTAGTTGGAACATTACTGACGACCCAAACCAAGCCTGGTTGCGAGAAACCTGGCATCACCAAGACCCGGACCCGAGGCTTCCGTTTTCGGCTAACTAGCCAAACACAAACCTAACCAACTGAAACATCGAACAACAGAAGGCAAAAATGGCAACTCGCAGAATGACCGTTGGTCAGGCAATTGTTGAATTCTTGGCACACCAATACACCGTCGATGGCGACAAGCGCGAGCGCACTATTGCCGGCACTTTCGGAATCTTCGGACACGGAAACGTTGCGGGTATTGGTCAGGCACTTAAGCAGTTCAGCGTAGACGAGCCAACTCTGATGCCCTACTTCCAGGCTCGAAACGAGCAGGGAATGGCAAACGAAGCGATTGCCTATTCTCGCATGACCCGTCGTCGTTCGACCTTTGCATGCGCCGCATCGGTCGGCCCAGGTGCTGCCAACCTCCTCACTTCGGCAGCAGTGGCCACCACCAACCGCTTGCCGGTTCTACTTTTGCCATCTGACACCTTTGCCAACCGCGCTCCAGACCCTGTTCTTCAGCAGCTAGAGCAACCGCACGACGCGACTTTGACAGTGAACGACGCTTTCAAGCCGCTTTCTCGCTTTTTTGATCGCGTAAACCGCCCAGAGCAGCTTTTCAGCGCCATGCTCGGTGCCATGCGCGTGTTGACTGATCCGGTTGAGACCGGTGCCGTCACCGTATGTTTGCCAGAAGATGTTCAGGCAGAAATCATCGATGTGCCAGAAGAATTCTTGGCCGATCGCGAATGGCACATCCGCCGCCCTCGCCCAGATCGCGGCGTTGTAGCGCAGGCTGCGACTGTAATCAAGTCAGCCAAAAAGCCGATGATTATCGCCGGCGGTGGCGTGATCTATTCAGATGCACACGAGGCGCTGCGCAAGCTAGTTGAGGCAACCGGAATCCCAGTTGGAATGTCACAGGCCGGCGTTGGTTCACTGAACTGGGATCACCCGCAAAACCTGGGTGCAGTAGGTGCCACCGGAACTTCGGCCGCTAACCACATCGCCTCAGAAGCTGATGTGATTATCGGTATTGGCACTCGCTACAGCGACTTCACAACCGCTAGTCGCACCGCTTTCCAGAACCCAAACGTTCGCTTTATCAACATCAACGTTGCCTCATTTGACGCTTTCAAACACGGATCAGCCCTGCCAATCGTGGCCGACGCTCGTGAGTCAATTTTGGAATTGGTCGAGGCTCTTGCTGGGCACAAAGTAGACCTATCATTCGCTGGCCAGTATGCCGCTGAGAAGCAAGCCTGGGATGCCGCAGTCGACGAGTCGTTTGTTGACCGCAAGCTAGATCTGCCTGGTCAGCCCGAAATCATCGGTGCCGTTCAGCAGGCTAGCGACCCACGCGATGTTCTGATTTGCGCCGCCGGTTCACTGCCGGGCGACCTGCACAAGCTATGGCGCGTGCGCGATGAGCTTGGCTATCACGTCGAGTATGCCTTCTCAACCATGGGCTACGAGATTGCCGCTGGTTTGGGCGTTGCCCGCGCAGATAAGACTCGCGACGCAATTGTCATGGTGGGCGACGGTTCATATCTGATGCTGCACACTGAGCTGGTTTCAGCCGTTGCCGAAGGCCTAAAGTTCATCACCGTATTGATTCAGAACCACGGTTATGCATCAATCGGCCACCTATCTGAAGACCTCGGTTCACAGCGCTTCGGAACCCTGTATCGCACGCACGATAAAGAAGGCAACAACTTCGAAAACGGAGACATCTTGCCGATTGACCTAGCCGCCAATGCTCGAAGCTATGGCGTGCACGTGATCGACATTCCGGTTGGTCCTAATGCTTTGGCTGACCTCAGCCAGGCCGTCAAAGATGCCAAGGCACACAAGGGCGGGCCGGTTTTGATTCATATCAACAGCAACCCTCGAATCTATGCTCCAGACGGTTTCGGCTGGTGGGATGTCCCAGTAGCTCCGGTTTCAACTCTCGAAAGCACTCAAAAGGCTTACGGCGAATATGTTGAGGCAAAGAAGAGGCAAAAGACCCTTCTTGGCAAGGGCGCAACCGAGAGATCTAACTAAATTCATACCAAAACGTAAGGTTCAAAGATGGTGAAAATTGCTCTAGACCCAACACCGTTCCATCACTCACACTCACTGCTGGAGTTTCCGGCGGTAGCGGCTGAGCTCGGATACGAATATCTGCAGATGACTCCCCATGCAGACTTCATCCCGTTCTTCAATCACGCACGAGCCGACGATGACCTGGTGCAGAAGATGAAGAAAGCCTGCAAGGCTGCGGGAGTGCAAATTGCCTCGACTTTGCCGGTTTTGCGAATCTCAAGCCCTGACCCTGATGCTCGAGATGCTGCAGTTCGCAACTTCAAGCGCGTTATCGAGATCACCAGTGAACTCGGGGTCAATGTAATCGGAACTGAGTTCAGTGGTCGCCCTGAAAAAGCGGAGGAGAGCGAGCGTGCTTTCTATCGCTCGATGGAAGAGCTGGTGCCAATCATTGAAAAGGCTGGCATCAAGCTGTTCATTGACCCACACCCAGACGACTTTGTCGAGAATGGCATGGCGGCTTGGCGAGTGATTCGTGGAGTCAACTCCAAGAACCTCGGCATGGTTTATGTGGCATCGCACACTTTCCACATGGGCAACCAGCCTCTAGAGATTCTCGAAGCTGCGAAGGGTCGAGTTGGCATCGTTCACATGTCAGACACCATGGATCACACTCGCTCACATGGTTTGCGCTACATCACTAACCCGCCGGGCAACGCTGTTCGCGTTCACCAGCACTTGCGTGTTGGTGACGGCGACGTGAACTTCGATGAAATGTTCCAGGGCCTTAAGGCCAATGGCTTCTTAGATAACCCGGATAGCGTTTTGTGCTCAAGCGTGTTTGCTGAGAATGAAACCAACCGCGAGACCGCCATCTACCAGCTTGACGCAATCAAGGCTCTGGTCGCGAAGCACAGCTAGATGCGATTTGAAGCAAAAAAGAGAGGCGAAAAATCGCCTCTCTTTTTCATTTTAGACTTTCGAGACTATTTCTCGACCAGGGTGACCTCAAATGAGTAGAGGTCTGGGCGATAGCAGTGGTGGCCGTATTCAACCGCGCGCCCAGAGTTGTCATAGGCGGTGCGATCCATAGTCAACAACGCGCTGCCTTTTTCGATGCCCAAAATGTTTGACTCTGAAGTCGATGCTTTGCGGGCGCCGATGCGCTGCTTGGCAACTCGAATGTTTACGCCGCGCGCCCGAAGCATTTGATAGAGGCCGTGCTCATTTAGCTCTGCCTCTGAAAGCTCACTCAAGTCTTCTGGAACATAGTTTTCAAGAATCGAAACCGGAACGTTGTCGGCTAGGCGAAGACGCTTTAGATAGAGCACCGGAGCGCCAACTGAGACGGCAAGTTTTTCGGCCAATTTTGAGTCTGCCTTGATGTGTTTGTATTCGAGCATCTGAGTGCTTGGCTTTTGTCCGCTGCGAACAAGATCTTCATAGAGTGAAGTCAGTTCAACACCGCGAGTGACCTGCCCGTGCACCACCTGGGTGCCGATTCCGCGACGGCGAACCAAAAGGCCTTTGTCGACCAAATCTTGAATTGCCCGACGAACGGTTGGGCGGCTAAGGCCTAAGCGGTCACCAAGTGAAACCTCGTTCTCTAGGCGACTTCCGGCAGCAAGCTCACCATCCATGATTGCTTTTTCAATCTTTTGTGCGACCTGAAAATATAGGGGGATAGGGCCAGAGCGATCGAGGTCCATAAAAAGACCAAGTGGCAGAATGTGCTCTTCTTGCTGCATGAAAGCCTCACCTCAAATGTGACACATGTTGACCTTTGGCAACATGTTAACACATTAGCAGTTAAGGCCTGCCGAGGCGGCTGCGTGAAGCTTGCCGTTAGTAGCCAAAACCGATGAAGATTCAGCGGTTAGCGGGCCATTCAGCGCCGAGAAAACCCCACCGGCCTGTTCGACAATCGGCACCAAAGCTGCGATGTCATAGATCTTCAGGTCGTGCTCAGCAACAATCTCAAGCGCACCTTCGGCCAGCAGCATATAGCTCCAAAAGTCGCCATATGCGCGAGTGCGCCAGATGTCGCGACTGAACTTCAACAGGCTGTCAGCCAGCCCGGCTTGATCCCAAAGTTGCAGGTTGTTATAGCTGAGCGAGGCGTGCTCTAGGTCTGAAATATTAGAAACCCGGATGTTGCGCACACTGCCATCGATGTCACTGGTGAACGCACCACCAATTGGTTCATCAGTGCGCGGTGCGGCCCACCAGCGCCGACCCATGGCCGGGGCTGAAACTACAGAAACAACGGGTTTGCCATCGATTGCTAGAGCGATCAGGGTGGCCCAAACCGGAACACCGCGCATGAAATTTGCGGTGCCGTCAATCGGGTCAATAATCCAAGTGCGGGCACCCTCACCAGTTGATCCGTATTCTTCGCCGATTAGGGCGTCGTTTGGTCGGCGCTCGGCTAGCAGGGCCTTCAGCGCCTTCTCGACGGTGCGGTCTGCGTCGGTCACCGGGGTGCGGTCTGGCTTGGTCTCAACCTGCAGATCAAGAGCTTGAAAACGCTCGAGCGAGATTTCATCGGCGATGTTCGCCATTTCGAGCGCTAGTTCTAGATCTGCAGTGAAAGTCATAGCCAAAGTTTATTCAGCGTTAGCGGCCAACGAGCCAATCAGGCGACGCAGTGAGTCGACTCGACCGGCGCCGTTTTCGCCCAGCAGACCAAGTTCAATAGCTCCGTCAAGCTCGCAGTCAGGTGCATCGACTAGGTGACTGCAGTCGCGAGGACAGGTTTCGATGATTCGATACAAGTCTTCAAATGAGCGCAGCAGGTTCTCGGCCTTCACGTGCCCAAGGCCGAACGACCGCACGCCAGGGGTGTCAATGATCCAGCCGTCGCCATAGCTTTCGTCTAGGCGAATCATGCGTACCGACGAAGAGGTGTGACGCCCGCGGCCAGTCACGGCATTTACGCCGCCGGTCAGGCGCGCTGCTTCTGGCACTAGTGCGTTCACCAGGGTTGATTTGCCCACGCCAGAGTGGCCAACGGTCACGGTGATTTGATTCTTGAGCAAATCTCGCAGAGTGCCAATCGAAGGAGAGTCGCTGCGAGTCAGAACAACGGGGATGCTCAAGCCGGCGAAGTTTTTTAGGAACTCATCTGGGTTTGCGAGGTCGGTTTTTGTTATTACCAATATCGGCTTTAGCCCGGCATCGTAGGCGGCCGCAAGATAGCGATCGATAAGTCGGGTGCGCGGCTCTGGGTTGGCTACCGCAACCACAATGGCCATCTGGGTGGCATTTGCCACAATCACTCGCTCAACCTGATCTGAGTCGTCGGCACTTCGTCGCAGCAGCGAGCTGCGTGGTTCAACGCGAACAATTCGAGCCAGGGCACCTTCGGTCTCGGAGGTGTCACCTGCAAGCGCAACGTGATCACCGACAACGGCGCCAGCTTTGCGCAGCTCGCGACCCATGGTGGCATTTATGTATCGTTGCCCATTAAGCAACAAAACGTGATATCGACCCATGTCGACGCCGGTCACCAGGCCGATTAGTGCCTCTTTGTATTCTGGGCGCTTCTTGGTTCTTGGTTTATTGCCCTTTGGATTAGGGCGAACACGTACGTCTGATTCATCCAGGTCGTTGCGACCCGGCTCTGGCTCATAGAGCCAGCTCAAGCGTTGCCTTCAATTCCAAGCATGTCGTGCCACATAGTGGCAAAATTCGGCATGGTCTTTGAGGTGACTTTGATGTCCTCAATTTCAATTCCTGGAACCCGAAGGCCAATAATTGCCCCGGCTGTCGCCATTCGGTGATCCTCATAGGTGCGCCAGAGAGCACCGTGCAGGTTGTCACTCGGATCGATTTCGAGACCGTCTGGGGTTTCGCGCGCGATGCCGCCGATGCGGTTGATCTCAGCTGCCAACGCTTCCAGGCGATCGGTTTCGTGTCCGCGAAGGTGAGCCACGCCACGAATAACGGTTGGGCTATCTGCGATCGCGGCCAAAGCGGCGATAACTGGAGTCAACTCGCCGCCGATACTCAAATCGATGTCGATGCCGTGAATTTCACCGGTGCCACCGATGGTTAGGCCGCGCTCGCTGCGGGTGATTTTGGCACCCATCTGCTGAAGGATGCCGTCAAACTCGTCGCCAACCTGGGTGGTTGAATCTGGCCAGTCGGCGATGGTTAGTTCGCCGCCGGCAACCATTGCGGCTGCTAAAAACGGCCCCGCGTTAGAAAGATCCGGTTCTATGGTTAGCTGGCCGCCGCTAATTGGCCCAGGTTCAACGCGCCAAACGGCTTCGGTTGGCGATGAAACCTTGACACCGCGCTTTGACAAGCAATCAAGGGTCATTTCGATGTGCGGCATTGAAGGCAGGTGCTCGCCCTTGTGAGTGAGGGTCAAACCATTCTCAAAACGGGCTGCTGAAAGCAGAAGCCCTGAAACAAATTGGCTTGATGATGAAGCATCGATTGTGACCTCGCCACCTGGAATTTGACCGGTGCCCTGAACAGTGAAAGGCAATGAGCCTGAGCCATTGTCATCAACCTCGATGCCAAGTGCACGAAGCGATGTGATTGTGGTCTGCATCGGGCGGCGTCTTGCAGCCTCGTCGCCATCAAAAATTACCGGGCCGTTAGCCAAAGCTGCCATTGGTGGCACGAATCGCATCACGGTGCCAGCAAGCCCGCAATCAATGGTTGCCCCGCCTACTAGTTGATGTGGCACTACAAGATAATCGCCGTTGGTTTGCTCGATAATTTCGGCCCCCAATGTGCGCAAAGCGTCGATCATTAGGGTGCTATCGCGAGATTTTAAGAGTCCGCGGATGGTTGTTGGCTCAACCGCTAGAGCAGATAGAACAAGTTCGCGATTATTAAGTGACTTTGAGCCAGGCAATGAAATTTGCGCGTCAATTGGTTTGGCAGATACAGGTGCCGGCCACGGCTGGGAATAAGCGTCAACAGTCATCGGTTCCTAAGTTACCAGTAGGGCAGCAACAGCGCCCCGAAGGTTAGGTGGTCGAATGTCTAGTATCGCGATGTCGCGCGGGGCATTTGGTGGGCGACGGCTAAACTCAAAATCAATGTCAAACACAAAAAATGACTCGCTCGAGAAGCTGCAGTCTTTCGAAGCCCAGGCCATCCCGCTAATGCCTCAGCTTTATGGTGCAGCTCTCAGGTGGACTCGCAACGCATCCGATGCCGAAGATTTAGTTCAAGAGACCTTCGCGAAAGCCTTTGGGGCCTGGGGTCAATATGAACAGGGAACCAACCTGAAAGCTTGGCTGTATCGCATCATGACCAACACGCACATCAATCTCTATAACAAGAAGGCAAAAGACCCTTCTCGTGGCGGGCTTGATGAGCTTGAGGATTGGCAAGTTGGCTCAGCTGAGTCGATCACTGCAACTACTAATCGGTCAGCAGAGCTTGAAGCGCTAGATAATCTGCCTTCAGAGTCGATTCGCCAGGCGCTAGCCGCAATGCCAGAAGAATTTAGAATGGTGGTCTACTACGCGGTAGTTGATGGCCTTCCATACGCAGAAATAGCCGAAATTATGGGAACCCCGGTTGGCACGGTGATGAGCCGCCTTCACCGCGGAAAGAAATTGTTAAAGAAATCACTTGCTGACTATGCCGCCCAAGAGGGCTACGCGGTCGATAGCCAGGGGCAGGAGTAAATAATGTCTGATATGAATTGCGAAGAAACTAAGCGTCACGTGCATGAATACCTGCATAGTGAATTGAATTCTGACGAGATCGATTTGATCACGGCCCACCTAGCAAACTGCGATAGCTGCGAGGGTGACTATGACATGGAGCATCTGTTCAATTCAGTGATCCAGCGCTCTTGCGATGAGGCCCCACCTCAGGAGCTGGCTCAGCGCGTGCTGGATCGCATCCGCAACATCAACGCCGGCCAGGCGCACTAAAGCTAGTTCTTTTCTTCGATTCCCAGCCAGGTATACCAACCGCGGTTTAGCACCAACCAAGCGATCAGTCCGTGTCCAATTTGACCCAATTGGCCATTGCCTAGTTGATTGATTTCTTGATTCCAGCCCTCGTGATCAACCAAGGGTCTAAAACAATCTACAAACGGCACCGCTCGGCGATTAGCCACATCTTCGAAGCCTGTTGCCAAGTGCTCAATCTCGCTGTTTAGTTCCGGGTTGCGGCTCGGAGTAGGGCCCACCACAAGGCAAGAAATACCAGCTCGCTTAGCTTCATCTAGGATCGTCGCGATGTTTAGGCGACTGCGTGAGATTGTGATTCCGGCAGCCGGGTCGGCGTTGCTCAAGGCAATCACCAGACGATTTTCAGTCTCGACGCTGAAACGTCGCTTTACCTCGTCGGTCCAGCGCTCAGCCAACATGTTGGTGGTTTCGTCGGGTGCGGGCAGCGCAAAAAAATCAAATCGACGGTTCAACTGCGGCGTCTTTGAGATAACTCGACCAACCCAACCCATGCCTTTTGGATCGGCCTGAGGTGAGATGAGCGCATCGCCTAGAAAGACGATGCGAACATCACGTTGCTCGTTTGTTGGCATTGCTTAGCGAGCGAAAGCGCGAGCGATCAAATCGGCCTGTTCGGCAGCGTGGGTCTTTGCTGAACCAGTTGCTGGTGATGCACTCGCTGGTCGAGAAACCAAGGTTGCAACCTGACCGTTCATGTACTTCGGCAAGAACAAACCAATGTAGGTCCATGGGCCTTGGTTTGCAGGCTCGTCTTGAACCCAGAACAGCTCAGCGTTTGGATACTGCGCATAGGTTGCCTTGATTTCATCAACCGGAGTCGGGTAAAGCTGCTCAACACGCACGATTGCAGTCGTGGTGTCATTGCGCTTTTCAGCCTCGGCTAGAAGATCCCAGTAGACCTTGCCTGAACAGAACAGCACACGAGTCACGGCTGACTTGTCTAGCGGGCGAATCTCGTCGATTACCGGCTTGAATGTTCCGTTGGTGAAATCTTCAACCGGGCTCGACGCGGCCTTTAGGCGAAGCATCGACTTTGGTGCGAACACAATAAGCGGGCGCTTTGGTGTCGAGTAAGCCTGGCGGCGCAACAGGTGGAAGTGCGAAGCCGGGGTAGATGGCTGCGCAACAGTCATGTTGTTTTCGGCACATAGCTGCAGGTAGCGCTCGATACGAGCTGAAGAGTGGTCAGGACCCTGACCTTCATAGCCGTGTGGCAAAAGCAAGACCACGCCAGAGTGCTGGTTCCACTTTTGCTCGGCCGACGAAATGAACTCATCGATGATGGTCTGTGCGCCGTTGGCAAAGTCACCAAACTGAGCTTCCCAAAGAACAAGTGCGTCCTGGTTTTCAACCGCATAGCCGTATTCAAAGCCCATCGCAGCGTATTCACTGAGGAATGAGTCATAGATGTAGAAGCTGGCTTGCTCAGCAGATAGGTTGCGCAGCGGCATCCACTCTTGTCCGTTCTCACGGTCGTGGAACACAGCATGACGCTGAACGAAGGTTCCGCGACGGCTGTCTTGACCAGCCATGCGAACGGTTTTGCCTTCGAGAAGCAATGATCCAAGTGCTAGCAGCTCACCAAAGCCCCAGTCGATGCCGCCTTCGCGGCTCATCTCAACGCGCTTTGCCAGCAATTGCTGAAGCTTAGGGTGAACGTTGAAGCCAGGAGGCTGGTTGTTGTGGGCGTTTCCGATTAGTTCAACAACGCTGCGCGAAATTGCGGTCGCGTGGTCGACGACCGGGTGGTCGCTGGCGGTGGTGCCGATGCCAACTGGGCGAGGGATTAGCTCGACCGGCTTTGACATAGCTTCGTGAACCTCGACGAACGCGCTTTCTAGGCGGCTCTGGAACGAGGTGTTAGCTGCCTCGAACTCTTCGCGGGTGATGTCCCCACGGCCAACCAGTGACTCTAGGTAAAGAGTGCGAACTGAACGCTTTGCCTCAATCAGGTTGTACATCAGTGGCTGGGTCATCGATGGGTCATCACCCTCGTTGTGACCGCGACGACGGTAGCAAATGATGTCGATTACGACATCTTTGGCAAACTGCTGACGGAACTCGAAAGCAAGTTCTGAGACGCGGGCAACCGCTTCTGGGTCGTCGCCATTCACGTGGAAAATCGGAGCCTGAATGCCCTTGGCAATGTCGGTCGAATAAATAGTCGAACGAGATTCGCCCGGAGGAGTGGTGAAACCAACCTGGTTGTTGATAACGATGTTGATGGTTCCGCCAGTCTTGTAGCCACGAAGGCCAGACATGTTTAGAACCTCTGGAACAACACCCTGACCAGCAAAAGCAGCGTCACCGTGAATCAAAATCGGCATGACCGGGAACTTGCCATCTGGGATGGTGTCCATTCGGTCAAGCTTGGCGCGAACGATGCCCTCAAGCACTGGATTCACTGCTTCTAGGTGTGAAGGGTTGGCGGCAAGTGAAACCTTGACCTGGTTGCCTTCGATGCTGTTGTAGACGCCCTCGGTGCCTAGGTGATACTTGACGTCACCAGAGCCCTGAACAGTTTTGGTGTCAGTGTTGCCCTCGAACTCGCGGAATACCTGACCGTAGGTCTTGCCAGCGATGTTGGTCAACACGTTTAGGCGGCCACGGTGAGCCATGCCGATTGCAACTTCGTCAAGACCTGCGTTAGCAGACGCCTGAAGAATTGCGTCTAGAGCTGCGATGGTTGACTCGCCACCCTCAAGAGAGAAGCGCTTTTGGCCAACGAACTTGGTCTGCAAGAAGGTCTCAAAAGCTTCGGCTTCGTTTAGCTTCTCGAGAATGCGCATCTGCTCTTGGCGAGAAGGCTTTGAATAAGGGCGCTCAAGCTTTTCTTGGAACCACTTGCGCTGCTCTGGGTCTTGAATGTGCATGTATTCAACACCGACGGTGCGGCAGTAGCTGTCGCGAAGAATCTTGTAGATGTCGCGGAATGCAGCCTTCGGCTTTCCACCAAAGCCACCGGTCTTGAATGAGCGGTCTAGATCCCAGAGGCTCAGGCCGTGGTTCAAGATGTCGAGGTCTGGGTGTGAGCGCTGCTTGTATTCAAGCGGGTCAACATCGGCCATTAGGTGACCGCGAACGCGATAGGCGTTGATTAGCTCTTGAATGCGAGATGCCTTGCTGCGATCATCCGCATCATCTTGGTCAAAGTCTGAAACCCAGCGGACTGGCTCATAAGGAATGCGAAGGTCAGAGAAGATTTCGTCGTAGAAACCGCGCTCGCCGAGCAGAAGCTCGTGTACCTTCTTTAGGAACTCGCCCGAACCTGCACCCTGGATGACTCGGTGGTCGTAGGTTGAGGTCAAGGTGATGGTCTTGCTGACGCCTAGCTTTGAAAGCTGAGCGTCGTTCATGCCTTGGAATTCTGCAGGGTAATCGAGGGCGCCAGCGCCGATGATTGAACCCTGACCCTTCATTAGGCGAGGAACCGAGTGAACGGTGCCGATGCCTCCTGGGTTGGTTAGAGAGATGGTTGAGCCAGCAAAGTCGCCTGCGGTCAACTTGTTGTCGCGAGCACGCTTTACGAGGTCTTCGTAGGCGGCCAAGTATTCAGCGAAGTTCAGGCGCTCTGCGCGCTTGATGTTCGGAACCAAAAGCGCACGGGTGCCGTCTTCTTTTGGAATGTCGATTGCGAGGCCAAAGTTCACGTGCGCCGGGGCAATCACGGTTGGCTTCTCATCGATTACGTCGTAGTAAACGTTTTGGCTTGGGAACTCTTTTAGGGCGCGGATGATCGCGAAACCAAGAATGTGAGTGAACGAAACTTTGCCGCCGCGAGTGCGGGTTAGGTGGCTGTTGATGACAGTGCGGTTGTCGATCAAAAGCTTTGCAGGCACCGTGCGAACCGAAGTTGCAGTTGGAACCGAGATCGAGGCATCCATGTTGGTGGCCAGCGACTTTGACATTCCCTTAAGCGGGGTTACGACATCTTGCAACTCAGCTTCGCCGTCTTCGATGGTGTTAATCACGCCAGTCATTGGTGCTTGGGCCGGAATCGGCTGTGCCTTTGCTTCGACGCGGGTGGTTTTGGCCACTAGCGGAGCTGATGCTTCAGCTGCAACTGGCTGCGCCACAGGCGCGGCAACCGGAGTTGGTGCAGCCGGGGCAGCTGGAGTCACAGGCTGAACCGGAGCAGCAGCTGGTGCAGCCGGTGCGACTGACTCACCTGCGGTCAGGTGCGAAGTGTTTGTTGGGTGGTAGTTCTCGAGAATCGGCCACCAGGCTTTATCGACGGAGTCGGGATTGGCTTTCCATTGGGCAAACATTTCATCTACGAGCCAGTCGTTGGCGCCGAATTCGCTCGAGTTCTCAGTGTTGCTTGACAGAGAAACCACCTCTTTTTTCATTGTCCGTTCAATGAGCCTCTCCAGCCTACCCCAACACATAAGCTAGACCTGATGGATAACGCAGGTTCTGACCATAGTTTTGTGCGCGAGGTTGCACGATGAATGAACTAGCCATGCTTGGCTTGGGCGTTTTGCTCACTTTCGGAACCGGAATTTTTGTCGCCAGCGAATTCTCAATGCTCAATCTGGAGAGATCTGACCTAGAAGCCAGGCGCGAACGCGGCGAACGCGGGCTGTCAAACAGCATCCGTGCTCTCAAAAAAACCAGTACTCACTTGTCTTCAGCGCAGCTGGGCATCACACTGACCACAATGCTCACCGGATTCTTGGCAGAGCCGTCACTAACTGTTCTCTTAGCCCCATCAATCGAAGCAATTGGTATTTCTGCCGAATTTGAAGGTGGAGTGACTTTGGCAATTTCAATGCTTTTGGCCACTTTGTTTTCAACTTTGATCGGCGAGTTGGTTCCAAAAAAGCTGGCGCTCGCGATCCCGCTTGAGGTCAATAAGTTTGTCGTCGGATTTCAGCTGGTCTTCAGCTGGATTTTCACGTTGATGTTGAAGCTACTGAATGCAACCGGCAACGCGATTGTGCGATCAATGGGTATTGAGCCAAAAGAAGAGCTGAGCTCAACTCGAACCGCCGAAGAACTTTCTTCTCTGGTTCGTCGCTCAGCTGTATTGGGTGCGCTTGACGCTCAAACCGCAACTCTGCTGACCAAAACATTGGCCCTATCGCAGCTGGTTGCAGCCGACATCATGACCCCGCGGCCACGCATGCACAGCCTTGAAAAAGACGACTCGGTGAATGCGGTTATCGAACTTTCGAACAAAACCGGACACTCGCGGTTCCCGGTTATCGACGGTTCAAGCGACGATGTCGTAGGCCTGGTTCACGTGAAAAAGGCTGTGGCTGTGCCTCGTGACAAGCGTGCAACTACTCAAATTAGCCGTGTCATGAGTGATGTAATTCGTGTTCCTGAAACCATGCCTCTCGAGAAACTAATGATTGAGCTGCGAGCCAAGGGCCTTCAGTTGGCAATTGTTGTCGACGAGTATGGTGGCACCGCTGGCTTGGCAACGCTCGAAGATTTGGTTGAAGAATTGGTCGGCGAACTTGCCGATGAGCACGACCGCGCTAAGGCCGGCGTGACTCGCGGTGCAAACTCTTCGGTTCTGTTCCCGGGCATGACCAGGCCTGACGAGCTTGCTGAAATGGCGATCAAAGTGCCTGACAACGGTGCATATGAGACCGTCGCCGGTTTTATCATGAGCGCTCTGGGCCGAATTCCGGCAGTGGGCGATGAGGTTGAAGTTGAGTCGGGCATTTTGCGTGTCGAACGCATGGACGGCCGACGCGTCGACCGAGTTCGTTTTATGCCGGAATCTCAGGCGCTTAGCGAGGTGAATGCAAATGACTAACGAATATTCAGGCCTGCTTTGGTTTGTGGTTTTGCTGCTTGCTAATGCATTCTTCGTTGGCGCCGAATTCGCCCTCATCTCTGCTCGCCGAGCTCAAATTGAACCTCGAGCAGAAGCGGGCAGTCGCCCAGCCAAGCTAACCCTCAAAGGTATGGAATCAGTGCCTTTGCTGCTGGCAACTACGCAGCTTGGCGTCACCATCGCTTCTTTGCTTATCTTGCTGGTATCAGAGCCTGCAATTCATCACCTAATCGAACCCGGCTTGCACGCCGTCGGGCTAAGTGAGGGCGCATCTGCTGCCGCCTCATTCACTTTGACCCTGGTGTTGGTTTCTTTCATGCACGTAGTTATCGGCGAAATGGTGCCGAAGAACATTTCTTTCTCGGTGCCCGAGCGCGCAGCGATCATCCTGGTGCCGGTTTTGTTCTATTTGGCACAGGCGGTTAAGCCGATCGTTATTTTGCTGAACGCAATGGCTAACGGGATTTTGCGCCTGTTCAAAGTTGCTGTGAAGAATGAGGCGAACAGTGCTTTCACGCTAGATCAGGTTGAAGACATCGTCGAACACTCGACTCGTGAGGGCGTTTTGAACGATGCTTCTGGTGCGCTTTCGAACACTTTTGAATTCACCGAAAAAACAGTGGCCGATGTCGCTGTGCCGCTAGAAAAACTTCGTTCATTTGATGATGAGGTGACCCCGCGCGAGATTGAAGCCGCAGTAGCCAAGTTTGGTTATTCGCGTTTTCCATTGACCGACGACGCTGGCCAGTTTGTTGGTTATCTGCACCTAAAAGACGTCATCGATTTGCGCGAAGACGAACTGGATGATCCGTTTCCGACCAAGAGAATTCGCACCTTGATTTCGTTGCCGGCTCGCATGGAGCTTGAAGACGCCCTAGCCAGCATGCGTCGAGTGCACGCGCACATGGCCAAGGTGTTCAGCTCAACCGGCGAAATGGTCGGAATTTTGTTTCTAGAGGACATCCTCGAGGAACTAGTGGGCGAAGTGCAAGACGCCACCCAAAAGCGCTAGAGGCTTCGGGTGGGCCATTTTCCGCGAGCGTAGTTAATCGGCCAATAGTCGATTTCGACCCCAAGTTCGTGAGCTGCGCGAAGCGGCCAATACGGGTCTCGAAGGCCGGCGCGACCAATCATGATGACCTCAACTTTTTGGCCCTGCAAAATTTCTTCTGCCTGCGCCGCTTCGGTGATTTGACCAACTGCGCTAACTGGCACAGATACGGCATCGGCTACGGTCTCTGAGAACGCAACCTGATATCCAGGCCCGGTAGGAATGCGAACTCCGGTAATTAACCCACCTGATGAGATGTCCAGAAGGTCGGCACCAGCCTCTTCGGCCCACTTCGAGACTATTGAGTTCTCAACGGTGTTCCAACCGTCTTCGCGATAGTCGGTCGCCGACAGGCGCACTAGAACCGGAGGTACTTCGCCAATTTCGGCGCGAATCGCCTTGACAATGTCAATCAGAAGTTTGGCTCGACCTTCGAGTGAGCCGCCGTATGCATCAGTGCGGTGGTTAGTGATCGGTGACAAAAACTGGTGCAAGAGGTATCCGTGTGCGGCGTGAACTTCTACCGCGTCGAATCCGGCGGCAATCGAGCGCTTTGCAGCCGCGGCAAACGCAGCCGGAAGTTCTGCCACCTCGGCTTCGGTCAACATGCGTGGCTCGGCGTAGCCCTCAAAGGCTTCGCTGCCCGGAGAGACCGTCTGCCACCCACCCTCGCTCACTGGCACTGATCCGTGTTTGCCGGCGGCTTCGCGATAGGTTGATGCCTTTCGGCCAGCATGGGCTAGCTGAATAGCGGTTTTTGCACCATAGCTGTGCATGTATTCGTTGATTCGCGCCCATGCCTCGGCCTGCTCGTCGTTCCAGATGCCTGGGCACCAAGGCGAAATGCGACCCTCAGGCAGAACGGCAGTTGCCTCAGCAATGATCATTCCGAAGCCGCCCATTGCGCGTGATCCGAGGTGAACTAGGTGGTATTCACCAACGACCCCATCCTGGGCCTCGATCGCATACTGGCACATTGGTGCCAAAAACACGCGGTTGCGAACTTCAAGGTTGCGCAATTTGATGGGGCTAAAAAGTTTCGACATTTCATACCGTTTTCTAGGCCAACCGTTAGCGTTGCCTTGTGATTGATTTGCTGCTTCAAAGACCAACTTCGTCTGATGACAAGTATTCCCGAGGAGTCATTGGTTTTATAACCGGATCAGAAGAATATGCCGGGGCCGCGATTCTCGGAACGACAGCAGCAATCAGAACCGGTGTTGGCATGGTTCGTTATGTGGGGCCTAGGTCGGTGTCTCAGTTGGTTCTTGAGTCACGCCCAGAAGTGGTTTTGGGTCTCGGAAAGGCACAGGCTTGGATTTTAGGTTCAGGCGTCTCGAAACAGTCAATTGAGCAAAACGCTCAAATCGCGCAGCTCATCGACGACTCAAAAGCAGAAATTTTGATTATTGACGCCGGTGGTCTCGAACACATATCAACAAGCTTCATGGCCGGCGCTCGAACCATTTTGACTCCGCATCGCGGTGAGGCGGTGCGTTTGCTTGAACGCCTTAGCGGTGAATCTGCCGCGAGGGTTGAGGGTAGCGAACTAGCTGAAGCGGTTCAAAAAGCAACCGGATGCACAGTGGTGCTAAAGGGTTCAAAAACTCTAATCGCTAGTGAAGCTGGGGTTCTCGAGTGCGCCGAGGCGCCTGCCGAATTGGCCACCGCCGGAACCGGCGATGTTTTGGCTGGGATTATGGGCGCCTTAGCGGCGATCAATTTTGATGAGGTCGCGGGCGGAAAAGCTCAGTTAACCGACATTGCTGAAGCAGCGGTTTCAGTGCACACCAGAGCCGCTGAGATTCTTGCCTCCAAGGGGCCGATTGCCGCACTGGATCTGGCAAATGCCGTTTCGCAGGCTCTGGTTTCGCTTAGGAATTAAGTAGTTGGGTCAACAGTGGCCCAACGACCTGCTTTTCGATCAAGAAGCCATCGTGGCCATAGGCCGACTCGATGATGTGTAGCTTGCCTCCGATTAGTTCGCCACCAATGTTGTCAGCGATGCGCTGCTGGTCCTCGATCGGAAACAGACGGTCGCTGTCGATGCCGACTACAAGTGACTTGGCCTTGATAGAGGCGAGCGCTTCTTCGACCGATCCGCGACCGCGACCAACGTCGTGCGAGTTCATTGCTTCGACCAGGGTGATGTAGCTATTTGCATCGAAGCGGCGAGTGAATTTGTTGCCGTGGAAATCCAGATAGCTCTCGACCGCAAAGCGTCCGCCGCCGCCGAGTGGTGAAACCGAGCTCTGCCAGCTGCGCTCAAATCGCTGATTAAGTTCATTTGATGATCGGTAGTTCAGCAGAGCCATGCGACGAGCCAGGGCAAGTCCGCGGTGCGGGCCGTCACCAGGTTTTTCGTCGTAGTAGTAGCCATTTTTGAACTGCGGGTCGGTCATGATTGCCTCGACCTGAACTGAGTTCAAAGCAATTTGGTCAGCGCTTGAAATCGCCGGAGCTGCAATGATCGCAACGCGCGCCACTTCATCCGGGTGAGAAATTGCCCACTCAAGCGCGTGCATGCCGCCCATTGAGCCGCCAATGATCGCAAACCACTTCTTGATGCCAATGGTGTGCGCAAATTCATGTTGCGCATGCATTTGATCGCGAATGGTCAGATAGGGGAACAGCGGGCCATATTCGCGACCGTTGGAATCAAGAGAAGAAGGCCCGGTTGAACCTTGGCATCCGCCCAAAATGTTGGGGGCGACCACAAAATATTTGTCGGTATCAATGGCCAGGCCTGGTCCGATGATTTCGCGCCACCAACCCTCGGTCGGGTGGGCCTTGCCGGCGGCACCGGTTGCGTGCGAATCGCCGGTTAGGGCATGCAAAATCAGAACTGCATTGGTGTGCTCGTGGTTTAGCTCACCCCAGGTTTCAAATGCAATTCTCGCCGACGCCAGAACGCGCCCGCTCTCGAGCTTTAGGTTCGAAAGGGGCGCGAATTGACGCTCACCTGCAGGGTCACCGTCTCGCCATGCACCAGACGCGGGCGGGCGGCCGACTAGCTGTCGGCTGAGCTCATCCGTGATGAATGATGACGGAACGGTGTCCTCTGAGGTTTGAAATTCCACTATTTAGCTGCTGCAAATCCGGTTTCAAGGTCGGCAATTAGGTCGTCGATTGACTCTAGTCCAACTGACAGGCGAATTAGGCCAGGGGTCACACCAGTGGTCAACTGCTGCGCAGGAGTTAGCTGCGAGTGCGTGGTTGAGGCTGGGTGAATAACTAGCGAGCGAACGTCACCGATGTTGGCCACGTGGCTAAACAGCTCTAGTGAGTCAACAAACTTGCCGCCGGCTGCAATGCCGCCCTTGATCTCGAATGACACGATTGCGCCCGCGCCCTTCGGAGCATACTTCTTGGCTGCATCGTGCCAAGGAGAACTTGGCAGCGCTGCATAGTTGACGCTCTCAACCTGAGGGTGCTTCGCCAAGAAGTTGGCAATCTTGGTTGCGTTTTCAACGTGACGCTCAACGCGTAGCGACAGGGTCTCTAGTCCCTGAATCAGCTGGAATGCGCTGTTTGGCGAGATAGCCGCACCGATGTCGCGAAGCAATTGCACGCGCGCCTTGATGATGTAGGCAATGCCGTCACCCAATGCTGCGGTGTAGTTCACGCCGTGGTACGAAGGGTCTGGGGTGGTTAGCCCAGGGAACTTGTCTGACTTGCTCCACTCGAACTTTCCACCGTCAACAATTGCACCGGCAACCACAGTTCCGTGACCGGCTAAGAACTTAGTAGCTGAGTGAACCACGATGTCTGCGCCGTGCTTTAGCGGCTGAACCAAGAATGGGGTCGCAACGGTGTTGTCGACAATCAGCGGAACTCCATTCTTGTGCGCAACCTCAGAAACGCCCTCGATGTCCAAAATCGAAACCTTTGGGTTTCCAATGGTCTCAGCGAAGAATGCCTTGGTGTTTGGCTTCACAGCGGCTTGCCACTCGGCTAGATCATCTTGGTTTTCAACAAAAGTGGTTGTGATGCCCAGCTTCGGCAGGGTGTACTTGAATAGGTTGTAGGTTCCGCCATAAATGGTTGATGAAGCCACAATGTGATCGCCGGCTTCGGCAATGTTCAGAATTGCAAAAGTCTCAGCCGCCTGACCAGAAGCCAATAGCAACGCCGCGGTGCCGCCCTCGAGAGCCGCGATGCGCTTCTCGGCAACATCCTGGGTTGGGTTCATAATGCGGGTATAAATGTTGCCGAATTCGGCTAGGCCAAACAGCTTGGCGGCGTGCTCACTGTTGTTGAACACGTATGCGGTGGTCTGATAAATCGGAGTAGCACGCGCGTTTGTGGCTGGGTCAGGTGTTGCGCCAGCGTGAATTTGGGCGGTTTCAAAACCCCAGTTGCTTGGATCGGTGCTCATGTGATTCCCCTTATTAGATGAAATGCTTGTCGTTGAATTCTTATTTGAAGAGTAGAGGCATTCTCAATTAGCCGAAAGTGTCTTTGAAACAGGGCGTAACTAAACGAGGCGGTAGATGTTCGCTAGTTCGCGTCGCGCAAAGTGTCGATGGCCAGTGCTGCTAATACTGCTGAGGCATTGCCAATCACTGAATCGTCGAACACTGCTTTGTTTGAGTGGTTGAATGCGGTCTCAGCAGGGTCGTGGTCAGCGGGCGAAGCTCCTAAGAAAATAAATGCGCCAGGCACTTCGGCTAGCACCGAAGCAAAGTCTTCGCCGCCAGCAATTGGCTCGACCATCGGCATGAAGTGATCTCCACCCAAAAGTTCGCCTACGACGCGTTCAACTTTAGCCACAGCGGTCGCGTTGTTCTTTAGAACGCGAGTCGCGGTTGAAAATTCAACCTCAGCTTCGAGACCAAATCCGGCAGCAATTGACTCAACTAGGCGCTTAGCTTCGCTGCGAATCCGGTGAAAATTCTCGTCTGAGAAAGTTCGAATGGTTGCGCCAAAGGATGCCGAATCAGGCACCACGTTGGTTGTCGCGGTGTCACCAGCTCGAATCCAGCCGATGTTCAAAATCACCGGGTCAAAAGCACTGAACTTCTTGGTGATAAGTGTCTGCAAAGCGCTGGCTACCTCAAGCAATACGCTAACCGGCTCTTTTGCAAGCCAAGGGGTTGATCCGTGGCCGCCGGCACCCTTGATGTTTACGATCATGTCACCCGAAGATGCCATCATCACGCCAGGTTTAGTCAAAAACACGCCGCTCAAAAACTTTGAAAAGACATGTATCCCGTAAGCGGCAATTGGCTTTTGCCCCGAGACCAGCAACGCGCCTTCGTCTATCATGATGTCGGCACCGCCGTGACCCTCTTCGCCAGGCTGGAACCAAATAATCACATCGCCATGAAGTTGATCACGACGCGCCGACAAAAGGCGAGCAGCGCCAACTCCGATGGCGGTGTGCAGGTCATGTCCGCAAGCATGCATAAATCCGTTGGTTGAAGCAAAGTCAAGACCGGTGTCTTCAACAACCGCCAGCGCATCCATGTCGCAGCGCAGCAGAACGGTTGGACCGGGTTTGCCGCCCTTAATGTGCAGAACAGCCGACGAAATAGAGTGGCTCAGGGTGACCTCGCCTAGGTTAGAAATCTCGCTAAGAACTCGAGCCAGCGTCTTTGGCAGCGACAGACCAAATTCAGGAATCTGGTGCAACTCGCGACGAAGCGCAGTTAAGTCGGTTTGCAGTTCAGTGGCATCGCTAAGCAGCTGCTCAAAAGTCATGAGGCAATTCTGCCACTGCGCGCTGTTGCGATTTGAAGCGCTCGATTCACCTAATCTGGATAAATGTTCTTCGAGCAAATGCACCCGTCCTGGCAGCAGGCAATTCCACAGGCCAAATCTGTGCTTGAGGGCATCGAGGCAAAGCTTGCTGATCGCGAGCAGGTTATTGGCCAACCGTATTTTCCGGCTGAACGCTTGGTGATGCGTGCCTTCAATGCGCCGATCGACCAGATTCGAGTTTTGATTGTTGGTCAAGACCCGTATCCAACACGAGGTCACGCAATCGGGTTGTCGTTTGCAGTTGACCCATCGGTCAAGCCATTGCCACGAAGCCTGAACAACATTTTGCGCGAACTAAAAGACGATCTGGGTCGTGGAGTAAGCGCTGACGGTGACCTGCAGCAATGGGCTGATCGAGGAGTCATGCTCTTGAATCGCCACCTAACCACCGAAGAAACCGAGCCGGCAGCGCACGCAGATTTTGGCTGGGCAGAGTTCACCGACCTGGCGGTTTCGGCACTCAATCGACAGCGCGGACGTAATTTGGTTGCAATTCTCTGGGGCCAACACGCCCAGCAATTGAAGGCCAAATTGCCAGATGCTCAAGTTATCGCTACGGCGCATCCGAGCCCTCTTTCGGCTCGCAAAGGCTTCTTTGGCTCTAAGCCTTTTTCGCAGACCAATCGCATGCTTGAGCTGGTCGGCGAGCCGATAATTGACTGGTCTTGCTAGTTAGACGCCACGTTAGGAAACCTCGATGCCGCTAGATTCAGAATCACGATGGAGACTGGTTCGCAAGCTGAAGGCCTCGCAGGCTGAACCGGTTTCAAAAGAAATTTTGATTCGCGATGCACAAGAAACCGACATGGTTGCCGTGCTCGAAATTTATAACTTCTACATTCAAAACAGCGTCGTGACTTTTGATCTCGACAAGATGCCGCTCAAAGACTGGCAAGAAAAATTCACTTGGATACGCTCTCTTGACCTTCCGTTTTTAGTTGCGCAAAGTGGCGGTGGTCAAATACTCGGATTCGCCTATGTGGCCCCATGGAGGCAGAAAGCCTCGTATCGCAGAACTGTCGAGGACGGCATTTATCTGCGCCCGGCGGCAATCGGCAAGCGCGTCGGAACGAAACTGCTAGCTCAGCTGCTAGAGAAGGCAAAAGCTGCTGGCGTCAAAGAAGTTGTTGCTGTAATCAGCGACAAAGGAGCCGAGGCTTCTATTCAGTTGCATGAATCTTTTGGCTTCAAGCGCCAAGGGCATTTGGCTAAAGTCGGGTTCAAATTTGGTCGCTGGTTAGGCAGCGTTCTGCTGCAAAAAAGTCTTTAGTCCAGCTTCTTTGAGTTACCTGATAATTTCAGCCAACGTTCAGGCTTAGTCGGCGCTGAACCTTTAGGCTGAACCCGTTATGACCATCCGCAAAAAAATCTTCAGCGCCACTGCTTTTTTGGCGGCCGCATCGCTAACCGCGTTTAGTTTCGCTCCAGCTCAGGCCGATGAATCAGTCGCCGCCTATGACCCGTCTGTTATGGCTGCCGGTGTCATGGTTCAGCTGGCCAGCAACCAAAACCCAATCACTTCAGACGGCTCGTTAGTGGGCGAATCGGCCGCCGGTGTTGACCTTAAGTTTGATTCATCTATCGGGCTTGGCTGGCACGCTTATGATTTTGCCCAGCCGATTTCTGCGAACGACGCATTTGCTATCGCGCAAAAAATTCGCACGGATGATCGCGTTTTGAGCGCAGATGTAAACGTGATCTTGAACCTACAAGAGCAGGCCGTGGCAGCGGCTTCTGCGGTTCAGCAACTTAGGGTTTCAACGTCACTTTTGACCGATGAAAAACTGAAGCCACGCGTAAAGCTGACCTGGAAGGCGCCGACCAACCTCGCCGGAGGTCGAATTGTTGGTTATCGCGTAGAGATGAGCACCGATGGCGGGGCAACTTTCGTCAAGGCAATTGCGAACACTAAATCAACCGCCCTCGAGGCTTACATCGCTGATGGGCTAACTGTTGGCCAGGTTGCCAAGTTCAGAGTGAGAGCGATCACCTTGAAAGGCTCGAAGACCTCGATCGGTGCAGCCTCGGCAATCTTCAGTGCACTTCCGACCACAATTCCTCAGGTGCCTGTTTTGACCAGCACTATCGTGACTTCAGCTAATCCTTCAGTCAGCTGGAAGCAGCAAACTCTGGTGCAGCGCGGCGGCCTATCGGTGAGCTACACGGTTACCGCCAAAGCCAATGGGCAAGCAAGCGTTAGCTGCAGCAGCACCGGAACCTCTTGTCAGCTGAGCGGTTTAGCCGCTGGCGTGACCTATTCGCTGAGCATCGTGGCTAAAAATGCTCGTGGCACATCAGGGGAGCGCTTGCCTTTTTTGGCCAATGACCCCCAAATCGTAAAGCAGTGGCACCTAAATTCAGCAAACGGTATCAACGTCAATGCTGCTTGGCGTCGCACTAATGGCGACGCATCAGTTGTCGTTGCTGTAATCGACAGTGGAATTACAAATCACCCTGATCTCGCAGGGCAAACGGTTCCCGGATATGACTTTGTGAGTGACGCTCAGTCATCCGGTGATGGCGATGGTCGTGATGCTGACCCGACTGATCCGGGTGACGGCACTGCTGACGAGCCAAGCAGTTGGCACGGCACTCACGTCGCAGGCTTGATTGCCGCGGCTTCCAACAATGAGGGTGGCGTTGGCGTTGCCCCAGGTGTCAAGGTGCAGCCTATTCGCGCACTCGGTCTAATGGGCGGCGAAAGCAAAGACCTCGCGGCAGCAATAATTTGGGCAGCTGGCATTGAGGTTCCCGGAGTTCCTATAAATGCAACTCCGGCAAAAGTGATCAACATGTCTCTCGGCACGGATTCGCCGCAACGATGTGATGCAACCACGCAGAGTGCGGTTGAGTCGGTAAAAAACATGGGCGTCACCATGATTACCGCTGCGGGTAATACCGGCACTGAAGCTTTCTGGTCTTATCCAGGCAACTGTTTTGGCACTATCAACGTCGGCGCAACCGGATTCAATGGCGATCGCGCTTGGTATTCGAACTATGGTGCCGGTGTTGATATTTCGGCGCCTGGTGGCGATTCAAGAAATTCAGCCGGTTCACCTGAAGGCACCTTCGGTCGTATTTATTCAACATCGAACGATGGCCGCACTACTGTCGGAAACCCAACCTACGCATACCAGGAGGGAACCTCGATGTCTGCGCCAATCATGTCTGGTGTCGTAGCTCTGATGTATTCGGTAGAGCCGACCCTAACCTTCGACGAGGTCTGGAGCATTCTTCGAACCACGGCGACACCGTTTGCCGCCAGCAGCCCATGTTCGGTTGGCGTAGGCACCGATTCTCAGCTTTGCGGAATTGGCATTGTGAATGCCGGAGCAGCGGTAGAAGCTGCAATCAAGTTGCGCTAAGCCTTTTTAGGAAATCAAAAAACCCCGAACATTTCTGTTCGGGGTTTTTGTTCGTGCGGAAGGCGGGACTTGAACCCGCACGCCTCGCGGCGCTGGAACCTAAATCCAGTGCGTCTGCCAATTTCGCCACTTCCGCATGCCTGTATAGCTTACGCAAAAATTTCAAATTGTCGAAATCGAGATAAATAAAGGGCAAAAGGGACGTCTGTGGATAACTTAAGCAGAATTATTGCGGAGTTGGCTAAATGAATCCGTGACCAATCTTGTTGATTCGATAGCAGAGAAGGCTAGGCAGCATGCCTTATATAGAGCCACCCCGCAGGCCGAAGCAATCGCGCATGCCCTTGACTCTGCTTTTGAATCCGACCTGATTGGCGCAAATGCCCGGCTCGAGCAAGAGATAGCGCAGGCTGTTTCGAATCAGATAAACGGTTATGGCTCTCTTGACTCCCTGATGAACGATGATTCCATCGAAGAAATCTGGATCAATTCGCCTGACAAAATCTTTATTGCTCGAGCCGGGCAAAACCAACTGACCAACATCAAAAGTTCTGCCGCCGAGATCAAGGTATTGGTCGAACGCATGCTCAGGGCTTCGGGTCGCAGGGTTGACCGAAGCGTTCCGTTTGTTGACGCTTCGCTGAGCGATGGCTCTAGGCTCCACGTTGCTATTCCCGACATAACCGCCAAACACTGGTCTGTGAACATTCGCAAGTTTCCGAATCGTATTTTTCGGTTGAGCGAATTGGTTGCCAGGGGAGTGCTTGAACAGCACGCCGCCGACAATCTTGCACAAGCCATCATCGACGGCAAAAACATTCTGGTATCTGGTGCCACGCAAGCCGGCAAAACTACTTTGCTCTGTGCGCTTCTTGCCGAGCTGCCAACACACGAACGTCTGGTCAGCGTCGAAGACACTTTTGAAATCCGAAGCAACTCCAATGATTGGGTGGCTCTGCAGACCAGACCGGCGAGCATCGAAGGTCAGGGCGAGATAAGTCTGCGGAGACTTATAAAAGAGGCGCTCAGAATGCGACCTAGCAGAATCGCCGTTGGCGAAGTCCGAGAGGCAGAGGCGCTTGATCTTTTGATTGCCCTCAACTCTGGCTTGCCGGGCATCTGCACAATCCATGCAAATTCTGCACAAGAAGCCATTGCCAAACTCTGCACGCTGCCACTGCTCGCGGGTCAGAACATACCCAGTGAATTCATCAAGCCCACAGTGGCAAATTGCATCGATCTTGTTATCCACTGCCAGCTCGACAGCTCGGGCAGGCGAACGGTCGCTGAGGTGGCCGAAGTTTCGATGGCTGGCGACGACATCTTGGCGGTGGCTACATGAAGCGACTAGCAGTTTCGGCCGCGACGGCAGTGGTTGTCGGCGGCATTACTCAATCAATGATTTTCACCGCCTGTTCAGCGCTTGCTGCGATGGCGCTTTTGGCAGAGCTGCAGCACCGCAAAAATGCAAAACGTCACGAGTTGGTCAAGCGCAATTGGGCTGAGGTTCTTGACTCGTTGGC
>JBEEOO010000009.1:0-37855 GCA_041191585.1 Actinomycetota bacterium
TCAACACGTTCATTGCCCTAATCAACGATCCGATTTTTGTGCCAGGGACTCCAAAAATGAACTCGTCGATAAGCATAGGAACGGGCTGGGCACAGGTTGTCCACGTAATTTTCTTTCTCCCTATTGGCGTGGTCATGCTCGCGGCAGCGGGAATTAGAAGCCCAGAAGCAAAAAAAGGCCGAACTAAGAAAATAGTTATTTTGACCACAGCCGGAATTCTGTTGTTTCCTGGAACGCTCTCGGTTGCCGCTGCAGGATTATTCGGCCCCACCCCAACTGCCAAACAGGGCATTCAGAATGCGGTGGACTCAAAAACTACTATCGACCGCATTCGCAGCGAGGGAGTAGCTGCAGAATTCAAAATGATTGATGAGTATTGGCCAGGCGAACCCGATACCAGTTGGCGCACCGGCGTCTTTAATCTCGAGGTTCCAGAAATCCCAAAACACTGCGAACTGGCGATTGATTTAGCCGTCAAAAATGGTGCCACTCAAATGCAAGAACTGCCTTCAGGTCAACCGGTCGACCTAACCAATCGTGTTTTGGCTATCGACAGTTGTGTGAAAACCATGAATTCGTATCCACATAAGGATCGCCATAGGTATGAGTTGGTGTCACCTGAATTGTTGATGTCGGGAAAGTCAACCACAGCACCGAACAGCCCGGTTATTTTTCGCCTAACGTTGATCAAGTATGGCTATGCCTGGGAAAAGCCAAATACCTGGGGTTATGAGTTAATTATCTCAACCAACTATGCAGGCATCTGATCCCGAACTTTTGAGCCAGCCTGGCATTGAAATAAATCCGCTCCTGGATCTCTAAACCTTGCGAAGCAGCACACGCTCAACCGCGTGGCGAGCGCCCTTTTGCAAAACCAAAGTTGCGCGCGAGCGAGTTGGGGCTATGTTCTGAACCAGGTTCGGTAAGTTGATTGTCGCCCAAATTTCCTCAGCTCGAGCAAAGGCCCTGGCTTCATCCATTTCGGCATAGCGGTGAAAATATGATTTTGGGTTGGTGAAAGCAGAGTCACGAAGCTTGGTAAACCGATTCAAGAACCAACTAGCGATGTTTTCGGTGTCAGCATCGACATAAATCTTGAAATCAAAATAGTCACTCAGGGTCACCGCTTGGTTTTCACCAGGACCCTGCAAGACATTTAAGCCCTCGATGATCACAACATCAGGCGACTCAATGTCGACGGTTTCGCCAGGAACGATGTCATAGCTCAGGTGCGAATAGACCGGGGCCGAAACCTTCTCGGCACCGGATTTGATGTCAGCCACAAACTGCAGCAGGGCCAGGCGGTCATAGCTCTCGGGGAATCCCTTGCGGGCCATTATGCCTCGGCGTTCAAGTTCGGCATTCGGGTAAAGGAATCCATCGGTAGTGACCAGGGCCACTGATGGTGTTCCCTCCCAGCGAGACAATAATTCTTTCAATAAGCGTGAGACGGTCGATTTGCCCACGGCAACCGAACCGGCGACACCGATGATGAATGGCACGCGCTTGGCACGCTCACCCAAGAATCCAGAGGTCACCGCGTGAAGTTTTTGCGTCTCAGCGACATAAAGGTTTAGCAGTCGTGAAAGCGGCAGGTAGACGTCGGAGACCTCGGCCATATCAAGAAAATCGCCTAGACCACGAATCTGCGAAATTTCGGATTCGGTGAGTGGCAAATCCGTGGCCTGAGCTAATTCGGCCCAGTCGGCTCGCGAGATTTCAACAAAGGGGCTTGGCTCTTCGCCCGCCCGCCCGCGACTTCGTTGTGGTTCACTCACAATCAGCCATTCTGCCCTAAATCGAAGGTAAATTAGTGGGTATGTGCGGAATCGTCGGCTATGTGGGTCAAAAGTCGACCTTGGATGTACTTTTGGGCGGACTTCGTCGCCTGGAATACCGAGGATATGACTCGGCAGGCGTCAGCATCATCGCCAACGGCGGTCAACTTGAAACCCGCAAAAAAGCCGGCAAGCTAGACAACCTAATCGCTAGCATCAGCGAGAGCCCGCTGCCTCAATCTCATATCGGTATCGGCCACACTCGCTGGGCTACTCACGGAGCTCCAACCGACGGAAATGCGCACCCACACCACGGCGGTGCGCACAACAAACTTTCACTGATTCACAACGGCATTATTGAGAACTTTGCTGAGCTAAAAGCCGAGCTGGTCGCTGAAGGCACAAAGTTCTCTAGCGAGACCGACAGCGAGGTCGCTGCTCACCTGATTGCCCGCGAATTTGAGGCCACCCAAGATTTGCCGCTGGCTTTTGCCAATGTGGTTAAACGCCTGCACGGCGCATTCACCATCTTGGTAATTCACGAGGACCAGCCAGACGTGATTTTGGCCGCTCGTCGAAACGCACCTTTGGTGATTGGCCTTGGCGACGGTGAGAACTTCTTGGGTTCAGACGTTGCCGCGTTTGTCGAGCACACTCGCCGCGCACTTAGCGTCGGTCAAGACCAGATTGTCACTCTGCGCGCCAACTCGGTTGAGGTGCACGGCTTTGATGGCAACCCGGTTGAGCTTGAAGAATTTGAAGTCAACTGGGATGCCTCGGCGGCCAGCAAGGGCGGTTGGTCTAGCTTTATGGCCAAAGAGATCGCCGACCAGCCACAGGCGGTTGCCGACACTTTGATGGGCCGATTGAACTCAAACGGCACCGTGAACCTGACCGAAATAGATGGTCTCACCGAAGACGAAATTCGCAACCTAGAGCGCATCATCATCGTTGCCTGTGGCACCGCCAGCTATGCGGGCGATGTCGCAAAATACGGAATCGAAAAATGGTCGCGCATTCCGGTTCAGGTTGAGCTTTCGCACGAATTTAGATATCGCGACCCAATCATCACCGAGCGCACGCTGGTCGTTGCCATCTCGCAATCGGGTGAAACTATGGACACCCTGATGGCCACTCGTTTCGCCAAAGAACAGGGCGCCAAAGTTCTTGCAATTTGCAACACCCAGGGCGCGACTCTGGCTCGCGAATCAGACGCAGTGATTTATACCCACGCGGGCCCTGAGGTTGCGGTTGCCTCAACCAAAGCGTTGACCGCTCAGATCACCGCCGGATTCTTGCTTGGCCTTTATTTGGCGCAAGTCAAAGAGCGCACCGACAAAAAGACTCTGCAAAACCTCGGCAAAGAATTGCTAAAGATGCCAGCTCGCGTAGCCAAGGTGGTCGAAGCCGCAAAGCTGCCAATGAGCCTGGGCGAAGACATGGCCAACGCCAAATCGGTTTTGTTCCTGGGTCGAAACGTCGGTTTTCCGGTAGCGATGGAGGGTGCTCTAAAGCTCAAGGAGCTGGCCTACATCCATGCTGAAGGGTTCGCAGCCGGTGAACTAAAGCACGGCCCAATTGCCCTGATCGAAGAAGGTCAGCCGGTCATCGTAATTGTGCCTAGCCCGCGCGATGCAGACAGTCTGCACCCGAAGGTGATCTCGAACATTCAAGAAGTGCGCGCGCGCGGTGCCAAGGTGATTGCAATTGCCGAGCAGGGTGACGACCAGGTCGGCCAATATGCCGAGCACGTTATTTTTGTGCCTAAGTCTGAATCAATGTTTGCTGCGATTCTGCAGGTTATCCCGTTGCAATATTTTGCTCTTGCACTTTCAACAGCAAAAGGCTTGGATGTTGACCAGCCTCGAAACCTGGCTAAATCAGTCACGGTCGAATAGGTCATCATGGTCATTCTTGGCACCGGCATCGACATCGTTCAGATCAGTAGATTTGAGAGCAAGTTAAAAGACACTCCTCGTCTGGCTGATCGTTTGTTCTTAGACATAGAACGAGATGGCGCTAGCATCAACACCCTGGCTGGCAGATTTGCTGCCAAGGAAGCCGTCATTAAGGCTCTCGGCGGTGCTCCGGGAATCGAGTGGTATGGCATCGAGGTTGGCAAAGAGAGCAGTGGCAAGCCGGTTATTTGGTTGCACGGCGCAACAGCCAAGCTAGCCTTGCAACTAGGAATCAGAAAATTTCACGTTTCGATCAGCCACGACGGTGATACCGCGGTGGCTCAAGTAATTGCAGAGGGAGTCGAGCCTTGAGAGAGCTGATTATCGACCTTGATGCAATTGCTGCGAACCTGGCCACCATGCGAAGCAAGGTCTCAGCACCGATGGTTATGGGTGTGGTCAAGGCCGATGCCTATGGTCACGGAATGATTCAGGTCGCCCGCAAGCTCGAGGCCGCAGGTGTTGACTATCTTGGCGTTGCCGACATTGAAGAAGCCCTTGCTCTGCGCGATGCTCAAATCGATTTGCCCATTCTGGCTTGGCTGCACAGCCCGAACGAAAACTTTGTGCGCGCTGTTGATGCCGGCATTGAGCTCGGCGTTGCCAACATCGAGCAGCTGAGCCGCGTCGCAAAAGCCGCCGAGCATCTTGGCCGCGTGGCTCGCGTGCACCTAAAAGTTGACACTGGCCTTGGCCGCAACGGTGCAACTGCAACTGAGTGGCCAGGGCTGCTCAAGCTGGCTCACGGTTTGGTTGCCGAAGGTTTTATCCAGGTGGTTGCCATTTTTAGTCACCTATCTAGCACTGGGCCAGACGAAGACCTGGCTCAAATCAAGCGGTTTGACGAGGCCTGCAAGACCGCGCGCGAAGCGGGTGTCGAGTTCGAAATTCGACACCTAACCGCATCTGATGGCTCGCTCAACTATCCGCAAGCGCACTACGAGATGGTGCGCATAGGCGTTGCGCTCTACGGCCTTTCACCGTTTGCCGGTCACCATTCCAACGAGTATGACCTTCGGCCAGCGATGACCGCCACCGCACTTGTGACTCAGGTTAAGCGTGTTGAGGCAGGTCACGGTGTGAGCTATGGATACATGCACCGAACTGATGATGAAACCACACTGGCGCTGATCCCGGTGGGTTATGCCGAGGGTTTACCTCGAGATGCAAGCGGCCGAGTCAAGGTTTCAATCAACGGCAAAAACTTTGCGGTTTCATCGCGCATCGCTATGGATCAATTTGTAATCGACGTCAGAGATGAGCCGGTCAAGGCTGGCGATCTGGTCACCATCTTTGGCGACCCAGCCGCCGGAGTGCCATCGGCTGATGACTGGGCCGACGGCGCAAACACTATTAACTATGAGATTGTGACCCGCATGGGTGGCCGATTCAAGCGCAGGTTTCTGGGAGCGGTGGAGTGAGCGAAGCACGTCTTGTCGCTCAGTTAAAAATTGAAACCGCAGAGTGCATGCACGCGCTTGGTCAAAAACTGGGTGACATTTTGAAACCGGGTGATCTTTTGGTTTTGAATGGCCCACTCGGCGCCGGCAAAACCACTCTGACTCGTGGAATTGGCGAATCGCTTGAAACCGAGGGCACAGTATCAAGCCCGACGTTTGTTATCGCTCGCACTCATCCGGCTTTGGCGCAGCGATTGGGCGCCGGAAAATCTTTGGTGCACGTTGACGCCTATCGTTTATCGAGTCCGGCTGAGCTTGATGACCTAGATATTGATTATCCGAACAGCATCACAATTATCGAGTGGGGTGCTGGCCTGACAGACGGCATTGCGCCGGCTTGGCTCGAGCTGAATATCGAGCGCGATCACACCGGTGCCACAGAAGTGCGTGAACTTGAACTTTGGGCTGCCGGAGATCGCTGGGCCGGCCTATCGGCATCCGATTTTGAGGTGGCCTAATGCTGATTCTTGCGATTGACACCTCGGCCGGAACATCGGTTGCGGTTTTGCGCGGGCAAGATGTGCTCGCCGAAGTCACCCACACAGAGGGTCAGAAACATGCTGAGCAGATTGGCTCAACAATCGCTGATGCGATTGCGCAGGCACGGGTTGCGCCGGCCGACATCAAAGCAGTAGCTCTCGGTCGTGGCCCTGCGCTATTCACCGGCCTCAGGGTGGGCATGGCTGCAGCCATCATGTTTGCCGAAGGCGTTGGCGCAAAGACCTTTGGCGTCGTGAGCCTAGATGCGCTCGCATTGACAGCCTTTAGTTCGGGCGCCAATGCAACCGCCCAGTCGCCGATTTTGATCACCACCGACGCCCGCCGTGGCGAGGTTTATTACGCCGCATATTCAGGCCTGGATGCTTTCGGTGCGCCCATCGCAATCGAAGGCCCGGGCGTGATGAAACCAGCCGAGCTCGACGATCACCTTGCCAACCGCAACCTGGCGCCTATCCGGTTTGTTGGCGGCCAGGATGTTGCCGTTTCGGCAGCTGCTCTTGGCCAGGTATTCGCAGCCCATCAGGCTGGCGGAAACGCCAATCAAGACATCACTGCGCTCTATTTGCGCGAGGCTGACGCCGTGGCACCGGTTTCAAACCGCCTGGCAGGCAAAAAGGTGAGCTCATGACCTGGGCGATTTTGCCGGCCACCGAGGCAGACCTTCAAGAAATCATGGCGCTCGAACACGAGTGCTTTGGTCGCGATGCCTGGTCGCAGCAGAACATGCAGCTCGAACTGGTTTCGCACCATACGAGTTATTTTGTGGCTCGTGCCGAGGGCCAGCTGATCGCATTCGCCGGCCTCAGCAAAGTTGCTGCCAGCGATCAAAGTGACGTGCAGACTATTGCAGTTGACCCTGAATTTAGAGGGCAAAAACTTGGCTTGGCTCTGATGCAGAGACTGTTAGACACCGCGGCGAACTTGGGCGCCAAAGAGAATTTTCTCGAGGTGCGTGCCGATAACCCGAGCGCTATCGGGCTTTATAAAAAACTTGGCTATCGGCAGATCGATGTTCGTCGCGCCTACTATCAGCCAGATGGCGTTGACGCGCTAATCATGCGACTCGACCTAGAGGAATACCGCTTGAAAGATTCGAATCGCGAACCGCTGGTGCTGGGCATCGAGACGTCTTGTGACGAGACCGGCATTGGCATCGTTCGCGGCAACACTCTGCTCGCGAATGTTATTTCAAGTTCGATGGATGTGCACGCGCGCTTCGGTGGAGTGGTTCCTGAGATTGCTGCCCGCGCCCACCTTGAGGCGCTCAAGCCAACACTCAACAAGGCGCTCGCCGAAGCCAAGGTTTCAATAGCCGACATCGATGCGATTGCGGTGACTAACGGGCCGGGATTAGCCGGAGCTTTGATGGTTGGAATTGGTGCCGCCAAGGCACTCTCGGTTGCCACCGGAAAACCCATCTATGCGGTTAATCACCTAGTCGGTCACGTTGGGGTCGATGTTCTCGAGGGGCAGCTTGAGCTGCCAACCGTTGCACTATTGGTTAGTGGCGGCCACACCTCGCTGCTGTTGGTGCGCGACCTGCTAACCGATGTCGAAATGCTGGGCGAGACCATTGACGATGCAGCTGGCGAGGCCTTCGACAAAGTTGCTCGCGTGCTCGATTTGCCATATCCCGGCGGCCCAGAAATCGATCGTGCTGCAGCCGGGGGCGACCCAAAGGCGATTCGTTTTCCGCGCGGCTTGACCCTGCCAAAGGATCTCGAGAAGCATCGCTACAACTTCTCTTTCTCGGGGCTAAAAACCGCGGTTGCACGGTGGGTTGAAGTTGCCGAAACCAGCGGCCAGCCTTGGAACAAAGCCGATGTGGCCGCCAGCTTTAGAGAGGCGGTGGTGGATGTTCTGCTAACCAAGGCCATCGATGCTTGCCTTACCAACGGCGTTCCTAGATTGCTGCTGGGCGGGGGAGTAATTGCCAATAGTCGCCTTCGCGAAGTCGCCAAAGAACGCTGTGCCAAGCACGGCATCGAACTCCGAATTCCGGCCTTGAGCCTGTGCACCGATAACGGGGCAATGATTGCGGCGCTTGGAGCCCAGTTGATTATGGCGGGCTACCAGCCATCGAGCCTTGGTTTCAGCGCCCACTCGACCTTGCCGGTGACCACCGTTCAGTCGGCCTAGTCACAATTAACTCACGCACGACAGCTGGTCTCAAAAACTCGCCAATTTCTTCCAGTGTGCTTGCAGGCAACTCTCAGAAACCAGTGGTCGAATAATCACAAAGAGGCGCCGCCTCAGAAAGGGCAACAACCATGGCAGCAAAAACAACCGCAGCTAACTCAACTGAGTCTGCATCTACCGAATCAGCAACTGAAGCAAAAATCGAAGCCACTATCAACGCGGTGGCAAAGAAGAAATACGACTTCACCAAGCTGAATCTGCTTTCGCTAGTTTCACTTGGCTTTGCAGTTATCGGCGGCGCAGTTCCAGCTGTTGTGCTGGCACACATCTCGCTGTCTCAGATCAAGAAGACGCCACAGGATGGTCGCGTAATCGCGATTATCGCTATGGTTCTCGGCTACATCCAGGTGGCGTTCTATGCATTCGGCGCCTTGTTTTTCATCGGCATGGCGATTGTTGCGTTGACTCAGGGAGTGCCACTGTCTGGCATCGAGCACTATTTTGAGATGAATGGCTGGGGCGGCGACTTTGGTGGTCGCGGAATGATGGGCTGGTAAAAACCAGGCTCAGAATTTATGCAGAGGTTGGCACACCAAGACTCTGTGGGCGTCGTTCACTCTGGTTACTATCAGAGTGGCGGCGCCTTTGCCTTTGGGAGCTAGTTCTTTGCGTAGTTGCTCGGGGGTGATGTCGGCGCCTCGTTTTTTGATTTCGAGGGTGCCGATCTCGCGTTCGCGCAAATAGGCCCTCAGCTTCTTGCGGTCAAAGGCAAGGTTGTCTAGAACTCGATAGCCCTTGAGCCAAGGCGAGCAGATTTCAGATCCGGATGTTAGATATGCAATCTCAGCGCTAATCAAATGGGCGTCGATTTGGGCGGCAAGTTCTCCGATCAGGTGCGAGCGAATCACGGCATTGTCTGGTTCATAGATGAATTCCTCAACCTCGCCAATCTCTGCATCGAGGCGCGCAGATGATGCACTGGTGATTTCGTGCTTGCCGGTATCGGTGATCAACAAAGCGGCGCGCTTGATGCCAGGGCGAGCTAGCGGGCCGAACCAAAGCGCCAACTCAACCAAATCTCCATCAACCGAAACCCACTGTGCTTCGCAGTCATCAGGAATCGCCTCGTGCGGATGCCCTGGACCGAGTTTTACTCCGGTCGGCTTCTTGCTGGCGCAATCGAGAACAAAATCAAAATTCGGTGAATAGCTATCCGGATCAAATTTGCGCAGGGCGGCAGCGCGAGCCGGCCCCGAAAGTTCACGTCTAGCCGGGTCTAAAAATAGGGCGTCAAAATCATCCGTGCTGATTTGAGTGACATCGGCATTTTCGACTTTCGCGTTTTCAAAAACCGCCAGATTATAGGTGGCAACCGCCGCGGTGACTTCGTCAATCTCGAATGCGGTGACGTTAAGTTCAAGGCTTGCCATGGCCAGCGATTCGGCGCCAATGCCGCAACCGAGGTCGGCGATCTTGCTCAGCTTGGCATCTCTAAACCGGCCAGCATGCAGGGCGGCAACTGCCAGGCGCGAAGCCTGTTCGAGCCCGGCTTCGGTGAAAAGCATGCGCTCGCTGAAGGGCCCGAACTTAGCCTTGGCTCGGCGGCGCAATTTGGCTTGGGTCAATACGGCAGCGACCAAATCGGGCTCATAGCCTTGGCCGCGCAGTTTTGAAACCAATTTCACAACATCGGTCTTGTTGTCGATATCGCCGATTTCTGCCAACAGTTTCTGCCCCTCGGGCGAGAGCAATGCAATGAAGTCGGCGCGGTTCATAGGGCAAGAATAGTTGGTTCACCGCGCTCGATTGAGCGCCGGCAGAACCTGATGTCTGGGTGGCGAATTGAGCAAAATGCGAGTTAGCACTCAAGCCTCAAGAGTGCTAATATTTCAACAACCAACAACACCAATAGAAGGGGTAATCATGTCGGTTTCAATCAAGCCACTTGAAGATCGCATCGTTGTTCGCCCAGTTGAGGCTGAGCAGGTAACCGCTTCGGGTCTGGTCATTCCAGACACCGCAAAAGAGAAGCCACAAGAGGCAGAAGTTATTGCCGTTGGCCCAGGCCGCGTTGACGACAAGGGTGTTCGCATTCCAGTCGACGTAAACGTTGGCGACAAGGTCATCTTCTCGAAGTACGGCGGCACCGAGCTTAAGTACAACGGCGAAGAGTATCTAGTGCTTTCAGCACGCGACGTGCTTGCAGTAGTCGTACGCTAGAGCAATGCAAATTTCGAAAAGCCCCGATCAACGTCGGGGCTTTTTCTTTGGCATAACTGCCTATGGAATTTGGGGCAGCTTTCCGCTGATTGTCTCAGCGGTGTCATTTGCCAGCCCTTGGGAGATCGTGGCTTGGCGCATAGTCTTCGGCTTTCTGCTAGCCGCCGCCGTAGTCACTTTTGGTCGCATGTGGCCCAAGGTCAAAGCCGTGCTCAAAGATCGCCACATGCGCAATTGGCAGCTCGCCGCCACCGCATTGATCTTGATCAACTGGGAGGTCTACATTTATGCGGTCTCACAGCACAACACCATTGAAGCCGCTCTGGGCTATTTCATAAACCCGTTGGTCACTATCGCACTAGGCATGATCTTCTTGGGCGAGAAACTAAACACCGCACAAAAAGTGGCGACAGCAATCGGCCTGATTGCATCTGTTGTGCTGACTATCGACTATGGCCGCCCGCCATTGGTGGCACTGAGCCTCGCGGCATCATTCGGTTTGTATGGCCTAGCCAAGAGCAAACTCGGCGGCAAGGTTTCACCGGTAATTTCATACTCAATCGAATCGGGCGTGCTCTTGCCAGTCGCCATTTTGCAGCTCGCACTGGTTGGTCTAACCCAACCGGGCATTGCGTTTGCCACGCAGGGTTTCTGGGGCATGTTCGGCCTTGTGATGTTTGGCTTCTTTACAGCGATTCCGCTGATTATGTTTGGTTCTGCTGCCAAGCACCTGCCGCTCAAGTATGTGGGGTTCATTCAATACCTAACCCCAATCCTGCAGTTTGCTACCGCTTACTTTTTGTTCCACGAACCGATGCCGCCAGCGCGATGGATCGGTTTCATTTTGGTGTGGGCTAGCTTGGCGGTCTTGAGCGCCGATGCTCTTCGTGGCATTCGCCGCCGCTAATTTCAGAAAAAGGCTTGTAAAAGTGCCGATTTACTGAGATGAAACCAAATTTTTACAATCGGCCATTTTTGGCGCATTTCAACTGATTCCGAAATTTTCACTAGAAATTACTTCGAAAATAAACAGAATAAAAAACTAATTCAACGGTATTCGAAGTGACTCGAATACAGGTCCCCAAAACAGGTTTCATATTGTTTCATCGGGTTTGGAGCGATTCTTTGCTGAAACTAAACTTGAGTCCAGGTATGCAGACATCGCAGTCTGCGGTCCCTAACCCCAAACAAGGAGAAACTCAATGAGCGTATTTACTTCAAAGCGCACTGTTGCAACCACCGTTGTTGCTGCAGCCGCTTCTGTTGCTCTTGCTGCAGGAACTGCAATTCCAGCTTCAGCAGCAGACAACCAACTGACCATCGGTGCAATCGTTCCACTGACTGGCGCACTTTCATTCCTAGTTCCACCTGAGATCGCAGGTATCCACCTAGCTATCGACGAGATCAACGCCAACGGTGGTGTTCTTGGCAAGCAGGTCAAGCTTGCTGGCATTCTTGACGAGGCCGACGGTGACAGCCCAGCTGTTTCACAGGCATCTGCAACCAAGCTTCTTTCACAGAAGGTTGACCTAATCATCGGTGCAGCTTCTTCAGCTCGCACCCGCCTTATCATCAACAAGATCACCGGTGCAAAGGTCGTTCAGGTCTCAGGTTCAAACACCGCTCCTGACTTGACTGACTGGAAGGACAACGGTTTCTACTTCCGTACCGCTCCGTCAGACCTTCTTCAGGGTCGCGTTCTAGCGAACCAGATCCTTCAGGATGGCGCTTCATCTGTTGCAGTTCTATTCCAGGACACCTCATACGGTGTTGGACTGAACGCTCAGGTTAAGGCTGTTCTTCAGAAGGGCAAGGCAACCGTTAACTCAATCTCATTCCCTGAGACCGAGACCAACTTTGCTTCATACGTAGACAAGGCTCTAGCTGGCAAGCCAGACGCAATCGTCATCGTTTCATACAACGAGTCAAAGAAGATCATCCCTGCTCTACAGGCAAAGGGATACTCAGGCGGAAACCTATACCTAGTAGACGGTAACGCAGTTGACTACTCAGCTGAGTCATACGCTTCATACCTAAACGGTGCAAAGGCTTCGATCCCTGGTAAGGCTCTAGACGCCTCATTCAAGGGCAAGCTAGCTGCCGCTTACAAGAAGTACACCAAGAAAGAGCTAACCGACTACACCTACGGTGAGTCAATCTATGACGCAATCATCATTGGTGCGCTTGCAGCTCAGGCTGCTGGTGACGCAAGCGGCCCTGGCATCAAGTCACAGATCACCGAGATCTCAAAGGCTGGCGCTGGCAAGGTAACTGTCACTAGCTTCGCTGCCGGTATCAAGGCTCTAAAGGCTGGCAAGAAGATCAACTACGACGGCAAGACCGGCGCAATTGAGTTCGACAAGAACGGTGACCCAACCGGTGCTTACATCGGTATCCACCGCTACAGCGCTGACGGCAAGTTCAAGCTAGTCAAGACTGTTCTTGGTTCATCAGTTAAGTAATTAACCGAAGAAGCACAAAACCCCCGGGCCGCAAGGCCCGGGGGTTTTGCTTTGTCGATACAAGAGAGAGTTGTATCGAACTTTTAGATTTTACTTCTATTTGTAAGAAGAAAGTTGGGCCTATAGCTCGGCTAGGTTGCCCAGATAAAGCTCGACCATCTTCGGGTCGTTCAGCAGTTCACGGCCGGTGCCGGTGTGTGCGTCCGTGCCCTGGTCGAGAACATACGCGCGGTCACAAATCTGCAGGCAGCGACGAGCGTTCTGCTCAACCATGATCACGGTCACTCCAGCAGCGTTCACCTCTCGCACGCGCAAGAATGCCTCGTCTTGGCGCACTGGCGACAGACCTGCTGAAGGTTCGTCAAGCAGCAAAACCGATGGGTCAATCATCAATGCGCGACCCATGGCTACCATCTGACGCTCACCACCAGAGAGCGAACCGGCCTTCTGGGCACGGCGTTCGCCTAAAGCAGGAAAAATGCTGGTGACGAAGTCAAAGCGCTCGTCAAATGTCTTTGGGTTCTGAAAGACGCCCATCTCAAGGTTTTCTTGGATGGTCAAGCTCGGGAATACGTTGTTGGTCTGTGGAACAAACGCAACACCCTTTTCGACCAACTTGTTGGCTTTCAAGTTGGTGATGTCTTCGCCGTTGAGCTTGACGTGACCAGAACGGATGTTGACCTGACCGAAGATCGACTTCAACAAAGTTGACTTGCCGGCGCCGTTAGGGCCGATGATGCCGATTAGCTCTCCCTGGTTGGCCACTAGTGAACAGCCATTCAGAATGTTGATTCCTGGCAAATAGCCTGCGTGCAGATCTAGTGCCTCAACTACTGGAGTTTGGTTGGTCATTATTTGCCCGCCTTAATTGCCTTGATCTCTACGGTGCCCAGGTCGGTATCCGCGTGAGCGCCTAGATAAGCGTCGATAACTGCCTGGTCACTCATAACCTGAGCTGGTGGGCCTTCAGCAACGATCTTGCCCTCAGCCATCACGATTACCCAGTCAGAGATGTGACGAACCATGTGCATGTCGTGTTCGACAAACAGCACGGTGGTGCCATTGCTCTTGAGGTCTTTAATGTGCTCAAGCAGACTCTGGGTTAGTGCAGGGTTCACACCAGCCATCGGCTCGTCAAGCATGACTAGCTTTGGGTCACCCATAAGTGCGCGAGCCATCTCAAGTAGCTTTCGCTGACCTCCCGAGAGCGAACCGGCATAGTCTTCACGTTTGGCGTCGAGCTTGAATCGCTTAAGCAGTTCATCAGCTTTGGTGGTGATTTGGGTCTCTTGCGCCTTCCAGAGTGGGCGCGCAAATGAAGCCCAGAAACCCTCGCCAAGCTGGCGCTGAGCACCTAGGCGCATGTTGTCGATAACGGTCAACAAGCTAAGTGCCTTGGTCAACTGGAAGGTGCGGATCATGCCGCGTCGCGCCACTTTGAACGATGGAACGCCGGCAAGGTTCTTTCCGTCGAAAATCCAGGTTCCAGAGTTTGGCTTGTCAAAACCGGTTAGCAGGTTGAAGAACGTGGTCTTGCCGGCGCCGTTTGGGCCGATTAGAGCGGTGATCTTTCCGCGAGGAATCTCGACGTGCTCAACGTTGACCGCGGTCAAACCGCCGAACTGACGAATGACGTGGTCGGCAACCAGAATCGGGTCAACTTTTTTGCACCCAGGCGCCGCTGCGCCGATTGCGATTTCGTTAGCCATTGAACTGAATCTCCTTCTTGTTTCCGAAGAATCCCTGAGGTCTAAAGATGACCAGAATCATCAGAATCAAACCGACTAGCAAGAAACGAATCTGAGCAACCTGCTCGATTGCCAAGAAAGGCATCAAGCCTGCGTCGACCAAAACGCCAAGCACGCTTTCGATCAGGGTCATCATTCCGAAGAACACCATGCCGCCGACGATTGGGCCAAGCATTGTGGCCGCACCACCGAGAAGCAGAATCGTCCAGGTGATGAAGGTGAAGTTGGTTCCCCAGTTGCTCGGCTGGTTGGTCTGCGATGACATCACAAACACCATTCCGCCGAGGCTGGCGATGCTTCCACCGATAACCAGCGCCTGAAGCTTGTATGAGAACACGTTCTTGCCTAGTGCGCGAACTGCGTCTTCATCTTCGCGAATACCCTTCAGCACGCGGCCCCAAGGGCTGCGAGTTAGAGCCAGGATGAAGACAACTGCGATGCCTACGACAACCCAAGCTACGATGCGCATCCAGATTTCGTCTGAGGTGAAGGCAACTGTTCCTAGGTTCCAGGTGAAGTCCTCTGGCAACGGGTTGAGCCCATAGAACTCTTCACCAAACTGGCTAACGCCGGCAGAACCACCGGTGATTGGCTCGGCGGTTGATGAACCCACATAGAATCGCAGCGCCTGTGCAGCTGCGATGGTCACGATCGCTAGATAGTCGGCACGCAAGCGCAGTGTCGGGATACCCAGAATCGCCGCGAAGCCCATCGAGCAAAGCAAACCGAAGAGGATTGAACCCCAGATGTTCCAGCCGAAGTCAAGGGTTGCAATGGCGAAACCATAGCCACCCAATGCAGCGAACGCTGCCTGGCCGAAGTTCAATAGACCGGTGTATCCGAAGTGAACCGCCAGACCGATACCACAAAGAATGTAGCCAACGGTCATTGGCGAAATCAGCTCGTTTCCGGCGAGTGAAAGAATTCCAATTAGATCCATGAGTTATCCCTAGCCGATTCTTTGCTTCTTGCCGAGCACGCCTTGTGGGCGAACAATCAAAATGACAATCAAGATGACGAGTCCGGTCACATACTTCAACTCTGAAGGCATCCAGATGGTTGAAATCTCAACGACCAAACCGATAATTAGCGCACCAACGGCAGCGCCCAGAGAGGTGCCAAGACCACCAAGGGTCACAGCTGCGAACAACAGCAAGAGCAGGTCGAAACCAACGCTCCAGCTTGCCTGGAACTGCAGACCGTAAAGCACGCCAGCAAGACCGGTGAGTGCAGCAGCCAGCAACCAAACAATGCGAATGATCTTCTCTACGTCGATACCGGTAGACGCCGCCAGCGGAGCGTTGTCGCTCACTGCGCGAGTCGCTTTTCCGATGCGGGTGCGGGTTAGGAAAAGTGCGACACCACCGAGAGCCAGGATGCTGATCAACATGCTGATCAAGGTCACATCGCTGGTGAAGATCGGGCCAAGCTGAATGATGGTCTGGCCACCTGACATGTCTTTGGTGTCACCTTGGAACAAAAGCAACAAGACATAGCGAGCGGTGATGCCGAAACCGATCGACACAATCATCATCTGGTTTAGACCCAGGCGACGCTTGCGCAGAGGTTTCCAGATGGCTGCATCTTGGAACCAACCGAATGCAGTCACCGCAGCAACTGCGATCAGGCCAGAGATAATCACGTTCATTGAGAAGAAAGAGAAGCAAAGCCACATGATCATTGCGCCCAGAGTGACCATTTCACCGTGAGCGAAGTTGTTTAGGCCGGTGGTGCCATAAATCAAAGTGATGCCGATAGCTGCGATAGCCAACATCAGGCCAAAGTTAAAGCCCGCGAAGGTGCGAATAACCAGCTGCTCCCAAACGCTCTGGGTTTCAACCACGTCAGCATTGCCAAACTTGAATAGCACTGCAGCAAAGTCGGTCTGAACAAGGTCAGCTTCACCAACCGCGCCATCTGCGCTAGCTAGTTTGAATTCAGCAGGAATCGTTGCGGTGTCGAGTTCGACCGACCATTTTCCGTCGGTTGGAACCATGATGGTCCATTCGCCAAATTCGTCGGACTCGGTGCCATAGCTTTTGCCATCCTGCGATGCAGTGATCTTGACGCCCGGAATCGGAACATCATCTTGCTGCAGAGTGCCGGCAATTGTGTAGGCAAAAGTCGATGGATCTTCAGCGGCGTGAGCGCTCGGCGCAGCCGCGAATACCAGTGAGAAAAGGATTGCGAGGACGCTGATTAGTTGGCCGAATCGACCCATCTGCGCTCGTTTTAGCTGGCTCAAACCAACCTCCAAAAATAAAGACGCGCAATGGCGTCGTTGCAATTTAGCAATCGAAGATTACCCCAAAAAATCACACAAAAGCTGGTTTGAGACACCTTCTATTAACCAAAGCTAAAGCTACCTGCAGTTTGTTACCGTTTTATTTCGATTCGACGCTTGCGGGTAGACTTGTCCAAAGAACTTCGCTTACCGAGGAATCCCATGACTTCACACGATCCATTTGGCTTTGTTGGCCTTACCTATGACGACGTACTGCTTTTGCCAGGTGAATCAAATGTGGTTCCTTCGGGCGTAAACACCAAGACTCGCATCACTAAGCGCATCGAGATCAACGTGCCGCTGCTTTCATCAGCAATGGACACCGTCACTGAAGCTCGTTTGGCTATCGCCATGGCTCGCCAGGGCGGAATCGGCGTTCTGCACCGCAACCTTTCTCTTGAGCGCCAGGCATCGGAGGTCGACCTAGTCAAGCGTTCAGAAGCTGGCATGATCACCCACCCGGTGACCACCACTCCGCTAGCCAACATCCAAGAAGTTGACGACCTCTGTGCTCGCTATCGTGTTTCGGGTTTGCCGGTTGTAGACGAAGACGACAAGCTGGTCGGCATCGTGACCAACCGCGACATGCGTTTTGTGCTTGACGTGCAGCGCACCACAACCTTGGTTAAAGATGTAATGACTCCGATGCCGCTAATTACCGCTCCGGTTGGCGTGAAGCCAGAAGAGGCAATTGCGATCTTCGCTCAGCACCGCATCGAGAAGCTTCCGATCATCGACGGCGAAGGCAAACTTCGCGGATTGATCACCGTCAAAGACTTTGACAAGAGTGAGAAGTATCCGATGGCATCGAAGGATGCATCTGGCCGTCTTCTTGTAGCTGCCGCGGTTGGCGTTGGTCAGGATGCCTGGGAGCGCTCAATGGCACTGATTGATGCTGGCGTCGACATCCTTGTTGTTGACACGGCTCACGGCCACAACCGTGCGGTTCTCGAAATGATTTCAAAGCTGAAGGCTGAGCCATTCGCTCGCAACGTTGACGTTATTGGCGGCAACGTGGCAACCCGCGAGGGCGCACAGGCTTTGGTTGATGCCGGTGCCGATGGCGTCAAGGTTGGCGTTGGCCCAGGCTCAATTTGCACCACCCGCGTGGTTGCCGGTGTCGGTGTTCCGCAGATTACCGCCGTCTATGAGGCATCACTTGCGGCCCGCCCAGCCGGTGTTCCTGTTATCGCTGACGGCGGCCTTCAGTATTCAGGTGACATTCCAAAGGCAATCGTGGCTGGCGCGAACGCAGTAATGATTGGTTCACTTCTAGCCGGAACCGATGAGGCTCCGGGCGAAATCACCTTCGTTGGCGGCAAGCAGTTCAAGACTTATCGCGGCATGGGTTCACTTGGCGCAATGCAGTCACGTGGCCAGGCGCAGTCATATTCCAAGGACCGCTACTTCCAGGACGACGTTCTTCGCGAAGACAAGCTAGTTCCAGAAGGCATCGAAGGTCGAGTTCCTTATCGCGGTTCAGTTGCGTCAGTGACCCACCAGCTAATCGGTGGTCTTCGCGCGTCAATGGGCTACGTAGGTTCAGAGACAATTCCTGAGCTTCAAGAAAAGGGCAAGTTTGTGCGCATCACTGCGGCTGGCCTAAAAGAGAGCCACCCTCACGACATTCAGATGACCGTTGAGGCACCAAACTACGGAACCCGCTAAGCCAAGCTTCAGCTGGCAAGACCACTAGGGGATACTCATGAGTGAAATTGAAATCGGTCGCGGAAAACGCGGCACTCGCGCTTGGGCATTTGACGACATTGCGATTGTGCCTTCGCGACGCACTCGCGACCCGCAAGATGTCTCGACCGCTTGGAACATTGACGCATACCGTTTTGATCTGCCGGTTTTGGCTGCCCCGATGGACAGCGCGGTTTCACCAGCGACTGCAATCGCAATCGGCAAGCTAGGCGGTCTAGGTGTTCTCGACCTCGAGGGCCTATGGACTCGCTATGAAGATCCAACCAAGCAGCTCGAAGAGATTTCTAAGCTTTCTGGCGCCGAGGCAACGGCGCGCTTGCAGCAGATTTATGCCGAGCCGATCAAGGCCGAACTTATTCGTGATCGAATCGCCGAAATTCGTGCAGCTGGCGTCACTGTTGCCGGTGCACTTTCACCACAGCGTGCAGCTGAATTTAGCGACACCGTAATCAAGGCCGGAGTCGACCTATTCGTGATTCGCGGAACCACCGTTTCGGCTGAGCACGTTTCAAAAACTCACGAGCCATTGAACCTCAAAGAGTTCATCTACAAGCTCGATGTTCCAGTCATCGTTGGCGGCGCAGCGACCTATACCGCTGCACTGCACCTAATGCGCACCGGTGCTGCCGGCGTATTGGTTGGCTTTGGTGGCGGTGCTGCTTCAACCACTCGCAAGGTTTTAGGCATTCACGCACCGATGGCAACTGCGGTTGCCGACGTGGCTGGCGCTCGCCGAGACTACATGGATGAATCAGGCGGCCGCTATGTTCACGTAATCGCTGATGGCGGTTTGGGCACATCAGGCGACATCGTCAAGGCGATTTCGTGCGGTGCTGACGCAGTGATGCTTGGTTCTGTTTTGGCTCGAGCCGAAGAAGCACCTGGTCGCGGTTGGCACTGGGGTCAAGAAGCGGTGAACGCCGAGCTTCCTCGCGGAAACCGCGTTGAAGTTGGCACCTGTGGAACCCTTGAGCAGATTTTGCTGGGCCCAGCAACTATGGCCAGCGGCGAGACCAACCTGATTGGCGCCCTGCGTCGCGCAATGGCAACCACCGGATACTCAGACCTCAAAGAGTTCCAGCGCGTTGAAGTTGTAGTGGCTCCGTATCACAGCTAAATCCATGAACGCACCTAGCTTTTGGCAAGTGGCTTTGCGGCCCAAGTGGATCGCAGCATTCTTTTTGTCACTGCTAATTGCTGCCGGCCTTGGCGCACTCGCTCAATGGCAACTCGAGCGTTCATACATCCCGCCCGAGACCACGACAAGCAAAATCGAGGGCGAAACCAAGAAGCTGATGTTGGACCAAACCCAGGTTTATTTGGTGTCAGATCGAATTCAAAACGGCAAGTCCGGCTTTTGGCTGATCTCGAATGCCAAAAATAAAGAAGGAACCAACTTCACCATTGCGCTGGCCTGGGCTGAGAGTTTGACCACAGCAGAGACGGCGCGCAATGAGTTGATGAACTCAATGCAGGCGCAGGCTTTTTTGCCAGCCAAGTTATATCGCATTGATGCAGAAGCGCCGGTGGCGCTCGCCGATAAATCCAAGCCCTATTTGCTGGGCAGCCTATCGATGGCGCAGCTAATCAATCTGTATTCACCAAACGAACCGATCGTGGCAGATTCGCACGCTTGGGTGGCAGGCAATTCTGAATCTGGCGGTCACCTCTTTATGGGAGCCGGGCTTGAACCGATTGTCCTGGCTTATACCGATCCAGGTGCCATCAACTGGCTAACCGCTTTTTATGCTCTCGAGTGGACTCTGTTTGCTGGTTTTGCGGTTTTCTTGTGGTGGCGTTTGGTGCGTGACACTCAGATTCGTGAGCGGTCGGGCCCAAACGACGATGCTGAGCCAAAGGTAAACTAGTCAAATGTCTTCGACCCTAAATAATCAGAGCAATTCAGCGGCCGAGGCTGCTCTCGACTCAATTCGGTCGACCATCAAATTTTTTAGAATCACCTCCTATATCACCGGCATCGTTTTGCTGCTAGTGATGGCACTTTTTGTGCTTCGCCGCGGCATTGGTCTCGAACTCTGGGCATTTGGTCCAAACGGCTTGATTTCGGCCGAGCCGTTCTTCGAAGACAAGTCGTTGATGCCGCTGACCGGACTAAGCCTGACCATGGCGATTTTGATTGTTCACGGTTGGCTCTATGTCGCCTATCTCTTCGGCGACTTCAGACTCTGGACCCTGCTCCGCTGGAACTTCTGGCGCTTTCTTTGGATCGCAGCTGGCGGCGTTGTCCCATTCCTTTCATTCTTTACTGAGCGTCACTACACAAAAATCGCCCGAGCCGATTTGGCTCAACTTGAGAAGGCAGGCAAGGCCAACTAATGACTTCAAGCACAAACACAGCAGCCCGCCCGGTTTTGGTGGTTGATTTTGGTGCGCAGTATGCCCAGCTAATCGCTCGCCGCGTTCGCGAGGCATCGGTTTATTCAGAGATTGTGCACCACAATGTGACCGCCGCTGAAGTTGCCGCTAAGAACCCATTGGCAATTATTTTGTCGGGCGGCCCTTCATCGGTTTATGAAGCTGGCTCACCAAAACTTGACCCTGCGATTCTTGAACTTGGCGTTCCGGTTCTGGGCATTTGCTATGGCTTTCAAACTTTGGCCAACACCCTGGGCGGCCGGGTCGACGCGACCGGCAAGCGTGAATATGGCGCCACTGATTTGTTAGTGAAGGCCGGCGGCGAAATTCTTGACGGCCAACCGGCAAATCAAATCTGCTGGATGAGCCATGGCGACCAAGTGGTTGCCGCACCTGAGGGCTTTGAGGTTTTGGCTTCGACCGAAACCACTCCGGTGGCCGCTTTCGCAAATCACGAAAAGAAGATTTATGGAGTGCAGTGGCACCCAGAGGTTAAGCACTCAGAATTTGGCCAGAATGTGCTCGAGAATTTCTTGCACAAGGCGGCGGGCATTCCTGCCGATTGGAACTCGGGCAACGTTATCGCTGAGCAGGTTGAGAAGATTCGCGCACAGGTTGGCAACGACCGCGTTATTTGTGGCCTATCGGGCGGTGTCGACTCAGCGGTTGCTGCGGCTTTGGTTCACAAGGCGGTTGGCGACCAGTTGGTTTGCGTTTTTGTGAACCACGGCTTGCTGCGTCAAGATGAGGCCGAGCAGGTCGAGCGCGACTACGTTGCCGCAACCGGCATCCGTTTGGTTGTTGTCGATGCCGAGCAAAAATTCTTGGACGCGCTTGCAGGCGTGAGCGACCCAGAAACCAAGCGCAAGATTATCGGCCGCGAGTTTATTCGCACATTCGAAGAGGCTCAGGCTGCACTTATCGAAGAGTCAAAGGCCGACAACCGACCAATCAAGTTCTTGGTTCAGGGCACCCTGTATCCAGATGTTGTTGAGTCTGGTGGCGGCGTGACCGCAGGCATCAAGAGCCACCACAATGTAGGCGGATTGCCTGATGACCTTGAGTTTGAGCTGGTTGAGCCCTTGCGCACCCTATTCAAGGATGAGGTTCGCGCCATCGGTGCCGAGCTTGGCTTGCCACACGAAATCGTTCAGCGCCAGCCGTTTCCGGGCCCAGGTTTGGGCATTCGCATCGTTGGCGAGATCACCAAAGACCGCCTTGACCTTTTGCGCCAAGCAGATGCAATTGTTCGTGCCGAACTAACTGCAGCTGGGTTAGACGCCGAAATTTGGCAGTGCCCAGTTGTGCTCTTGGCCGACGTTCGCTCGGTGGGTGTTCAGGGCGATGGCCGCACCTATGGACACCCAATCGTGCTGCGCCCGGTTTCATCAGAAGACGCTATGACCGCCGACTGGACCCGCCTGCCTTATGACGTGCTTGCCAAGATTTCTAACCGAATCACCAATGAGGTTGCCGGTGTGAACCGAGTGGTTCTCGACGTGACCTCAAAGCCGCCTGGCACTATCGAATGGGAATAATGCGCAACAGCGCATTACTGGTGATCGGCCATCGAGGAGCTTCTGGGTATCGCCCAGAAAACACCCTCGAGGCTTTCGAGCTCGCATTCGCTCAGGGCGCTGATGCGATCGAGCTCGACCTAGTGCCAACCAGCGATGGCCAGCTAATCATTCGTCACGAGCCTGCCCTCGACGAAACCACCAACATCGCATCCTTGCCGCAGTTTGCCAATCGCCGCAGTCTTTTTGAATTCGATGATCAGCAATATCACGACTGGTTTAGCCACGACCTAACCGCCGCAGAGGTTTCTGAATTGCGCGCGCGCGAGCGCATTGCTGACCAGCGCCCGGGCAGCGCCAAATTCGATGGCCAGTTCGCAGTGCCGACACTTGATGCGTTTCTAGCCGCACCATTCATCAACGGCAAAATCGTGATTCTTGAAATCAAACATGGTGCCGAATACGCGGCCGCCATGATCCCGATGGTCAGCCTCCTGGCCCGCATTCTTGGTGAGAGCGATTGGCAGCAGCGCGGCGTAAAGGTGGTTGTCGAGAGCTTTGACCTGAAGACGCTGCTTCAGGCCAAGCGCGTGCTGGGCGATGTCGCCGAATATTTCTTCTTGCTCGAACCGCGACAGATTTCTGGCGATGACTTGTCACTGTGGTCGCAGAATTTCGAAGGCATCAGCGTTCACACATCTATGGTTCTCGGCACCGCCGAAACCTATGTCAACGGTGTTCGTTTGGTCGATGCCGCCCACGCTGCCGGCCTGCAGATTTACACGTATACCGCCAGGGTAGAAGAGGCCGAAAACAGCTTTGAAGAGTATTACGCAAACCTGATTTATAGCGGTGTCGACGGCATTTTTGCCGACCAGCCAGATTTGCTGCACGAAGTTGTCTCAGGGCTTGCCTAGGATTAGCGAGTTATGACCGAATTAGATCTTTTTTCATCAACTTTTGGCGCCAGCGAGCGATTGCTTGAGGGGCTAAACCCGCAGCAAAAGGCGGCTGTTGAATATCGCGGGCCGGCACTGCTAATTGTGGCCGGCGCCGGTTCGGGCAAGACCAGGGTTTTGACCCACCGCATCGCACACGTTCTGGCTAACCGCGAGGCTTGGCCGTCACAAATTTTGGCAATCACATTCACCAACAAGGCCGCCGCCGAAATGCGAGAGCGCGTTAAAGCGTTGCTTGGCGAAAGCGCCGACGGCATGTGGATCAAGACTTTTCACTCGGCCTGTGTTCTGATTCTGCGCCGCGAGGCTGATCGTCTCGGGCACGACGGCAACTTCACAATTTATGACTCTGGCGACAGTCGTGCGATTTTCAAGCGACTGATCAAAGACATGGGTGCTGACATCCACAAGCTGACCCCAGCCGGCGTCGCGTCAGTCATTTCAAATGCCAAAAATGAGCTCGCCGATGCCGAGAGCTTTGCGCGCAATGCCGACCAAACTGACCCGGTTGCCCGCATGATCGCCGAAATCTTCTTGCGCTATCAGCGCGAACTCCAGCGCAACAACGCGTTTGATTTTGACGACCTAATCAGCGAAACCGTGCATCTTTTCCGTGCTTTTCCAGATGTCGCCGCTCAATATCAGCGCAAGTTCCGTCACATTTTGGTCGACGAATATCAAGACACCAACCACGCGCAATACGCACTAATCCGTGAGCTAACCCGAGCAATTGACCCCGATGTCGCCGCAGCAAATCCTGAGATTATTGACCCTCGCACTGGAGCGATTCCTGATCCGGCTTCGCTGACCGTTGTGGGTGACTCAGATCAGTCGATTTATGCCTTCCGCGGTGCTGACATCCGCAATATTTCAGACTTCGAAAAAGACTTCGTCGGTGCAAAGACAATCTTGCTCGAGCAGAACTATCGCTCGACTCAAAACATCTTGAGTGCCGCCAACGCTGTGATTTCGAACAACTTCGATCGCCCGGCCAAAAACCTCTGGACCGACTCTGGCGACGGAGAAAAGATCTCGGGCTATACCGGCTATTCAGCTCACGACGAGGCTCAGTTCATCGCTGATGAGATTCAGCGCGTTCACCGCGAAGGCACCGACTATCGCGAGATGGCCGTGATGTATCGCACCAACTCGCAGACCCGTGCGCTTGAAGACATTTTTATTCGTTCGGCAATTCCGTATCGCGTTGTCGGTGGCACCAAGTTCTATGAGCGCCAAGAAATCAAAGACGCGATGGCTTATTTGGTGGCGGTGGCAAACGAGCGCGACGACCTTGCTGTGCGCCGAATTCTGAATGTGCCAAAGCGCGGAATTGGTGATGCAACCGAAACTCAGCTGGCTTCGTTTGCCGAAAAGAACGACCTTTCGGTTCGCCAGGCGCTTGCCCACGTAAAAGAGCTTGGCTTTGGCCCAAAAATTACCGGTGCAATTCTTCAGCTTTCTGACCTTTTCGCAGAACTACAAGAAATGGTCGAAAGCCAGCCTGTCGAGATGATCCTTCGGGCAGTGCTTGAACGCACCGGCTATCTCGAAGCTCTGCGCGCCAGCCGCGACCCACAAGACGAGGCTCGCGTAGAGAACATCGAAGAACTTGTCTCGGTTACCCGAGAATTCCAGCGCAACAACCCAGAGGGTCGCCTTCCTGACTTCTTGAACGAGGTCGCTCTGGTGGCAGCTGCAGACGATCTTGATGACGCATCTGGAACCGTTTCGTTGATGACCCTGCACACTGCCAAGGGGCTCGAATACGAAGCCGTATTTTTAACCGGCCTAGAAGAGGGCCTGCTGCCGCATCGAATGTCATTTATTCAGCCGGGCGGAATGGCCGAAGAGCGCCGCCTGTTCTATGTGGGCATCACCCGAGCGCGCAAGCGTCTCTATCTAAGTCTGGCCATGAGCCGAACCACATTTGGTGAAACCGAATCGGCAACTCCAAGCCGCTATCTACAAGAGATTCCGGCACACCTAATCGACTGGCGTGAGTCGGGTGCCATGCGTGCTCAGGCAACTATGCGCTATCGCAATTCAATCGCCGACGATCAGGGATATGGCCAGGTTGAATCAAGCGGTTCAGGATACGGCGGCACACCATCATCCAAGCCAAAGACTGAGTGGAAGGGCGCCATCTCATCGGTGCGCAACAACGAAGGTTTGCAGTTGGCTGCCGGCGATATGGTTGAGCACTCTGATTTCGGCAAAGGCAAAGTCATTTCTACCAGCGGTGAGGGCAATCGCCAGACTGCAGAGATTCACTTTGGCTCAATCGGCGTAAAGCGCCTTTTGGTCAAGGTGGCACCTATCCAAAAGCTAAACTAGAGCGGTTGCCCACACAAAAATCTGAACGGAAATCAAAGTGGATTTATTCGAATATCAGGCTCGTGATTTGTTCGAGGCCTACGGCGTTCCAGTGCTACAAGGAATCACCGCAGACACTCCAGATGAGGTAGAGGCAGCTGCTGCCAAAATCGGTGGAGTAGTTGTTGTCAAGGCTCAGGTCAAAGCAGGAGGCCGCGGCAAGGCCGGCGGCGTCAAGGTGGCTAAGTCACCTGAAGAAGCAAAAGAACTTTCAAAGAACATCTTTGGTCTAGACATCAAGGGCCACAAGGTCAAGCGCGTGATGGTTGCACAGGGTGCAGCTATCGACAAAGAGTATTACTTCTCGGTTTTGCTAGACCGGTCAAACCGCACCTTCCTTTCGCTATGCAGCGTTGAGGGCGGCATGGAGATCGAGCAGCTTGCTGAAGAGCGCCCAGAGGCCCTAGCTAAGGTTCCCGTTTCTGCAGTCAAGGGAATCGACCTAGCTACCGCTCTGGACATCGCCAAGCAGGGCGGTTTCGACGATGAAATCGCTGCCAAGGTGGCTCCAGTGTTCGTGAAGCTATACGAAGTCTTCGTAAAAGAAGACGCAACCCTAGTTGAGGTAAACCCGCTAATCCTGAGCAAAGACGGCGACGTTATCGCTCTAGATGGCAAGGTTTCACTAGATGACAACGCAGAGTTCCGTCACGAGCGCGAGAACATGGAGCGCGACGAGCTTGACCCACTAGAGGCAAAGGCCAAGGCCGCAGACCTTAACTATGTGAAGCTCGACGGCGAAGTCGGCATCATCGGAAACGGTGCCGGTTTGGTTATGTCAACTCTTGACGTAGTTGCATACGCCGGTGAGCGTCACGGAGGCGTTCGCCCGGCAAACTTCTTGGACATCGGTGGTGGCGCCTCAGCAGAGGTGATGGCTGCCGGTCTTGACGTTATTTTGAATGACCCACAGGTCAAGAGCGTTTTCGTAAACGTATTCGGTGGAATCACCGCCTGTGACGCAGTTGCAAACGGAATCGTTGGCGCGCTAAAGACCCTTGGCGACAAGGCAACCAAGCCGCTGGTAGTTCGTCTAGACGGCAACAACGTTCTTGAGGGCCGATTCATCCTGAATGAATTTGCTCACCCACTTGTGACCATTGTCGACACCATGGATGACGCTGCTGACAAGGCAGCTGAGTTGGCAAACGCCTAATCCGCGAGAGATCTAGAAGGAATTCAAAATGGCTATTTTTCTAAATGAAGAATCTCGCATCATCGTTCAGGGCATGACCGGCAGCGAGGGCATGAAGCACACTCGCCGCATGTTGCTCGGCGGCTCAAACATCGTTGGTGGCGTGAACCCACGCAAGGCTGGCGAGACCGTTGACGTTGAGGGCAAGCAGCTTCCTGTTTTCGGCACCGTTGCCGAAGCAATGGCAGCAACCGGCGCAAACGTTTCAGTTATCTTCGTTCCACCAGCCTTTGCAAAGGCTGCAATGATCGAAGCTATCGACGCTGAAATTCCATTGGCAGTTGCAATCACCGAGGGCATCCCGGTTCACGACTCAGCAGCAGCTTGGGCATACAACGTAGAGAAGGGTCAGAAGACCCGCATCATCGGCCCTAACTGCCCAGGAATCATCAGCCCAGGAAAGTCAAACGCGGGAATTACCCCTAGTGACATCACTGGCTCTGGCCCAATCGGTTTGGTTTCAAAGTCAGGAACCCTGACCTACCAGATGATGTACGAGCTTCGCGACATCGGCATGTCAACCGCTATCGGTATTGGTGGAGACCCAGTTATCGGAACCACTCACATCGATGCTCTTGCTGCATTCGAAGCCGACCCAGAGACCAAGGCAATCGTCTTGATTGGTGAGATCGGTGGAGACTCAGAAGAGAAGGCAGCTGCCTACATTAAGGCACACGTCACCAAGCCAGTGGTTGCTTATGTTGCCGGTTTTACCGCTCCAGAAGGCAAGACCATGGGTCACGCAGGTGCGATTGTTTCTGGTTCAGCCGGAACCGCACAGGCAAAGAAAGAGGCTTTCGAGGCTTGCGGCGTAAAGGTTGGCAAGACTCCAAGCGAGACCGCTGCGCTAATGCGTGAGGTTTACAAGAGCCTCTAGGCCTTACTTTGGGGAATCCTTGAATCGCAGATTAGCTTTTTTGCTGGCGGCCGTTGAGTCGCTGGTGATAGTAGCCATCGGGGTGGGCATATTGCTCGCCCCGATGATGCTTATCTGCGCACGGCACCCGCCTAATTGTTCCGGCCGGTGAAATTGTCGGAATTGACACCCCGCAGTTCATCATTAGTTTGATGCCACTAGGCCTCAGTATTTTTATCGCCTATTTGGCATTTAGATTTGGTCGCCGACTTGCTGCGAGTGAGCGCGTTTCAGCGAGCTGGTTCGGCGCGGTTTCACTTTATGCAGCAGCTTCGTTCGGTCTCAGCACTTCGGTTTTTGATGCGGCAATTTATCCAGTCGCTTGGCAGGCTACATTTTTTCCACCGGTGTTTTTCGGTTTCTTCATGTTGCTTGGTTCGCTGACTGCCAAAGATTCCACCGCACGTGAAATTGCAATTCTAAAAAAGTGGTTTGAAATCAAGTTTCAAAATCTTCACTGGGCGCTGAGGGCGTTAGCGCAGCCAGCCCTTCGCGGTGGCACTGCGGTCGTGGCAATGCTTTTTGCCTCGTCTGCGGCTTTGCTGGCACTGATGCTGGCGGTCAACTGGATCAACATCATTCGCCTTTATGAAGGTTTGCACGTGAGTGTGATCGGTGGATTCTTTGTGACTATCGGTCAGCTGATTTTGCTGCCGAACCTGATTGCTTTTGGCGCATCGTGGTTGACCGGTGCCGGGTTTGCGATCGGCCTAGGCTCGCAGATCAGCCCGCTTGGCACGGCAACAGGGCCTATCCCTTCGATTCCAGTTCTAGCCGCACTTCCGGTTGGGCAACTCGGCTTTGGAATGATCGCCGTTGTTGTGCCTTTGGTTGCGGCGTTCATCGCCACCTTGGCAATTCGCAGGCATGCCGATGAGATTCGTTTCGAGTTCGCCAACCCGCTAAACGCAGCCTTCTCACTCGGTTTTTCAATCGCATCGGTTGCAGCAATTGAGATGGGCATTGTTGCGTTGGTCACCTCTGGTGCCATTGGCCCAGGGCGCTTGGCGTTCGTTGGCATCACGCCGTGGCTAGTTATGTTGGTCACTTTCATTGAGGTGGCTGCGGTCAGTATCCTGGTGTCTTTTTATAGTGCCAAGCCTCAAGCAGCCGATCACCCGCTGCTCTTGAACCCGGTTCGACCAAAGCGACAAAAGGCGAATATGCCGGCAAGGCCAATGCGGCCAGGCCAGGCGCCCTCAGATGGTTCGCTAAACTAGTCAAATGCTGTCGGTCGTCGTTTTAATCTCAGGTGCTGGTTCAAACCTTCGCGCACTTCTTGAGGCAACCGAAAACCCACTATTTGGCGCAAAAATCGTTGCCGTTGGCGCCGATAACCCAGCCGATGGCCTGCACCACGCAGACCAGTTTGGTGTGCCAACTTTTGTCGTTACCCCAACCGCATTTGAGAGCCGCGAAGCTTGGGCTCAGGTGCTGCTCGACAACATCAACCACTTCAAGCCAGATCTAGTTATTTTGGCGGGCTTCATGCGCATTTTGCCGGCAAATTTTGTGTCAGCGCTTAGCCCGAACTTGATCAACACCCACCCGTCATTGCTGCCGGCTTTTCCGGGTGCACATGCCGTTCGTGATGCACTTTTTGCGGGCGCAAAGACCACTGGTGTAACTGTTCACATCGTCGACGAGGGTGTCGACACCGGCCCGCACATCGCACAGCGAGAAGTTGAAATATCATCTGAAGATTCTGAAGGCGAGCTTCACGAACGCATCAAGGTTGTCGAGCGAGAGCTTTTGGTCTCGACCCTTAAAGACATTGCAACTAACAAGTTGAACCTAAGCGCCATCGCTGCCGCTTAGTTCTGACATAACTTTTTCACTAAAAAAATCCGATGCGGTTAACGCATCAACTAACCGAGAGGTTCAAATGGCAGCGCACAATGACCACCAGCCAGCCGACTACCGTCACCGCGACCGCATCCAGATTCGTCGCGCACTTCTTTCTGTTAGCGACAAAACAGGCCTACTAGAGCTAGCTCAGGCACTGGCTGCTTCGGGTGTCGAAATCGTTTCAACCGGTGGCACCTACGCAGCACTTTCAGCAGCGGGCATCCCGGTTATTGAGGTTTCTGAGGTCACCGGGTTCCCTGAGACCCTCGACGGCCGAGTCAAGACCCTGCACCCAAGCGTGCACGCCGGCATTCTGGCCGACCTGCGCCTGATTGCACATGAGGGTCAGCTTGACGCGCTAAAGGTCAAGCCTTTCGACCTTGTTGTAGTCAACCTGTATCCATTTGTTCAGACCGTTCAGTCTGGCGCCAAGGGAGACGCAGTCGTCGAACAGATCGACATCGGTGGCCCAGCGATGGTTCGCGCTTCGGCAAAGAACCACGCCAACGTTGCCATCGTGGTTGACCCAGCCAAGTATGGCGAGCTTATTGCCGCGCTTGAGAATGGTGGAACCACCCTGGCGCAGCGCCGCGAATTGGCATATTTGGCCTTCTCTCACACCGCTCGCTATGAATCAGCGGTTTCAAATTGGTTTGCTGCCGAGCTTGAGGGCGAATGGAAACGCAACGCCGGACAATCGGCGACCGAAGAGATTAAGAACCCAGGCTTTGCCCCAGAGATCAATGTTTCGGGTCAGCTAGCCAGCGTGCTTCGCTATGGCGAAAACGCCCACCAGGCCGCTGCGCTTTATCGCGCCACCGGCGAAGGTGCTGTTGCCGGAATCGCTCAGGCTCGTCAATACGGCGGCAAAGAGATGTCTTATAACAACTACGTCGACGCCGATGCGGCTCTGCGCGCAGCCTATGACTTTAGTCAGCCTGCCGTTGCGATTATTAAGCACGCGAACCCTTGTGGCATCGCGGTTGGTGACCCAAAGTCTGCAGACGTCATGGCTGACGCCCACGCCAAGGCGCACATGTGCGACTCGGTCTCAGCTTTTGGTGGCGTGATTGCGGCTAACCGCCCAGTCACCGTGACCATGGCCAAGCAGGTCGCCAGCATTTTCACCGAGGTCATTGTGGCCCCGGGATACGAGATTGAGGCGCTTCAGATTCTGCTTGAAAAGAAGAACCTGCGTGTTCTTGAGTTGCCAGCCAACTATTCACGCGAGGCTCTGGAATACAAGCAAATATCTGGCGGCATTTTGGTGCAGCAGCCAGACGAGTTCAGCCAGTTCAACGGCCAAGGATGGAAGCTGGTCACCGGCAAGAAGGCCGATGCCGAGACTATGGAAGACCTAAAGTTCGCTTGGCGAGCTTGCCGTTCAGTCAAGTCGAACGGAATTCTGTTGGCTCGCGAAGGCGCATCGGTCGGCGTTGGCATGGGCCAGGTCAACCGCGTTGATTCTTGCAAGCTTGCAGTTGAGCGTGCTTCGTCACGAGCTCGTGGCTCGGTTGCTGCTTCTGACGCGTTCTTCCCGTTTGCCGACGGCCTGCAGATTCTTATTGATGCGGGTGTCAAGGCAGTGGTTCAGCCTGGAGGGTCGGTTCGCGATGAAGAAGTTATTGCAGCTGCCGAAGCCGCTGGCATCACGATGTATTTCACAAACGAGCGACACTTTTTCCACTAAAACCGGTAATAACTAAATCTGTGGATAACTCCAGCGATTATTTCGCTGGAGTTATTTCATTTCTGTCATGCACAGAAAAAAGTTGCGCCGTTGGCCAAAATTCATTTCTCTAATTTCAACAGTGACCGCATTCATTGCGGTCTCGGTGGCTCCACAGGTTTTTGCAGCAACAGCCGCCCCCGCTCCGGTTTGCATCAACAACATCTGCACGGTTACTTTTCCATTCAAAGCCGATTACTACACCTGGACAGCCCCAGCCTCAATCACAAACCTGCGCTTTGATCTTTATGGGGGTCAGGGTGGAGGTGCAATGGGCGGCAAAGGCGGCCAAGTCTCTGGAACCTTTAGCTCGGTGCCAACATCTCTGGTCTTTTATGTTGGCGGCGCTGGCATAACCGGCGACTGGGCGGCAGGTGGCTATAACGGCGGTGGAGACGGTGGCTTTGGCTCAAACAACGCTGGCACCGGCGGCGGGCGCACCGAAATGCGCACCGATGTCAGGCAGGCAACCTTCGCATCACAGCAAGCAGCGATGGTGGTTGCCGGTGGTGGCGGCGGTCAATCCGGATTCAATGGAACCGCGACAGCTGTTGCTGGTGGAGCCGGCGGAATGCTGAACGGTAACAATGGTGCCAACGGTAGCGGTGGTGCCGGTGGCGGCGGGGGAGCAACCCAAACCGCAGCGGGCACAGGTGGTCTCGCAATCCTGGGCAATCGACCAAACGACAACGGATACAGCGGTTATTACATGCAGGGCGCGGGTGGTGGCGATGGAACCAAAGCCGGGGGTGGCGGCGGCGGTGGCGGCTACTGGGGCGGCGGATCAGGCGCAGCCTATTCGATTCCGGATGGATCAGCCGGTGCAGGTGGCGGCGGGTCATCATTTGTTGCAGCAAGCTTCGCCGGCACAACAACCAATGCAACTGGAGTTCGTTCGGGTGCGGGGCTTGCCGTGCTCACCTATGACCTAGTCGTCGCGGCCGCAGCGACACCCACACCAACGCCAACGCCGACTGAAACGGCAACGCCTACGCCTACGCCTGCAGCAACGTCATTGGCGACTCCGACCGCAACGGCTTCTCCAGCACCGACCGCGACACCAACACCGACGGCTGTTGCATCACCCGATCCAAGCCCAACTGCCACGAGCTCTCCGACGCCGGATCCATCCGAGACGCCGACCACATCGGTGAGAGTTGAAACCACTGCGCCGACACCACCAGCTCCAAGCAGCCCACCAGCACCGCCTGAGCAAACCACACCGACACCTTCGGCCTCAAACCCTGAGCCTTCTAACGGCCCAGCTAATTCACCGCTCGAAGAACTGTTGCTGCCGGTGATCGCGCCGATTGTCGAGCCAATAGTTGAACCGGTTTTTGATTCGATCGCAGACATTTTTGAAGATGTGGTCGAAGCTCTAATGGCGGGCCCGCAGTTGCCACAGGTCAAGAGCCGGGCCGCTAGTCTCAGTTTGATTCCAACATCAGAAATTGCTATTTCGACAGAGGCAGAGTTGCCGATTGTAGATTCTGAGCTGTCTCAAAATCTGATGAACGACCCTGGCAAAGACGAACCCAAGAAGCTAGCGATTGAGTCGACAACCGGTCAGTCTGATTGGCAAGCTTTAGTTGGATCTGAGCAATTATCTTGGGTTTCGAGTGTGGCCGGAACTATTGGAGCCGGACTAGCGGCTTGGTTCGCCGTAACAAAGCTACGGCCAAATCGCACTCTGCGACTTCGCCGACCTAGGCGCCTGGCGCGGCTTAGTTAAAGATGATGGTTCGAGCGCCGTCTTGCAAAATTCGGCGCTCGGCAAACCATCGCACAGCTTGAGTCAGAGTCTTTGACTCAACGTCTTGACCAATTGACACCAGGCGGCGGGTTGAATCGCTGTGCTCAACGCGAACCACGTTTTGCTCGATGATTGGCCCCTCGTCAAGGTCAGAGGTGACAAAGTGTGCGGTTGCACCAATTAGCTTCACTCCGCGGGCGTGCGCCTGGGCATAAGGGTTGGCACCCTTGAAGCCAGGTAAGAACGAGTGGTGAATGTTGATGATGCGGCCGGCAAACTCGTCGCAGAATTCAGGGGTCAGCACCTGCATAAAGCGGGCCAAAACAATCAATTCGATGTCGTTAGCTTTGATGAATTCGCGCAGACGAGCCTCAAAAGCAAGCTTCTCTTCGTGAGTGGTGACTGGGTGGTTCTCAAAGTCGATGCCATAGAAAGCAGCCATCTCGCCGAGTTCTGGGTGGTTGCTAAAAATCGATGGAAAGACCGCTGGCAACTGGCCTGCACGCTGACGGAACAGTAGGTCGTTTAGGCAGTGAGCGCTCTTTGAAACCAAAACCAAAGTGCGCATTTTGCGACCAACTTCGTCGAGCACCCATTCCATTTTGAAACGCTCGGTCACCGGCAAAAGTTGCTTCTCAAACTGTTCGCGCGAAACTGCCGACTCGATCTGAAGGCGCATAAAAAAGCGGCCGGTGTCGTCTGAGGTGAATTGGTGCGATTCGGTGATGTTTCCGTTCGCAGCCACAATCGCTCCGGTGATCGCGTGCACGATGCCCGGACTGTCTGCGCAAACTAGGGTCAGCACCCAGTGGGTGTTAGGTGATTCTGGCATCCGTTTAGTTTAGTCGAGCAGGTTTTTGCCACGACGACTGGCGCTAAGCAGGGTGATTAAAATCCAAACCCCGATACCGATCCCGGCTACCACCATTGATAGTCCGATTATTACCGGCACTGGCAAATCTGTCATTTCTAAAATCCTTATTCCCCCAATAGAGCAATGTTCACCCTAGCCATATTGTTGGCTAAAAACTTAGGAACATTCGGTTATCCGACTTCTTTTGGGACAGGGTGTGTCGCGGTGCCTCGGTGGTAGAATTTTTGAATTCCCCCTTGGTTTAGGAGCCGCAAATCCATGTCAAATGACAAGCTGCCATCAAGCTTCAATTCACCACTAAGTGAGACCGATCCAGAGATCGCGGCAGTGCTTGCCGCTGAGCTTGATCGCCAGCGTCACACTCTCGAAATGATCGCCAGCGAGAACTTTGTTTCACGCGGTGTGCTCGAGGCGCAGGGTTCAGTTTTGACCAACAAATACGCCGAGGGCTACCCAGGCAAGCGCTACTACGGTGGTTGTGAGGCAGTTGACGTTGCCGAGAACCTAGCTCGCGACCGCGCAAAGGCACTTTTCGGCGCCGACCACGCAAACGTTCAGCCGCACTCTGGCGCTTCAGCAAACGCTGCGGTTCTAATGGCACTGGCCAACCCTGGCGACCGCATCCTTGGCCTTGAATTGGCTCACGGTGGTCACCTAACTCACGGCATGCGCCTCAACTTCTCGGGCAAGATGTATGAAGCTCACAGCTATGAGCTAAACCCAGAGACTCACTTGGTCGACATGGACATCGTTCGTGCCCGTGCCCACGAAGTGAAGCCAGCCGTAATCATCGCTGGTTGGTCTGCTTATTCTCGTCAGCTTGATTTCGCCGAGTTCCGCAAGATTGCCGACGAGGTTGGCGCAAAACTTTGGGTCGACATGGCTCACTTTGCCGGTCTAGTTGCAGCTGGTCTGCACCCAAGCCCAGTGCCTTTCGCCGACGTGGTTTCAACCACCGTTCACAAGACTCTTGCCGGCCCTCGCTCAGGTCTAATCCTTTGCAAAGAAGAGTATGCAAAGAAGATCGACTCTTCGGTTTTCCCTGGTCAGCAGGGTGGCCCGCTGATGCACGTTGTTGCTGCAAAGGCAGTGGCTTTCAAGGCCGCAGCGTCACCAGAATTCAAAGAGCGCCAGCAGCGCACCATCGAGGGCGCAGCAATCATTGCTAACCGCTTGACTCAGCCAGATGTTGCTGGCAACGGAGTTCAGGTTCTAACCGGTGGCACCGAGGTTCACCTGGTTCTTGTTGACCTTCGCAACGCACCGATCAACGGCCAAGAGACCGAAGACCTTCTTCACGAAGTTGGCATCACCGTCAACCGCAACTCTGTGCCAAACGACCCACGCCCACCACTGGTCACCTCTGGTGTTCGCATCGGCACCCCGGCGCTAGCCACCCGTGGCTTTGGCGCTGCTGAGTTCACCGAGGTTGCCGATGTCATCGCGCATGTATTGATGCCGAACCCAGACATTGCAGCCCTGCGCGCCCGCACTCGCAAGCTAACCGAGGCATTCCCGCTATACGCAGGCCTCGAAAACTGGTAGTCAGGCAGCACTGAATTTATGACCGCAATTAAGCTAGACGGCCTGGCCACCGCCAAGGCGATCAAGGCCGAACTAGCCGAACGCGTCGTGCACCTAAAGCAACAGGGCATCCACGCTGGTTTGGGCACTCTGTTAGTTGGCGATGACCCGGGTTCACACTCTTATGTTTCAGGCAAGCACCGCGACTGTGCCCAGGTTGGCGTTGAATCGATTCGAGTTGATTTGCCATCCACTGCGTCAGCCGCCGACGTGCGAGCAGCGATTCGCGAGCTGAATGAAGCTAAAGAAGTCACCGGATACATCGTTCAGCTGCCACTGCCGTTTGGCCTAGACAGCAACGAAATGCTAGAGCTAATAGACCCAAACAAAGATGCCGACGGCCTGCACCCGACTAACCTGGGCAAGCTCGTGCTTGGTGTTTCTGGCGAGCTAGATTCACCACTGCCTTGCACCCCAGCCGGAATCGTCGAGTTGCTGCAGCGCTATGAGGTGCCAACTCGCGGTGCAGAGGTTGCGATTATTGGCCGCGGCATCACCGTTGGTCGCCCGCTTGGGCTTTTGATGACTCGCAAGGGCATCGATTCAACCGTGACCATGCTGCACTCAGGCTCGCGCGATCTCGAGGATTCGGTTCGTCGAGCCGACATCGTGGTTGCCGCTCTTGGTGTTGCACACTTTGTTCAGCCTGAATGGATCAAGCCTGGCGCCGCTGTGCTTGACGTGGGCATTACCCGTGTTGAGGGCGCCGAAGGCGCAACCTTGGTTGGCGATGTTGACCCAGGTGTTGCAGCTGTCGCCGGTTGGCTATCGCCAAACCCAGGCGGAGTCGGCCCAATGACCCGCGCAATGCTGGTCAAGAATGTGGTCGACAAAGCCGCTCGCGGCTAGTCGCCTGCTAGCCAGAAAATACAACTATCATCAGCGCTTAGAGCTGACTGCGAACCGCCCAAAGATCGGCGAATACCGGCCTAAATAGGGTCGAGGCCAAATAGCCCACACCATCAGAACCGCCGGAACCCTTCTTGCGACCGATGGTTCGCTCAACCATCTTCACGTGGCGATAGCGCCACTCTTGCAGGCCTTCATCCAGGTCAACAAGGCGCTCACAAACCGCGGCAGCATCTGGGTCGTTGCGGTGAACGTCAACTAAAACAGCTTGCACGCGGTCATCGGCAACATAACCAACGGTCACGTCACGCTCAAGCACATCGGCCGGTAGGGCATAGCCTCGCGAGGCCAAATAGCGAAGAGCGCTGTCCCAAAGTGAACGTCGAGTCATCGCGGCTTCGACTCGAGCGCGGGCCGGCGATCCCTCAATCAAGTGCTCGGCCATTCGCATGCCCGACCCTTCGGCTGCGCCAGCGCCGGCAGCATCGCGTCGGCCCAAAATTGCCTCTACCTCGCGAAACTGAGCCGACTGAAAACCACTCGATGACTGCAGGCGACCTCTAAACGAGTTGAACTGCAGCGGGGTCATGGTTTCAAGAATGTCGATCTGACCAACACATGTCTTCATAATTGTGCGAACGCGGCCGAGTAGCGCCAGTGATCGGTGGGTGTCGCCAGCCTCAAGCGAAGTCTGCAGCGCACTCAGCTCGTGAATAATCTGCTTGAACCAAAGCTCATATGTCTGGTGAATGATGATGAAAAGCAGCTCGTCGTGCTCTGGCCCGTTCGGGCCATCAGACTGCGGCTTCTGCAGATCGAGCAACTCGTCAATTTGCAGATAGCTGATATAGGTCAGCGCTTTAGTTGAATCTGGCATTAGGTCACTCGGCTTCCGTTGTCTTCAATTTCTAGATAGCGCTTGCTCTCGACAAGGTCGCGCATGCGATCAATTCCATCCCAGATTTCAACGAAGCTAACGAATTGAATCAGGGGTTCGATAGTCAGGAATCGTGTTGGTCATCGAGCGCATTGCCGACGCAATTTTCTTGGCATCAGGGTGACCAACGGTGATGTGGCCGCCGCGCTGTTCCGGGTCGCGGGGGGTCATCAAAGTGAATCCAAGCGGCGCTAGCCAGTCATCAAAAAGAGCGATCAAAAGCTCTGTGCCCATGGCCGCCTTGCGCGCAATCGCTGGCATTCCGGCTTCTTCGATCATGCGATAGCTGGCCTGCACCATGCGCGCGCCAATAATCGACGGGCTAGCAATTTGAAACCGACGGATGTGCTCAGCCGGCTCAAAGAACGGCCCCATCTCGAATTGCTTATCGTTGGCAAACCAGCCCTGAATCGGTGCGTTCAACTGGGTCTGAATGCTCTTGCTGACATAAAGCCATGCCGGCGCACCAGGGCCCGAGTTGCCATATTTATATGTGCAGCCAACTGCAAGGTCAACGCCCCATTCGTCAAATTTCAACTCGATGGCTCCACCTGCGTGCGAGGCATCCCAGACGACCAAACCGCCATAGCTGCGCACCAAATCGGTGATTCCCTTGACGTCGGGGCGTGAACCCGAGCGATAGTGAATAACCTGCAGAGTCACCAATGCAACATCGTCACTCAGGTGC
>JBEEOO010000010.1:0-26455 GCA_041191585.1 Actinomycetota bacterium
TTTGGTCGCAACCTAACTCAGGCGGCTGCCGACGGCAAGCTTGACCCAGTTATCGGGCGAGAGCGCGAAATCGAGCGCGTTATGCAGATTTTAAGCCGTCGTTCAAAGAACAACCCGATTCTTATCGGTGAGCCTGGCGTGGGCAAGACCGCGGTTGTCGAGGGTCTGGCTCAGGCAATTGTTAACGGCAACGTGCCAGAGACACTAAAAGACAAGCAGCTTTACACCCTAGACATGGGCTCACTGATCGCCGGTTCGCGTTATCGCGGAGATTTTGAAGAGCGCCTGAAGAAGGTCACCAAAGAGATTCGAACCCGTGGCGACATCATCACTTTTATCGATGAGATTCACACCTTGGTCGGTGCCGGTGCAGCCGAGGGCGCTATCGATGCCGCTTCAATCTTGAAGCCGCTGCTTGCTCGCGGCGAACTGCAGACCATCGGTGCCACCACTCTCGATGAATACCGCAAGCACTTCGAGAAAGATGCTGCGCTAACCCGTCGTTTTCAGCAGGTGATGGTCAACGAGCCAACCCTGCCAATGGCAATCAGCATCCTCAAGGGTTTGCGCGATCGCTATGAGGCTCACCACAAAGTTTCAATCACCGATCAGGCGTTGGTTGCTGCTGCACAGCTAAGCGACCGCTACATCACCGATCGATTCTTGCCAGACAAAGCGATCGACCTTCTCGATGAGGCCGGTGCGCGCCTTCGTCTATCGATTCTTTCTTCACCACCTGAGCTAAAAGAAATCGAAGCTCAGATTGCGGCTATCAAGAAAGAAAAAGAAGAGGCCATCGAGGGTCAAAACTATGAGCTTGCAGCCGCAAAGCGCGACGAAGAAAAGAAGCTCAACATCGAGCGCGTCAAGATGGAGAAGCAGTATCGCCAGGGCAATGTGGCTGCTGCCGGCTTGGTCGACGAGGGCTTGATCGCCGAAGTTTTGGCACAGGCCACCGGAATCCCGGTTTTCAAACTGACCGAAGAAGAAAGCGCCAAGCTGATCTTCATGGAAGACGAACTGCACAAGCGCGTTATCGGCCAAGAGGATGCAATTGCTGCGATCTCAAAGTCGATTCGCCGTCAGCGCGCGGGCCTAAAAGACCCGAACCGACCATCTGGTTCGTTTATTTTTGCCGGCCCAACCGGCGTTGGCAAGACCGAGCTGGCCAAGGCGCTGGCCGAGTTCTTGTTCGACGACGAGGGCGCACTAATTTCACTCGACATGTCTGAATATGGCGAAAAGCACACCGTTAGCCGCCTATTCGGTGCCCCTCCGGGCTTTGTCGGCTTCGAAGAAGGCGGTCAGCTAACCGAGAAGGTTCGCCGCAAGCCGTTTAGCGTGGTTCTTTTTGACGAAATCGAAAAGGCTCACCCAGACATCTTCAATTCACTGCTTCAGATTCTTGAAGAGGGTCGCTTGACCGATGGTCAGGGTCGCATTGTTGACTTTAAGAACACCATCATCATCATGACCACCAACCTAGGCACCCGCGACATCGCTCGCGGCGCCATGGGCTTCACTCTCGAGGGCGATAACTCGAACGACTACGAGCGCATGCGCGGCAAGGTCAACGAAGAGCTCAAGAAGAACTTCAAGCCTGAGTTCTTGAACCGCGTCGACGAAACCATCGTGTTCCCTCAGCTCACCAAGCCTGAGCTGGTTCAGATTGTTGACCTGTTCGTCAAGCGTTTGGCTATGCGCCTAGAAGACCGCGACATGACCCTTGAGGTTTTGCCAGCGGCCAAGGATCGCTTGATTGAGATTGGCTTTGACCCAGCGCTAGGTGCTCGACCACTGCGTCGTGCTGTTCAGCGCGAGGTAGAAGACAAGCTCAGCGAAAAGATCCTGCACGGCGAGCTCAAGAACTCGAGCCACGTCAAGGTTGACTTCGTCAATGGCGAATTCACTTTTGACAACCAGGTTCGCGAGGTTGCGACAGTTGGTGCACCTGCAGCAGCGTCAGCCGCAACAGGGTCTGAAAGTTCAGCAGAAACAGACGAATCTGGTTTCTAGCAAAACCATCTCGACAGAAAAAAGCCCGGCTCTCGCACCGGGCTTTTTTGTTTGCAGAAAGGACTAAATCTGCACTCCACCCCCGAGGGAGTTGGTCAAGTCGGCGCTGCGTGAAACCAGCACCTCAAATTCTCCAGATTCGATCTGCCATTCGCCGTTGGCGAAGTGAGCGAATCGTCGAGAATCCAAATCGATTTTGATGCGCTTGCTCTGACCGGCCATAACCTTTGCCTTTGCAAAGCCAGCTAGCCAAAACTCAGGCCTAGCCACCGCGCTGTTGCGTCGGCGAAGATAGACCTGCACCACATCACTGCCATCGCGTTCACCAGTATTGGTCAAATCAACTTCAACAGTGGCGCTCTGCTCAGGGCCAGCCGCAACACTAAGGTTGCTGATTTCAAAGCTGGTATAGCCAAGACCGTAGCCAAAGTGATATGCAGGTGATTTGCCAGACTTGGCCCAAGCGCGATATCCAATGTTCAGACCTTCGCTGTAAACCAGAGCCCCGTTGACTGGGTCTGTGTTGCTAACTGGAGCGTCAGCCAAGGTCTCACCCCAAGTGGTTGGAAGGCGACCGCCCGGCTCGCTTGCCCCATAGATAACATCTGCAAGTGCATTGCCATATTCCTCGCCGGGGAACCAAGTTAGCAATACCGCGGCAACATCTTTTCGCCACGGCATCTCTACTGGGCTGCCTGCGTTGATCACCACAATTGTGTTTGGATTTACGGCCGCAACTGCTCTAATAAGTTCATTCTGACGGCCTGGGAGTTCAAGTGAACTGCGATCGAAGCCTTCTGATTCGACATGCGAAGTTGTTCCCACCACAACGACAGCCGCATCTGAGGTTCTCGCGGCCTCCACAGCCAACTGAAGGTCAATTTCTGGGTCAAGTCTTGGAGCCCGATAGCCAAAGAAAGTTCCGATGGCGAAAAACTCGAACGGGAAGTCCTTGGTGTATTCGTACTCGAGGTCAATGGTTTGCCCAGCCTGAAGCTCAACGTCAACATGCTTTTCAGGTGCCGCAAGCAATGCCTCAAGGATGTCGGTTCCAACCAGTGGGCTCTCGACGTCCAGTACAACCTCGCCATCCACGCGAACTTTGATGAATCCGGTACCAGAAATTCCGAAACGGTGAGCGCCAGACTCAATGGCCGTAAATTTGGTGCGTCCGATGATGGTTTTGGTCGCATCGGAAACAGGCTCAGCCATGCCTATGTATCGGCCGGCGAAACGATCTTCAACAAGCAGAGTCGAGCCCTTTTCATCGATCCAATGAATCTCGATGGCGTGCTCGCCTGAAGGTGCTTGTATTTGATCTAGTGGCAGGTCATACATTTCATCAACAGAGTGATATCCGACAGTGCTCTTGACGCTTATACCTGCAGGAGAATTGCTAGCCAAACCCTTAAGTGGTGAAATCGGGTTGTGCGGAATGGTGGTTGCAGAACCTCCACCGCCAATTCTTCCTTCAAAAGCGTGTGAGCCAATTACGGCGATTGAACGAGTGCTGGTTTTTAGCGGCAGTATTCCATTGTTTTCAACCAGTACAAATCCATCACTTGCAACCTTGCGAATAACAGCACGAGCATCCAGTTTCGCAACAGACTTTGCTGCCGAAGAACCCAAAGCCCCAACGCGTTTGGCTAAAGTCAGAATATTTCCGACCTTGGCATCAATTGTCGACTCAGATACCAAGCCATTTTCAACAGCAGCTAGTAGCCCTGCCGCCCAAGGGGTGTCTGGTCCTGGCATTGCAAGATCCAGAGCCGCGTTTGCTGATTCCTCAACCGAGCGAACCGCGGTCCAGTCACTCATAGCAACGCCATCAAAGCCCCACTCACTTCGAAGCGGATTTTCTAGCAGTGCGTGCTCGGTTGCGGTGGTGCCGTTCACCTTGTTATACGAAGCCATAATGGCCCACGCCTTTGCCTCGCAAACTGCGATTTCGAAAGGCGCGAGGTAAAGCTCATTCAGTGTCTGCTCGTCTACCTGAACGTCTACGTTCATGCGGTCATTTTCGCTGTCATTTGCGATGTAGTGCTTTGGCGTTGCAGCGACACCGTTATCTTGAACGCCTTTAATGTATGAAGCCGCAAGCTTTCCGCTCAAAAGAGGATCTTCACTGTAGGCCTCAAAGTGACGACCGCCCCTTGGCGATCGGTGAAGGTTGATGGTTGGCCCTAGGACGACATCAACACCTTTGCTTCGGGCTTCATTGGCACTGATCACGCCAATTGCGTATAGGTGCTCAAGATCCCAGGTTGCCGAGGTGCATGTAGCTGATGGCAGGGTCAATGACTTGTGACGTTCGTCCCATTTAGGTCCACGGACACCGCTCGGTCCGTCTGAGAGAGTCATTTTGCGAAGACCGACTTCATCGATCGCCAGAGTAGTCCAGGCGTCTTCTCCGGAGAGAAGCTGCACCTTTTTTGCTAGCGGGATGCGGGACAGGAGATCTTGAATGGCAGGTTCGAAGTCGGTCATGCCGCTAACCTAGCAAGAAATTTAAGTCAAAACCATTCGTTTGAGTGGTTTTACCAAACTGTTATTTATATTGTGAATATCTGGTCAGCATTGCTAGGGCGTATTCAAAAGGACGTTTCATGTCAAACTCTGGATCAAGTAGCCACTGGTTTTGAAGACCATCCCAGATCGCCGCTAACAATGCAGCCTTAGTGTTGTCCTCTTCGGTTGGCTCATCTCGACCGCTCACCCTGGCAATCTGGTTTGCGAAGGTAGCTCTGGTGTTTCGATAGCGCTTTAGAAAATATTCATGCGCCGGAAATGCCGGGTCAGTTGCCTCACCTACGAGGTTGGCCCAAAGCTGTGTAAGCGACTTTTGCTCTCTGTTTTGGGCTTCTTGTCTCAAAGTGTCATTCACCCAAAGCTCTAGTTCGCGAGGTGCGTTGGTTGACTGAGCGGCCTCTCTTCGATCCACGAGTGCCAATAGCAACACCTCTTTGTTTGGGTAGTAGTGCAGCAATCCGGCTTGGCTGAGTCCGCAAGCGCTTGCAATCTCCCGCATCGAGGTCGCGTGGTAGCCATACTTGCCAAACACCTCAACGGCATGGTCAAGAATCTCTTCGCGCTTGAGTTCTCCCTTTGCATAGGGACCTCGTTTTGTTGATTGAGCCACTTTAAATCCTGTCCAAAAACAATGTTTATAAAACCGTTATCGCGAAAACTTGCTAACTGAATGGTTTTCAGAATAACTTCATTTTCAACGACGAGTACCGTCGCCACTAATACAGGTTATTTCCTTGGAGGAAAAATAATGAAGAAGTTCGGCAAAGCATCAGTCGCGTCAGCGATTGTTCTTGGTCTTCTGGGCGCAGGCATCACCGCTGCCCCAGCACAGGCCGCAACTGTTACCCTCACCTTCGGTGACTGGGGCGACATGGGATTCAAGGAGCTTTTCAAGAAGTACGAGAAGCTAAACCCAAACATCAAGATCGTTGAGAAGTCATCTGAGTACAACGCTCACCACCAGGGTCTATTGACCGCACTTGCTTCAGGCAAGGGTAGCGACATCAACGGTATCGAGGGTGGCTGGATGCCTTACTTCGTCCAGTATCCAGACAAGTTCCTAGACCTACGCAACTACGGTGGCGCAGCTCTAAAGAAGGACTACCTAGCATGGCGCTGGAACCCAGCTGTTGCTAAGAACGGCACCATCCTTGGTTTGCCAACTGACGTAGGCGGCATGGCGCTTGCTTACCGCACCGACCTATTCGAGAAGGCTGGCCTTCCTTCTGACCCAGCAGCTGTATCAGCTCTATGGGCAAAGACCGGCTGGAACGGCTACATCGCAACTGCGAAGAAGTACACCGCAAAGACTGGCAAGAAGTTTGCTGACTCAACCGAAGGTATCTTCGGTGGCGTTCTAAACCAGAGCCAGCAGCAGTTCTATGCAGCTAACGGCAGCCTCGTTTACGAATCAAGCAAGGCAGTTCAGGATGCTTGGAACGTTGGCGTCGCAATGGCTCCTTACTCAGGTTCATCAAACATCTTCAGCACCGAGTGGAACACTGCAATCGCTAACGGCGACGCAGCTTCAGTTCTTGCTCCGTCATGGATGCTAACTATGATCAAGGGCATCGCTCCTGACCTAAAGGGCAAGTGGAACGTTGCTAACGTTCCTGGCAAGGTCGGCAACTGGGGTGGCTCATGGGTCACCGTTTCGAAGTCAACCAAGCACCCTAAGGAAGCAGCTGCTTTCGTGAAGTGGCTACTTGCCCCAGCACAGCAGAAGACCATCTTCCTAACCAAGGGCAACTTCCCATCAGCAGTTGCTGCCCTAAAGGACACCGCGGTGACTTCATACAAGGATGCTTACTTCCAGAACGCACCAGTTGGAAAGATCTACTCTTCATCTGTTGCAACCTTGAAGCCAGCTATCTACGGCACCAAGTCAGCTACCATCCAGACCTCATTCCGTGACGCACTTGCCACTGTTGCTCAGGGCAAGAAGACCGGTGACGACGCCTGGGATGCAGCAATCGCCGAAATCAAGAAGAACGTAGGCGCTTCTAAGTAACACTGCACCACTCTCCTTGGATTGGTGGGGTGTCGATTTCGATCGGCACCCCACTAATACAGGAGCAAGATTCAGAACCCCAACTACAAAATCCGCACCAGACCAAAGGCCAAAAAATTGAGCAACAAGGTACACATTTCTAGAAAGGCAGAGAGTCGAGCCGCTTTCGGATTCCTCTCACCCTTCTTCATCCTTTTCGGAATATTCGGCCTACTTCCGATTATTTTCACTTTCTATGTCTCGTTTTATAACTGGGATCTACTAGGCACCCAAGAGTGGGTTGGTCTAGATAACTACATCAATCTGGTTCAGGACCCACAGTTCTACCAGTCTCTCGGCAACACCTTGAGCATCTTTGTTTTGTCATCATTCCCTCAGCTGATTGCTGCGCTGCTTCTTGCGGTTGTGTTGAATGCCAAAACTCTCAAACTCCGCACCTTCTGGCGTGCGGTCATCTTGTTCCCATTCATCACCTCAACCGTGGCCGTTGCACTGGTATTCGGCGCAATGTTCGCCGATAACGGTGGAATGATGAACTGGGCTCTTGGCCTTCTTGGCGTTGGCCCTATCCCTTGGCATGCAGACACGCTTCCTAGCCACATTGCAATTGCAGTGATGGTGAACTGGCGCTGGACCGGCTACAACACCCTCATTTTCTTGGCCGCCCTTCAGTCAATCCCTCAGGAGCTCTATGAAGCCGCAGAGGTCGATGGTGCTTCGAAGATTTCTCAGTTCTTCAACATCACCATTCCGCAGATTCGCCCAACCATCTTCTTTGCGTTGATCACGTCAACCATCGGTGGACTTCAGATCTTTGCTGAGCCTTATCAGTTCGGTGGCGGCTATGCCGGTGGAACCGATGGCCAGTTCAGCACCCTGACCCTATACATGTTCAACCAGGCCTTCACCCAAATGAGGCTCGGTTATTCATCGGCGGTAGCGATTGGTCTGTTTGTGATCATCGCAATCATCGCGGCAATTAACTTCTTGATCAGCAGCAAGCTCGTAAAGGCAGACAAATAATGAAAATCAGTTTCTCTTGGCTAAAACAGCCATCGCTATACGGAATGCTGGCTATCACCGCCCTGCTTGCACTGTTCCCGTTTTACTGGATGTATGTCGTCGGCTCGGCTGACAACAGCGTTATCGCTTCGATTCCACCTCGTGTGACTCCGGGCGACAATTGGCCGTCGACCTGGGCTCACATCACCGAAATGTTTAACATCGGTGTTGTATTTCGAAACTCATTTGTTGTTTCAATCGTTATCGCAGTAATCCAGGTTTTCACCTCATCGCTAGCCGGATTTGCTTTCGCAAAACTACGCTTCCGTGGCAACCAGGCGCTTTTCACTTTGGTGCTTTTGTTCCTGATGATTCCGGTTCAGCTGGGCATCATCCCGCTATATCTCTTGATGGCAAACCTGAGCTTGATTGATACTCTGGCCGCTCTGATCTTGCCTTATTTGGCGTCGGTGTTCGGAGTGTTCTGGATGCGCCAAGCCATGGTTTCAAACGTGCCGCAGGAGCTTATTGACTCAGGCGCAGTTGACGGCGCAGGATTCTTCAGAATCTACTGGAGCCTGGCTTTTCCGCTGGTTCGGTCTACGGCTTTCGTGCTCGGCTTGTTTGCGTTCTTGACCGCATGGAATGACTTCGCCTGGCCACTTATCGTGACTCAGACTCCGGATAACTTCACCGCCCAGGTTGCAGTTTCTCAGCTCAACAGCGCCAATAACCCTGACTATCCGACCATCATTGGTGGTTCTCTGGTTATGGCAGCGCCACTAATGGTTTTGTTCGTGCTGACTGCCAAGCAGTTTGTCGCTGGTGTTATGGATGGTGCAGTTAAGGGTTAGTTTGCCAAACTCAGCTGCCCAGTCAGCTCAAATTTTCAACACCGAATTATTGATCTCAAAGATCTAAAGAAAGCAGACCCTTATGTCTAAGCAGCAGCCTTCAGTGCAGCTTTACACCGTTCGCGATGCAGTTGCAGAAAATCTTGACGCGGCGCTAGCCGGAGTTGTAGCAGCAGGTTTTTCGCAGGTTGAACCTTACGGTTTCCACGAACGCGTCGACGAATTTGTCGAGCTATTGGCCAAGCACAACCTCAAGGCGCCAACTGCGCACGCCATGATGGTAGATCAAGACTACGAACCGATGCTGGCCGCTGCCGCAAAAATCGGCGTGAAGACCCTTATCGACCCATTCACCGTGCCAGAGCGCTGGACAAACAAAGAAGACGTGCTCAAGATTGCGGCATCAATCAACGAGATCAATGCCAAGGCCAAGCAATACGGTCTGACCATCGGCTATCACAACCACAACTGGGAGTTCTCGAACATTATCGATGGCCGCCCAGCGCTCTATACCTTTATCGATGCGCTCGACAGCGATGTAGTTCTTGAGATTGACACCTACTGGGTTGAGGTCGGCGGCCAGAGTGCCCCGGCGGTGCTTCGCGAGCTTGGTGATCGCGTTGTCGCCATCCACGTGAAAGACGGCACTAAAGACGGCAACGTGGAGGCTCAGGTTCCTGCTGGTCAAGGCCAGATTCCGATTCGCGAAGTTTTGGCGGCTGCTCCAAACGCACTGCCTGTAATTGAGTTTGACTTCTATACTGGCGGCGATGTCTTTGATGGCATCAAGCAATCACTCACATTCGTAAACGAGGCGCGCTAATGGCTAACGCATCAACCGGCAAGACCGGCCCAGTCGGCGTCGGGTTCATCGGTGCCGGAAACATCAGCGATCAATACCTCACCAATCTGGTTCGTTTTCCTGATGTGAAAGTTCTTTTCATAGCTGATCTTGATACCGATCGCGCTAGGGCGCAGGCCGACAAATACGGCGTGATTGGTTCTGGAACTGTCGACGAGCTTCTAGCCAACCCAGACGTTGAAATCGTGGTTAACCTAACCATTCCTGCAGCTCACGCTGAGGTTGACCTAAAGTGCATCGCAGCTGGCAAGCACGTATGGAGCGAGAAGCCATATGCGACCAGTCGCGAGGACGCTCAAAAGGTAGCCGAGGCCGCGAGCAAGGCCGGAGTTTTGGTTTGCGTTGCGCCTGACACCATCATGGGTGGCGGAATTCAGACCGGTCTTCGTGCAATTGCTGAGGGCAAAATTGGCAAGCCGTTGAGCGCCATGACCATGTTCCAGGTTGGTGGCCCAGAGGCTTGGCATCCGAGCCCAGAATTCTTGTTTGCCAAGGGCGCTGGCCCGTTGCTAGACATGGGCCCTTACTACATCAGCACTTTGGTTGCTGTTTTCGGTGCAGTCAAGCGCGTCACCGGGCTGGGCTCAAAGGCCAAGGCAACCCGTGTTATCGCAACCGGACCAAAGGCCGGAACCGAGTTTCCGGTTGAGGTGCCAACGCACATCGGCGCCCTAATTGAGTTCGAGTCTGGCGCTAGCGCACAGTGCATTTTTAGCTTCGAGTCGGCACTATTCCGCATGGGCTTCGTTGAGATCAACGGCACCGAGGGCACTATCTCGTTGCCAGACCCAAACATGTTTGATGGTGACAGCGAGCTTCACGTCGGAAACGAGCCAGAAGACGTCAGCAAGATCGAGCTGACCGGGGCTACTCATGGCCGAGGAACCGGTGTCACCGAAATGGCACAGGCAATTCGCGAGGGCCGCCAGGTTCGCATCCCAGGTGAAATTGCGCTGCACGTGCTTGATGTTTTGCTTTCAATTCAGGATGCTGTTGAGTCAGGCCAGTGGGTTGAAGTGAAGTCTTCGCTTGAGCCAATTAGTCCGCTGCCAGTTGATTGGGACCCAATCAACCCAACCATCAAATAATCGAGGAGAACATGGCAACGCCAATTCGCGTCGGAATTATCGGTGGCGGTTTTATGGGGCGCGTGCACACTGCCGCGGCCCGCGCTGCCGGAGCCGAAGTGGTTGCCATTGCGTCTTCGAGTCTCGAGAGCGGTCAGCGTGCCGCTGATGCACTTAGCATCGCCAAGGTCTATGCATCGGCTGTCGAACTAATCGCCGCAGACGACATCGATTTGGTGCACATTTGCACTCCAAACAACTCACACGCCGAATTGGCATTGGCCGCTATTGCGGCCGGCAAGCATCAAATTTGCGAGAAGCCACTGGCTATTGATTCGGCCCAGGCCGAGCGCGTAGCCGAAGCAGCTCGCAACTCAAACCTGGTTGCAACAGTGCCGTTTGTCTACCGCTTTCACCCGCTGGCTCGAGAGGCCAGGGCTCGCGTTGCAAACGGAACCACCGGCCGCATCTTCAGCATCCGTGGCTCATATCTTCAGGACTGGCTGCTCGAGGCTAGTGACAACAACTGGCGCGTGAGTTCGGCTGACGGAGGAGCATCGCGCGCATTTGCTGACATCGGATCGCACTTAGTTGACCTGATGGAGTTCATCATCGGTGACCGAATCGTTGAGCTGAGCTCAGTGACCAGCACCGTGCACCCAACTCGTGGCGGCAACAAGGTTGAGACCGAAGATGAGGCAACTGTGGTTTTCAAAACAGAGGGCGGCGCCATAGGCAACCTGTTTGTTTCGCAGGTTGCCCCAGGTCGCAAAAACCGCCTGCTGCTTGACATCGCCGGTGCCAACGAGAGCATCGAATTCAACCAGGAACACCCTGAGACCATTTGGGTCGGACGACGCGCGGGCAGCATGGTAATTCCGCGTGACGACTCGCAGAATTCACCAGAGGCAAATCGACTATCGGTTGTGCCATCGGGCCACCCAATGGGATACGTGGACGCTTTTGCAGCATTCGTTCGCGATACATATGCTGCAGTGCGTGGCCAGGTGCCAGATGGTCTGCCAACCTTTGAAGACGGTCTTCGAGCATCAAAGGTGACCTCGGCTGTCGTGGCATCCGCAAAGGCTCACAACTGGATTCAGATCTAAAGCAACAAAGAAAGCGGAGTAAAGAATGTCAAAGTCATCTCACCCAGTAACCCTGTTCACCGGGCAGTGGGCTGACCTGCCGTTTGAAGAAGTTGCCAAACTTGCAGCCGAGTGGGGTTATGACGGCCTCGAAATAGCAGCATCAGGCGATCACTTGGATCTAGCTCGTGCAGATGAAGACGATGCCTATGTTCAGTCACGTCTAGACATCCTGAATAAATATGGCCTCAAGACTTTCGCAATTTCGAACCACCTCGCCGGACAGGCAGTTTGCGATGACCCTATTGACTTCCGCCACCAGGCCATCCTTCGCCCTTATGTTTGGGGCGATGGCGATGCCGAGGGTGTTCGCCAGCGTGCCGCTGAAGACATGAAGCGCGCTGCGCGCGTGGCTCGCAAGCTTGGTGTCGACACCGTGGTTGGCTTCACCGGTTCAAACATTTGGCAGTATGTCGCGATGTTCCCGCCGGTGCCGGCTAGCCGAATCGAGCAAGGCTTCGAAGACTTTGCAAACCGCTGGAACCCGATCCTTGATGTCTTCGACGCCGAGGGCGTTCGTTTCGCGCACGAGGTTCACCCGGGTGAAATCGCCTATGACTACTGGTCAAGCGTTCGCACTCTCGAGGCGATCAACCACCGCGAAGCCTTTGGATTCAACTGGGATCCATCGCACATGATGTGGCAGAACATCGATCCGGTTGGTTTCATCGTTGACTTCAAAGACCGCATCTATCACGTTGACTGCAAAGACACCCGTATGCGCCCACAAAACGGCCGCGCCGGCGTTATGGGCTCACACTTGCCATGGGGAGACCCTCGTCGCGGCTGGGATTTCGTTTCTACTGGTCACGGCGATGTTCCTTGGGAAGACTCTTTCCGTGCGTTGGAATCAATTGGCTACAAGGGCCCAATCTCTATCGAATGGGAAGACGCCGGCATGAACCGCCTTCACGGCGCTAAAGAAGCCGTCGGATACATCCGTTCACTACTTTGGGAGTTGCCAACCGCATCTTTCGATGCGGCTTTCAGCAACCAATAGCAGCAGCTGGCTTTCGCTAGCTACCCTAAATACTGGTCACACCTATTCAAAATCTGTGGAACCATCCTGCAATCGTTAGGCAACGACTTGACCAAAAAATCCGGCTTCGGCCTGCTAGCTCTAATTGGCGCATTCTCAACACTGGGCCCATTCACCGTTGACCCGTATCTGGCGTCTTTTCCGCAGATCGCAGTCGACCTTAATAGCGACATTGCTGGCGTTCAACTAAGCCTGAGCGCATTCACCCTGGGTTTCACGATCGGTTTCTTGCTGGCCGGCCCAATCAGCGATGCCTATGGCCGCCGCAAGCCTCTTATTTATGGTGGTATTGGATATGTCGTAGCCACCGTGTTACTCGCGCTTTCAACGAACATCTTCTTATTTCAGCTCGCCAAAGTCGGCCAGGGCATTGCCGGCGCCTGGATCTATGTGGTTGGCCTGGCCATGGTTCGCGACCTCTACGAGGGCAAAAAACTTTTCACCGCTATGGGGCAGTTGTTCTTGGTGGCTGCGGCATCTTGGGTGCTGGCGCCTTCTTCGGGTTCGTTTGCAATTCTCTTTACCGATTGGCGCGGACTCGCACTAGCGATTGCTGTTTATGGCGCGATTCTGGTTCTGGTCGCTATTAAGGTCTTGCCCGAAACCCTGCACTTTGAGGGCAAGCAGAAGGTCGATTTGGCTAGCATGCTCAAGGGTTTCAAAAAAGTTTTGTCAGACCGAAACTACACCGGCTTGGTCATCGTTCAGATGGTGCTAAGCATTGCTCAGTTCGGCTATCTTGCCGTTCTGCCTCTGGTCTATACCGAAAGCTTTGCGGTGCCGGCCGAACAGATCGGTTACTGGCTGGCCCTTAATTCGATCGGCGCATACGTCGGAATTCAGATTTCAACCTGGCTAGCCAAGCGCTTTGCTCCTCAATGGGTTCTGACCGCTGGCCTAACAATGTCTTTGATTGTTGGTTCAGCTTTGGTTTATGCCGGCGTCAACCATGCTCCATTTGCTGTCGTCGAAGCTATCACCTTCGCTTGGCTATTCTGCTTCGGTTTCCAGTTCACCCTTTTGCAAACCCTAGCGATGGCGAATCACGGTGAAGAAGCTGGCACCGCCTCTGCACTGCTGAGCGCTGGTGGCTATGTGGCCACCACTGTTGCGGGGCCATATTTCACCGCTATCGACCGCAGCACATCACTGGGTTATGGCAGCAATATTCTGATGGCTATGGGGCTCGGGTTCATGATTTATCTGATTGTGGTCAGACCTTGGGCAGTCAAGGAATCTAGCCACTAAATAGCTCTCAATGCAAAAACCCCGACCAATTGGCCGGGGTTTTTGCATGCTGCTTAAAGGCCTACGCGCGAAGCCTGGAACGCGTTATAGCGATCGCCCTGAATTACAATTTCGGCGGCAATCTTGTTGATGCGTTCGACGTCTGCATTGCTGAACTCGACAGCAACGGCACCGATGTTTTCGATGAGGCGCTCGGTGCGGCGAGTGCCCGGAATCGGCACAATCCATGGCTTTTGAGCGAGCACCCAGGCTAGCGCTAACTGTGCCGGACTAATGCCCATATCGGCGGCAACCGCTTTTAGCTCGTCAACAAGGCGCAGGTTCTCTTGAATCACATCTTGTTGAAAGCGCGGAATGGTTGCGCGGATGTCATTGTCGCCAAATGTAGACTCGGCGGTCACGGTGCCGGTGAGCACGCCCTTGCCAAGTGGACTAAACGGAACAAAGCCAATGCCCAGATCTTCTAGGGTCGGAATAATCTCTTTTTCGTGATCGCGGAACCACAGCGAGTATTCACTCTGCAGGGCGGTCACCGGCTGCACGGCGTGAGCACGGCGAATGGTATTGGCACCCGCTTCTGAAAGTCCAAAGTGCTTAACTTTGCCCTCGGCAATCAGCTCTTTTACGGTCTCAGCGACCTCTTCAATGGGCGTGTTCGGGTCAACGCGGTGCTGATAATAAAGATCGATGTAGTCAGTCTGTAGACGCTTTAATGAGCCCTCAACCGCTCGGCGAATGTTAGCTCGGTTGCTATCTGGTGCACCTGGCACATTGCCGTCATAGGCAAAACCAAACTTGGTAGCCAGCACAATCTGATCTCGCACTGGCTTGAGGCCCTCGCCGACGATTTCTTCGTTCAAAAAAGGCCCGTATACCTCGGCTGAATCAAAGAAAGTCACACCGCGTTCAACGGCATCGCGCAAAAATCGGTTGCTTTCTGCGCGGTCAAGAATCGGGCCGTATGACCCACTCAAGCCCATGCAGCCGAGACCAATTGCAGAGACCTCAAGGCCCTGCCCGATAATTCGTTTTTTCAAGATGCCCAGGTCTTCTTTCGGTCAGAAATCAAAAAGTGACTAGGGTCTTGATGGCAACTCGGTCAGCCATGGCCTTATAACCACTTGCGATGTTGTCAATCGAGACACTTAGATCAAAGACTTTTCCAGGGTTGATTTTGCCGTCAAGAATGTCTTGCATTAGTGGCTCAATATAGGCACGAGCGGGAGCAACGCCACCATATACACCGATGTTTCGCATGATTGTTCCGAAATTCAACGGCATGTTCTCGTATTGAGCTGCGCCAACGCGGCCAATGAATCCATAGTCGCGGGTGACAGCAATAGACATGTCGATGGCATCTTGCTTTCCGACTGCTTCTAGCACTCGAGGGGCGCCATCACCGTTGGTCAATTCCATAATTCGCGCAATTCCCTCTTCGCCGCGCTCAGAAACAATGTCAGTGGCACCAAATTCACGGCCAAGGTTTGCTCTAGGTTCGTGACTGCTGACCAGAATGATTCGCTCTGCACCTAGCTTTTTTGCGCCAATCACGGCAGATAGGCCAACAGCACCATCACCAATAACCACAACGGTCTCGCCCTGTTGAACTCCCGCAGAAACGGCTGCGTGATAGCCGGTGCATAGAACATCCGAGAGAGTCAACATAGATGGAATCAGTGGCGAATTGGCGTCAACCGGAACCTTAACCGCTGTTCCGTCGGCCCAAGGTATGCGAACAAACTCTGCCTGGCAAGCGGCCCCGCCACCGTGTCCGAAGTATTCAATGTTTCTGCAAGAGGTTTGACGGTTTGCTTGGCAGAAATCGCAAAAGCCGCAGGATGCCACGAACGGAATAACAACCAAGTCACCGATTTTGTGATTCTTTACCTCGGCTCCGAGTTCAACAATTTCTCCGAGCACCTCATGGCCCTTAGGCACGCCAGTCTCCGCAGGCTGCTTGGCGTAATAATCCCACAGGTCACTGCCGCAAACACAAGCCACAACAGTGCGAATTACGGCATCAGTCGGTTTTTCAATTTTTGCTTGCGCTACTTCTTCAACCCGAACATCGCCTGCTCCATAGAGGAATGTTGCCTTCATGTCTGCTCCTTAAAACTCTCGGTGGTTCAATTTTGAACCTCCTGGCTCACTGAAACTAGACACCGAGCAGTTCCTATTGTTACGGGTTATCGCAATACCTGTCAGGTGACATTTTTAGGCCGTATGGTGGTGTCATGGATTCCAAAGCAACCATCAAAGAATTCCTGGTTTCACGGCGCGCGCGCCTGAGTCCCGAAGACGCTGGGCTGCCAAGTTTTGGCGCTAATCGAAGAGTCGCAGGTCTTCGTCGCGAAGAGGTTGCCATGCTGGCTGGGGTCAGTGCTGACTATTACATTCGCCTCGAGCGGGGCAATTTAGATGGCGCATCAGACAGTGTGCTAAACGCCATCGCTAGAGCTTTGAAGCTTGATGATGTTGAGATCGAATACCTTTTCTCACTGGCCCGATCAAGTGCCGGCACAAAAAGCAAAACTTCTAAACCGGCAACCAAGGCGTTGCGAGCAAATCTGCAGCTGGTGCTTGATTCAATTCAAACCAACCCAGCTTTTGTCAGAAACGGCCGCATGGATTTGCTTGGCGCAAATGCTCTGGGGCGTGCTGTCTACTCACCGATTTTGACCAGTCGAATTGCTGAATCAAACATGGCCCGCTGGGTGTTTCTAGACCCGGCGGCGGTCGACTACTACGTTGACTATTCAAGAATTGCAGCCGATTCGGTGGGCGTTTTGAGGCTCGAGGCTGTGCGCTCTGCAGATGACCCAAAGTTCACACAGTTGCTTGGTGAGCTATCGGCAAAATCCGAGCTATTTAGACAGCTGTGGGCAAATCACAAAGTTGTTCGTCACTATGGCGGAACTAAGTCTTTTTGCCACCCGCAGGTTGGTCTGCTGACTATGAGCTATGAACCTTTCAGCATCTTGGCTGATGAAAATTTGATCATGAATGTTTATTCAGCCGAGCCGGGCAGCGATACCGCCGAGAAGCTGCAAATTCTAGGCAACTGGCTTGCGTCTAGCGCAGACCTGCAGTCTCAACTTAGCGCGGCCCTTTAGTTGTCAGCTCGAATTCTCAATCGCCGGCAACTAATCTAAAGAAATGACTTCTGCACCAAATGCCAGCCTATTCACCGTGCGCCCAGCGCACACCGGTGATGTTGCCGGCATTCGCTTGATGCTGCAGCCATATGTTGATCACGGCGTGATGCTCGGCAAAGAGACCGTTCAACTCTTTGAAGATATTCAAGAATTTGAAGTTGCTGTTGACCCAGCCGGTCGTGTGGTTGGTTGCGGTGCGCTGCACGTAATGTGGCAAGACCTGGCCGAGGTGCGCACGGTGGTTGTCGCCGATGATGTTCGCGGCCAGGGCGTAGGTCATGCAGTTCTTGAACAGCTGCTAGCCAAAGCTCGTGCGCTCAAAGTTCACCGCGTCTTTTGCCTAACTTTTGAAACTAAGTTCTTCGGCGCACACGGGTTTGAACCGATTTCTGAAACCCCGATTGACGACGAAACCTATAAAGAGCTTTTGCTCTCGACTGACGATGGTGTCGCAGAATTTCTTGATTTGGCGAGAGTTAAGCAAAACACTTTGGGCAACACTCGCATGCTTAAGCTGCTCTAGGCCGTTCGCTGGTTAGCCTTATTTCATGGCTGCCCCAAGATATCCTCAACGCCCAAACTCAAACGTTTATCGACGTCGCCGCATCATTGCACTTGTGGTTTTGGTCTCGCTCATCGCCTTTATTTGGTGGGGAGTGGCCAGCATCGTCGGCGCAATTTCGAACTTCTTTAACCCGCCAACCACCTCAACTTCTGAGACCACCGGCACCACAGCCACCGGCGAGATTGCTGCATGTATCAATGGAACGGTTTCAATCGATGCCGTCGTGGCCACCAAAGACGGCACCGCTGCCGCCAGCTTTGACCCGGGCGTAAACCCATACATCGGCTACAAAATCACCAACAACTCAGAGGTTGACTGCACCTTTGATGTTGGTGCTGCCACCACTTTCTACACAATTACCAGCGGTGCTGAAACTATCTGGACCTCAAAGCAGTGCACCGACCGCGCAGCTCTAACCGCATCGGTCATAACCCTGAAGGCCGGAGAAACTCTAGAGAGCCCGCTGAGCCCATGGGCACGCGTGTATAGCTCAGCCACTGGCTGTGGTGCCGACCAAAAGGCCGTCATCGCCGAGGGCGCCTCCTATCACCTGCAGGCCGAGGTCGCCTCAGTAATCTCTACCGACACTGCGCAGTTCATTCTTAATTAAGAATGAACCGACAATTCGGATTTTGAACTAGTCGGAATTAAGAAAAAGAGCCGGGCAAATTCCGGCTCTTTTTCTTTGTTTAAAAACGCACGATTACCAATTGAGCGCGAGGGCTAACGCGGCCTTTAGGTCGCCCACCTTGGAATCAACTGACCGAACAAACCCAAGGCGGCTTGCCTCGGTGGCACGAATTTTGTCGTTGCTTACCTTGCGAATTTCGCCAGCTAGCGAGATCTCGCCGAAGGCGACCAGGTTGTGGGCAATTGGCTTGTCTTGAACCGCCGAGGCAATCGCCACCGCAATGGCAAGATCGGCGGCCGGCTCGGCCAGGCGAACCCCGCCAACCGTTGAAACATAAACATCCATTTCGCTCAGTCGCAACCCGGCCCGGCGCTCAAGCACCGCCAGCAACATGGCCACGCGCGACGAATCAACACCATTGGTGACTCGCCTTGGCTGCGGCGCCGAAGACTTGACCACCAGTGCCTGCACCTCGGCAATTAGGGCGCGCTTGCCCTCAACCGTGACGGTGACGCAGGTGCCCGATACTGGGGCCTCGCCACGTGACAAAAATAAGCCGGATGGATCGGGAACCTCGCGAATGCCCTCGCCTGTCATTTCGAAGCAACCAACCTCATCGGTTGGGCCGAATCGGTTTTTGAGTGAACGCACAAAGCGCAATGAGGTTTGACGATCGCCCTCGAAGTGGCAAACCACATCAACCAAATGCTCTAGTGCTCGTGGGCCAGCAATCGAGCCGTCTTTGGTCACGTGACCAACCAGGATCACCGGCAGGTTGCGCTCTTTGGCAACGCGAATCAGATTGGCGGCGACCTCGCGAATCTGTGAGGGCATGCCGGCCGCGCCATCGATGTCGGCGGCCGCAATAGTTTGAACCGAGTCAACAACTAAAAGCTCGGGAGCGACGGCATCTATCTGACCGAGAACTGTTGATAGGTCAGTTTCGGCCGCCAGATAAAGGGTCTCAATAAGAGCACCGGTGCGCTCGGCACGCAAGCGCACCTGGCCAACCGATTCTTCGCCAGAAACATAAAGAACTTTTTTGCCAGCTTTTGCAGTGTTGGCGGCAACCTCAAGCAGCAAAGTTGATTTGCCCACGCCTGGCTCGCCCGAAAGCAATATCACCGCACCCGGAACCAAGCCGCCGCCTAAAACGCGATCAAACTCGCCAACTTTGGTGGGCCAAGAAGAGACGGAAACCGAGGTCAATTCGGTGATCGGCTTTGCTGCTGCTGACTCGACCAGGCGCAGAGCCTTGACCGATCGCACGGTGCCCAAACCGCGGCCGCTAGTTGACTCTTGCATCGAGCTCCAGGCTTGGCATTCGCCACAGCGACCGACCCATTTTGGCGCGACCCAGCCACATTCGGTGCAGACAAATTCGGTCTTCTCGCGAGCCATGATTCTCCTAATTTCTAAACCAAAACTACCCTGCGCCCCTGACATTCTCTGGGTGCGCAGGCAGGCTGTTTAAAAGTCGGTGCCCCAGCCTAAACTGAACCTGTGAAAATCAATCGCATCGCAATTCTTGGTTCTGGCTCAATGGGGCAAGCCATTCTCAGCGGCCTGCTCAAGTCAGGCTTTGACCCACTCAATGTTGCCGTCAGCACAAACTCCGATGCCAGCGCCGCGATGCACCTAGACACATTTGGTGTCACGGCATTCGCCCTCGAAAACGGCGATGACGCAAACCAGATGGCAGTTGCCGGTGCCGATGTTGTTTTGGTGGCCGTCAAACCGGCTTATGTCACCCAAGTTCTTAAAGAGGTTGCCGACAATCTTGATGACAATGCGCTCGTCATCAGCGTCGCTGCCGGAATCACTACCGAAGCAATGCAGTCAGTTTTGCCCGAAGACGTCGCAGTTGTCAGGGCTATGCCAAACACTCCCGCGATAGTCGGCCGTGCCGTAACTGGCTTGTCTCAGGGTTCACGTAGCACCAGAGATCACATCGATGTTGCCATCGAACTTTTTGAAACTGTCGGTCAAGTATTAGTTGTCGACGAATCACGAATCGATGCCCTAAGCACAATTAGCGGCTCAGGGCCAGCCTATGTTTTTTATCTAATCGAGCAATTCACAAATGCCGCTAAACACCATGGATTCACAGACGAGGAATCGGCTTTGATGGTGAACGAAACTTTCTTGGGGGCGGCCGAGCTGCTGATAGCTTCCGGCAAAACTCCAGCCGAGTTGCGTCGCCAGGTAACCAGCCCAAATGGCACAACCGAGCGCGCAATTGCACGCTTTGCTCAAACCGATTTAGAGACAATGTTCATTGAGGGCACAGAAGCGGCCCTTGCTCGCGCCAAAGAGTTAGGTAATCTAAAGCCATGACCGACACATTTGCAGCAATCGCAGACCCAACCCGCCGCCTGATTCTCGAGGCCCTGTTGGCAAACCCTGGCCAGTCAGTTGGCCAGTTGGTTGAGCTGACCAAAGTCGGTCAGCCGACTGTCTCAAAGCACCTAAAGACCTTGCGCGATGCTGGACTGGTTTCGGTCAAGACCGTTGGTCAGAACCGTTTTTATTCAGCCGACTCAAAGCCACTAGAGGCAGTTGTTGACTGGGCCGAAAACTTCACCGCAGGCACCCCAACACCGCTCGAAGAGCAGTTCGGTGAAATCGGTGAAAAGGTTGGCAGCTGGTTAGCAGCAGGTTCAACCTGGCTTGGCGCCAAGGTTTCAGAGCAGGTAGAAACCGACCCCCAAAAGCTTGGCCGCGAACTTGGCCGCAAGCTTGCCGACGCAAAACTAGAGGCCGAAAAAGCTTCGAAGGCCACCGAAAAGCAGGCACGCGCCAAGGTTGACGAAATTGTTGCTCAGATTGAAGACGCAATTGCAGAGGTCAAAACCAAGGTCACCTCTCGCGTAAAGCGCTAAACCGCTAGCGAAGTTTCAGTCTGAAACAATCCGCTGAATGCACTCAGCATGGCGGTGTTCCAGTCGTGCTCAGCAACCGGATCAGTGTCTAGTTCGGCAATCACGCGACCGTGAAGCAAACCCAAAACAACAGTGGCTGCAGCCCTTGGGGTCAAGTGTGATTTGAGCATTGAGCGGTCGTGAAGCATCTGCATAACCTCGGTTAGACCATTAGTTAGCTCGTTCTGAACCTCAGCCAAAGCCTGACGCAAAAGCGGGCGGCCGGTGGTGTTGCCAATAATCGCAGCTCGCTCACTTGCCGGCAGGCGACCAAAATGCTCCGTTAAAAAAGCGAACATTTCGTCGTAGTGCTTGGCGATTTCTTGAGTGCTGTGCAGGTTAGACATAAACCGCTTCACTCTTGCGATGTCTTCGCGCACCGAGCTTGCAAAATTATGCACATAGGTGGCGCGAATCAAACCGTCGCGGTCTCCAAAGTGGTGATAGATAGATCCAATGGATACTTTGGCTCGAACCGAGATGTCTTGAATGCGCACCGATGCTTCGCCGCCCTCCAGCAGGGCTTTTTTAGCCTCGGCTACAACCGCCTCAACAGTTGAATGCGCGCGTGATTGCTTCGGCTGAGGTGCAGCTTTAGAAGATTTTGGCACGGCAAGACTTTCTAGAAAATTGTGTAGTTTATTTTCGAAAATTATGCCACCGATTAGTTCATTTGGGCAGGGGCAATTCTTAACAGTTCAGTCGTCAGTCACATTGACCGCTACAAAAGCAAAACCCCCGATCTGCCTGAAGGCATCCCGAGGGTTTTGTTTGAAGCTAAAGAGCACTTATTTCTTCTTGGCGGCTGCCTTCTTTGCGGCCTTGACAGGCTTAGCAGCGAACACCTGCAAGAACACCATGGCGATTGCGCCGCCGGCAAGCTGAGCAATGATGATCCAGGCACTGAAGTCGATTGCTTGACCAACAATTGATAGGCCGAATGAAACGGCAGGGTTTGCCTGAGCGCCGGTGATGGTGAATCCAGCTGCAGCCATGACCCAGAGTCCAACAGCCGCAGGAATCAAGTTGCCAAGTTTGTTGGCAGCTAGGTAGCCAACCAAGAACACCAAGCCACCGGTTGCAAAAAGCTCACCGATAATCGCAGCGGCTGATGGTGCTGCGCTGGCGGTGGTGAATCCGGTCAGTGACTTGCCAACAATTTGAGCACCGATGAATGCACCGACTAGGGCACCGGCCAGCTGAGCAACCACATAGGCGCCAAGTTCAGAAAGCGAGATCGCCTTTTTGGCATAGAAATAAAGGGAAACAGCGGGGTTCAAGTGACCGCCTGAAACGCCAGCGGTAAGCAAAATTGCTAGACCCAAGGTTGCAGCTAGGGCGGCGTGAGCTGCGAAGCTGTCGCTTCCTGAGTTGGCAACCGCAGCAACGATTGATGAGAGAAACATAAGAACGCCAAGAAATTCGGCGATTGCCTTTTGTAGCAGTGCATTGATCTTCATTGATGACCCTTTCGAATAGGTGCTGTGCTCGAAATGAGTTTAGGTTCAGGCGGATAAATATCGCGGGACATCCGAGTTAACTCTTAGCGCCCAGTTTCGACTAGGATTGGCAGAATACAAGGCCAGAAATCTTCTCGGCCGTTTTATTTTGTGAGGTCTTCGTGGGTTCAGTTATCAAGAAGCGTCGCAAGCGTATGTCTAAGAAGAAGCACCGCAAGTTGCTTCGCAAGACTCGCCACCAGCGTCGCAATAAGAAGTAAATCTTCTGCAGCTTCAAAACCCGTCACTCAGGTGGCGGGTTTTGCTTTTAAGGTTTTGCCTTATTCGGCCTTTTTGTTGACGCGCAGCTCGCGCTTTTTGAAATCAAGGATCGGCCAGCCAGCCGCCTTGGCATAAACCTTTAGCTGTTTGTCTGGGTTCACTGCAACAGCGCTTCCAACGGCTGTCAGCATCGGCAGATCGTTCACCGAATCGCTATAGGCGTATGAGTTGCGCAAGCTAATGTTTCGCTGCTCGGCAAGATTCTTGATGGCGTGACGCTTGTGCTTGCCGTGCAGAGCCTCGCCAACCAGGCGACCGGTTAGCACACCGTCTTTTTGCTCAACCAACGTGCCCAGGCCGCCGGTTAGGCCGAGCTGCTTGGCAATAACGTCAGCAATCTCTTGGGGTGTGGCGGTAACCAACCAAACTTCGCGGCCAGCAGCGATGTGTTCGCGAGCAAGGCGCACAGTTTCAGGCCAAAGCTTTGGTTTGATGAAGTCGGCATAGCAGTTGATAGTCAGGTCTGCCAGCTCTTTGGCTTGGTGCCCAGCAATCAAGCCGAGCGCGCGATCCTTGATGAAATTAAGGCCCTTGGCGGTTTCGCCTCGAGAGATGAACCTGAACTGTTCCCAGGCAAAACGCCATAAGTCTTGCCGCTTGAAGAAGCCCGCCTTGAATGCTGCTTTGCCAAAGTGAAAGCTGCTAGAGCCTCGCAAAATGGTGTTGTCGACGTCAAAAAAAGCCGCTTCAATCTTGCGGGGTTTAGCGTCGGGGTTAGGCACCCGACCAGTTTAGAGCTAGCAGTCGACCAAGGCCGTGAGCCACATCGCCTAGGCTTTAAATGTGAGCAATGCAATCCAGATCAAAATGCTTGGCAAACCCGGATGTCACCTTTGCGATGATGCCCGTGAGGCAATCGACGAGGTAATGAACGATTTCAAATCCCGTCACCCAGGCACTGAAATTAGTTTTGTCGAGCAGAGCATTCTTGATGACGAGAAACTTGCCGCCAAGTATTTCGAAGAAATCCCAGTGATTTTTATCAACGACAAGCAGCACGCCTATTGGCGCGTTGACACCGAACGTCTCACTCGCGCACTTTTTGCTCTGGCGAATTCATAAAGCTGGCGCCAAAGCCTAAACTCAAATCACCAACCAAAGGGGGCAAAATGTTCAAACTAATTCGCTGGATTCTTAAGCGCTTCTGGTTTCCGATTTTGCTAATCGTGCTTAGCCGCTTGGGCAAGAAACACGAGTGGGCTGCGAAAACCCACGGTTTTCTAAACCGCTTCTAGCGCAAGGCAATTGCGCCGCTAAGGCATCACCCTAGAAGGCAACCAAACCGAATGCAAAAAGACCCCGGCTAAACCAGGGTCTTTTTGAAATTAGCGCTTTGCTTATGGCTCTAGGCGGTTTGGTCCGCGGAACAAGAAGCCAACTTCGCGAATGTTTGGCTGGTGCAAAAGCAACATCAAAACGCGAATCAAGCCCATGCCGAAACCACCGTGCGCTGGGGCGCCGTATTTGAAGAAGTCGAGGTAGGTCTGCAGGCCTTCTGGTTCAAGACCCTTCTGCTTGACCTGCTCAATCAAAGTCTCTAGGCGGTGCTCTCGCTGTGCACCGGTGGTGATCTCGGTGCCGCGCCAGATTAGGTCATAAGACTTGGTTAGCGCTGGGTTGTTCTCGTGACGCATGTGATAGAACGGGCGCACGGTTGCAGGGTAATCGGTGACGAAAACAAACTCATGACCGTGAGTTTCTTCGGCCCAAGCAGCAATCTGACGCTCGCCCTCTGGGTCAAGGTCGCCGCCGCGAACAACTTCGTGACCGCGGTTCTTAATGATCTGAAGTGCATCTTCAAGAGTCACGCGAGGGAACGGAATTGACGGAACGCGAACTTCGATGCCGAACAGCTTCTGAATCTCTTCGCCGTGCTTCTCTTTGACCGCAGCAAGTGCGCGGTGCAGCATCTGCTCTTGAATAGCCATCACGTCTTCGTGTGAGTCGATCCATGAAACCTCGATGTCAACCGAGATGAATTCTGTTGCGTGACGAGAGGTGAAAGATGGGTCGGCACGGAACACTGGGCCAATCTCGAAGATGCGGCCAAGGCCAGACATCATCGCCATCTGCTTGTAGAACTGTGGCGACTGAGCCAAATAGGCGTTGGTCTCGAAGTATTCAAGCTTGAACAGCTCTGCGTTTGACTCTGAAGCCGATGCCATCAACTTTGGTGAGTGAATCTCGGTGAAATTGTTTTCTAGCCAGTATTCACGCCAGGCTGCCTCGATGGTGGTCTGAATGCGGAATACCAAGTTCATCTCGGTGCGGCGAAGATCAAGGAATCGCCAGTCAAGACGCTTGTCGATTGAGGTGTCGTCGGCAATTGGGCTGATTGGGTCAGCCAGGGTGACGATCTCTAGGTTTTCAAGCTTGACCTCTAGGCCACCAAGCTTGACGCGCTCGTCGTGAATTAGCTGGCCAGTGACCCAAACAAATGAACCGCTAGTAAGGGTTGAAACCTGTGCCGCTAGGGCGTCGTCTTCGACTGGCTGCTCGTCGACAACCGGGCGAGGATACGTGACCTGAACGTCGCCCGATTCATCGCGCAAAATGATGAACTGAATGCGCTTCTGATCACGAAGCTTTTCGACCCATCCACCAAGGGTTACTTGGCCATCTGGGCGTGCTGCTAGGTCTTTGATCAGGGTGCGATTTCTCATAATTGGCAAGTTTAGCCGAGGGTTAGACTTGACCCATGCCCGCACAACGCATCCACCTAGTTCGTCACGGTGAAGTGCACAATCCCGAGGGCGTTTTATACGGTCGCATCCCGCATTTTCGGTTGAGCGATCGAGGTCACATGATGGCCCAAGCGGCTGCCGATGACATCAAATCTCAGAAACGAAAAATAACCGCACTGCATGCATCGCCGCTGCTGCGAACTCGCGAATCGGCTGAGGCGTTTCAAAAGACTTTTGGCCTCGAACCGAACATCGATGCTCGATTGATTGAACCGACCAACGTGTTTGAGGGTCGCCGATTGAGCCTCAACCACATCGTGCTTCGCCCGCACCTCTACTTTCACTTGCGCAATCCGCGCACCCCGAGCTGGGGTGAGCCCTATGAGGCCATAGCCGATCGCATGCTTGAGGCAATCGCCGAAATTTGGCAGAACACCAACGATGGCGACGCCGTTGTGGTTAGCCACCAGCTTCCAATCTGGATGGTGCACCAGCGCCTTGCCGGACAGCCCCTGCCGCACAATCCAAAAAAGCGCCGCTGTGCACTGTCAAGCATCACCAGCCTTGAGCGCGACAAGAGCGGCAAGTTCGTCGAGGTTGAATATCGCGACCCTGCGGCTCACATCAAATCGATTGACCTTGGTGCCATCTAATGATTTTTAGTTCTAACCGTGCGCTAACTAAGCGCATTGCGGCATCGCTGATTAGTGCAACTGCTCTGGTCTCGCTGCTCAGTGCTTGTGTAGCCAACGACCCGCTAGCCGAGCAATTTCGTAGCGGCGATAACAAAAACTACATCGCAGGCGACGGCAGCGTCACCGAGTTTGCCGAGGCTAATCGAAAAGCGCCTAACCCTTGGTCTGGCATCACTGAATCGGGTCAACAAATCAGCAGCGATCAGCTAAAGGGCGTGCCGCAGCTAATCAACTTTTGGTATGCCGG
>JBEEOO010000011.1:0-39402 GCA_041191585.1 Actinomycetota bacterium
CGAGCGCAGCCGTCTAGTCGCGGGTGTTGCCGCGCAATACGAGTCTGAAGTGGTTTACCACCAGATTCGCGAAGACCTAGAGGCGCAGGGCGTTATCTTTCTTGACACCGACACAGCCTTAAAAGAGCACCCAGAAATCTTCAAAGAGTATTTCGGCACGGTGATCCCAGCCGGAGACAACAAATTCGCTGCGCTGAATACAGCCGTTTGGTCTGGTGGCTCTTTTGTCTACGTACCAAAGGGTGTTCACGTAGAGATCCCACTTCAGGCCTACTTCAGAATCAACACCGAGAACATGGGTCAGTTCGAGCGCACTTTGATCATTGCTGACGAAGACTCTTATGTGCACTACATCGAGGGTTGCACCGCGCCGATCTATAACTCGGATTCACTGCACTCAGCTGTGGTTGAGATCATCGTGAAAAAGAACGCACGTGTTCGCTACACCACAATTCAAAACTGGTCTAACAACGTCTACAACTTGGTCACCAAGCGTGCCATCGCTTATGAAGGCGCAACCATGGAATGGGTTGACGGCAACATCGGCTCAAAGGTGACCATGAAGTATCCGGCGGTTTTGCTTGCCGGTGAGCACGCTCGTGGTGAGACTCTTTCGGTGACCAAGATGCCGGCGCCAAGATGATTCACATGGCACCGCACACCAGCTCTTCGATCGTTTCAAAGTCAATTGCCCGTGGTGGCGGTCGCACTTCATACCGCGGTGAAATTCGCGTCATGCCGGGCGCACACCACTCAGCAAACACCGTTCGCTGTGACGCGCTTTTGGTCGACACCATTTCACGTTCAGACACCTATCCTGCTGTTGATGTTCGCGAAGACGATGTATCGATGGGTCACGAAGCCACAGTTTCACGAGTCAGCGAAGAGCAGTTGTTCTATCTGCAGTCGCGCGGCATGGCCGAAGACGAGGCAATGGCGATGATTGTTCGCGGCTTCATTGAGCCAATCGCGAAAGAACTTCCGATGGAATACGCCCTGGAGCTCAACAAGCTCATCGAAATGCAAATGGAAGGGGCTGTCGGCTAGTGACAACCTCTGTAACTGCCACTCAGAGTGGCTCAGCTCAGCACGGCCTCACCGAGCACTCACACGGTGGCGATGTGCCAATTCAGACTCGCTCAGAGCGCTTGCGTTCGACCAAGCTTGACGACTTTGCACCGATTAGCCGCCGTGAAGAACAGTGGCGCTACCTAGATGCAGATCGCCTTAACGGTCTCGACTCAGCCGAAATTGGCGAGTATATCGGCGACATTGAAACCAAGGCTCCAGCCGGCGTAGAAACCGCTTGGGTTGGCCCTGAGCACCCTGCTTTTGGTGCCGCAGGAATTCCTGAAGACCGCACTTCAGCAGCTGCCTGGCAGGCGGCTGAGCAGGCATACCTGGTCACTATTCCTAGTGAATCAAAGCCAGACTGCGAAGTTCAGGTAATCATTCGCTCGGATTCATTCGAAGCCGCCGCGATGCACACCATCATCGATGCCAAGCCGCATTCAAACTCAGTCGTGATTCTTGACCACAAGGGCGATGCCAACTTTGGCGAGAACGTCGAAATTCTGGTTGGCGACGAAGCTCAGCTCACCGTCATCAGCATTCAGGATTGGAGCGCTAAGAGCGCTCACACCTCAGCGCAGTTTGCCAAGCTTGGGCGCAACTCAAAATTGAAGCACGTAGTGGTGAGTCTCGGCGGCAAAACCCTTCGCGTTACCCCTTCAGCTGAGTTCACCGCTCCTGGTGGCGAGGTCGAACTACTTGGTTTGTATTTTGCTGACCAGGGGCAATACATGGAGCACCGACTCTATGTTGACCACGCGGTGCCGAACTGCAAGTCAGACGTCAAATACAAGGGTGCGCTGCAGGGCGATAAGGCTCACACCGTGTGGGTTGGCGACGTTCTGATTCGCATGGCAGCCGAAGGCACTCAGACCTACGAGCTAAACCGCAACCTGTTGCTTACCGATGGTGCCCGTGCCGACTCGGTTCCGAACCTAGAAATCGAAACCGGAAAAATCGAGGGAGCTGGCCACGCCAGTGCCAGCGGCCGTTTCGATGACGAACAGTTGTTCTATCTGCAGGCTCGAGGAATCGACGAGATCGAAGCTCGTCGCCTGGTGGTTCGCGGATTCCTGAACGAGATCATTCAACAGATCGGCGTAGAAGAGATTCAGACCCGCCTAACCGCGGCAATTGAAGCTGAACTTGAGAGGAGCGCAAACTAATGGCGATTCGAATCTGTCCAGTTGCAGACATCAAGCCAGGCAAGGCCATACGTGTAAAAGTTGGCGACCTAGCGATTGCGATTGTTCGCACCAAAGCGGGCGATATCAAAGCCATCGATGACAAGTGCTCACACGGCGAAATCTCGCTCAGCGAAGGTTTTGTCGATGGCGACACCATCGAATGCTGGGCTCACGGCGCCAAGTTCTCGCTTGACACTGGCGAAGCCCTAACCCTTCCTGCTTTTGAACCAGTAGCAACTTATGAGGTCATCATCGACAACGATGAGATTTACCTCGAAATCGATGCTGAATAGCCACCGAAAGAAGATCATGGCAACTCTAGAAATCAAAAACCTGCACGTCACCGTTGAGACCGAGCAGGGTACAAAAGAAATCCTCAAGGGCGTTGACCTAGTCATTCGCTCTGGTGAAAGCCACGCGATTATGGGCCCTAACGGCTCAGGCAAGTCAACTTTGGCTTACACAATTGCCGGCCACCCGAAATACACCGTTACCGAGGGCGAGATCCTGCTTGACGGCGAAGACCTGCTTGAAATGTCAGTGGACGAGCGCGCACGCGCCGGCGTTTTCTTGGCAATGCAGTATCCAGTTGAAATTCCGGGCGTATCAGTTTCAAACTTCTTGCGCACTGCCAAGACCGCAGTTAGCGGTGAGGCACCAGCACTTCGCACCTGGATCAAAGACATTCGCACCGCAATGGACAACCTGCGCATGGACTCAAGCTTCACCGAGCGCAACGTAAATGAAGGTTTCTCTGGTGGCGAGAAGAAGCGTCACGAGATTCTTCAGCTAGAGCTGCTAAAGCCTAAGTTCGCGGTTCTAGACGAGACAGACTCAGGTCTAGATGTTGACGCACTGAAGATCGTTTCAGAGGGCGTAAACCGCGCCAAAGAAGGCAATGATTTCGGTCTGTTGCTAATCACTCACTACACCCGAATTCTTCGCTACATCAAGCCAGATTTCGTTCACGTGTTCGTCAACGGCCGCGTTGCCGAAGAGGGCGGCCCAGAGCTAGCCGAGCGCCTCGAAGCCGAGGGCTACGACCGCTACGTGAAAGCCTAAATGCCGACCGAACTAGAACCAGAGTTTTACGATCGCGTTATCGAGGCCCTAAAAGACGTTATCGACCCAGAAATCGGCGTAAACATTGTTGATCTTGGTCTGATTTATGGTCTTCAGATTGCCGAAGACGGGTCGCTGTTAGTGAATGCGACGCTAACTTCAGCTGGCTGCCCACTAACTGACGTTATCGAAGAGCAAACTGCCGAGGCGCTTGATGGCGTTGTCGAGGCTTTCAGAATCAATTGGGTTTGGATGCCGCCATGGGGCCCAGAGAAGATCACAGAAGATGGCAAAGAGCAGATGCGCGCCATCGGATTCTCTATCTAAAGACATAAAAAAAATCCCACCGAATTTCTTCGGTGGGATTTTTTTGCTTCAAACCTTTTAGCGCTTGACGATTTTCCAGGCCAGTGGAAGAACCACAGCTGCTAGGGCGATCTTGATTGCATCTCCGATAAGGAACGGAATCATTCCTGCGTTCAAAGTAGCGGTTAGGTCGTTGGCTGCCCCCACGGTTCCCAAGAAAACCGATAGCCAAGTAAGACCGAATGCATAGATGACCAAGTTGCCAGCTACGAAAGATGCAACAACGCCGAACCACTTGTGGTCCCACTCGCGCTGAGCTAGGTAGCCAACTAGGGCAGCAGCAGCGATGAAGCCAGCTAGGTAGCCCATGGTTGGTCCGCCGGCAACAAATGCCTTAGCGCCGGTGAAAACTGGTAGACCAGCCACACCCAAAATTACATACAAAACCATTGAAAGCGCTGCGCGGTTTAGACCGAGTGCGGCACCAACTAGAAGAACCGCGAAAGTCTGACCGGTGATTGGCACTGGAACCATTGGGATTTGAACCTGAGCAGCGGCAGCGGTAAGTGCTGCACCACCGGCGATAAGGGCCACATCGGCAGCCAAGCTCTTTGGAACAAAACGGTCGACGATAGTTGGTCGAGTGCTAAGGGTTAGTGACAACTCAGTATCTCTCTTCTGTAGGTTGCTTGCCTTGCGGGGGCGCAGAGGCATAGGTCGATTGTAGACTAGGCATTTTGGTGGTCGTCTACTAATTTCGACAAAAACCGACCCACATTTTGGAGAATTCTGATGATTCACGTGCGCGATTTAGAGATTCGCATTGGCGCACGCGTTTTGATGTCCGGCGTCAATTTCAGAGTCGACAAAGGCGACAAAATCGGTCTGGTTGGTCGAAATGGTGCCGGCAAAACCACACTTACCAAGATTCTTGCTGGTGACGGCCAGCCTTCTGAAGGCGCTGTAGAAAAGCACGGTCAAATTGGCTATCTGCCGCAAGACCCGCGCAGCGGCGACCCCGAAGAACTTGCCCGCACCCGAATTTTGAATGCCCGCGGTCTGGGTGACATCCTGCTTCAAATGGAAGAGGCGTCGCTCGACATGGCCAGTGTCGACGAAAAAATCTATGACGCCGCTATGGTTCGTTATGCCAAGCTTCAGGATCGATTTGAAGGCGGCGGGGGATACGCTGCCGAAGCGCAGGCTGCAGCTATCGCAAACAATCTAGGTCTAAAAGAACAGGTGCTGAACCAACCGCTAAAGACTCTTTCTGGTGGTCAGCGACGCCGAATCGAGCTGGCCCGAATTCTGTTCTCTGATGCCGAAACCATGATTCTCGACGAGCCAACCAACCACTTGGATGCAGACTCGGTGGTTTGGCTGCGCGAGTTTTTAAAGGGCTATCAGGGTGGTCTGATCGTTATCAGTCACGATGTTGATTTGGTCGAGGAGACCGTGAACCGCGTCTTTTATCTTGATGCTATGCGCGGCGTAATCGATGTTTACAACATGGGGTGGCGCGCCTATCAAAAGCAGCGTGAGGCTGACGAAGAGCGTCGCAAGCGCGAACGAACCAATGCTGAAAAGAAGGCCGCGACACTTCAGCTGCAGGCCGCCAAGTTTGGCGCCAAGGCGACCAAGGCAGTCGCTGCGCAGCAAATGATTAGACGCGCCGAGAAGCTGCTCACCGGCCTAGACGAGGTTCGCGAGCAAGATCGCGTTGCCAAGATCAAGTTTCCCGATCCGGCGCCTTGTGGTCGCACTCCGCTAATGGCGAGCAACCTCAGCAAGAGCTATGGCTCTCTCGAGATTTTCACTGCGGTTGATTTGGCTATCGACAAAGGCTCAAAGGTTGTCATCATCGGTCTCAACGGTGCCGGAAAAACCACGCTGCTTCGCATGCTTGCTGGCATCGATAAACCGGATACCGGTCAGATTGAACCTGGACATGGGTTGAAGATTGGCTATTTCGCTCAGGAGCACGAGACTCTTGACGTGGCCAAGACGGTATTGCAAAACATGCAGGATGCCGCACCGCAGCTGAGTGACACTGACGCCCGAAAAGTGCTTGGTTCGTTCTTGTTCACCGGCGACGACGTCAGCAAGCCGGCTGGAGTGCTCAGCGGAGGTGAGAAAACTCGTCTTGCTTTGGCTTCGTTAGTGGTCTCATCGGCAAACGTGCTGCTGTTAGACGAGCCAACCAACAACCTCGACCCAGCTAGCCGCGAAGAGATTCTTCGAGCATTGGCAACTTTCACCGGGGCAGTGGTTCTGGTTTCGCACGATGTCGGTGCGGTTGAGGCTCTCAATCCTGAACGCGTTTTGATCCTTCCAGATGGCGTTGAAGACCACTGGAACCAGGGCTACGCCGATCTAATCGCCCTCAGTTAGCGATGCTGGGCTATTCTGCCGAATTTTCGAAGGCGGCATCTTCATAGGCCTTGTCGTCGTCGCCAATTTTTTTGCGGCTTTTCGGCACGTATCCGGCTTCAGTTGCTACTCGGCGAGCAATTAGCTCCTGTCGAACCGCCCAGCCAAGCGCAAAGAACGCCATGACACCAAACACAATCCACTGAATTGCATAGCTCAGGTGATTGCCCTCATCCAGATTTGGTTTGCCGATAGGGGTCGGCAATTGCGCACTTTCAACTGACTCGTTGCTCATCCGCAGATAAAAATCGGTGGCCACTTTTGATTGATTGCCACCGAGCTGCTTGGCCATCAAACCTGGATTTACTGTCGGCAGTTGACCGGCGGGCGCATCGCGATTTAGGTCTGGTTCTGCGGTGCGCATTCTCGCCATCAATGTCAGCGACCCACTCGGCGCAACCGGCACCAGGTCGGGTGAATCCTGCTTGCTGCCAGTTGGCAACCAACCGCGATCAACCGCATAAATCTCGCCCGAGTCGGCCATGAACGGCACTAACTGGATAAAGCCAGGGTTGCCGTTGTTTGGTCGATTGCGCACTAAAAACACAGAATCGGTCAGATATTGGCCTGAAATCGAAACCGGGCGCCATTCATCTGAAGATTTGTATCCAGCAGAAATTAGCGTCTCGAGTGAGGTGGCGGGTTGGTCGTAGTTCTGTGCGATTAGGTTGATGCGCGCAACAGCCTCTGCTCGGCGACTGAATTGCCAATTAGACAGAAAAACACAGGCAATTGCGAAGACTGTAGCCAGCAAAAGCCAGGCTAACCATCGCTTCCATGATGATTTCAGCCACGCTGAATCAAACTTCATGCAATAACTTTCAACTCGGGCTCAAAACCTCTTGAACTCAAGTAGTCAACCAGAAAGTTCTTATGCTCATCGCAGGCAGACCAGATTTTTCTGCGGTCAACGGCATGGATTTTGGGGTTCCGCCAGGCGATGTTTGCGGTAGCGGCCTGCTGGCAACCAGCCCTCGAGCACTTTATGAACTCAATGCTAGTCATTTGAATTCGGTTGATTTGGGCTGTCGACAACAGTGAAAGCCGATGCCGGAATGCTGATTGTTTCGTGAACTGGAGCGTTGGCTTTGGGCTGCTGTTTTCCGGTTCCTTGGGCGTTCGCGATCACGACTGCAAAATACGGCAGCAAAATTGCCCCAGCGAACATGACCCACATCAACCAGCCCTGCACGACCATTCCAAGAATCAAACAAATTACGCGAACAGTCATGGCGATCGTGTATTTGATCATTCTTGATTTGCGCTCGTCTTCAGGAGACTGACCGATTGACGTGACGCTCTGTGCCTTGGCCATTTTGCTCCTTCCAATCAAGACCTTACTAAATCACAAAGGCTAGACTTCTCTTGTTTCAAGCGCTGTGCGCGATCCCTTATTCCACAAAAGGTTGGCGAAATGTCTGAGTCTAAAACCGTTCTAGTTACCGGCGGAAACCGTGGCATCGGTCGCGCAATTGCCGAAGAATTTGTTGCCCAGGGTTATCAGGTGGCAGTCACCGTTCGCTCAGGCGAAGGCCCATCTGGTTCGCTTTCTGTTACCGCAGACGTCACCGATGCAGCAAGTCTTGACGCTGCCATCGCAACCGTAGAAGAAAAGCTTGGCCCGATTCAGATTTTGGTTGCCAACGCCGGCATCACCAAAGACACTCTGCTGATGCGCATGACCGACGAAGAATTTGAAGACGTCATCAACACCAACCTAAACGGCGTATTCCGCGTGGTCCGCCGTGCAACCAAGAGCATGATCAAGGCTCGTTTTGGTCGAGTTATTTTGATTGGCTCGGTTGTTGGCCTGCTCGGCTCATCTGGTCAGGTGAACTATTCAGCCTCTAAGTCAGCCCTAGTAGGCATGGCTCGCTCAATCACTCGCGAACTCGGTGCCCGTGGCATTACTGCCAACGTGGTTGCCCCAGGATTCATCGACACCGACATGACCGCGGCATTGCCAGAAGCAATGCAGGACGAATACAAAAAGAAGATTCCAGCCGGTCGATTCGCCGCACCGGCAGAGGTTGCCCGAGTTGTTACTTGGCTCGCTGGCGACGATGCCGGCTACATCTCTGGGGCAGTAATCCCAGTTGATGGCGGCCTTGGCATGGGTCACTAATTTTTCAACCAATCAAGCAGGAGACACCTTGAGCAATCCACTAGCAGCCGGTTCACTAGCCGGAAAATCAGCACTGGTCACCGGTTCATCACGAGGCATCGGCGCTGACACCGTTGGCTACTTTGCCGCAGCAGGCGCTTCGGTTGTGGTCAACTTTCGCAACAAAGAGGCTCGCGCCCTAAAGATTGTTGGCGAAGTTGAGGCCAACGGCGGCAAGGCAATTGCCGTCGGAGCAGACCTCACTGATGCTGCATCAGTCAAGGCTATGTTTGAGGCTGCTAAAGCTGCGTTTGGCGGGCTGGACATCCTGGTTATGAACGCATCTGGTGGCATGGAGGCAGGCCTAGGCGAAGACTATGCAATGCGCCTGAACCGAGACTCGCAGGTAAACCTGCTGACCACCGCTCTGCCTTATCTAAACGATGGCGCTCGTGTGGTCTTTGTCACTAGCCACCAAGCACACTTCATTCGCACCACTCCGACCATGCCTGAGTATGTTCCGGTAGCACTATCAAAGCGCGCTGGTGAAGATGCACTGCGCGACATGATTCCTCAGCTCGGCGAGCGCGGCATCGAATTTGTGGTTGTTTCTGGAGACATGATCGAAGGCACAATTACCGCAACCTTGCTAGAGCGCGCTAACCCTGGCGCTATCGAAGCCCGCCGCGAGGGCGCCGGCAAGCTATACAACGTCAGCGAGTTCGCTGCCGAGGTTGCTTTGGCTGCAGTCGAGCCAGTGCCAGCAGACAACACTCGCCTAGTCGGCGACACCAGCGACTTCATCGCTGAATAATCCCGACGCATAATTCAAAACCCCGCTAGCGCAAATGCTGGCGGGGTTTTTGTTTGTTCATTGCCTAAGACGTTTTGCTAAGCCAAGTGCAGAATTTCAATCAGCTGACCAAGATCTGGCTCATCTAGAACTATTTCGGCAAACTCTCGAACAACCGGCTTGGCATTGAAAGCCACGCTGCGCCCGGCAATTTCCATCATTCCCAGATCGTTAGCGCCGTCGCCAACAGCAACGGTATCGGCGAGCGCGAAGCCTGAATCGGTTGACCATTCGACTAATGCGTCGGCTTTTGCCTGACGGTCAATGATTTGACCGATAACGCGCCCTGTGAGTCGCCCGTCTATCACTTCAAGCTCATTCGCGCGGTCATAATCCAGGTTCAAATTTTGAGCCAGGGGAGTGAGCAACTGCGAAAAGCCGCCAGACACGGCACCGACTTTGCCACCGTTTCGGTGAATGGCATCGATTAGGTCAACCGCACCTTTTGAGACCTTGATTCGCCTAAGAACGTCTTCAAAAACGCTCTCCGGAAGTCCTTGTAGTGTGGCAACTCGCTCAATAAGGCTCTCGGCAAAATCAATTTCGCCGGCCATAGCTCGGTTAGTTACCTCGGCAACCTGCACCCGGGTGCCAGCTGCATCAGCCAATAGTTCAATTACTTCGTCTTCGATAAGGGTTGAATCAACATCGAAAATTACAAAAAGCTGGGTCACGGAGTTACGAGGACTCCCTTGCCCACCACTGTGATTCCAGAATCTGTCACGGTAAAGCCTCGGTCTCTATCTCGCTGCGGATCGGTGCCAATAGAGGCGCCATCTGCAACCACCACGCCCTTATCGAGAATGGCCTTTCTAACCGTACAGTCTCTTCCGACTACAACTCGGTCTAACAGCACCGAGTCGGTGACTAAAGCTTTCGAGTGAATGCGCACCTCAGGTGACAGCACCGAACGCTCGACAATTCCACCTGAAATAACTGTTCCGAGCGAAACGATCGAATCAGTGGTGCGACCCTGGTTGCCTTCGCCATCGTGAACAAACTTGGCTGGCGGCAGGTTGATCTGCTGCGTAAAGATTGGCCACTCGTTGTTATAGAGGTTGAAAACCGGCATGACCGAAATAAGGTCCATGTGGGCGTCGTAATAAGAGTCAATGGTTCCTACGTCGCGCCAGTATGAGTGGTCGCGCTCAGTTGAGCCAGGGATCTCGTTATATGTGAAGTCATAAACACCGGCGTCTTCACGGGCTACCATCCAAGGAACAATGTCGCCACCCATGTCGTGAGACGAGGTCTCTAGAGTGCCATCGTGCTCAATAGCGTCAATTAGGGCCTGTGCGCTGAAAACATAGTTTCCCATTGAAACCAGAGCCTCATTAGGAGACTCGAGCAAACCCTTCGGGTCGGTCGGCTTCTCGCGGAAGGCGGCAATCTTGGTCGGATCGTTGTCATCGACCTCGATAACACCAAACTGTGTGGCTAGCGAAAGCGGCTGGCGAATAGCGGCTACCGTCACTCCGCGACCGGAAGCGATGTGCGCCTCGATCATCTGGTCAAAATCCATACGGTAGACGTGGTCAGCACCTACTACGACGACGATGTCAGGCTTTTCGTCGCTCAACAGGTTCATACTCTGCAGAATCGCGTCGGCACTGCCTGAATACCAGCGCTTGCCCAAGCGCTGCTGCGCAGGTACAGATGCGATGTATGAACCCAAAAGCGGAGACATTCTCCAGGTCTGTGAAACGTGGCGGTCAAGGCTGTGGGATTTGTACTGAGTCAAAACAACAATTCGGCGCAGGTTCGAGTTGATTAGGTTCGACAGCGCGAAGTCAATTAGGCGATAGCTGCCACCAAAAGGCACTGCTGGTTTTGCACGATCAGCGGTGAGTGGCATTAGGCGCTTGCCTTCGCCACCGGCTAGAACCATGCCGAAGATTCTCTTTGAGCTCATATCCGTATGTTAGAGCCTGAAGATTACGGGCACTAACATGGCGTCATGAGGATTGACTTAATCAGTAAGGAATATCCACCTGCCATTTATGGCGGTGCGGGCGTGCATGTCGCTGAATTAGTGAGAGTTCTGCGCAAACAGATCGATGTCAAGGTGCGTTGCTTCGGTGACGAACGTAATGAAATTGATACTTTTTCGTATCGCCACAGCGACTTGTTTGACGCGCAAAACGGCGCTCTGCAAACCATGTCAACCGACCTGAACATGGTTGCCGACATAGCTGGCGCCGACCTCGTGCACTCGCACACCTGGTACGCAAACTTCACCGGTCAGGTAGCTTCGCAGCTACACGGCATTCCGCACCTAATCACCGCACATAGCCTTGAGCCACTTCGCCCCTGGAAAGAGGAGCAGCTTGGCGGCGGCTATCGCTTGTCCTCTTGGATTGAGCGAACCGCCTACGAGGGAGCCACCGGAATCATTGCAGTTAGCGATGGCATGCGCAAAGACATTCTGCGCGCTTATCCGCAGCTTGATCCAGGCAAAATTTCAGTAGTTCACAACGGCATCGACCTGGATGCGTTCCAAGCCGCCGATAACCCTGATTTGGTACGAGCCAACGGCGTCGACCCGGACAAGCGATCAGTAGTTTTCGTAGGTCGCATTACTCAGCAAAAGGGATTGCCATATCTGTTGAAGGCTGCTCGCGAGTTGCCAAGCGATGTGCAGCTGGTGCTGTGCGCTGGCGCGCCAGACACCCCCGAGATTCTGCGAACTGTGACTGAACTGGTCGAAGAACTTCGAAAAGTTCGCGATAACGTCATCTGGGTTGAAAAGCACCTGAGCCGCACCGAGTTGATTGCCATGCTTTCGGCTGCAACTGTGTTCGCTTGCCCTTCAATTTATGAGCCGCTTGGCATCGTGAACCTTGAGGCGATGGCTTGTGGCACACCGGTAGTAGCAACTGCAACCGGCGGGATTCCAGAGGTTGTAGCTCACAACGAAACTGGTTTGCTGGTCGACATCGAGCAGCTTCAAGACGGCAGCGGAAAGCCGCTTGACGAAGCCAAGTTCGTCGCTGACTTTGCGAACGCTCTTAACGCCATGCTTGAGAATCCGAGAATCGCCGAATTTGGTGCTGCCGGTCGCGCAAGGGTTGAAAAACACTTCAGCTGGGATTCAATTGCTGAACAAACCATCAGCGTGTATCAAAAAGCAATCAACCGAATCGCTTAAGCTCAATCCATGTCTCGCGCAATTGATTTGAACAACGTCACGCTTATTCGTGACAAAAAACCGGTAATTAACAACGTTGACTGGCAGGTTGAATCGAATCAACGCTGGGTAATCATTGGGCCAAACGGTGCCGGCAAGACTTCGTTGCTGCGTATTGCCGCCGCTCAGATTCACCCAACCAGCGGTTCAGCCGTAGTGCTACAAGAAAAGCTTGGCGAGATCAATGTTTTCGAGCTTCGCACCCGAATCGGTTTTGCGTCTAGCGCCCAAGCCGCACACATCCCTAACTCTGAGACCGTTCTGAATGCCGTCATGACTGCAAGTTATGCAATCACCGGTCGCTGGAACGAACAGTATGACGACATTGACGAACGTCGCGCTCGTCGTGTGCTGAACGAGTGGGGTCTAAGTGAATTTGCAGATCGCGCGTTTGGCACTCTGAGCGATGGCGAGCGCAAGCGCACCCAGATTGCCCGGTCGGTTATGCCGGACCCTGAACTTTTGTTGCTCGATGAGCCAGTAGCTAGCCTTGATTTGGCAGCGAGAGAGCAAACCGTTCGCATTATTGGCGAGTATGCGTCTTCGCCGTATGCACCGGCAATGATCATGGTGACTCACCACCTAGAAGAGATTCCGGCTGGTTTCACTCACGCATTGATTCTGGTTGACGGCCAGGTTTACGCGGCTGGCGAAATCTTCTCAACGCTTACCACCGAGAAAATCTCCGAAGCTTTCGGCGTTCCAATTGAGGTCAACCACCAAAACGGCAGATTCCAGGCTCGAATCAAATAGTCAGATTTTCCTGTCAAACCACTGGCGCACGTCGTTCTAGCTCTGTTATAGTTGTCCCTTAGTGCCGGTTGTGAACCAGGCAAAAGATTTGTTTCAAAAAGAAAGAAACCCATGAAGGCAGACATCCACCCAAAGTACGAAGCAGTTGTATTCCGCGACCTAGCTTCAGGTGAGGCATTTCTAACTCGCTCAACGAAATCTCAGCTGCTTCACACCCTTTCTACACCGGAAAGCAGCGCATCATGGATGCTGCAGGCCGCGTAGAGCGCTTCAACGCTCGCTACAAGGGATTCGGTGCGTAAGGGTAAACCTTACACACGTGGATTCGGCGCATAAGCCAAAGCCGCAAGAATTTGAAAACCCCTCCAATCGGAGGGGTTTTCGCTTTGCCTAAAGAGTCGCTAATTTGGCGCGCGTTAACTAAGCACGCACTGGCCAACCGAGCTCAGCCCTAAAACTTGGGTCGGTTGCTTGCTTGAACTGGGCAAAATTTTGCGCCTGCTCATCATGCCAAACGGCAATTCTTTCGTGCAGCTCAACCGCATCATCTGGCAAAACCGCAGCGTATTTTTTTGCAATCGCCTGAGCGAGGCGGCCGGCAGCAATTGCGTCGGCTGTGGCATTGTGAGCGTCAATCAGGTCAACGCCATAGATGCCCGCTGCGGCGATCAAAGTTCGCATGCCCTTGCCTTTGCGATATCGATCGACTTGCTTGTCAAGAACCAGAGTGTCAACGACCGGCTTTGGTTGGTCAAGGGGAGTGAGCCCATGACGTAGGGCCTCAAAATGCAAAATCGAGAAATCATAAACCGCGTTATGTGCCACCACTGGAACCTTGCGAGCGAATAGATCGTTCAGCTGCTCAAGAATTTCGGAGACCACCAGCTTGGCTTGTCGGCCATCTCGACGGGCAATTTCAGTGGTGACGCCGTGCACAGACGCTGCAACATCAGGAATCTCGATTTCAGGATCGGCTAGCCACTCAGTGGCAGGCTTTGCTAGATTGCCCGAACTGTCGATCTCGGCGATGCAGGCTGTGACAATTCTTGCCTCGCGATGCAGAAGGCCGGTGGTTTCGGTGTCAAAAACGGCGATGTGTTGCGCCCAGCTAGGCAGCGGCTGTCCGGCTGGCTCGGGCTGAGAAAAATCGAAAGAAAGTTGTTCGTTCACAGAATCAGACTAGGCGCACCTAGCGACAAAGTCCGGCGCCGCTAGCTAGTTCAAGCGCGGCTTCCTGCTGATTGAGAGTGAAAATGTGCAATCCTGGGGCTCCGGCGGCAACCAAATCACGGGCCAACTGGATCGAATAGTCCATTCCAATGCGTCTAGCGGTGGCCTCGTCGGCTGCCTCAAGTCGAGCAAGCAACTCGGCAGGAATCTCTGCGCCGCTCATATCGGCCATGCGGATGACCTGCTTAGCATTTGCGATCGGCATCAATCCAGGAATTACCGGTAGAAAACCAACTCCGGCGGCCTCGTTTGCCTCAAGAAGTGCTAAATAAGCATCCACGCTAAAGAAAAGCTGAGTGATCGCATAACTCGCGCCAGCCTGCTCTTTGAGGCTGAGCACCTTTGCATCGTGGGCAAGGTCAGGTGACTCTGGGTGCACCTCAGGAAAAGCCGCGACGCCAATTTCTAACTCGGTGTGAGCTGAGATTAGATCGACTAGTTCGACCGCAGTCTTGATTTCGCCACTCGCCAGTGCGTCGGGCTGGTCTTTGGGGCTATCGCCACGCAGGGCCAAAATCGAACCAACTCCTGCGTTTTCGAAAGCGCGAATAATCTCGATGCTCGATTCAACAGTCGACCCAACACAAGTCAGGTGACCAATGGTCAATACTTCTTTGGCCATGCGCTCAACGATGGCAAGGCTGGTATCGCGATTTGAGCCACCGGCACCATAGGTCACAGAAACAAAATCCGGGTTGACCCGCAGCAAACCCTCAAAAGTTGACCATAGGCGAGCTTCGGCAGCCTCATCTTTTGGAGGAAAGAACTCAAAAGAAAGACTGATTTCTTCAACCAGCGCGCGGTCTACCAGCGCATCGGTGACCGATGAGTGCTTTGCATCAAATCGATTTTGTTCTCGCAGAATTTCAGACTGGGGCATCTGATCAGTTTAATCGCGAGCCGTGGCAAAGGCGCCCGCCGGTTAGAATTAAGACTCTATGTTTAGCCCCCGATCCGCCGCTTTGATCGATGCAATAAAAACCCGCGTCGTGGTCGCTGATGGCGCAATGGGCACCATGATTCAAGAATCAGCCCCCTCGCTAGAAGATTTCGAGAATCTAGAGGGCTGCAATGAAATTCTGAACGTCACCCGCCCTGACATCATTTCTCGCATTCACGCGCAATACCTAAAGAACGGCGCCGAGGCGATTGAGACCAATACTTTTGGTGCAAATTTTGCCAACCTTGCCGAATACGGCATCGAAGAGCGCATCGAAGAGCTTGCCTTTGCGGGTGCCCAAATCGCCAGACGAGTGGCCGATGATTTCAGCACGGATGAAAAACCGCGCTGGGTTCTAGGTTCAGTCGGGCCAGGCACGAAGCTGCCAAGCCTCGGACATGAGAAATTCAGCGTTCTGCGCGATGCCTACCAGCAAGAAGCACTCGGCCTGATTCGCGGCGGAGCTGATGCGATCTTGGTAGAAACCGCTCAAGACCTGCTTCAGGCAAAGAGTGCAATTATCGGCGCAAAGCGAGCCATGACTGAGCTTGGCCAGTCGGTTCCGATCCTGGTGTCAGTGACAATCGAAACCACCGGAACAATGCTTTTGGGTTCTGAAATCGGTGCTGCACTAACCGCGATTGGCGCACTTGGCATCGATGCAATCGGTCTAAATTGCGCTACCGGACCAACCGAAATGAGCGAGCACCTTCGCTATCTCGCGAAGTTCTCAACCCTGCCTCTAGTGGTCATGCCGAATGCCGGCTTGCCGATTCTTGGTCCTCACGGTGCCCACTATCCACTGACACCGAATGAGCTTGCCACAGCTCAGGTTCAGTTCGTGAGCGAATATGGCGCAGGTTTGGTTGGTGGCTGCTGCGGCACCACTCCAGCCCACATTGCCGAGCTAGCTGCAGCTGTCAAAGATCGAGTGCCTAAGCGACCAAAGACAACCGTTGAACCTGGTCTCGCCAGCCTGTATCAGCACCAGCCTTTCGACCAGACCATGACCTACCTTTCGATTGGTGAGCGCACCAACGCAAACGGCTCTAAAGCATTCCGCGATGCGATGCTTGCCGAAAACTGGGAAGAGTGCGTCGAAATCGCCCGCTCGCAGACTCGCGAGGGCGCGCACTTTCTAGATGTCTGCGTTGACTATGTCGGACGCGACGGGGCAAAGGACGCCCGCGAGCTGGTTGGCCGTCTAGCTACGGCCACCACTTTGCCGCTGGTTCTTGATTCAACCGAACCAGCAGTACTCGAAGCCGGTCTTGAGTGCATGGGCGGACGCGCCATGATCAACTCGGTCAACTTTGAGGACGGCGATGGCCCGACCTCACGTTTTGCGCGAATCATGCCGATGGTCAAAGAGCACGGCGCCGCGGTGGTTGCGCTGACAATCGATGAAGAAGGCCAGGCCAGAACCGCCGAAACCAAATTCGCGATTGCCGAGCGATTGATCCATGAGCTGCAAAGCAACTGGGGCATGAATCTGGTTGACATCACAGTCGACACTCTGACTTTTCCAATTGCCACCGGGCAAGACGAGACGAGGCGCGACGGAATTGAAACAATCGAGGCTATCCGCCGCCTGAACGACGCCTATCCGGGAATTCAGTCAACTCTGGGCATCTCAAACATTTCGTTTGGTCTAAGCCCTGCTGCCAGACACGTGCTCAACTCGGTCTTTTTGCATGAGTGCGTCAAAGCTGGCCTCACCTCGGCAATTGTCCACGCCGCGAGAATCATGCCGCTGTCGCAAATTCCTAAAGAGCAGCTTCAGGCTGCTCTGGATCTGATTTATGACCGCCGTGAATACGACCAGGATGGCAACGTCACGTTTGACCCGCTAACTAAATTCCTCGACATTTTCAGCGGTATCGACACCACTTCTGCCCGACAGTCGCGTGCTGAAGAGTTAGCCGCCATGCCAATCAATGAGCGCCTCGAGCGAAGAATCATCGATGGCGAAAAGAAAGGCCTTGAAGCCGATCTTGATGAGGCGATGGCCACCGGCAAATCTGCGCTGCAAATCATCAACGACCACCTTCTAAAAGGCATGCAGGTTGTCGGTGAGCTATTCGGCAAGGGCGAGATGCAGCTGCCATTCGTTCTTCAATCTGCCGAAGTCATGAAGACCGCCGTGGCTCACCTTGAGCCGTTCATTGAGAAAACCGACGAAGCTGGCAAGGGCCGAATTCTTCTAGCCACTGTGCGCGGTGACGTTCACGACATCGGTAAAAACCTGGTCGACATCATCCTTAGCAACAATGGTTTTGAAACAGTAAACATCGGCATCAAGCAGCCAATTAACGAGATTCTGCGCGCAGCAGAAGAGCACCAGGTTGACGTGATTGGCATGAGCGGTTTGCTGGTCAAGAGCACGCAGATCATGCGCGAAAACCTTGAAGAAATGAACGCCCGCGGAGTAGCAACTAAGTGGCCGGTAATTCTCGGTGGCGCAGCGCTGACCAGAAGTTTTGTTGAGCAGGATCTCGCCGAAATTTATCAGGGCCAGGTTCGTTATGCCCGCGATGCCTTTGAGGGTTTGCGCCTGATGGACGCACTGGTGAAGATTAAGCGAGGCGATACCTCGGTCGAGTTGCCAGAGCTAAAGAAGCGTCGGGTCGCCGCAAAGAGTTTGCTGGTTCGCACAGTTCCAGACTTGGTGCCTGACCGCTCAGATGTTGCCAGCGACAACGAGCTGCCGTCGCCGCCATTCTGGGGAACCCGAATCGTCAAAGGCATCCCGCTTCGCGATTACTCGAGCTATCTAGACGAGCGCGCCACATTCATGGGGCAGTGGGGCTTGAAGCCTTCACGAGCCGAAGACGGCGCAAGCTATGAGGAACTTGTCGAAACCGAAGGTCGCCCAAGACTTCGCAGCTGGCTAGAAAAGATTCAAACCGAAAGCCTGCTTGAAGCGGCTGTGGTTTACGGCTATTTTCCGGCGGTATCAGACGGCGATGATCTGGTGATTCTTCATCACGGACCAGACGGCGCAACTGACGGCGGTTCAGGGGGAGTGCCTGGCACCGAACGACTTCGATTCAGTTTTCCAAGACAGCAACGAGACCGACACTTCTGTTTGAGCGATTTTGTTCGATCAAAAGAAAGCGGCCAGATTGACGTAGTGCCGTTCCAGTTGGTCACCATGGGCAATCGCGTCTCTGAAGCCGCCAACGAGCTTTATGCTGCCAACGATTATCGAAACTACCTAGAGCTTCACGGACTTTCAGTTCAGTTAACTGAGGCACTTGCCGAGTTTTGGCATGCCAGAATTCGCGAAGAGCTCGGTTTTTCAGGCGAAGACCCTAAGCATGTCGACGGCCTTTTCAAACTTGAATACCGTGGTGCTCGCTATTCATTTGGCTATCCGGCCTGCCCAGAGCTCGAGGATCGCGTGAAGCTGGTCGAGCTTCTAAAGCCTGAGGCGATTGGCGTTACTCTGTCTGAAGAGCTTCAGCTGCATCCGGAGCAATCCACCGACGCAATGGTTTTGCACCACCCCGAAGCAAAGTATTTCTCGGTCTAAACATGACCAACAAATCAGCGCAATTAGCCCTCGCAGCCAGCCGCCGCGGGCACGCGAGACTGCAAACAATAGATGGCGAGCTGACCAAATACTGGTTCTATCCGGCGAAAACCACCGCTGCAAAAACCATCATTTTTATTCACGGATACCGCGGAAATCACCGCGGACTTGAGGCAATCGCCGGAGCACTAGAAGACTTCGAAATCTTCATTCCTGATCTGCCCGGATTTGGTGCAAGTGCGCCTCTCAACGGCGAGCATTCGATCGCACACTACTCACAGTGGCTAGACAAATTCATCCAAGGATTGAATCTAAGCGCCAAGCCGATTCTGCTCGGACACAGTTTCGGAACCATCGTCTGCAGCCACTTTGCCGCAACAAACCCAAGATCGATTAGCAAGCTGGTGTTAGTGAACCCTGTTTCAGCACCCGCGCTTGAGGGGCCAAAGGCAGGTCTAACCAAAATTGCCATGCTCTTCTTTTGGCTGGCCGCCAAGCTGCCGGTCACGACTGCCGATTGGCTGCTAAAAAGCTGGCCGATGGTGCGAGGCATGAGCATTGTCATGACTAAATCGAAAGACAAAACTCTGCGCGCCTGGGTGCATCGCCAACATGACGACAACTTCAATGACTTTGCCGAACTAAGAGTTGCCATTGAGGGCTACCACGCCTCGATCAGCAGCTGCGTCGCCGACTTTGCCGCTTCATTTGAAATGCCAACCATGTTTATTGCCGGCGATCGAGATGACATCACTTCGGTTGCCCAGCAGCAAAAGACTTTCGCAACAGTCAAGGCTAACGAGTCACGACTAGAGGTGATTCACGGTGTCGGTCACTTGACTCACTATGAAACACCCGAGCGCGTGGCTGATCTCATTAGAAGTTTTGCCGGAGGCTCCAAATGAGCGAACAGGGGATTTTCTTCGATGCCCGATACATCCGCTTCGATCACCACGACGGCATTAGCCGATTTTCAGCTGGGCTTTTCGACGCACTGCACAGTCGAATCAAAGTCACCGCAATCATTTATGACCGCAGGCAACTGCTCAAACTGCCGCGAGGCTGCGACTACATTTTTGCCAACGACCCAACCTCGCCGAAAGAGCTGTTGATCGCTAAAACGCTCAATCAAGCCGGTGCAAAAATCGTCTTCTCGCCAATGCAGACTATGGGCAGCTGGGGCCGCAAATACAAGCTTGTCCTGACCCTTCATGACCTGATCTACTACCGCCACCCGGCTCCGCCACCTGGGTTCAACCTGGCAATCAGGGTTATTTGGCGCCTTTTTCACTTGGTTTATTGGCCGCAGCGAGTGATTTTGAATCGTGCCGATGCCATTGCAACCGTTTCAAAAACTTCAAAGATGCTGATTCAAAAGCATCGTCTAACTAAGCGACCGGTTCACGTTATCTATAACGCGGCCGGCAGCTTGGCCAGCCAGTATGAGCACAAGCAACCCGCGGCACGCCCACGCGGTAGACAGCGCTTGGTCTACATGGGCAGCTTCATGGATTACAAAAATGTCGAGGTTTTAGTTGCCGGCATGAAACATCTGCACGACTACGAACTGCACCTACTCAGCAAAATAACTCCTGAGCGACGCCGAGAAATTGAGGCGCTGGTTAGTCACGAAGGTGGGGCGGTGGTGTTCCATAACGGAGTCTCTGAGGCTGAATACCACCAGCAACTCGACGCGGCCGTAGCGCTAGTCACCGGCTCGCGCGACGAGGGTTTCGGTATCCCGCTAGTAGAAGCAATGTCCCGCGGTATCCCAGCTGTGGTTTCAAATATTGAAATCTTCAGAGAAATTGGCGACGACGCCGCAATTTATTTCGACCAAGAGAGCCCTGAGTCGTTTGCTCAGGCGGTCAAACAGCTTGAGTCAAACCCTCGCTGGCTTGAAGTTAGCGCCAAGTCGATTCGCCGAGCCCATGATTTCAACTGGGATAAATCTGCAGCCGACTTGATCGAATTGATCAATCAGCTCAAATCAGAGTGAGTTTTTTCGGCAAGAGTTCTTGGGTCATATTTCTTAATTGACCATTTGCCGTTCTTATGAATAAAAACACACATCGAAGTGTTGCCGAATCGTTCACCTTCTCGAGGCAATTCACCTTCTGAAACAATGCGGACCAACTTGCGAATCAGTGCACCGTGGCTGATTGCAAGCACTTTTTGACCCGCATATTTTTCAGCAATGTAGTCGAGCAAGGCGACCGATCGGGTGCGCAGTTCATCTAGGGTCTCGGCACCAGGAACCGCATTTTGATCAGGATACTTCTCTCGCCACTCCGAATGCATTAGCCCTTCAGCCTCACCGAAAGATCGCTCAAGCAAACGCTCTTCAATTCCGATTTCATCATGTCCGACGGCCTGCCCAACGATGAGCGCGGTGTCTCGAGCTCGACTGAGAGGCGACGATATGACCGCATCCCAGCGGGTTGAATTCAAAACGCGGGCAGCCTCTTCAGCCTGAAGAATTCCGGTTTCATTTAGCGGGATATCGGTGATTCCCTGAAGTCTGAAATCGATGTTCCAGTCGGTTTGTCCGTGTCTCAATACGGCAAGAGTGGTCTCAGTCATTGAGTAGTCTTTCTAGAACTAAAGAGGTGTTGGCCTCGATTTTTGCGAAAGCGATGTCGTCAGCTTTAGTTGGGCCGACGTTCACGATGACAATTGGTTTACCTGCTCGAGCAGCGCGTTTTGCAAACCTCAAACCCGAGTTAACCGATAGCGAAGTGCCGGCCACTAATAGTGCATCGGCCTGATCCAGTTGCGCCATGGCTTGCTCAACGCGAGTCGAGGGCACTGACTCGCCAAAAAATACAACATCGGGCTTTAGAACGCCACTGCAATTTGGACAGCTCGGGATTTTGAAATCAGCAGCGATGGCAACCTCTGCATCACCGTCGGGCGTGAATTCAATCGCATTGTTTTTGCTGACATTTGGGTTGAGTTCAGTGAGCAACAGATCGAGGTCGAACCTAGACATCCGATGGCCGCAGTTGACGCAGCGAACCATGTCCAGGCGACCGTGCAGATCAATTACATTTCTCGATCCAGCTTTTTGGTGCAGCTGGTCAACATTCTGAGTGATTATCCCAGTCAAAATCCCAGTTCGTTCAGCATCGGCCAGCGCAAAGTGACCGCGATTCGGCAAGGATTCTGCGATTCGATTCCATCCAACAAAAGAACGGGCCCAGTATCTAATTTGAGCTTCTCGAGATCCCATAAACACGTCATAGGTCATTGGGTGCCGGGCGACTTTACCTTCGCCTCGATAATCGGGGATACCCGAGTCAGTGCTGATTCCAGCACCGGTTAGGCCAATAAGTTTTTTGCCAGCAATTTTTTCGCGCACAAAATCGATGCTGAATTGAGCAGCAACGCTGAGTTCGTCTTGATGTGGCATTACCAAAAGCCTAACTTTTCTTGGTCAATGCGGTTTTGAAAGGCCGCTAATGCGGCTGATTGTGTCCGAAAGGGGACTTGAACCCCTACCCTCATAAGAGGACTAGCACCTCAAGCTAGCGCGTCTGCCATTCCGCCACCCGGACGAGTGGTTGCTGAGCAACCTTGCAAGGATACCAGAAAAGAAATAGCCGAGCCATGGCCATGAATGTTTCGTTTTTGCTTAGCTTGGGGGTAGTTTAGGGCTATGGCTCAAGACGCAAGACTCGCACTTCGACAATTCATTTCTGCCCTAGAGAGGCACTTCGAGTCGGTCGCAACGCGTCGCAACTCTGATGATCCGGCGGTTGAGCAAGCTTATTTTCAGCTCGAAGATGCATTCCTCAGCTATGAAGAGGCTCTCGGAGAGTCGTTCGAAGAGTATCTTCCGATTGCTTTGGCTGAAGAAGACGAAAACTAGTGAATCTTTTTGATGCGCTAATTCTCGGCATCGTTCAGGGCCTCACTGAGTTTCTACCTATTTCTTCGAGTGCCCACGTGCAAATTGCACAGTCATTGCTTAACCTGGGCAACCTAACCAAGCCGCAGCTAACCGCGTTCATTGCAACAATCCAATTAGGCACCGAGCTAGCGGTTTTGATTTATTTTTGGCGCGACATTTTGAGCATCTCAAAAGCATGGTTCAAGTCTTTTGGTCAGCCATGGAGCAAAGCCGACCCAGAAGCCAAACTTGGCTGGCTAATCATTATCGGTTCGCTGCCAATTGTTTTGTTGGGCCTAGTTTTCAAAGATCAAATCGAAACCACGCTCAGAAACCTTTGGGTGATTTCATTCACCTTGATCATTTTCGGAATTGTATTGGCATTGAGCGATCGAATCGGCAGCAAGCAAAAAGGCTTGCGTGCGATGACCGCCAAAGATGGAATCCTGTTGGGCTTCGGGCAAGCATTGGCCCTGGTGCCCGGTGTTTCACGCTCGGGCGGAACCATTTCTGTTGGGCTGTTCCTGGGTTTCTCGCGTCAGGCGGCAGCTAGATATTCTTTCCTTCTAGCTATCCCAGCAGTCTTTGCTAGTGGAATTTATCAATTCGCCAAAAGCTATGGCGACCTAAGCAGCGACATGATGGCCGCCACTGCAGTATCCACAGTTGCAGCCTTTGCGGTTGGTTTTTCGGTGATTGTTGCGTTGCTGAAGTATCTAAATCGCGGTTCGTTCATGCCGTTCGTAATTTGGCGAATCTTTTTGGGAGCGGGTCTTTTAGTGGCTCTTAGCGTCGGCGCGATTCAGGCTTAGTCGGCTTTAGTTTCTTCTTCGCCGTCAGCGGCGCGCAAAAACTTTTCAAACTCCATGGCTAGCGCGTCACCTGAGGCAGCCTCAGAGTCATAAGTGTCTTTGGCCTTCTCAAGTTGCTCGATATAGCCAGCCATTTCTTCGTCATTTTCGGCGACTTCATCGATGCCGCGCTCCCAAGCAAATGCCTCTTGGGCCAAATCTTTATGGTCAAACTCAACACCGAGCATTCTCTCGGTCTCTTGAAGCAGAGCCAAAGTTGCTTTAGGCGACGGAGTGTTGTGTACGTAGTGCGGCACCGAAGCCCAGAGCGCAACCGAAGGAATGCCGGCCTTTTCGAGTGCAATAGACAACACACTGAGGATGCCGATTGGCCCTTCGTAGTGACTGCGCTCGATTTCGAGCTCATCGCGAGCGTGCTCATTCTGACTTGTTGCCACAACAGAAATTGGCCTTGAATGCGGAACATCAGCCAGCATGGCACCCAAGAACAGAACGGCATCGATTTCACGGTCCTCAATCAATTCGATGATTTCAGCTGTAAATGACTTCCAGCGGCGTGAGGGTTCGGTGCCAATTAGAAAGTTGATTTTTCCAAATTCGGGGCTCGCTTGAACAACTTCTTTAGCCGGTGCACAGATCTCAGCACCTGGCCAAATAATGTTGCGGCTTCCGTCAGATTCAAAGGCAACGCTTGGGCGCGTGAATTGAAAATCGTAGTAATCCTCAGGGTCAACAGAGCCAACCACTTCGGCACTGAGTGCCTCAGCCATAAATTTGACAGCCGCGCTTGCCGATTCGGCGGCGTCGTTCCAGCCCTCAAAAGCGACAACCAATGTGCGGCCTGAAAATGTCGGGGTTAGTTGGTTCAATTTGTCCTCTGGTTTGCAAAGAGATTTAACTCTAAAGCCAATAAGGCAAAGACTAAACTCGAAACATTATGTCTATCCCAGTGCCCCCTTTTGCAGTTCTATGGGACATGGATGGCACCCTGATCGACTCAGAGCACCATTGGTTGAGCAGCGAGAGCGAATTAGCAAGTGAGCACGGCATCGACTGGACGCCTGAAGACGGACTAGATCTTGTTGGCCTTAGCCTGCTTGAGTCTTCAAAAATCATCAAGCACAAGCTTGATTCAGAGCTAAGCCCTCAAGAAATCACTGACCGACTCACAGAAATGGTAACTGCCAAACTCGTCGGCACACTGCCTTGGCGACCCGGCGCAGTTGAACTTCTGCGCGAGCTGAAGGCGGCGGGCATCAAGACCGCACTTGTCACTATGTCGATGCGGCGCATGGCGGCTCGCGTCGCAGATTCTCTTGGCTTTGATGCCTTTGACCTCATTGTTGCCGGAGATGACGTGGTGCTCGGCAAGCCCAACCCAGAGGCTTACTTGAAGGCAGCAGCTGGCCTCGGATTCCTTCCGGAACAGTGCGTGGCCATCGAAGATTCAAAGACCGGCCTAACCGCGGCTGAACTTGCCGGCACAAAAGCAATCGGTGTTCCAAACATCGTCAGCATCCCTGCTGAACCAGGCCGAATTCTTTGGCCAACCCTTAGCGGCGTCACTCTCGCTGACCTGCAATCACTATTCAAGGAGTCAAATGACTGAGCAACGCCTGCCAACCGGACCATTTAGGGCAGGGGACAGGGTTCAACTCACTGGCCCAAAGGGAAACCTGAACACCATCACTCTGCGCGTTGGTGGAGCTTTCGGCACTCACCGCGGCGAAATGAAGCACGATGACATCATCGGTCAGCCAGAGGGCTGCGTGGTCAAGAACGCCAATGGCATCGAATACCTTGCGTTCCGCCCACTGCTTGCTGACTTTGTGCTTTCAATGCCTCGCGGTGCTGCAATCGTGTATCCAAAAGATTCAGCACAGATCGTCACCATGGGAGACATTTTTCCTGGTGCAAACGTCGTCGAAGCTGGCGTTGGCTCAGGTGCTCTAAGCATGTATCTGCTGCGCGCTATCGGAGAGAGTGGAAAGCTGACCTCGTTTGAGCGCCGCGCCGAATTTGCCGAGATTGCCCAGGCAAACGTGGTCACCAATTTCGGAGTAAAGCCGGCTAACTGGTCAGTCGAATTGGGCGACCTGCAGGTAGAGCTCCCGAATAAGTGCAAGCCCGAAACAGTCGACCGAATTGTGCTCGACATGTTGGCCCCCTGGGAATGCATCGAAACCTGTGCCGAGGCATTGGTTCCAGGTGGAGTATTGATTGCCTACGTTGCAACCGTGACCCAGCTATCCAGGTTCACCGAAGCAGTTCGTGAAACTGAACTATTTGCTGAGCCAAAAGCCTGGGAGTCAATGGTTCGCGACTGGCACCTTCAGGGCTTGGCTGTGCGACCAGAACACCGCATGATCGCGCACACCGCATTCTTGGTGACCGCTCGAAAGCTGGCACCGGGAACCGTTCTGCCAAACTTCAAAACCAAGGCCAAGCCTGAGTTTGCCGACGAGGATTTGGCGGTATGGAACCCAGACCACCTGGGTCAAAAGACCATCAGCGACAAGAAGCTTCGCAAGACCGTTCGCGCGGCCAACTCAGCAGCCGAAGCTAGAACCGAAAACGGCTAGTTAGACTTATTCCAATCATTAGTTTTGAAAGTTAGCAATTGAAAAAATCACTCGCTCTAATCGTTGCCGTTGCAGCACTTGTGTCTCTATCTGGCTGTTCAGCCTCAAACTCAGCCGACGCAGTTTTCAATGGCGTAAAGCAGGTTTGCAAAGACTACGTCACCGGCAGCTCAGCGGACAGCATCAAGGTTGAAGGCGCCAAGGGCGAGGTTCCAACCGTTTCATTTGCAACCCCATTGGTATCAAAGGGCGTTGAGACCAAGGTCATCAGCGAAGGCACTGGGCCAAAGATCACCGGCGACCAGCTAGCTGAGTTTGAGTTTGTCGGCGTCAATGCCGGCACCGGCAAGGTTTTCCAGGCCACCAAGTTTGACGGCACCGATGCTGTCTCGCAGTATCTAAAGGCAGGCGGCAGCCCAGACTTCTGTGCAGCTCTAGCCGGCGTTCGCGAGGGTTCACGCGTTGCGGTTTTGTTCCCAGCAAAGATTGCCCACCAAAACCAGGGCATTGCTGACCTAGAAATCGGGCCTAACGACGGCATTGTCTTCATGTTCGACATCACACGCGTATTCTTGCCATACGCAGTAGGTGACGAGCAACCAGCGCAGTCTGGAATGCCAACGGTTGTCCGCGCCACCAGCGGTCAGCCAGGCGTCACAATTCCTAAGACCGACGCACCTAAAGAACTGAAGGTTTCAACCGTAATTCAGGGCCGCGGCGAAGAAGTCAAGGCCGATCAAACCGTCGAGGTACACTACAGCGGATTCCTCTGGCAAGACGGAAGCCAGTTTGACTCTTCATGGCAGAACGGTCAGCCGGTTGACTTCCCGCTCACCAAGGGCTCACTAATCGATGGATTCCTTGAGGCTCTGATTGGCCAGAAGGTTGGATCGCAGGTTCTAGCTGTTATCCCTCCAGACAAGGGCTACGGCAACCAAGAGAATGGCGCGATTCCCGCCGGTTCAACCTTGGTATTCGTAATCGACATTCTGGGCATCAAGTAGCCAAGCAAACACCGGGGGCAAAGATGTCGGTGGCCAACTGGAAGCCGCAGAAAAGCGACTTTTCCGAGCGCCTGCTGCACCTAACCTGCGCACTGCTTTCTGCACCGTACGGCCTCGATAAATACGAGATCTATAACGCCATCAAGGGTTATCGCGACTCACTCGAAGCCGGTGACGATTCACAAAGCATCGATCGCAAATTCGAGCGCGACAAAAAATCACTGCGTGAAATAGGAGTGCTGGTCGAGAGCTACATTCCAGCTTCGGCTATGGAGAACAATCTCGAGACTCGCTATCGCATCTCGTCCGATGCATTTTTGTGGCCGAAAGATGTGGTTTTGAGTCCAAGGCAACTCAGCCTTTTGAAGCTCGCAGCCCAGGCTTGGGCTCACGCGTCACTTTCTGATGATGCCAGCCGAGCACTCAATCGCCTTCGGGCCCTAGGTATTTCATCTGACGATTCTGGGCTCATCGGGTTAGTGCCGAGAATTCGAACCCACGAGCCATCATTCTTTGCGCTCAGCGAAGCCATCGACCTGGGTAAGTCAGTGTCTTTTAGCTACCGAAAGCCCGGTCAAGAAGTTGCTGAAGACCGCTCGGTTTTTCCTTGGTCGCTGCAAAACATTGATGGTCAATGGCTCCTAATGGGCTGGGATTTTGTTCGCGAAGAACCTCGCAATTTCTTGCTTAAGCGAATCGTGTCAAAAATTCAGTTTGATGACGATGAATATGAAAAACCGGCACCGGAGCACCTTGAAAAGGCTTTGCGAGACCTTGAAGAACTGGTCGAGAAACAGATTGCGACCATTCGCCTGAAGCCTGAGTCTGAAGCCTGGATTCATTTCAACGGCGGTTCAGGTCAGAGCGCTTCCGATATAAAGATTCACTACCAAGACCTATATCTGCTGGCTGAGGAACTACGGGATTACGGTGCCGATGTGACGGTGCTGAGCCCAATCGAACTAGTCAAAGAAGTTCGTCGCGGATTCGAACAGGTGGCGTCGGATCATGCCTAAAAAGGCTTTTAGCAACGGCGAAGACCGTTTCAACTTCATGCTGGCCGTGTCGGGATACTTGCTGCGAAACCAGGGCGCATCAACCGTTGCCGAGGTTGCTCAGCATTTTGATGTCGATGCCGATTCTGTGGTTCAAACCCTAAGAACTTTGAATCTAGCCGCGGCTAAGTTTGAGAATCGCCCAGAAGACCTGTTCTATGACATCGACCTAGATGAACTCGAGCGCGGCGTCATTCAGTTCAACTCGGCAGAAAGTGCGCCCGATGTTCCACACTTGACCACCAAGCAGGCCTCGGCGCTTGCTGCTGGCCTTCATTACCTCAAGGGCATCCCAGAATTTGCCACCCAGGATGAACTAAACGATTTGCTTGAACTGCTTGGGGCGGGTGACAGCGCTCAAATCTCGGTTGCAATTGATGTCAAACCAGCCAGCGATTCATCCAATGCTGAGCTCATCAGAAAAGCGATTATCGACAATCGACAAATCTCCTGTGAATACCTAAACCAGCGCGGAGAATCATCGGAACGCACCATTGACCCGCTAACCCTGAGTCTTGATGGGCAGTTTTATTATTTAGCCGGATGGTGCCACCTCGCCGAAGACATGCGTATTTTTAGACTCGATCGAATGCGAAAACTGGCAATACTAGATGCAGTTAGTTCTAGATCTGTCAAAGAAGTCGAAGACTATGCAGATCGCTCATACGTAGCGGCTAACTCGGATATCGAGGTTGTTGTTGAAGTCACCCCAGAGGCTTATCGACTAATTAGCGAGACTCAGGCAATTGCCGAGCCGAAAGATCAGCAATCGGCCACAATTCGCGCCACGATTCGCGTGGGCAACTTGCAAAACCTCGGGCGTCTTATCGCAAAATACGGTGGCGCGGCCAGGGTGATCGCCCCAGAAGCAGCTCGCGAAGTGGTAAAAAACTATGCCCTTAGGATGCTTGGAGAAGACATTCAGGGCGATCTAGCCGGAAGCGAGGAGTAGTTATGGGTTTCTGGCTTTGGTTCGCTATCTGGTCTGTGCTTGGCATTGGTGCTTTTATTGCCTTCGCTTTGATTGGCTACGAGCTTTTCATTAAGGGTGAGGCAACTTTTCATCAGCTAACCCGACTCGAATCTCAAGTTCGACCTCTTCAGGCTGCGATTGAGACAAAAACCGAACTCGAGCGACCAGCTGAAAGCCTGCTGGACCCAGCGGCAGCGGCAGTTAAGCGCCGTGCGATTATCAAGCACAGAGAGCAAAAAGCAGCCGACCGACAGCGTAGGCTTGTAGCCAGATTGAAAGACCTAAACATCGATGAAAGCAGGTTTAGCTAATGCGTCTTAACGGCTGGGAATGGATCATCATTCTTGTGATTGTCCTGCTTCTATGGGGCGGTCCAAAACTTCCGGGTTTGGCAAAGAGCTTGGCTCAATCACTTCGCGTTTTCAAAAAAGAAATGAAGACCGATGAATCAGGCAAATCTGAAGGCGAAAAGCCTTCTGACAAATAAGTGATTAGGCGCAAAAACCCCGAGGGCAAAATGAGCCTGTCGGGGCACTTGAAAGAGTTGCGCAAGCGACTTTTTTGGTCTGCGCTATTTATCCTTGGCGGCTCAGTTGTGGGCTGGTTTATTTTCGATCCAGTATTCGCCTTGCTTCAGCAGCCGATTCTTGAGGTGGCCAAAAACCGCAATCAAATAGCTGCTGTTAACTTTGGCGGCGTCACATCATCGTTCGATATGCGACTGCAGGTTTCGATTTTTATCGGAGTCATTGGCTCAAGTCCGATTTGGCTATGGAACCTCTGGGCATTCATTACGCCGGGCCTAAAAAAGCGTGAGCGCAGATTCACTCTGGGCTTCGTATTCTCAGCCGTTCCGCTTTTTCTTGCGGGTTGCTATCTAGCCTGGATTTCACTTCCTGCCTTTGTGCAGACCCTAATTGGCTTCACTCCAGCCGGCAGCACCAATCTGATTGACGGCAGTCTCTACATCCTGTTCACACTGCGAATTTTGTTGATTTTTGGCATCGCCTTCGTGTTGCCAGTGGTTCTGGTTTTGCTGAATTTTGCTGGCCTGATCACCGCAAAAGCTATTTTGAAATCTTGGCGTCTTGCAGTTTTCTTGACCGCCCTGATAGCCGCACTGGCGACACCAACGGCAGATCCGATGTCGATGTTCTTGCTGATGGTGCCGCTGTTGGCTCTTTATTTTGTGGCCGCCGGAGTCGCGAGCATCAGAGACCGCATGCGAGGCAAGCAAATTGAAGCCCTCGATGCCGAAATAAATCAGGCATGACCGAACAGCAGCTAAGCCCAGCAGAGCGATTCGCGCTGGCCAAGAAGAATAAGCCGCTGCCTTCGGTCGAAAATTTTGCCAAAATGCTCAAGTTTCCGATGGACGATTTTCAGGTTCAAGCCTGCAGGCAGCTAGCGCAGGGCAAAGGTGTTCTGGTTGCAGCACCCACCGGTGCCGGCAAAACCATAGTCGGTGAATTCGCCATTCACCTGGCGATAGAGCAAGACCTGAAAGTTTTTTACACCACTCCGATCAAAGCGTTGAGCAATCAGAAATACGCCGAATTGGTCAAGCGCTATGGTCCCGAACGAGTTGGCCTGCTGACCGGTGATACGAATCAAAATTCTGACGCTCAGATTGTCGTAATGACCACCGAAGTGCTCAGAAACATGATCTATGCCAACTCGAACGCATTGATCAGCCTGGGTTATGTGGTCATGGATGAAGTTCACTACCTAGCTGACCGATTTAGGGGCGCGGTCTGGGAAGAAGTGATTCTGCACCTTCCTAAAGATGTGAAGATCGTTTCTCTCAGTGCAACCGTCTCTAATGCCGAGGAATTTGGGGCATGGCTTGACGAGGTGCGTGGCGACACCGAAATCATCGTTTCTGAAATTAGACCGGTTCCGCTAAATCAACATGTTCTGTTTGGCGATGAACTTTTGCCGCTTTTCGAAGAGCAAGGCAAAAACCAGGTGGTCAACAGCGAGCTGACCCAAAAGCATCAACGAAAGCTCGGGCAACCTAACAACCGCAGCTATAGCTCAAAGGGCAAACGGTATGGCGGTCGGCCCGAGTTGGCTCGAATCGAGCGCTTGAGCAAACCCGAAATCGTTGACATTCTCGAAGACGAAGACATGTTGCCAGCGATCTTCTTTATCTTTTCTCGAGCCGGCTGTGACGCCGCGGTCAAGACTTGCCAGCACCATAGCATTCGACTCACCACCACCGAAGAAAAGCAAGAGATTCGCCGAATCGTCGAAGAGAAAACCCACAGCATTGCCGACGAAGACCTCAGCACACTTGGATACTTCGACTGGCTGGCTGGCCTTGAGCGCGGAGTAGCAGCGCACCACGCGGGTATGCTGCCGGCTTTTAAAGAGGTTGTTGAAGAGCTCTTTTTAAGAAAGCTAGTCAAGGTTGTTTTCGCCACCGAGACTCTGGCTCTAGGCATCAATATGCCTGCGCGCACTGTGGTGCTCGAGCGTCTAGACAAATTCAATGGCGAGGGTCGTGTTCAAATTACTCCGGGGGAGTACACCCAACTGACCGGCCGCGCGGGCCGTCGCGGAATCGACACCCAGGGCCACTCGGTTATTCAATGGGGTGCGCAGCTAGACCCAAATAATGTCGCCGGCCTTGCCAGCAAGCGCACCTATCCGCTAATCAGTCCGTTTAGACCGACTTACAACATGGCGGTAAACCTGATCGAAGCTTTCGGGCGAGAGCGAGCTCGCGAGGTTCTTGAAACCTCATTTGCCCAATTTCAGGCTGACCGCTCGGTGGTTGGCCTCGCTCGCGGAATTCGCGAGAAGCAGGTGTCACTGGATGGCTATGCCAAGGCTATGGAGTGCCATCAGGGAGACTTTTCGACATATGCCGAGATTCGCCGCGAGATCAGCGATCTAGAGCGAGCTCTGTCAGCTGGTCGAGTTCGTGCCGAACGCGGCAAAGACATCAGGCAATCTAAGGGCCGACACGCTCAAGAACAGCGACTGCAGCAACTCAAAAAAGAAATGAAGCTTCACCCTTGCCACTCCTGCAACGAACGCGAAGCACACGCTCGCTGGGGTGAGCGCTGGTTCAAACTTTCACGCGAACTCGATGCCGTGTTTAGCCAAATCGAGGGCCGAACCAACCAGGTTGCAAAGACTTTTGATCGAATCTGCGACCTGCTCGAAGACCTGAACTACATCAAAAACAACGATGGTGACTATGAGGTGCTCGACAGCGGTCGTGCTCTGGCGCGTATCTATGGCGAACGAGATCTACTGGTAGCCGAGTGCCTGCGCGATGGTCTGTGGAGTCAACTCGATGCACCTTCACTTGCCGCGATGGCTGCCGCTTTGGTTTATGAGAGCCGTCGTGACGATGAGAACTTTGAGCCACGAATGCCAAAGGGCAACTTCCGTGAGATTTTTGAAGCAACCGAAGACATCTGGCACAACCTCGAAGATCTTGCTCGCCGCCACAAACTTCGCCAGACCGCACCAATTGACATGAGCTTGGCGCAGCCTATTTATCGATGGGCCTCTGGCGCAAAGCTAGATACCGTTCTAGATAGCGCCGACCTGCTTGCCGGCGACTTTATTAGGTGGGCAAAGCAAATAATCGACCTGCTTGATCAGATTGCCCAGAGCGACAACCCTGAAATAGCCGACACCGCCAGGTCAGCGGTAGACAAAGTCAAGCGTGGAATCGTGGCGTATTCGTTCTATGGCTAGTTCAAAATTTTCAAAGCGCGATTGGCTCGTGCGCCTCTGTTTGGCAATCGCTGGTGGTTTTGCCTCGAGTTTGGCAATGCCACGTGAGGGCATCTGGCCGCTAATTTTTGTGTCGGTCGCGGCGCTTGTGATTTCTGTGCGCGGTCTCAGTCTTTCTCGGTCTCTGTTGATTGGCATGGTTGGCGGGCTTTCGTTTTATCTCAGCCAAATCGAGTGGCTTTCGCTATATCTGGGCCCGGTGCCTTGGCTGGCGCTATCGGTTTTAGAGGCTTCAATTTTTGCTCTGGGTATGGTTGCTATTTCGGTCACCTGGTCGGCACTAGAACGAAGATATGGTCAAGAAACCTTCGCCCAGATTTTGGCAGCGGCGGCAATTGCTTCAATTTGGTCAGCCCGCGAGTGGGTTTCGATCAATTTGCCCTATGGCGGTTTTCCGTGGTCGCGACTAGCGCAAACCCAGAGCGAGTCACCGCTAGCTAATTGGGTAAGCCTGAACGGTTTGTCAGGCCTTACTTTCGTGGTTGGATTCATCGGCGCCCTGTTCGCCTTGTTCTTGAACAGTGTCGCGAAATCTTCTAGAACTCCAGAAGCGTTGCGGTTCCGAACCTTCACCCTGACTTTGGTTTTAGTGCTGTTTGCAATTCCGACGTTTGCCCTTCGCCCATCTGCAACGCCTGAGGCAGGCACCCTGACCGTCGCGGCAGTGCAGGGCAACGCCAATGCAGGACTATTTGCCAACCCGGATCGCGGCAGCATCCTCAACAATCACCTAAGTGCCACCAAGCTCATACAAGATAGTCCGCTAGCCAAGAAGATTGAGGTCGTGGTTTGGCCCGAAAACGCATCAGACCTGAGCCCGTTTCTCGACGCCCAGGCTGACCGCAAAATCCGGGGGACTACAGATTCTCTCGGTGTTCCGCTAATTTTTGGTGCCATCACGGTTCGTGGTGATGAGATCTTCAACTCGTCTATTTTTTGGCAGCCGCAAACCGGCCCAACCGATTGGTATGACAAAAAGAAGCCGGTGCCTTTTGCCGAGTATGTGCCGGATCGCGATTTTTGGTATCAGTTAGCCCCCGACCTAATCGGGCTAATTTCGCGGGGATACACCTTCGGTGAACGCGATGGCATTTTTGAATTAGGGGCCAAAAAACTTGGCGTTCTAATTTGCTTTGAAATCGCGGTTGACGACATTGGGCGCGAGCTCGTGAACAGCGGTGCTCAGGTGATTCTTTCGCAAACCAATAATGCTGACTTTGGCCGCAGTGACGAGACTTATCAACAGGCTGCGCTTGCCAAACTCCGCGCAATCGAAACCGGGCGTACTGTGGTGAACGTGTCCACCGTGGGAATCACGGCCATCTATCTGCCCGATGGCAAAACACTCTCGCAGCTTGCGGCGTTTGAGCCTGGTGCCCTCGTGAACGAAGTGCCGCTTAGAACCTCCAAAACTTTGGCCACATTATTTGCCGGCCCACTCGAACTTGCCAATAACTTCATAGCGCTGGCCCTAGCTATTTTTGGTGTCGGCAGCGCGCTGCGTCGACGCCGGATGTCATCAACTTCGCTAGGTCAAGGCGAAACCGATAGCGCTGTGGCTTCTCAAGACGCCGATGGTGCACGCCAGTGAAACCATTAATCGTGATGCCGACCTACAACGAATTGGCCAACTTAGAGCGATCAATTCAAAAAATCGAACGCCTGAAAGTCGATCGATCAAGTGACCAAATTTTTGCCAACCTCAGCGTCCTGGTGGTTGACGACAACAGCCCTGATCAGACCGGCGCGCTGGCCGATTCGCTCGCGAGCACCAGGCCTTGGCTAAGTGTGCTGCACCGATCTAAAAAAGAGGGGTTGGGGGGCGCCTATTTAGCCGGCTTCGAATGGGCCCTGTCTCGCGATTTCACTCATGTTCTTGAGATGGATGCCGACGGCAGTCACCGCGTTGAAGATTTGCCAGCCATGTTGACCGCAGCGCAATCATCAGATTTATCTATCGGATCACGCTGGATTGATGGGGGAGCGGTGCAAAATTGGCCTTGGTATCGCCAAGCTATTTCTAGATTCGGCAATAGCTATGCCAAGTTCATGCTGCGCAGCAACATAAACGACATGACCGCTGGTTTTAGAGTTTTTAGCGCCAAACTGCTCAGGACCATGGATCTAAGCGGCATCGCCGCGCACGGATACGGTTTTCAGGTCGAGATGGCCTGGAGAGCCGAAAAACTGGGCGCTCAAATAACCGAAGTACCAATCACGTTCGTCGAGCGCACGGTTGGCCGCTCAAAAATGACTTATGGAATCGTCGCGGAAGCCCTCTGGCTGGTTACCCTATGGGGCTTCAAGTCCTATAAGTCAGCTTGGCCACCGGCTCGACGTGCACGGATGTAGTCAAGACGCTCCTGCAGAATTTCTTCTAGCTCGTCACGTGAGCGGCGCTCAAGCAGCATCTCCCAGTGTGAGCGCGGAGTCTTGTCTTCGCCGGCATCAAGAATTACCTTCTTGCCATCCTCAAGCAGAATCGCGTCAGAATCACACTGACGGCACTGCCAGGTTTGTGGAACTTCAGCCTCGGCAGCAAACACTAGTGAGGTCTCGTGACCCTTTGCGCATTCGTAATTGAAAGTTGATCGAGCCGAATAATTTACGCCGCGTTCGCTCTCTAAGCTTTGTGAGCCGAGACGCATTCCGCGCATTGTCTGTTGTGACATTTTTCCTCCTGAGAACGCTAGACCTAGCTTTCAGGTAGGGCAACATGTTGAACGCCCTCAATCATCCCGTTTTGGGCGGTTAACAGCAAACTCTCAGCTCAGCGAGTCTGAAACACGTCTGGCCAGGTCAGCTCGATCGGTCACAATGCCGTCGGCACCCAGCAAAATCAGCTCGCGCATTTCATCTGGGTCATTGATGGTCCAGAAATGCACCTCAAGATTGTGTCGTTGCGCACGAGCTATGAACCGAGGGTCGGCAAAATTCATGAGAGCCATTTTTGTGGGCAGCTGCAGTGCAGACACTGGCTTGGCGAGCATGCCGAATAGACCATCAAACCGAGTCAAATGTGACAGATAGAGCCAAATAACCCGGATACCTCCGGCTGAACTTGCCACCGCTTCGGGCATCGAACGCACAGCCGCACGGCGGCGGCGATCAGAAAAGCTGGTCAGCAGAACGCGTTCAGAAGCGCCAAGCTCACTAATTACTGCAACGGCAGGGCCTATCGCTTGCGAAACCTTCAAGTCAAGGTTGAACCTTGCCGTCGGCATTGCAGATAAAACCTCACGGAGGGTCGGAATTGCACCACCCTCGCCAAGCTCTACGGCTTGCAATTCATCAAGATTAAGTTCCCTAATTTTCTCTGGACGTCCGGCAATTCTGGCCAAATCTCGGTCATGAAATAGCACTGGGATGCCGTCTTTGGTGAGCTGAACATCCGACTCTATGTAGTCGGCTCCGGCAGATGATGCCGCCTGAAAAGCCGCCAGGGTGTTTTCATCAAGAGGAGCGCCAACACCAGCAGCAAACCCACGATGCGCAAAGACTCGCACAGCTCCCGGGCGAAAATCAGGGGAGAGGTAGGCAGATTTAGGCTGCATTTCTACTCCTATAGGCTGAACCAATGCGACGTGCCTTCAATCCTAGAAGCTGGCTAGATTTTGGCCGCCTAATGCTGGGATTGTTCATTTACGGTTTAGGAATCGCCCTTATGGTGCACGCCAGCCTTGGCATCGCACCCTGGGATGTTTTTGCCCAGGGCATTCAGGTTCAAACCGGGCTTAGCTTTGGCATCTCATCAGTAATCGTCAGCGTGATTGTTTTGATTGCCTGGATTCCACTAAAGGTTAAACCAGGCATCGGATCGATTCTCAACGCTCTATTGATCGGAATTTTTGCTGACGTTTGGATGCCGTGGCTTCCGCCTCTAAACGAATACTGGCAGCAGATGCTGGCATTTCTGATCGGCATGGTCACAGTTGCGTTGGCAACCGGGCTTTACATCAGCGCAAAACTTGGATCTGGGCCGCGAGACGGCCTGATGATCGGCACACAGCGAATCACCGGTTGGCCATTCTGGATTGTCAGAACTATGTACGAGGGTTCAGTGCTAACAATCGGATGGCTAATGGGCGGGCAGGTCCGTGAAGGCACGCTGATTTTCGCTATCTGCATCGGCTACCTGATGCAACGCTCGATGCGCATGTTTGGCATGGAGCCAAAGGCAAAGCCCAACAGGCCAGCTAAATAGGCGAATTAGGAACATAAGCAATGCAGCCAGGTCAGCACCGAGAAACTGCTCGCGTGATTCTCCGCAACAATCACGGCGAAATATTCCTTCTAAAAACACATTTCGACCCTGAGGTTGGCCTGCCGCCGCGCTGGATTACCCCTGGAGGCGGTATTGACCAGGGCGAAACGCCTGCGCATGCTGCTGTGCGAGAGCTCTACGAAGAAACTGGAATTCGAGTTTCATCAGAACAGCTCGGTGAACAAATTTGGCAAACCTCGGGAATTTGGCACTGGGGTGACGGAATCAATCACCACACATACGTTGATTATTTCTTTGAGTATCTAGTCGAAGATTTTGAACTCGACGATTCAAATTGGACCCCGGATGAACATCGAGATGTTCTTGAGTATCGCTGGTGGCAAATCGCAGAACTCGCAGAGACCGCCGATCAAATTGGACCACACGGTTTGGTTGACTTTCTGACGCGCTAGCCCCGCTCCGCGCTCTGCTCCATTTGCCGATAATAAACATTATGTCAAGTAGTGTTTATTTGGCCCCTAGCCCGTTTCGCCCGCAATTGGGCATTTATGGACATTCACTATTTCTGAGTTGCTGCGATCCAGTTGTTCAGCTTCGCTTCAGCAGCCCCTGACTCCAGAGCTTCTCGTGCAGTTGTGAGCGCGTCGTCAAATCTGTCGTTGATGCTCAATTCAGCTCGGCTTGCATCTTTTGCAAGTTGATAAGCCACAATTCCAGATGCGGCATTCAGCAGCACAATGTCTTTGACCGCAGCTAGATTTCCCTCGGTTGACCCAGCGAACAGCTTGCTAGCAATTTGTGCATTTTCTAAAGAGTCACCGCCCAGAAGTTTGTCTTGTGCAACTCGCGCCAAACCAAAATCTCTCGGGTCTAGCTCAAACAGCTGCACTTCTCCCCCAGAAACCTGCCAAATTTCGCTGGTATCAGTAGTGGTCAGCTCGTCCAGCCCGTCGTTTCCGCGCACAACCAAAGCGGTTCTGCTTCGTTTTGCCATTTCGCCAGCCATCAGTGGGGCAAGCTGTGGGTTTGACACCCCCAGTGCGGTGGCGATTGGTTGAACCGGATTTGCCAGTGGTCCTAGAAAGTTGAAAGTCGTTGGAACACCCAGCGCTTTGCGAATCGGGGCAACATTTTTCATGGCTGGGTGAAACAGTGGCGCAAAAAAGAAAGTGATTCCGACTTCTTGGAATACCTCAGCCACACGAGCCGGCTCAAGGTCCAGCCTGATTCCCAGCTCCTCAAGCATTTCTGATGAACCGGTTTTGCCTGAAGCTGAGCGACTTCCGTGCTTTAAGACCGGAACTCCGGCGGCAGCGGTCAAAACTGACGCCATCGACGAAATGTTGACGGTTCCGACCAGGTCTCCCCCGGTTCCGACAATGTCCACAGCGTCTGATCCGGTTTCAAGTTTGACTGAATTAGCCAACATTACGTCAACCAAACCAGCTAATTCTTCGATGGTTTCGCCTTTTGAGCGCAGCGCAACCACAAATGCAGCGATGTTTATGTCGACGGTCTCACCTGACATGATCTGCTGCATGGCCCATGCCGATTCAGCTCGGTTAAGGTCGGTTTTTTCGACCAGTTTGGTCAAAATTTGCGGCCAAGTGTTTGCTGAAGTCATGAGGCAAAGTTTATTGCCGAAAAGTGCCAGAAAATCGCCGATTTGTCGCAGTTTCATTTGCCTCGCGAGTTAGAATTAGAGCATGTCTACGACGACCTTGACGCCGCAAAGTGCACCCGTAATTAACCGCCCAAGTTCTACTTCTGTTGGAACTATTGTTTGGCTAGGCAGCGAGGTGATGTTCTTCGCCGGTTTATTCGCGATGTACTTCAGCCTTCGTGCCAACTCGCCAGAAATTTGGGCACACGACACCGCAATCCTGAATGTTCCGTTCGCACTTGTGAACACAATCATCCTGGTTGCGTCATCGTTCACCGCTCAGTTCGGTGTCTTCGCGGCAGAGCGCATGCAGCCAAAGCGCACTGGCTGGTCTCCAGTCAAGTGGGGCATGGTCGAGTGGTTCCTGCTTTCATACTTCTTAGGCGCAATCTTCGTCGCCGGCCAGACTTGGGAATACGCGACCCTAATTTCTGAGGGTGTTGCGCTGAATGCAAACTCATACGGCAGCGCTTTCTACATCACCACTGGTTTCCACGCACTACACGTGACCGGCGGTCTGGTTGCCTTCCTCTTCATCATCGGAAAAACCTATGCGGCCAAGAAGTTCGGTCACTACGAAGCAACCGGTGCGATTGTGGTTTCTTACTACTGGCACTTCGTTGACGTGGTTTGGATCGGCCTTTTCCTAATCGTCTACGTATTGAAGTAAATCGACCGGAGCTATTAAAAATGTCATTTCTAAACCGCAAGTCGATGTCATCTCGTCGTCGCCCAATGGCCGCCATCACCGTTATGGCAGCAGCTCTTATCGTCACTGGTGG
>JBEEOO010000012.1:0-64040 GCA_041191585.1 Actinomycetota bacterium
GGCAGCGCCTGTGCGCCAAGCATCAAGTTTGCAGCGCCTTTTGGCAAAACCACTCCGATCGGCTTGTAAGCCCGCGGAATCAGCGCGTCTGAAGGAAAGGTTGCCAGAAGCGCGTGATCTTCGCCGCCGCTAAGCACCCAAATCTTCTCGTCGGCACCAATTGCTCGGGCCGGCTCTTCGATCATGGCTTCGTAGCCCTGCAGCATCTTCGGATCAATCTCAATGGTCACGCCAGACGCCTTGGCAATTCGGTTTGCGTCTTTGGCTAAGCCGTCAGAAACATCGAGCATTGAGGTAGCACCGGCTTCGGCAGCCTGCTTGCCGGCAGCGATTGGCGGCTGCGGGCGCTTCTGAACATTTACGAAATCGTCATAGGCATTGATGGCGTCTTGGTTTTCGCTGAACAATAACGCAAGGCCACAAGCAGCTCGGCCGAGCGTGCCGGCAACTGCCACAACATCGCCAACCTGAGCACCGCTTCGCAGCACCGGCTCGCGCCCCTCAAGACTGCCGTGTGCAGCCACTGAGATCACGACCTGGTCACCGGCGGCTAGGTCTCCCCCGACAACACCGCATCCGGGTGCTAATTGCTGGCACGCATCACGAAGGCCGTCTGCAAAGCTTTCGAGCCAGTGGATTGTGGTGCTGGCTGGCACGACCAAAGCAACAACCAGCGAGGTCGGAACCGCGCCCATGGCAGCAACATCGGCAACGTTGCTGGCGACCGCCTTGAAACCCAAGTCATAGCCGGTTGACCAGTCGAGCCTGAAGTCATGCTCCTCAACCATGGTGTCGGTAGTGACCACAAAACGAGCGTCTGGGGCGGCGACAACCGCCGAATCATCGCCAGGTCCGACCAGCGCAGATTCGGCCAAATTCAGCCTGGCAATGGTTCGTTTTAGGCTCTCGTTTTCGCCTAGAGAGGCAATAGTTTCGCTATTTGACACAAGTCAAAGGTAGCCTTTGTTTGATGAGATTTTTGCCAGTAACCGCACTATTCGCCGCCGGTCTTTTGTCATTGACCCTGCTAACCGGATGCACAGCAACCGTGGTGGTTGAATCGGCGCCTGAGGCTAATGATCCGACATGTGCCGAAATTATTGTGCGCCTGCCGGATCAGGTTGGCGACCTAAGTAAACGCCAGACGAATGCTCAATCAACCGGCGCTTGGGGCAACCCAACCGCGGTCATTTTGCGCTGTGGCCTTGAGCCCGTCGAGGTAAGCAATCTGCCATGTGTGACCGCAGGTGGGGTCGATTGGTTGGTAGATGATTCCAAAGCGCCGAGCTATCGATTCATTAGTTTTGCCGCCAAACCTGCAACCGAAGTTATTGTCGACTCGGCTCAGATTTCAGGGGTCAGCGCTCTTGAATCTTTAGGCTCGGCGGTTTCGAACATCCCAGCAAGCAAGCGTTGCAAATAGCAGGTTGCTCACTGCAATGATTTAGCGCTCGAGCGCCAACTGGATTAGCTCGTCAATCAAATCAACATAGGTCATGCCGCTGGCTTGCCAAAGTGACGGGAACATCGAGATTGGCGTGAACCCCGGCATGGTGTTGATTTCGTTCACAAAGAAGCCGTTGGCGGTCAAAAAGAAGTCAACGCGAGCGAGCCCAGCACAGTCAAGCGACTTGAATGCCCGGCGCGCAATATCCTGCATCTCAGTCAACTCGGCTTCGGTGATGCTTGCCGGAATCACTAGCTCGACAGCCTTGTCATCGCGGTACTTGGCCTCGAAGTCATAAAACTCGCGACCGGTGACGATAATCTCGCCAGCAACAGTGACGCGAGGCTCACTGCCGTTTCGGCCGGCCAGGACTGCAACCTCAACTTCGCGACCGACTAATCCGTGTTCGATAACGCACTTTGAATCGTGCCTTAGCGCTTCGGCAACCGCTGGGCCAAAGTCGGCCCAATCGCTGACTTTAGAGACACCGACTGAAGAGCCAGCTCGAGCGGGCTTTACGAACAACGGCAAACCGCCAAGTGCGCGCACATCGGCCAGCACGCCCTCAGGATTGTCGAGCATATCGTTTTCGCGCACCACCACGTGAGGTGTCGCCGGAACGCCGGCCTGCAGGAAGAGTGCTTTGGTAAATTCTTTATCCATGCCGGCGGCCGAAGCGAAAACGCCATTGCCGACATATGGTGCACCGAAAAGCTCAAGCAGGCCCTGCATGGTGCCGTCTTCGCCGAACTGGCCGTGCAAAACCGGAAAAACCACGTCGATTTTGCCGAGGCTGCTGCGGTTATCGCCCTCAATCAAAATCAGTTCGTGGCTGCCATCGAATTTGAACTCGACGCTGCGACCTTCAAACTCGACCACCGGAAGTGGCTGGCCGGGTGCTGGTAATTTGAAGTGGTCACGGTCGTCTGGAGCCAAAGTGAATTGACCGGTTTGGGTGATTCCAATCGGAATCAGCTCGTATTTGTCGCGATCAATTGCACCCATCACACCCGCGGCAGTAGCGCAAGATATGGAATGCTCACTGGAACGCCCACCAAACAGCAGAGCAACGCGCAATTTAGTCATTATTCGCCCTGTGGCCCATCGGTGTTGTTAGTTAGTTGAGGTGCGATGTCTTTAGGCTTCATTTTGCCTTCGATAACTAACTGAACCTGCTGCACGATAGGCATCTCGACACCCTTTTCGGCTGCCAGCTGCAAGATAGGTGCCACTGAAGCCAAGCCCTCTGCGGTCTGCGACATGCGCTTTAGCACCTCGCGCTTTGAATAACCCTTGCCCAGCATTTCACCGGCTTTGTGGTTGCGAGAAAGGGGTGATTCACAGGTGGCAATTAGGTCACCAAGGCCAGCTAGGCCAACCATAGTTTTTTCTTTGGCGCCATAGGCCACTGCAAAACGTGAAATCTCAGACAGACCGCGAGTCATAATCGAAGCTTTGGTGTTCTCGCCATAGCCGACGCCATTGACGATGCCGATGGCGACCGCGATTAGATTCTTCAAGATGCCGCCGAATTCGGTTCCGATCACATCTCTGTTAGTGAAAGTGGTGAAGTAATCGTTGGTTGCGGTGGCGGCAACTTTAGCTGCGGTCTCTTTGTTGCTTGATGCGGCAACCGATGCGGTTGGTTGGCCAGCAGCAATTTCTAGAGCTAGGTTAGGGCCCGAAATCACGGCAATTCGATCGCTATCAATATTTGCCACCGAGGCAATAACCTCGCTCATGCGAAGACCAGACTCTTTTTCGACACCCTTCATCAGGCTGACCAAAATAGCCTGCGGATCGATCATCGGAGCCCACTCGGTCAAGCTAGCCCGAAGCGATTGAGATGGGATCGCAATGTAAATCTGCTCGGCACCGGCAAGTGCGACCGCGACGTCCCTGGTTGCACAAAGATTTGATGGCAGGTCGATGCCCGGCAGATAGTCACCGTTGCGGTGCTCTTCGTTGATCTCTTCAACCACGTCTTCGCGACGAGCCCACAGAGTGACCTCGTTGCCCGCGTCGGCCAGAATCTTGGCAAAGGTTGTGCCCCAGCTGCCCGCGCCCATCACAGTGACTTTAGTCATGGCTATTTGCCTGCCTCTTTCTTAAAGTTTCCGTGTTCTTTTTGTCCGTGAGCTGCCGGATCCCACAATTCGCCCGGAGCTTTTTCGCCGCGCAGCTGCTCAACTAGTGATGTGATTTCAGCCATCACTAAATCGGTGGCTTCATGCACCTGCGACGGGGTGAGCTTGCCGTTTCTGAACTTAGTCAGGTCGATTTCATCGCCGACAATCACATTCACCGGCTTCCAGAATCCAGGTTTGAATTTGCTGCCGTAGTTAGCCAAAATTTGCTCGCTGCCCCAATGAGCCATCGGATAAACCGGAACGTTGGTCTCGAGAGCCAAGCGAACTGCACCGGTCTTGCCGCGCATCGGCCAAAGGTCAGGCTGGCGGGTCAGTGTGCCCTCAGGAAAAATCGAAATCATGTGCCCGGCTTTTAGAAAAGCGTGCGCTGCGCGAAGTGGTTCGTCATTGCGCTGACCCCCGCGATAAACCGGAATCTGCCCGGCAGCGCGAAGAAGTGGGCCAACCAATGGCACTTTAAACAAGCTGCCCTTGGCCAAGAAGTGCGGAGCTCGCTTGAGGTTGACATAGACGAAATAGGCAACTGCCAGAGCGTCAACGTTAGTCACGTGATTTGAAACCAACACGTATGCGCCAGACTTAGGCAGTTTTTCGAGGCCTTTTGCGTGCACCTTGAACATCAAGCGCACAATCGGAATCAAGATTGCGGCAATCGCCCCCAAAATAAAGTGACGCTCTTTGGGATTGATGTCGGGCATCTTTAGGTATTCAGATTTTGCCTTGCTTGAAGTTTTGGCCACTGGAAACCTCGCTTATTCGGTGTAGCTGAAGTCAGCGCCGAGTGCCTCTAGCTTGGCCAAGAAATGTTCATAGCCACGCGAGATTAGCTGCACATTTGATACGTGTGATGTGCCCTTGGCTGCCAATGCAGCAACCATGTGGCTGAATCCACCGCGCAGGTCAGGCACACGGATGTCGGCAGCGTGCAACTCGGTTGGGCCAGAAATTACTGCCGAGTGATTGAAGTTGCGCTGACCAAAGCGGCAAGCTGTGCCACCTAGGCATTCGCGATAAATCTGGATCTGAGCGCCCATGTCGACCAGTGCATCGGTAAAACCGAAGCGGTTTTCATAGACGGTCTCGTGAATGATCGAAAGGCCCTTGGCCTGCGTCAATGCCACAACCAGCGGCTGCTGCCAGTCGGTCATGAAGCCCGGGTGAACGTCGGTCTCGAGAACAACAGGCTTTAGGTCGCCGCCTGGGTGCCAAAAGCGAATGCCGTCATCCTGAATATCAAACGCACCGCCAACTTTGCGGAACACATTTAGGAAAGTTGTCATCTCTTGCTGGCGAGCGCCGCCAACAAAAATGTCACCCTTGGTGGCGATTGCTGCACAGGCCCATGAAGCGGCTTCATTACGGTCGAATAGCGCGCGGTGCACATAGCCGGTTAGCTTCTTGACGCCTTCGATACGAATCACGCGGTCAGTATCAACCGAGATGATTGCGCCCATTTTTTGAAGGATCGCAATTAGATCCATGATCTCTGGCTCAATGGCTGCACCAGAAAGCTCGGTGACACCTTCGGCGCGGGTTGCAGTTAGCAGCACCTGCTCAGTGGCACCAACCGACGGATAAGGAAGCGAAATCTTTGCGCCGTGCAAACCCTTTGGAGCTGAAAGTCGGGTGCCGTTTGGTAGTTCTTCAATTACTGCACCAAAGTTGCGCAGCACCTCAAAGTGATAGTCGATTGGTCGGTCGCCAATGTGGCAGCCACCTAGACCTGGGATGAAAGCTTCGCCAAGCTGGTGCAACAGTGGGCCACAGAAAAGAATTGGGATTCGAGATGAACCAGCGTGCGCGTCAATGTCGACCATACGCGCTGATTTAACGTTGCTTGGGTCGAGGTGCATCTCGCCATCGGCACTGTGGCTGATGGTGACACCGTGCAGCTGCAAAAGTCTTGAAACGATCTCAACGTCGCTGATGAACGGAACGTCTTTTAGCACGCTTGGACCATCGCCCAATAGCGCCGCAACCATGGCCTTGGTGACTAGGTTTTTTGCGCCTTTTAGGTCAACTCGACCGATAAGCGGTTTGCCACCGTTGACGGTGATCTGACTCATGCTGGTCCTTAGCTTTTCGCTGGCAGGGTCTTAGGTCTCCAAGACTCGCGCTGTGCTTCAAAATCAGTGATTTTCTGCTCGTCACGCAGGGTCAAACCGATGTCGTCTAGCCCTTCTAGCAGACGCCATTTAGTGTATTCGTCAATCTCAAATGGCACCTTTAGGTCGCCAATCGTGGCGGTTTGCGATGGCAGATCAACTTCAATCTGAGCACCTGGGCTGGCCTCGATAGCAGCCCATAGCTTTTCGGTGTCAGCTTCAGAAATCACGCCGGCAACCAAGCCCTGCTTGCCTGAGTTGCCTCTAAAAATGTCGCCGAACTTAGGTGACAAAACCACCTTGAAGCCATAGTCGCGAAGCGCCCAAACGGCGTGCTCGCGGCTAGAGCCGGTGCCGAAATCCGGACCCGCAACCAATACGGTTCCGTTCTTGAATGCGTCCTGGTTTAGAACGAAATCTGGATCTTTGCGCCAAGCTGCAAAAAGTGCGTCGTCATATCCGGTTTTGGTGATGCGCTTTAGATAAACCGCTGGGATGATCTGGTCGGTGTCAACGTTGCTGCGCTTTAGAGCGACGCCAACGCCGCTGTGAACGGTGAATTTCTCCATTAGTTGGCTCCTTCTAGGTCTGCAGGTGCTGAAAGGGTTCCGCGAATCGCGGTTGCGGCAGCAACCACCGGTGAAACCAGGTGAGTGCGTGCACCCTTGCCCTGGCGACCCTCGAAGTTGCGGTTAGAAGTTGATGCGGCGCGCTCGCCCGGGGCCAACTGGTCTGGGTTCATGCCCAAACACATCGAACAACCGGCAAAACGCCACTCAGCACCGAAGTCTTTGAATACCTTGTCTAGGCCCTCAGCCTCAGCCTGCAGACGAACCTTGGCTGAACCAGGCACAACCAGCATGCGCAGGTTGTCGGCCATTTTTTGGCCCTTGATGATGTCGGCTGCCGCACGAAGATCTTCGATGCGGCTGTTGGTGCACGAGCCCAAGAACACGGTGTCAACCCGGATGTCCTTCATCTTGGTGCCCGGCTTTAGATCCATGTATTCAAGGGCACGAATCGCTGCGGCTTTTTCATTCGGGTCGTCGATGTCGTCTGGGTTTGGCACCACGTCGAGCAAGCTGACGCCCTGCCCTGGGTTGGTGCCCCAGGTAACAAACGGGTCAAGTGTGTCTGCATCCAAAAAGATTTCTTTGTCGAAAACTGCACCCTCATCGGTTGGCAGAGTCTTCCAATATTCGACTGCGGCATCCCAGTCGGCACCCTCGGGTGCGTGTGGGCGGCCCTTTAGGTAGTCAAAGGTGATCTGGTCCGGAGCCACCATGCCCGCGCGAGAACCAGCCTCGATTGACATGTTGCAGATGGTCATGCGGGCTTCCATTGAAAGCGAACGAATCGCTGAACCGCGGTATTCAAGCACGTATCCCTGGCCACCGCCGGTGCCGATCTGTGCAATCACAGCAAGGATGATGTCTTTCGCGGTCACGCCTGGGCGCAGTGTGCCCTCGACGTTGACCGCCATGGTCTTGAACGCTTTTAGCGGCAGGGTCTGGGTGGCCAAAACGTGCTCAACCTCAGAGGTGCCGATGCCGAATGCCAAGGCGCCGAATGCACCGTGGGTTGAAGTGTGCGAGTCGCCACAAACAACCGTGATGCCTGGCATGGTTAGGCCAAGCTGTGGGCCAACCACGTGCACGATGCCCTGGTCTTTGTCGCCCAGCGAGTGAATGCGAACGCCAAATTCTTTTGCGTTGTGACGCAAGGTCTCAATCTGAGTTCGGCTAGTCGGGTCGGCAATCGGCTTGTCGATGTCAAGAGTTGGAGTGTTGTGATCTTCGGTAGCAATAGTCAGATCTGGGCGACGAACCGGGCGACCAGCCATACGCAAGCCATCGAATGCCTGTGGGCTGGTGACTTCGTGAATCAGGTGCAGGTCAATGTAGAGCAGGTCTGGAGAACCATTTTCGCCCTTGGCGACCAAGTGGTCGCGCCATACTTTTTCGGCCAAAGTTAGTGGCTTATTTGTCATGCAACACCTCAAAATGAATGAAAGTCAAGTTTACCTTTTAGGTTCTAGGTGGTTTTGGCCTCGGTTCGGTGCTCTCTATCGGCGCTCTGCTCGCCGAAAAACTTTCTGGTTCTGCGGCCTGGTCTGGCGCTGCGGCAACTTTTAGCACTTTGGGTGCAGCAACCATCGCAATCCCCCTAGCTCGACTGGCCAACTCTCGCGGTCGGCGCGTTGCATTGGCCACCGGTGCCGCGATGGCGATTTCGGGTGCGATTCTGATAATCACTGCGGCCTACGTTGAGGTGTTTCCACTGTTGCTGTTGGCTTTGTTGTTGCTGGGCGCGGGTTCTGCAACCGGTCTGCAAGCTCGCTTTGCTGCAACTGACTTGCCCTCAAATCGATCAGCCGGCCGAGACCTTTCACTGGTGGTTTGGGCAACCACTGCTGGCGCAGTTATCGGGCCAAACCTGTTTGGCCCCGGCGAAATCATTGGCCACGCACTAAACATGCCGCTTTATACCGGCCCATTTTTGTTCACTATCACGGCCCAGATTTTGAGCACCACGGTGTTCTGGTTCGGCCTCAGGCCAGACCCGCTGCTGACCGCCAAGGCCGCCAGCGCCGATGAGCACAAGGGTCTGGTGCGCAAAACCTCATTTAGCGCGGCTATCGCAGTTCTTAAAACCAACCCGACCGCAGCCTATGCCGTGGCTGTGATCGCGCTGAGCCACATGGTGATGGTTTCGGTTATGTCGATGACGCCGATCCACATGAAAAGTCATGGTGCCACCTTGGTGCTGGTTGGTTTCACCATCAGCATGCACGTTGCCGGCATGTATGCCTTCAGCCCGCTGTTCGGCTGGTTGGCAGACCGAATCGGCAAACTTCGCACGGTGGTTTTGGGGCAGTTGATTTATGTAGCCGCACTAACCATTGCCGGTTTTGGAAGCGAAAATCACGACCTGGTCGTAGTGGGCTTGTTCTTGCTGGGTCTGGGATGGTCGGCGTCCACGGTTTCGGGTTCGGCACTGCTGTCATCAAGCCTCAGCATCGATGAAAAAGCCACCGTCCAGGGCGTTAGCGACTCTCTCATGAGCCTGTCGGGCGCTTTTGGTGGGGCCATTGCAGGCAGCATATTGACCGCGTATGCGTTTGTTGGCCTTAACTTAGCTGCTCTGATTCCGGCTTCGCTCATTTTGATTGCCACTGCACTGCAACGCCGACGCAAATAACCGGCAATATCCGGTTAAAAGAAATTCGCTCCCGAGAATTAATCATCAAGAGCGAATTGGTGACCCCAAGGGGATTTGAACCCCTGCTGCCGCCGTGAGAGGGCGGTGTCCTAGGCCGCTAAACGATGGGGCCGTTTGAGCAACCTCTCGATTATGCCACAAAGCCCGACCGGTTCACAACGAATCTTTGAAACCCGAGACAAAAACTAAAGATTTATCTGGCGCCCACGACTTTTAGCTTTCCCGGATGCACTTTTGCGGTCAAAGGCGCGTGGCCGACGAACTCACCGTCGGAATAAACCGGCATATTGCCCGACTCGATGACCACTTCGTTTGCTCGAATGATTTCGACCGCAGGGTGGTCAACATGTGCGCCCTTATAAACCTTTGGGAAAATTTTGATTAGCTCTGGGCGGCCGATTTTGTGCACTATAAAAAGCTCCAGCTTGCCGTCGGTAATGTCTGCGCTAGGCACAATGAGCATCCCGCCACCAAAAGCCGGCGCATTGGCCACAGCGCAAAGCATGGCTTTGAATTCTCGTTGCACCCCATCGATGCGAACTCGATAATCGATCGACCTAAAACCGGCCAATTCATAAACCATGGCAAGCTGATATTTGCTGGGGCCCTTGGGCCAGCTCCAGCGATTCGCTCGCGCATTCACCAGTGCATCGAACCCCGCCGAAGCGGTTCCGGCAAACCAAAAGTTGCCCTCGCTGGTTTTGCCCTGAACCAAATCGATTGCTCCCGGGGAGTCAAAATTATCGATGATGGCGGCGATTGCGGCGTCCTCGTCTAACAGCTGCAGACCGATTGTGCGTGCAATATCGTTTCCGGTTCCAATCGCAATAACGCCCAGTGGCAGATCAAAATCTGCGCAGACATTCACGCCAAGGTGAACTGTGCCGTCGCCACCAGCAACCACTAGGGCATCGATTTTGCCTTGTGCCGCTGCCGTTCTCGCTAGCGCTTCTGCCTCTGCCCCGCTGCCTGCGCTCAGGTTCAGAACCCCGAAACCTGCAGCCTCAAAACGATCGACGGCTTTGGCAGCAAGTGCACGACCGCGACCGCCACCGGATGTCGGGTTGATTAGCAAACCAATTTTTGACACAGCATCCTCTTGCTATCGTTCATGGGCAATCGCCCAAAGTTTATTGCCGACGCCAAGGTTGTTGGCACAATAAAGACATGAAAATCACCAAGTATGAGCACGCCTGCCTAATTGTTGAAGAGGGCGATCAAAAACTAGTGATTGACCCGGGCTTCTATTGCCGCCCGGTTGATGGTCTAACTAATGTTCAGGCAATTGTGATTACCCACAGTCACGACGATCACTGTGATGAAACTCAACTGAATCGCATCATCGAGCAGAACCCAAATGTCCAAATTTTTGCCACCGATGAGGTTTGTGCACGCCTTCGTCAGGCGCCGGGTTTCAGCCACCCAACGACAGCCGTTCATCACGGTGACTATGTTTCAGCCGGCTCGTTCACACTTGAGTTCTTTGGTGACATGCACATCGAAATTCACCGCAGCATCCCGCTGATTCAAAACTGTGCCGTGATGGTGAATGATCGCCTCTATTACCCGGGTGACAGCTATACCCAACCAGATCGACCGGTTGAAATTTTGGCTTGCCCAACCTCTGCACCATGGCTAAAAATCGGTGACGTCATGGATTTCGTGACCGCAATCAAACCAAAGCGAGTCTTTGCCACTCACAACATTCACCTGAGCGAGCAAGGCCACGAGCTAAACAACGGTCGCGTCAAAGCGGTCGCCGAATCAATCGGTGGAGAGTTTACCTATTTGCTGCCGGGCGAATCAATCAACTACTGACGGCCACCAGACTCGTCAAAAATCTCGAGTCTAAGTGTGATAATCGCCCGAAGCGTTTCTTCAGACAGCGGCTTTGCCGGGTCAATCTGAATAGTTGTGCCCACCACTTTTGCCTCTGGCCAAACTTCGTGAACCCGCTTGCCGAGCACTCGCCCACCGTGAATGCTGACGTGCTTTTTCCATCCCGAGATAAAAAATGGAACCTTCTTTTTGTATCGGAAACCGATAATCCCGTATGAAATAACGTCTTCGGTTTCTGGGATCGCCTTCATCGCAACGGCGTGCATTTGCTCGAGCACAGAAAGCTGTGGTTGTGGTTGCAGGGCCAAGTAGGCGGCGACGTCTGGATTCATGCCCAAAGTCTAGTTAAAGAAAAACAGTCGGTATAAAACCGACTGTTTTCTAAAGCTGGGGTACCTGGACTCGAACCAAGAACAAAGGATCCAGAGACCTTCGTGTTGCCAATTACACCATACCCCAGAGCATGGAACCGAGCCTAGGCTCGACTGTCTATCTTAGACCGACTAGTTCGCTTCGGCAAACTGCTGAAGGCGCGTGAGGGTTTCAGCCTTGCCCAGAATCTGCATCGACTCGAACAGCGGTGGTGAGATACGGCGACCAGAGATGCCGGTGCGCAGAGGCCCAAACGCGTTGCGCGGTTTTTCACCCAGCCCATCAATCAGCGCAGACTGCAGCGCCTCTTGAATTGCCTCGGTCTTGAAATCGGCTTCGCTCAACGAATCTAGGGCAACAATTGCAGCGTCAATAATTTGACGAGTGTTAGCCGGCATGCCCGCCTTGGCGTCATCTTCAACAACAATCTCGTTTGCCGACTTGTATAAGAAGCCCAGCATCGGAGCCGCTTCGCTGAGCACGGTGATGCGCTCTTGAATCAACGGGGCTGCCTCGGTAAGAATCGCATCTTCGGCTTCGGTCAGGCTGGCACCAATCAGACCTGCGCTCTGCAGATACGGCACCAGGCGTGACTTGAAATCTTCTGCTGTCAGCTTGCGAATGTGAGCCGCATTGATGGCATCAGCCTTCTTTTGGTCAAAGCGAGCTGGGTTGGGGTTCACATTTGCAACATCGAACGCAGCGGTCAACTCATCAAGAGTGAAGATGTCTTGATCGGCACTCAGGCCCCAGCCAAGAAGCGCTAGGTAGTTCAACAGACCTTCTGGAATAAAGCCGCGGTCGCGGTGGTGAAAGAGGTTTGCCTCTGGGTCGCGCTTCGAAAGCTTTTTGGTTCCCTCGCCCATTACATAAGGCAAGTGTCCAAACTGCGGGATGAACTGGGTGATGCCGGCCTGATACATGGCGTTGTAAAGCGCGATCTGGCGCGGGGTTGAAGAAAGCAAGTCTTCGCCGCGAAGCACGTGAGTGACACCCATTAGCGCATCGTCAACCGGGTTGACCAGGGTATAAAGCGGCTGGCCATTCGGGCGAACTACGACAAAGTCAGGGAACGAGCCGGTCGGGAAAGTAATTTCGCCGCGGACTAGGTCGGTGAAACTGATGTCGACATCTGGCACGCGCAAGCGCAGAGCTGGGCTGCGACCTTCGGCACGATAGGCGGCCTTCTGGTCTTCGGTCAGGTCACGCTCTGAGTTGTCATAGCCGAGCTGCTTTGGTCGACCGGCCGCCTCATTGCGGGCGTCGATTTCTTCGCCGGTTAGATAGCTCTCGTAGATGTGGCCAGACGCTTTTAGCTTGGCGATGATTTCTTCATAAATGTGCTTGCGCTCACTCTGACGGTATGGCTCTGCCGGGCCACCGACGCCAACGCCTTCATCCCAGTTAAGACCAAGCCAACCAAGTGCATCGAGAATCATCTCGAAAGACTCTTCGCTGTCGCGCTCAGCATCGGTGTCTTCGATGCGGAACAGGAAGGTGCCGCCGGTGTGACGGGCGTAGGCCCAGTTAAATAGCGCGGTTCGGATCAAACCAACGTGAGGCAAACCGGTTGGTGAAGGGCAAAATCGCACCTTAACGTCGGCACCGGTAGCGGTTGAAAATGGCGCGGTAATTGCGGCAGAAATTGGCGAAGTCATGATGGCTCCAGTTTAGATGAGTGGCGGTTTAGATAGCCGGCCGGTGAAGTGGACCGGGCTTTAGATAACCGGGTTGAACAGGTTGCCGACACCCTCAACCTCGCACTCGACGATGTCGCCGGCGCTGATGGTGGTGATGCCAGCCGGAGTGCCGGTCAAGATAATGTCGCCAGGCAACAGGGTCATGTTTTCAGACACGTATGAAACGATTTCGGCGACACCGTGAATCATCTGATCGATGGTGCCAGCCTGCTGAACCTCACCGTTGATGCGGCTTTCGATGATTTGCCCCTCAGGAACAAACTCGGTTTCGATCCAGGGGCCGATTGGGCAGAAGCTGTCGAAGCCTTTCGAGCGAGCCCACTGATCGTCGCTGGCCTGCAGGTCTCGTGCGGTTACGTCGTTGGCCACTGTGAAGCCCCAAATGTATTCCATGGCTGAATCAACGGTGACATCTTTGGCGATCTGGCCGATCACGATGGCCAACTCAGCCTCAAGCTCAACGCGCTCGCTCTGGCGAGGCAAAACAATTGGGTCACCCGGGCCGATGATTGCACTCGACGGTTTTAGAAAGATGGTTGGCTCTGGCTGGGTTGGCAGGCCCATTTCGGCGATGTGATCGGCATAGTTTTTGCCAATGCAAACAACCTTGCTCGGAATCGTCGGCGCCAAAAGCTTGACCTCTTTGATGGCAACGCGCTCGTTGGTGGTTTCGTATCCGTTCACCAGCGGGTGACCCTTAAGCAGAATCAGTTCTGGTCCGTCAACCAAGCCAAATCTAGGCTCGCCGTTATAACCAAATCGAGCAACGCGCATTAGTCGGCCAGCTTGACCAGCCAGTTGTGGCGGTCGGCAACGGTTCCATACTGAATGCCAGTGAGCTCTTCACGCAGGCTGACGGTTAGCTCGCCAGGCTTTGCGTCAGCTGAACCAACGTTGCCCTTGCGGCTCTTGAACTCACCGATTGGAGTGATAACCGCGGCGGTGCCACAGGCAAACACCTCAACAATCTCACCAGACTCAATGCCGGCAAAAACTTCATCCAAGCTGATTTTGCGCTCTTCAATCTTTAGACCGCGGTCTTTGATCAACTGGATAACCGAGTCGCGGGTGATGCCGTGAAGAATGGTGCCGTCTAGGGCTGGGGTGGCAACGTGGCCATCTTTGAAAACGAAGAACAGGTTCATGCCGCCGAGCTCTTCGATGTGGGTCGCGGTTTCGGCGTCCAGGAACATAACCTGCGAGCAGCCGTTGTCATAGCCCTCGCCCTGAGCCAAAAGAGATGCGGCGTAGTTTCCGCCGGTCTTTGCCTCACCGGTGCCGTGCTTGCCGGCACGAGCTGAATCAAGGGCCACCCAGATTGAGATTGGCTTGACGCCGCCGGTGAAATATGGACCAACCGGAGATGCAATCACGCGGAATTCGGCGCGGTGTGCAGCACGCACACCCAAGAAGTTCTCGGCCGCAATTTCGAACGGACGGAAGTAAAGGGTCTTTTCGTTCACCGGCTGCGGAACCCACTTGCCGTCAACGGCAATCAGCTGACGAAGCGCTTCGATGAAGAGATCTTCAGGAACCTCCGGAAGAGCCATGCGGTGAGCTGACTTCTGCAGACGCTTGGCGTTTGCCTCTGGTCGGAATGTCCAGATTGAGCCATCTTGGTGACGATAGGCCTTGATGCCCTCGAAGATTTCCTGCCCGTAGTGCAACACTGCAGCTGATGGGTCCATCAGGATTGGGCCATAAGGAATTACCTCGGCGCTGATCCAGCCCTCACCTTTTTGCCAAACGCAGACCACCTGGTGGTCGGTCATGTTGGCACCGAAAACCGGAGCCTCGAGGATCGCTTCGCGAGCATCATCGGCTAGCGGGGTTGAGTTTCGGGTGACTTTAAACTGCAGGTCTGCCATTTGGGCTGCTTTCTTGAAGCGGTTAGAGGTTCGCCAAGATTGCCTCAGCAACCTCGGTGGTGGTGCGTTTTGCAGTGCCGCGAGAGGCAAGGTCAGCGGCGACCGCATTCTCGATTCGGCTTGCTGCAACTGGGTTTTGCAGGTGATTTAGCAACAGCGCAGCTGACAAAATCGCTGCGGTTGGGTCGGCCAAGTTTTTTCCGGCGATGTCTGGCGCTGAACCGTGAACCGGCTCAAACATGCTCGGAAAATCGCCGTCAGGGTTGATGTTTCCTGATGCGCCAAGACCAATGCCGCCGCCGATCGCAGCTGCTAGGTCGGTGATGATGTCGCCGAATAGGTTGTCGGTGACAATCACATCGAAGCGCTCTGGGTCGGTCACCATAAAAATGGTGGCGGCATCGATGTGTAGGTAGTTGTGCTTCACGCCAGGGAATTCTTCGGCGATGCGGTTCACGGTGTTCTGCCATAGCCAGCCAGCGTGAACCAAAACGTTGTGCTTGTGAACTAGCGTGACCTGCTTGCGCTCGCGAGTTGACGCAAGTTCAAACGCATATCGAACGGTGCGCTCGACACCAAAGGCGGTGTTGACCGAGACCTCATTGGCAACCTCGTGCGGGGTGCCCTTGCGAATCACACCACCGTTGCCAACGTATGGGCCTTCGGTGCCTTCGCGAACCACAACAAAGTCAACTTTGCCCGGGTCTGCAAGTGGGCTGACCACGCCCGGATAGAGCTTGGTTGGGCGCAGGTTGATGTAGTGATCGAAGTTGAATCGAAGCTTTAGCAGCAGGTTGCGCTCGAGCACGCCTGAAGGAACGCGGGGGTCACCGATGGCACCGAGCAAAATTGCATCGTGCTGCTTTAGTGACTCAAGATCTGCATCGGTGAGGGTCTCGCCATTGCTCAAATATCGGCGAGCGCCAAGGTCATACTCGGTGGTCTTGAAAGTCACACCAGAACCCTGGGTCACTCGACGAATCGCCTCTAGAGCGATTTCTGTAACCTCTGGCCCAATGCCGTCTCCGCCAATAACGGCAATGTCATATTCGCGAGTCAATTTGATTCCAATCGAGTTGATTAGCTATGAGTTTACCCATAGCTACAGCTCGATTAGGCGGTGATTCGGGCCTTTAACACCAATGTAACCGAAGGCTTTAGGCCTTCTTTGGTTTGAATCTGACCGTCGCGGTTCTCGAGCACTTCAACCTCAACCGGCAGCTCGGCCAAAAACTCGGCCAGCTCGCTTGCGGTTGGCAAAACCGCTGGGTCCTGTGGGCCGCCAAAGCCGCCCTGCAAGTTTTCACGAGCGTGCCAAACTCCGATCAGGTAGCCGCCCTTTTTGATGTTCTCAACCAAGCAGTCGATTGCATCAAAAATGTCTTCGTTCGAGGCTTGAAGATAGGCAATCACACCCACATCGACCGGGGTCAGCACCGACTCAAAACCGGTGGCATCGGCAACGTGAGCAAAATACAGGTCGCTCACACCGCGGCGCTCGGCGAACTTCAGCGCCTTTGATAGAGCTGCTTTCGAGAAGTCGATATTCTCGGCCTGCCAGCCCTGTTCGGCGAACCAAACCGAGTTGCGACCCTCACCACCGGCAAGGTCGATCATCTTGCCTGGCTTTTTAGCGCCAGCGATGGTCGGCTCGGCAAACTCCTTAACAAATCGATTTACCGTCTCGGTGTAGATCAAATCCTCTGTTGCTTCGTACTTTTCGTTCCAATACTGAGCATCCATGTTTAGTTAGTTCCCTTTTCGATTTGTAGCTTTCTGGTGAGCAAAAAGAGCCCTGTCTCACAAGCCAAGTACAAGGCCAAGGTGATCAATCGGACATTTTCAATGACTGAGGTTTCAAACAGAGGCAAAAGTTGAATACCTACCCAAACTGTTGGTCCGCTCCAGAAAAATGCTTCAGCTGTGTTTCGCCACAATTGAGAACCCACGGAACTAAAGAAAAATCCGGCCAGTGCGAACCTGGTCAAAATTATCAGTGGCAAAAAAGGCGAAAAATAAAACAAAAAGTTGAATATTTGACTCAAGTTTGCAGCACCAAATCCAAAAACCAAGAAACATAAAGAGTCGGCTGCCAATAGAAGGAATGCGAGGAGCGTAGGTGGCAGAGTGCGATTCATCTTGCCCCGACTTTCAAAATCCCAAGCAAATGTAGTCCGCGTAGACCTAAAGAGTGATGTCGATGGCGCGAAGCACATCGGCCTCGATGGCAACGCGAACACCCTCGAGCACATCAGCGGCAACCGGTGAGTCAACAGTGATGATTGACAGCGCCTTGCCGCCCTTTTGCTCGCGAGCAATCTGCATTGCCGCGATGTTGATGCCAGCCTCGGCAAATGCCTTGCCATAGATAGCCACAATGCCCGGGCGGTCTGCATAAACCATCATGACTAGGTGCTCTGCAACAGCCAACTCAACGTCATAGCCGTTGATGTTCACAATCTTCTGGTGCAGCTTTGGCCCAATTACGGTGCCCGAAACCGATGCGGTTGTGCCGTCAGCCAGGGTCGCACGAATCGAGGTCACGTTGCGATATTCCTCAGAGTGCGAGTCAACGGTTAGCTTCACGTCGACTCCGCGAGCCTCGGCCATAAGAGGTGCGTTGACATAGGAAACCTGCTCGGTGACGGCGTTCTGAAAAAAGCCCTTTAGTCCGGCAAGCTTCAGCACCGAAACATCGTGTGCCGCGATCTCTCCGCGCACCTCAACCTCGATTGCCGAGACGTTTCCGCCGCTGATGCCAAACAAAATCTGCCCCATGTTCTCCATGAGCGAGATGCCCGGCTTGACCGATGGGTCAATGTTGCCACCGGCAACGTTCACGGCATCAGGAACAAGATCGCCAGCAAGCGCTAGGCGAACAGACTTAGCCACCGAGATGCCAGCCTTCTCTTGAGCCTCATCGGTTGATGCACCAAGATGCGGGGTGACAACGATGTTGTCTAGCTCAAGCAACGGAGACTCTTTTGGTGGCTCCTGAACAAAAACATCTAGGCCGGCGCCGGCGATCTGGCCTGACTTTAGCGCCTCATAAAGCGCAGCCTCATCGATGATTCCACCGCGTGAACAGTTGACGATGCGCAGGTTTGACTTGGCCTTGTTGAACTGCTCGGTTGAGATCATTCCGGTGGTTTCCGGGGTCTTCGGAATGTGAATAGTGATGAAGTCTGACTGCTCCATAACCTCGTCTAGAGTGGCCAACTTGACGCCAATCTGCTCGGCACGAGCTGGGGTCACATAAGGGTCAAAACCGATTAGGTTGACGCCAAAACCGGCCAGGCGCTGAGCAACCAAGGTGCCGATGCGGCCAAGGCCGACGATTCCAACGGTCTTCTCATAGAACTCAACACCGGTGAACTTTGAGCGTTTCCATTCGCCAGCCTTCAGTGACTTGTTGGCATCAGGAATGTGACGAGCCAAAGAAAACAGGTGGCCGATAGCAAGCTCAGCGGCAGAGATAACGTTTGAGGTTGGCGCGTTTACGACCATGACGCCAGCGTTGGTGGCCGCCTTGATGTCCACGTTGTCTAGACCAACACCGGCGCGAGCAATCACCTTCAGCTTTGGTGCCGCGGCAATTGCCTCTGCATCAACCTGAGTTGCCGAGCGAACCAAGATGGCGTCTGCGTTTGCGAGTTCTTTTAGCAGCAACGGGCGGTCGGTGCCATCGATGTTGCGAACCTCAAAATCAGGGCCCAATGCAGCAACAGTTGCAGGTGAAAGTTCTTCGGCGATCAAAACAATTGGCTTAGTCATGCTCTCAAGCGTATGGCTTTGCCAGTCGAAAAAATCGCTTGATTATTTCATTAGCTGTAAGTTATCTTTCATTTTATGAAACAGATTCAATCAGCTAAAAGGGTGACCAAATGAAGCCAAAACCCGGATTGCTCTCGCCGCTAATTCGCAGCGATGTGCAGGGGTTGATTCTGGCCAAGCTATTTATGAGCTCGGGCACCGAGTTCACCATCACCGACCTGGCCGAATATGCATTCACCAGCGTGCCGACTGCGATGCGCGAAGTGGATCGCCTGGTTGACGTTGGATACGTGAACGATAAAGCGCTTGGCCGCACCCGCCTGATTAGCGCGAATGTCAGCCACCCGCTGTTCGCCGCAATCTTTCAGATCGTCGCGCACTCTTACGGGCCTGCTGCGCTGCTGCCAAAAGCACTGACCGGCCTGTTTGGCCTTCAGCAGGCATTTATTTATGGGGCCTGGGCGCAGCGCCTGGCTCAGATTGAAGGGCCACCGCCAACCGAGCTTCAGGTTTTGCTGGTTGGCAACATGAACCGAATCGATGCTTCGCGAGCGTTGGTCTCGGTGGGGCAAAAAATCGGCCTGCCACTGACATTGCAGTTTGTTAATAACGTTGATTTTGAACACGACAGCACTGAGTTCGTGCGAAAGATCAAGCAGCAACCCCTGCTTGAGCTCGAGCTCTAGGCTTGGGCCGTGCTTTCGGCCCGCCTGACCTGCAGGCTAGCTCTCAAGATCGACCGGTCGTGCTTTGAGTTCGCGACTTCTAATAACTAGAACTGTGAGAGCCAAAACTGCTACCGATGCCATAAATGTCAGCATTTTCAACAGCGGCTCAAGCGGCACAGCCGCCAATAGGCTCATCACAAAGGTTGCCGAAAGACTCTGAATAACACCAATGAGCGCGGAGGCCTGAGCTGCGTTCACTTTAAAGTTATGCAAGGCCAACGTGGTGCTATTGCCGCCGATTGATGGGCTGGCGCTCAGGGTTAGCATCACCAGTGGAATCACAGCAAAAAGCGACTCGGTTAGATTACCCAGCGCAAATAGCAATAAGCCGCTGCTCGCCTGAAATATAACCATCCCGCCGAGAACTCGCACCACTTTGATGTTCTTCAGAAGTCGACGATTGATTTGAGTCATAGCCAGCAAGCCGACTGCATTTGCACCAAAAATCACCGCAAACCAAGTTTCGCTAATGCCAAAGTGACCCATATAAACCGATGGCGCCGAGGCCACGTATGAGAAAGTCATAAATGAAGAAGCTGCGGTTTGCAAAATCGCAAACACATATTCCCGGTCTCGCAAAATCTTCGTATAGTTCTGTAGTGTCGCTATTCCACCGAGGGAGCTTCGGTTCTGTAGCTCGAGTGTTTCAGGCAACAGCAGCATGCAGGCAATTGCCACACCACCGATAATCGCAAGAGTGTAAAAGATCCAGCGCCAATCGGCGACGCTTAGTATCGCAGCGCCCAGGGATGGCCCAAGGATTGGCGCAATTAGAAAGATCGACATAACAGCGGCCATGACGCGCGCCATCTCTTGGCCACTGTATAGGTCGCGAATAATTGCGCGACCTGCAATAAAAGCAGCAGAACCGCCGAGTGATTGAAAGAGTCGGGCAATCAGCAGCACTGCAAACGATGGCGCCAACGCACAGGCAACACTAGCGATAACAAATATTCCGATGCCGACAACCGTCGGAACTTTTCGCCCGAATCGGTCAGAAATTGTCCCCCAAAAAAGACTGCCCAAGGCCAAGCCAAAAAATGAAATGGCCAGCGTCAACTGCAGTTGAGAATCAGTGACTCCTAGCGATCCAGAAATCTGCTTGAAGGCTGGCAAATATAAATCGGTGGATAGTGCCGGGAACGCGCTTAGCAGGCCAAGTAATCCGAGCAGAAACTTGTGTCCGAATGAACTTCTTAGGTCGATCAAGCCCTAGCCTCCTGTTTTTTGATTTGCATGCCCCTAATCAACATGATTGCTATCGCGCAGATAGACGCAGCCATCATGCCCCCGCTCATCCTAAGCAGAGGTGCCGCTGCAACCGCAGTCAATATTGTTCCCATAACTGCGGCAGATCCGTACTGAAGAGTGCCAATCACGGCAGAAGCTGCTGCGGCTTTGTGCGAGTAGTGCTTCAAAGCTAGAGTCATGCCGTTGGTCGAGATTGGTGCACAAACTGCGATAGTCGCCATTTGCAAAAAAATCACGGCGTACAGGTTTGGGGCGAGCAAGGTCACGGCCAGCAGTGAAGCGACCAAGGCAACTTGAATCCAGATTGCTGCATTAAGAATTCCTTCGATTGAATATTTCTTTAGCAGTGTCCGGTTGAATTGCGAACCCAAAAACAATGCCACTGCAGTTGCACCAAAGATCACGCCAAGTGCGGAGCCCGAAAGTTTGAACTGCCCCATGTATAGCGCCGGTGCAGAAACTACATATGCGAACATCAGCAGCGAGTTGAAAAATACCTGCAACGTGTTGGTGCGATATTCCGGGTCTTTTAACAGCTGGCCATACGACTTGAGAGCATCCAATAAATTGTGTTGGTTTCGATTGTCTGGCGCTAGAGATTCAGGCAAGCGCCAAATGGCAATCCAGATGGCCAGACCAAGCACTGCTAACAATGCAAAAATCCAGCGCCAGTCGGCAAAAATTAAAATTAATGCACCGATTGTCGGCGCAATGGTCGGAGAAATTGTGATGATTGATTGAATCGCAGACATCTTGCGGGCCATCTCTTTGCCCTCATAAAGGTCGCGAACAATGGCCCTAGAAATCACCACGGCGGCGGCTCCTCCCAGTCCCTGAAACAAGCGAGCCAGCATAAGAATTTCAAATGATTGTGCCAGTGTGCAAATGAATGAACCTAGGACAAACAAGGCAAGTCCGATCATCGCCGGAATACGGCGACCGTAGCGATCTGAAATCGGTCCATAAATCAATTGGCCAACCCCGAGGCCAAAGAACGATGCGGCCAATGTCAGCTGCATTTGCTCAAGGCTCACGCTGAGATCGCTAGCGATTGCAGGGAAACCTGGAAGATAGAAATCTGTCGAAAGCGCCGGCACCGCGCCCATGGCGCCTAAAACAATCAGGACTACTAGCGAACCTCGTTTTGTAGAGACATATTCTCTAGCTGACATTTGCACTCGCCTTTCGCCCAAAGTTTTGATTCAGAATAACCATTCGAGTGAATGGTTTTGAATGTTTTTGTTTCTTAAAGGGGTTCCTGCTGCAACCCCCCTTTCAACCGCCCTGTTCCGAGAAACAAAAAACCCGCCACCACCGGTGACGGGTTTCTTGTTTTGATCTTTAGCGACCAGCTGAACCCTCTACGTAGTCCTTCTCGGTGTCTGCCTGGCGCAACCATGAGAACAGCTTGCGAAGTTCGCGACCAACCTTCTCGATTTATCTGAAGCTAAAGATTAGACCACCAATTATTTGCGCGATACGAGATCCCGAGGTCATCTAGTATCTTGCAAAGCTGCTCATAGTCACGGTTAACTTTAGATTTGGCATCTGGGGTAGAAAACCCGGTATTTTCATCGAAGGTCTCCAGGAAATATCCAGACCAAGCTTTTATTTCCTCTACTAGAGCCTCTGGTAGAACATTCTGCAGAGTTGGTGAACCTGAGTCGCCTACCTCAACAAAAGGCCAGGTCGTCCAATTAAATGAAAAAACTGGAACTAGATCGCTAATTTTTTGCCTAACAGGTCGATGTTGTCGACGGTATTGATGTGATCAAAATCTTGTTGTTCATTGAAACAACAACACTTGGATTGATGGTTTTCCAGTATGAACTGACGCCGTTAACCACTTGATAAAGGCGAATGGGAGTTGTGTAGCAACGCTTATTACCGGACTGTGTGAGGGCTACTAGTGTCCGACGGAAATCAATATTCCAATCGCACTCTTATTTGATCGATTTGTATATTTCACTCGATCCCCCCTCATTTGTTTTTTACCTGCACCCCCCGTGCATTGCCTGAATTATTGCAGAAAATCTGCCTCATTATCTGCCGCTCTCACTGTCGCGCCAGATTAACCACCAGCCACTGCTAGAGCTAGAGCTCGACAACTAGAAAAGCCAAGACTCAATAAAGAAAAAAGGGCCCAGCCGAAGCTGGACCCTTTTTTTTTGCAAGATTTAGCGAGCTGCTGAACCCTCGACATAGTCTGCCTCGGTGTCTGCATTGCGCAACCATGAGAACAGCTTGCGAAGTTCGCGGCCAACCTTCTCGATTGGGTGCGCCTCGCCCTTGGCGCGCAGCGCAAGGAACTCTGGTGCACCTGCATCCTGGTCGGTGATGAAACGACGAGCAAAGGTGCCATCCTGGATGTCGGTTAGAACATCGCGCATGTGCTCTTTGACCTCTGGGCCAATAACGCGTGGGCCAGAAATGTAGTCGCCGTATTCAGCGGTGGTTGAAACTGACCAACGCTGCTTCGCGATGCCACCCTCATACATAAGGTCAACAATTAGCTTCAGCTCGTGAAGAACCTCGAAGTAAGCAACCTCTGGCTGGTAGCCAGCTTCGGTTAGGGTCTCGAAACCATACTGGATTAGCTGTGAAGCGCCACCACAAAGAACTGCCTGCTCACCGAATAGGTCGGTCTCAGTCTCTTCGGTGAAGGTGGTCTTGATGGTGCCCGCACGGGTTCCACCGATTGCCTTTGAGTATGAAAGTGCAAGTTCGAATGCTGAACCGGTTGCGTCCTGTTCAACTGCAATTAGGTTTGGAACACCCTTGCCGGCTAGGTACTCGCGGCGAACCAAGTGGCCTGGGCCCTTTGGCGCAACTAGGAATACGTCTACGTCGGCTGGAGGCTTGATTAGTTCGTAGCGAACTGAGAAACCGTGACCGAAAACAAGTGCGTCGCCAGCCTGAAGGTTCTTCTCGATTGCCTCTGCGTATACGTGACGCTGTGCTGGGTCTGGAGTAAGAATCATGATTACGTTTGCCCACTCAGCAGCCTCAGCTGGAGTGACAACCTTTAGACCCTGCTCCTCAGCAGCTGCGCGTGACTTTGAGCCAGCCTGAAGACCAACAACAACGTCAACACCGCTGTCCTTTAGGTTCAGCGCGTGAGCGTGACCCTGTGAACCATAACCAATGATGGCAACTTTGCGACCCTGAATGATCGAAAGGTCTGCATCCTTGTCATAAAAGATTTCAGCCATTTTTATATCCCTTTGTTTTTGTTTGCTTGAGTTTTGAATCTGTGAAGCTAACGAACGATCTCGAGTTGAGTCATTCGAAGTTTGTTATTTGAGCACCTTTTCGGTGATTGACTTTGAGCCGCGACCCATCGCCAACACGCCTGATTGAACCAATTCTTTGATGCCGAATGGCTCAAGAACCTTGATAAACGCAGCGCACTTTGCGGTGTCGCCGGTGACTTCGATAATCAGTGCATCGCTCACAACGTCGATAACGCGAGCACGGAACAAGGTTACCGCCTCGAGCACCTGTGAGCGAGTGTTGGCATCGGTCTTTACCTTGATCAACATGTGATCGCGCTGAACTGACTGATCTGCCTCAAGCTCAACAATCTTGATCACATTTACCAATTTGTTCAGCTGCTTGGTGACCTGCTCCAGCGGGGCACCCTCAACGCTGACCACAACAGTGATGCGCGAAAGGCCCGGAATCTCGCTGGTGCCGACGGCAAGCGACTCGATGTTGAATGAACGACGAGCAAATAGTCCGGCAACGCGAGTTAGCAGACCCGGCTTGTCTTCAACCAGAAGTGAGAGAACGTGAGTTGTCATGATTAGTCCTCTTTGTCCCAGATCGGTGCCGCATCGCGAGCATATTGAACTGCGTCGTTTGAAAGACCAGCGGCAACCATCGGCCAAACCATAGCGTCGCGGCTAACAATGAAGTCGATCACAACAGGGCGATCGTTGGTCTCCATGGCCAGCTTGATTGCGGCATCGATTTCTTCTTCTTTTTCAACACGGATGCCAAGGCAGCCATAAGCGTCAGCCAGTTTGACGAAGTCTGGAATCATCAGCGCATCGGTGCCGGTGTGCAGATCGGTGTTCGAATAACGCTCGCTATAGAACAGGGTCTGCCACTGACGAACCATGCCGAGTGAAGAGTTGTTGATAACAGCAACCTTGATCGGGATGTTGTTGATCGCGCAGGTAGCCAACTCTTGGTTGGTCATCTGGAAACATCCGTCGCCGTCAATTGCCCAAACTAGGCGATCTGGCTGGCCAACCTTGGCACCCATTGCAGCGGGAACCGAGTAGCCCATTGTGCCAGCGCCGCCTGAGTTTAACCAAGCGTTTGGGCGCTCATATTTGATGAACTGAGCAGCCCACATCTGGTGCTGACCAACGCCGGCTGTGTAGATAGCCTCTGGGCCACTTAGCTCGCCAATGCGCTTGATGATGTGCTGCGGCGAAAGCTTGCCGTCGTTTGCCGGAGTGAAGCCAAGTGGGTAGCGCTCGCTCAAGCCGTTCAAGAACTGCCACCAATCAGCAAGATCTAGCTTGCCCTTGATGCTGGCAGTTAGCTCTTGGTTTAGCTCGGTGATTACCTCTTTGGCATCGCCCACGATTGGCACGTCGGCAAAACGGATCTTGCCGATTTCTGCTGGATCAATGTCAACGTGAATTACTTTGGCGCCAACCGCAAAGCTCTTTACGTCACCGGTAACGCGGTCGTCGAAACGAGCGCCAAGGGTGATTAGAAGATCGCTCTTTTGCAGCGCGGTCACCGCAGGAACGGTGCCGTGCATGCCCGGCATGCCTAGGTTTTGAGGGTGTGAATCTGGGAACACGCCGCGAGCCATCAAGGTGGTGACCACTGGTGCGCCAGTGATTTCAGCAAGCTTGAATAGCTCTTTGTGCGCGCCGGCACGGCCAACGCCGCCACCGACATACAAAACTGGGCGCTTTGCTTCTTTGATCAACTGCGCTGCTGCCTGAATCTGCTTGCCATGAGGCTTGGTCACTGGCTTGTAGCCAGGCAGATCAACCTTTGGCGGCCAGTTGAATTCAGCCGATTTGACCTGAGCGTCTTTGGTGATGTCAACCAAAACTGGGCCTGGGCGGCCGGTGGTTGCAATCAAAACTGCCGACGCAATGGTCTCTGGGATGTCTTCTGGGCGAGTGACCAGGAATGAGTGCTTGGTGATTGGCATCGTGATTCCAACGATGTCAGCCTCCTGAAAAGCATCGGTTCCGATCATGTGCGAGTTGACTTGGCCGGTGATTGCCAATAGTGGCACTGAATCCATGTAGGCGTCGGCGATTGCGGTAACTAGGTTAGTTGCGCCCGGACCAGAGGTCGCGATGCAAACACCGAGGCGGCCGGTTGCCGAGGCATAGCCTTCAGCAGCGTGGCCGGCACCCTGCTCGTGGCGAACCAGGATGTGACGAATCTTTGTTGAATCCATCAGTGGGTCGTAGGTCGGAAGGATGGTTCCGCCAGGCAAGCCAAAGATGGTGTCGATGCCAAGTAGCTCAAGACTGCGAACAATCGTCTGAGCATTTGAAAAGCAAACTATCCGGTAACTGCGCCCTCAGATGCTGAGTGCACGAGTGCTGAATATTTTGCGAGAACGCCTCGGGTGTAGCGCGGTGGAAGGGGCTGCCAATCCTGCTTGCGGGCAGCCAGCTCTTCGGCCTCAACGAGTAGTTCGAGCGAACGAGCAGCGATGTTGACTCGAATCAAGTCGCCATCGCGAACCAGAGCAATTGGTCCACCATTGGTGGCCTCTGGTGCAATGTGTCCGATGCAAAGGCCGGTTGTGCCGCCTGAGAATCGTCCGTCTGTCAGGGCCTTCGTATCGAATTACCACTACATCGCCCTTGCCGATCTTGCCTTCGGTCAGCGCCTGCATGGCCGCTGCCTCGCGCTCGAACACGCGTGCTGGGCCAGTGAAGTCTTCAAGGTCAAAGCCCGCGGTCTTCACAACGGCGCCCTCAGGCGCAAGCGAACCCTTGAGAACAGCAATACCGCCGGTCTTGTGAATTGGGTTTGAAAGAGCACGGATAATCTTGCCGTCTGGGTCTGGTGGGTTGATGCCCTCAAGGTTCTCGGCAACGGTCTTGCCAGTAACGGTTAGAGCGTCACCGTGGATTAGACCAGCGTCAAGCAGCGCCTTCATAACCACTGGAACACCACCGACGCGGTCGACGTCAGCCATAACGAATTGACCAAATGGCTTTAGGTCTCCTAGGTGTGGCACCTTGTCAGCGATGCGGTTGAAGTCGTCTAGCTGAAGGTCGACATCAGCTTCGCGAGCAATTGCCAATAGGTGAAGAACTGCGTTGGTTGAACCACCGAACGCCATGGTCACGGCAATGGCGTTTTCGAAAGCCTTCTTGGTCAAGATCTGACGAGCGGTGATGCCCTTTGAGATCAGGTTGACCACTGCCTCACCTGAGCGCTGAGCCCAAGCGTCGCGGCGACGGTCTGCAGATGGTGGTGAAGCTGATCCTGGCAAGCTCATGCCCAGTGCCTCAGCAGCCGAAGCCATGGTGTTAGCGGTATACATGCCGCCACAAGCGCCTTCGCCTGGGCAGATTGCGCGCTCGATGGCATCTAGGTCTTCGCGTGACATCTTGCCGGCCTTGCAGGCGCCGACTGCTTCAAAAGCGTCGATGATGGTCACTTCTTTTTCGGTTCCGTCGCTGAGCTTTACCCAACCCGGAGCAATGGTTCCGGCATACAAGAAGACAGATGCTAGGTCTAGTCGAGCCGCAGCCATCAACATGCCCGGCAGTGACTTGTCACAGCCGGCCAAAAGAACCGAGCCGTCTAGGCGCTCGGCCTGCATAACGGTTTCTACTGAGTCGGCGATGACTTCGCGAGACACCAGTGAGAAGTGCATGCCCTCGTGGCCCATTGAAATGCCGTCAGAAACTGAGATGGTGCCAAATTCAAGCGGGTATCCGTGTGCTGAATGCACGCCCATCTTGGCCGCATCGGCCAAACGATCTAGTGAAAGGTTGCAAGGGGTGACTTCGTTCCAAGAGCTAGCCACACCAATTTGCGGCTTCTCCCAGTCGGCATCCCCCATTCCAACGGCACGCAACATACCTCTGGCGGCAGCGCGTTCAATTCCATCAGTTACGGCACGGCTTCTTGGCTTCATGTCAGCAGTCATAAGGTCAATCCTAAACCTTGATGCCGCCTGCCCTGCTGGCTAACCATAAGATGAAGTCGTGGCCGATTCGCGCGATTTAAGACCCTTTGGGCTTGCTCTTTATTCAAAGGCTGCCCAGGCGTCGACCAACCAGGTGATTGAGACCTATTCAACTTCATTTGGTTGGGCCACCAAATTGCTGAGCAAGTCAGTTCGCCAGGATGTTCGCAATATCTATGGTCTGGTTCGCGTTGCCGACGAAATCGTAGATGGCGCCGCCAATAAGGATGTTGCCGAGAAGCTGCTCGACGAACTTGAAGCCGAGACATATCGGGCAATTGAAATCGGCTTTAGTGCCAACCTGGTGGTTCACGCCTTTGCCCTAAGTGCCGTCAAATGCAGTATCGAGCGCGAAATCATCGAGCCGTTCTTTTATTCAATGCGTGCCGATCTAACCCAGCGCGAACACGACCAGGCAAGTTTTGACCGATATGTTTATGGCTCAGCCGAGGTAGTTGGCCTAATGTGCCTGCGGGCATTCTTGACTGACAGCACAGCTGTTTATAGCGCAGAAGACGAACGCCGCTTGGTTGCGGGAGCCAGAGCACTTGGTGCCGCGTTTCAAAAAGTGAACTTCTTGCGAGACCTAGCCGCCGACTTTAAACAGCTCGGTCGCAGCTATTTTCCTGATGTCAATGTGAGCACTTTTAATGAGTCCGAAAAAGCTCGCCTGGTTGCCGACATCAATGCTGACCTGGCCATGTCGGCGGCCACTCTGCCGATGTTGCCCAAAAACTCACGCAAGGCGGTTGCTGCCGCTCAGATGTTTTTTGCCGCTCTTAATGAGCGAATCAGAAATACTCCAGCCGACAAATTGATTGAGTCAAGAATCAGTGTGCCGAATGCACAAAAGATCGTGATTCTCGCCAAGGCGATGTTAGGAATAATGCCCAAATGACCCAAAAGACAGCTGTTGTAATCGGTGGCGGAATCGCCGGGCTAGCTTCGGCTGCGCTCTTGGCAAAAGCTGGCATGAAGGTCACTCTGCTTGAGGGTCGCGAAAAGGTAGGTGGCCGTGCCTACATCTGGGAGGGTCAGACTTGACCCCGCATATCAAACCCGCAACGAGGGCTTTGGCGACAAGCTTTTAATTCGCGAGCGCCTCGAAGACAACCTGCGTTTATTCGAAGAAATCGAACCCGGCTCAAGCCAGAAACTGCAGAGCTATCTAAAATCGGCCCAGCAGACCTACGACCTGGCGATCAAGCACTTTCTATACACAAATTTCAAAGACGGTCGCGCTTTTATCCACCCTGACGTGATTGCTCGAGCCGGTGTCTTTATCAAGCATCTGCTGACTTCGCTTAGTTCTTTTGTGGCAAGCCACGTCACCGACAAACGCCTGCAAAAGATCTTGAATTTTCCGGCGGTGTTCTTGGGCGCCTCTCCGTTTGATACCCCGAGCATGTATCACCTGATGACCCACGTGGATATGCAGGTCGGTGTGTTTTATCCGATGGGCGGTTTTTATACGATCATCGAAGCCATAGAGCGTTTAGCCAAGAAGCACGGCGTAGACATTCGCACCAATTCGCCGGTCACCAAGATTGAAGTTGGCGAAGATGGCCGTGCGACCGGTGTGCGCGTTGGTGAGGCTTTATTTGCCGCCGATGTTGTGATTGGCACCGCCGATCTGCACCATATTGAAACCAAGCTTCTCGAGCCAAAGCACCAGACTTTGCCCGAAAAATGGTGGAGCAATAAGGTGCCGGGTCCTTCTGCCGTGCTGCTTTATCTGGGCGTCAAAGGCAAACTGCCTGAACTAGATCACCACACCCTGCTCTATGCAGACGACTGGAACAAAAATTTTGCCAATGTCTTTAGAAAGCCAGGCGACAAGTCGGCGCCAAAATTCTCAGACCCGGCATCGCTGTACATCAGCGTGATCTCAAGAACCGATCCAAGCACTGCACCTGAGGGCTATGAGAACGTATTCGTGCTGGTTCCGTGTGCGCCCGATGTGCGTTTAGGTAAAGGTGGAATCAACCGTTCCGGAGACGCGGCGTTTGAAGCTGAAGCCGATCGAGTTATCGCTCAAATCGCAGAATGGTGCGATATTCCTGATTTGGCTGAGAGGGTTGTGGTTCGTCGAACCATGGGCCCAGGCAACTTTGCCGATGAGCTGAATGCCTGGTCGGGCACCGCGCTAGGCATGGCGCACACTCTTCGACAGAGCGCATTCTTTAGACCGTCAAACCGGAGCAAAAAAGTCAGCAACCTCTTTTATGCCGGCCACAACACGATCCCGGGCATCGGATTGCCGATGTGCTTGATCGGAGCAGAGCTGGTTTACAAGCACCTGGTTGATGACCGCAGCAGTGGCCCAATCAAGAGCGAAATCAAACCTTTGGGCGATAGCGCCTGGAAGGGCCTTCGTTGAATCTGATTTATTTGATCGGCCTCTTGGTCTCGCTGACCGGCATGGCGCTGATTGATTATCGATTCAAATTGGCATTTTTTAATCGGCCTCTTGCAGCGACTGCAGTGATCGCTATTTCGGTGGCCTTTTTCTCAATTTGGGATCTAGCCGGAATTACCCTGGGTATCTTTTTCAGAGGCGAAGGTCGCTATCTTTCTGGCTTGACCATAGCGCCAGAGTTTCCGATTGAAGAACTGTTTTTTCTATCCCTGTTGAACTACACAACTCTGATTTGCTTCACCTATTTTGAAAAGCGCAGGTTGCCTAGATGACATATGCGCTGCTAAATCTTTTGGTTTTGCTAACCCTTGCGGTGATTGCCGCCTGGCCGCTTCGAAACGTTACTCCCAAGTCTTTTTGGCTAACCATGCTGGTCTTGATTGCCATGACTGCTCTGTTTGACAACCTAATAATTTTGAGCGGCACGGTTGCTTATGACTCACAAAAAATATCTGGGATGCTTATTGGCGCAGCACCAATCGAAGACTTTGCCTACACCGTGGCGGCAGTGATCTTGGTGCCGACTTTGTGGGGCCTATTCAGCAAGCAGAGAGATTCAAAGGAAAGCAAATGATTGAGGCAATCAAGCAGTTGTTCTGGTCATCGAGGCCAGTTTCTTGGATCAATACCGCCTATCCATTTGCGGTTGCGTACCTTTTCGCGACCGGAAAAATTGACATTCACCTACTGGTTGGAACGGTGTTTTTTCTGGGCCCATACAACCTGCTGATGTATGGCATCAATGATGTTTTTGACTACGAGAGCGACCTTCGCAACCCACGCAAAGGCGGCATCGAAGGTGCTCTGCTCGACCCTAAATGGCACCGTCTGACCCTCTGGGCATCAGTGCTTTCATGCTTGCCATTTGTGGCGCACTTTGTTTTTTACGGTGATCTCTTTTCAAGCCTTTGGTTGGCATTCATCTTGTTTATGGTGATCGCTTATAGCGCTAGAGGACTGCGCTTCAAGGAGGTGCCGGTTCTTGATTCAATAACCTCGAGCAGCCACTTTGTTGGGCCGATGATTTTTGCTCTGGCCTTTGCCGGCGTCGAAATGACCGAACCAAAACTGCTGAGCATGATTGTTGCATTCGCACTTTGGGGCATGGCCTCGCACGCATTTGGTGCGGTTCAGGATGTTCGCGCCGACCGTGAGGCTGGCATCAGTTCGGTAGCCACCGCAATCGGTGCGCGCGCCACCGTGCGATTCGCATTTATTGCCTACTTGGCTGCCGGATTAGTTCTTTTGCCCGCTGGTGGCCTCGAGTCAATCGCGGCACTTGCTGCGGTGCCATACCTGTTTATAGTTGCCAAGTTTTGGAACATCATCGATGAGAGTTGCGAAGAGGCGAATCGGGGCTGGCGCCGATTTATCTGGCTGAATTTCTTTGCCGGATTCGTGGTGACGATGTTAGTTATCGTTGCGTCCATGAAATTAGGTTTCGCCTAGAGAATCCTCGCCCGCAGAGGCCACAGGCCAGTTGCCGAGTTGGCTTGCGATAGCGAAAATGCTCGTGCCCTGCCGGACAAGTGCCCACCCAGCTGGCGGTCTCTTGGGCAATCTCTTTGCCAGTGAATTTCTCGGCACGATAACCGATCGACTTAGCCACCGAAAGCCAAGCTTTGGTGTGGCCAGCTTTTTTGCCGGCAATTGCGTGTGCGACCTCGTGCAGCACCACTTGCATTGATTCATCAACGGTATGAATGTCAACCAAATAGCGTGAAATCGTGATCGTCTGGTCGGTGTAGTTGCAAAGGCCGGCTCGTCTTTTGGCGCTGTCGAATCCGAATTGCCAAACATCCATGTCGAGGTGTTCTGCCATTTTGGCTTCGGCGAGCGCGCGAATGAAGTCATATCGGTCACAGGTGAAACGCTGCTGGCGAACCCCGCGCTCGGTGAATTCGCGTTTGGCTTCAAAGCCAAGGTTTTCAAGTCGTGCACGAATCGGAAGATCATCGATCGCACAATAGGTTTTGATCACTGCGGTTCGGTCAGATTCAAAGATTTTGCTGAGCAGTTCAATCGCGGCAGATTCATCCCAAATCACGCTCGATAAAAGTTCGTCGTCAAAGCTCATCGGTTCAAAGATACCTTTTGTAGTTGGGCTACAAAATTAGTGCGAAAAACTTTTGTTTCAATGTCGTAAAACTCGACCAAAACGCATAAATTCTGCGCTGTTTACCTTTAGTTCACCACTAACCTTTCGCTATGACTACCTCAACTTCCGGCTCTGCTAAGGCAACCGCAATCGAAACAAACGACGTAGCTCCGATTCCTGCGGGCGAGCGTCACGGCAAGGCATGGCACCTGTTCACTGTCTGGTCGTCTCCGAACCTAGAGTTCGCAACCATTTTCATCGGTGCATTGGCTGTCTTTGCTGGCCTTAATGTATGGCAGGCAATTCTTGCCGTCGCCACTGGAAACGCGCTAGCTGCCGTCACTCACGGTTGGTTCAGCAGCTGGGGCCCTCGTCACGGTGTGCCGCAGATGGTTCTCGGTCGAACCGCCTTCGGTCTGCGCGGAAACATTCTGCCGGCAGCAACTTCGACCCTGGTTGCAGGTATCGGCTGGTTCGCTGTGAACACCACTTCTGGTGCATTCGCGCTAACCTCGCTAACCAATCTTGCGGTGCCAGTATCGGTGACCATCATCATCTTGGTGCAGGTGATCGCAGCCTTTATTGGCCACAACTTCATTCAGAAGTTTGAGCGCTACGCGTTCTTCTATCTTTCAGTCGTTTTCGCCATTGTGACCTTCGTCGTCATTTCACAGGGCAAGTATGACGTGAGCCCAACTGAAGACTTCAAATGGGGTGCGTTCAGCGTTGGTGTTGCACTTGCCTATGGCTACACCCAAGGCTGGACTCCATTCGCCGCTGACTTCACTCGCTACCTGCCTGCCAACACCTCACCGCGTGCTGTTGGACTGGCTGCCGGACTTGGAAACTTCACCGCAACTACTGTTCTGATGTCTGTTGGAGCGATCGCATGGAGCGGTGTAGTCGGCGAAGGCTTGCCAACCAGCGCATTCACCGCCGTGCTACCTGGCTGGCTTGCAGTGCTGACTCTGGTCGGAATCGCAGTAGGTTCAGTTTCAGCCAACGTCCTTAACATCTACTCGGGAACCATGTCGTTCATCGCAGCTGGCGTGAAGCTGGGCTTCAAGACTCGTCGCGCAATCATGGTTGTTATCGCAGGTGTTCTAGGCGGCGCGCTGTCCTACTTTGCTGTTGAAGACAACTTCCGCTTCCTATTTGAGCTTTTCCTACTAACCGTTGGTTACTGGCTAGCCCCTTGGGTGGCCATCCTTACCGTTGACCGTTTACTACGCAAGGGTCAAAACATTGACAAGCTGATCGAAGAGGGCACTAAGCACTCAAACATTGCTGGTCCAATCACCTTTATTATCACCACCGTCACTTCGGTGCTGCTATTCGCAAAGGCTGAAATGCCTACAGTGAAGTTCTATGGAGCACTGACCGGCCCTGGTGCTGAAAACGGCGACTGGACCGCACTTGTTGGTGGCTTGTCAGCAGCAGTTATTTACTTCTTGCTATACAAGTTGCTAAACAAAAAGAACTAAACAGAAATAGCTAATCGAGAGGCCTCGGCAATGGAATTTCAAGTTGGACAAATCTTCGCCACTGACGAAGAAAAGCTTCAGGTTGCCATTGCCGAGGCCAAACTCGGTCTAGCCGAGGGTGGCATTCCAATTGGTGCCGCACTATTTGACGAACAGGGTCGACTGCTTGGCAGTGGCCGCAATCGTCGAGTTCAAGACGGCGATGCATCTATGCACGGCGAGACCAGTGCATTTAGAAACGCGGGTCGCCAAAAGTCTTATCGCAAGGTCACTCTTGCCACCAGCCTCTCGCCCTGCTGGTATTGCTCGGGCCTGATTCGCCAATTTGGCATCGGTCGCGTGCTTGTGGGCGACGACAAAAACTTTATGGGCGGCCAAGATTGGGTTGCCGAACACGGTGCAGAACTGCACGTGATGAATGACCCGGAACTCATCAAAATCATGGGTGACTTTATTGAAGCTAATGATGCTCTTTGGAACGAAGACATCGGCGAAGAATAGCCATTTGGTTGGCTAAATCGGGCAGCTAAACTTCAAAATGTGAAGGCGCTATTTATCCAGCACGACCACGTGAGCCCGCTTGGCCCGGTCGGTGAAAGATTCAGATTCCACGGATTTGAGACCGTAGAACAAAACGTAGTCTCCGAAGAGAACTACTACTCCCCTAACGTGCATTTTGAGTTTCCGAACGTCGAAGACTATGACGTGATTGTTCCAATGGGTTCACCATGGGGCGTTTGGGATAACGCGTGCATCGGTAATTGGCTTGAGCCAGAACTTGATTGGATTCGTGCTGCTATCGAGGCTGGCAAGCCGGTTTTCGGCATCTGTTTTGGCGGTCAATTGATTGCGCGAGCTATGGGCGGAACCGTGGCCAAGGGGCCAAAATTTGAAGTTGGCTGGACTTCGATTTGGAGTGAAGAGCCTGACCTAGTTAGCAACGGCCCGTGGTTTCAGTATCACTACGATCGCTGGACCCTGCCAGAAGGAGCTCGCGAGATCGCTCGGAACCCAGTTGCCTCTCAGGCGTTCGTGATCAGCAAGGCTCTGGCTCTGCAGTTTCACCCTGAAATGGTTTCAACTGTTTTGCAACCGTGGTTTGAATGGGATGGCGCCGATGAGATTCGTGCCGATGGGCAGGATCCAGAAATCATGATGGCTCAAACCATCGCGTTTGAAGCCGAGGCCAAGCAGCGCACCTATAACCTCGTTGATGCCTTCTTGAGCAAAGTCGCGGGGCTAATCTGACCAAGAAAAAATCGGGCCTGTTTGGGCCCGATTTTTTTATGCTTTCTGAAGCTCAAGCGTGACCTGATTGCCCCATGGGTCGTCAAGTCGGATCACAGCACCATCATCACGTGTCTGAATTCCGACGTGCTTCAAGCGCTCAGCAATCTGCCCTAGGTTGTCGGCGTTTGGCAGCTGAATGGCAACATCACCTAATCCAAGCGTCTGCTCGCGCACTCCGGCCCCACGACTCTTCCAGACGTTCATTGCCATGTGGTGGTGATAGCCACCGGCAGAAACAAACAGCGCGGTACCCATCCAGTTCTTGGTGGTTTCAAAACCGAGCTTGTCTACATAAAAATCACGCGCCTGATCTATGCTGCCCACGCTCAAGTGCACGTGCCCGATTCGCGAAGCAACGGTCTTTGGAGCGGTGCCCAGGTGCTCGCCCAGATAGGCATTCGGGTCGAGACCAAAGGTGCCCATGTCAACTTCGCCGTGCTGCCAGCTCCACTTTGAACGGTCGCGGTCGAAATAAAGCTCAACGCCGTTGCCCTCTGGGTCATCAAAATAGAACGCCTCAGAAACCAGGTGATCAGCACTGCCGGTGAAAGAACCCGGATACTTGGTTGCCACCGACATAACTGCAGCGGCCAATTCTGCCTGAGTGTCGAAAAGAAAAGCCGAGTGGAACAGACCGGCGGCCGACTGGCTGGCGTGCTTTAGCTCTGGGCTGTGCTCAATAATTAGCGCCGGCTGGCCAACGCGGCCGAGAATCGCGCTGTCTTTGCTCTGCAGCAAAACATCAAGCCCAACGCCATCGCGATAGTAGGCGATCATCTTGTCGAGGTTTGCAACGCGCAGAGTGACTGCGCCCATGGTGGTTGCCGCTGGAAGAAGATTTGTCATGTTTTTAGTCTAGGGGGGCTAGACAAAAAATCGCAAGTATTTTGGGCATAAAAAAACTCCGATCGTGGAGGATCGGAGTTTCGTGCACCCCCTGGGACTTGAACCCAGAACCCACTGATTAAGAGTCAGTTGCTCTGCCGATTGAGCTAGAGGTGCGTGCTGCGCTATTAGCGCAACGAGAGAAAAGAATAGCACCATACCGGCGGGCTCGCCAATCAAAAGTTAGAAAATATTGAAGAGCTAAACTAGGTAGCAACCGCGGTTCATAGAAGTGTCGCGGTTGACTCCGAAAGGCAAGAGACGCGCAAGTGACTGAAGTTTCAAAACTAGAAATCGGCCAAACCGCTCCTGAATTCAGCCTGCTGAACGACAAAGGCAAGTCCATTTCGATCAGCTCATTCAAGGGCCAAAAAGCAATCTTGTTTTTCTTTCCGGCGGCATTGACCCCGGGTTGCACCAAAGAGGCATGCGACTTCAACGACAGCCTCAACTCATTCAAATCAGCTGGATACACAGTGATCGGCATCTCACCAGACGGCGTTGACAAGCTAGCCAAGTTCCGCGAAAAAGAATCATTGAACTTTGAGCTGCTCTCTGACGTCGACAAAGAGGTTCACAAACTTTATGGCGCCTTCGGCGAGAAATCACTTTATGGTCGCCTATACAAGGGCGTATTGCGCTCAACCTTTGCGCTTGATGAGAACGGCGTGATCACCATGGCTGGCTATAACGTGCGCGCTACAGGTCACGTCACCAAGCTCAAGAAAGACCTTGGCCTAATCAGCTAATCGCGATCGACTTGCTCCATAGTTGCTGCAACCACTGATTTTCTGAAGATCAGAGCAAGCACGGAAACCGACGGAACAATTAGTGCTGTGCCGATCATCCAGTTTGCAAATTCACCGCTGAAACTGGCACTGGCAACAGCCAACTGAACCAGCTGCCAAAATAGTGCCGCACTTCGCGCCCAGCGCTTGCCGCGATAAAGCGAAACGGCGATAAAAGCAACGAACGCGCCAGCCGCTGCGACCATGGCAAATAGAGCTAATGCGGTGGTCAGGCTGCGACTCGCCCCAGCAAGAATCTCGACCAGAAGCACACCGGCAAGACCTAAAACAACGAGCCCCTCAAGCCCCACGATGCCGATAATTGCCAACAGGGCCTTGGGCTTTTTTGATTGATCGGCATTCATTTTGGGTCCTGACTAAAAATTTGGGTCTTGCCAAACAGGCGTTGGTGTGAAACCATTTTCTCAGGTAAGACAAGGTGCAGAGCGCTTAGGCGCCGCCCAAGATAACCCCAGCACAGCAGTTTTGTTAGCAAATCTTTGCGCTCGGGGCCCGATACAAAGGAATACAGCAACATATGGATATGCAGTGGCTAAACCAAGCTCGTTGCCTCAACGAAGACCCAGAACTCTTCTTTCCGGTTGGCAACACAGGACCCGCTGTAGACCAAATTGACCAGGCAAAAGCTGTTTGTCGCGAGTGTGCTGTTTCGACCAGCTGCCTTGAGTATGCAATTAAAGAGAACCAGGACACCGGCGTTTGGGGTGGCCTAAGCGAAGATGAGCGCAAGTCGCTAAAGCGCAAGTATGCACGTGCTCGTCGCGCTGGCTAAAGAGTTTTTTAAAGAACCCGTCACTGATTGTGGCGGGTTTTTCATTTACAGCGGAATCTCGATTGAGACTCTGGCGCCGCCCTCTTTTGGTGAGAACCAACTGATGCTGCCGCGTAGTTCACCCTCGATAAGGGTTTTGATGATCTGAGTACCAAGACCTGGGCCAACCCCTTCTTTTCCGAGGCCTACGCCATTGTCTGAGACAGTAATGAGCAGCTTTCTAGGCTTGCGGTCGGCGCTCACGTGCACGACTCCGCTGCGGCTGGCTAATCCGTGTTCAACCGCATTGGTCACCAGTTCAGTTAGCGCAACAGCTAGCGGAGTGGCAACCTCTGGTTTTAGCTGACCGAATCGGCCGTCAATTAGCGTTTTGACCGTTGTGTTGTGGCTGGCAGCAACTTCGCTGGTCAGCATCATCACTCGGTCAAAGACCTCGTCAAAATTGACCTCTTGATTCAATCCTTCAGACAGAGTGTCGTGCACCAACGCAATTGCCGAAACGCGGCGCATGGCTTGTTCAAGCGACTCTTTGGCATCTTGACTCTGACTTCGGCGAGCTTGAATCCTGAGCAGACTGGCCACTGTTTGCAGGTTGTTTTTAACTCGGTGGTGAACCTCACGAATGGTCGCGTCTTTAGTAATCAACTCGCGCTCTTGCTTGCGAGTGTCGGTAACGTTGCGAACCAAAACCATGGCACCAACGCGTTTGCCGGCTTTTCGGATCGGAATGGCTCGGGCCGACAGCGTGACCTTGGCAGTCTCTAGATCGGTGCGCCAAGGAGCGCGACCTGTTAGCACCAGCGAGAGACCTTCGTCGAGAGCTGAGCTTTTTGACAGCAGGGGCAGCGTTACCTTGGCCAACGAAAGACCTTCGAGCTCGCCCTTGACGCCAAGTCGAGCGAAAGCTGACACTGCATTTGGGCTAGCAAAAGTGACGTCACCTGCCTCGTCAAGGCGAATGACGCCATCGGTGATTCTCGGAGTCGCGCGACGGTTTCCGCCTGGGTGCGCAGCCGAAGGAAAAGATGCCGTGGTGATCATTTCGATTAGATCGTGACCGGCAGCAAGGTAGTTCAGCTGAAGCTTGTTTGGGGTTCGAAGGTCGCTGAGGTTGGTGTGGCGAGTAATGACAGCGATGGGTGCCTCGTGCAGCTCTTCTGAAGTTAAAGACACATGCCGGCGAACAGGGATTGCGCTAACGCGGATTGAGGCGCCCTCGAAATCAGTCGGAACCTCGGCGGTGACAATTTGGCCCGCTTCATAGGCAGCTGAAACCTCTTTGGACCACTGTTTGCGAATAGGTTCCCCGTCGATGTCGCGATAAAAAATAGTTGCCGAGCTAGATGGGCGAGCATGGCCGGCCGCGATGAAACTGCCGCTGCTATCAGGAAGCCAGAGGACCAGGTCGGCAAATACTAGATCCGCGATCATTTGCCAGTCTGACATCAGCAGATTTAGCCAGTCGATGTCGACGGCATCTAATTTTCCCGACTGCCTAGATAGCTCGCTGAATGTCGCCATTTAACTGAGTTTAGCCACCCGCTGGTCGAGTGAATTGGTTTCGGCGAGAATCAGTCGTTTGGTCAATTTGCCAATTGCAACGCGTGCCGCTGATTTTCGCTTTGCCGTGATCAACGGAATCGATTCGAGTAAACACTGGTCAAACGTAGCTGGTTCATCTGGGATGAATAGGTCAACTTCTAGGCCCGAGAATCTAGAGAGAGTTTCGGCAATCTGTTCTTTGGCTTTTCGCCCAATCACGCTTGCCCGAGTTCTATTGATTACGGTGTATAGGTCGGCGTCTAGGCGAAGATTCTTTAGGTCTTGCATGGCGAGTATCAACCGCCTGATGCCGATTGGATCGGCTAGACCAATCGACAAAATTATGTTGGCGTTCTGCAAACCGGTTTGAGTAGCACAGTTGCGTTCGATTCCAGATTGCGGCTGCTGGGCTGAATCAGCCAGTTCTGATGCAAGATCTAAAACGATGAAGTCGAAGCAGGTTGCGGCGATGTCGAGCAACTGTTCTATTTTCGGGCCAGTGATTTCGGGCCATCTACTCGGATTACTTATTCCGGTCATGATTTGCATTGTGTTACCTGAAACCTGAACCGGCTGACTGAGTCTGAGCAACTCGGACTCGTCAAGGCGATCCTGTGAAGCTAGGCGGCAAGCTGCGGCTAGGCCAGCCGGATGCTCGACCAGATTCAACTGCGTTTCGATACTCGGACCATAGGTATCCAAATCAATTAGCAAAACCCGATTGGCGGCGTGGGCCAGCTCAAACGCAACATTGATTGCAACCATGGATTTTCCGGTTGAGCCATTGGGGCCCCAGACTGCGATAACTTGACCTCGGGTTTGCACCTGGACAGAAAGCTCGGATGTCGCTTCTTCGAGCCTGGCTTCGGCGGTCAGTTCGGGTTCAATTGTGCTCATCATGACTAGCGGTCTTTGAGGGTCGGCTTGAGAATTGCGGCAAATTTGTCACCATTTGCAGCCGCATAAATCACCGCAGGCAGATCATCGGGGTGCACCATCAGATCAAGTGATGGATTTGCATCACCGAACATGCCGGATGGCTTGGTGATGTCAGCGACCTCGGCACCAAGGCTAAGGATTCTAGGTTCACCCCAAACCTGCCCGGTTTGAGCCCTAGAAGCCCACAAATCAATGGCAGAGCCAACTTTGACCTGATTTGAGAGGCCCATTGTCGGCGTAATTTGAACAGGAACCCGGGTATCAGAGGCGCTAGCCACCAGCTGAGCTAAAGGTATTAGCTCGCCCTTGCGAACTGACGAAATTAGAAATGCCACCTGATCGCCGGGCAATGTTTTTAGGTAGTTGACACCCGAATCAGCAAGGTTCACTTTGATTGCTTGCACCGAATCGGCAGTGAGTTTTGCTCCAGCCGATAGGCCAGTTTTGGCTACCAAATATTCTTGTCGCTGATCAGCTTGGGCGATTGCGAACCAAACCGCAGCCATCGACGCGGCAATGATTGCCAATGACATAATCAGGTTGCGATTGCGGGCTCTGCCGGCGGATTTGAGCACTTTGATTCTCTTCATGTTCGAAGTAAATCCTGGTTCTAAAACTCTCGCTCTAGTTATGCACATCGATTGCTTCTATCGAGCGAACTGATTCCATCGGATAGAAAATTTCGACATCAGTTGATCGGTCTATAAAGCAAATAAGGTTTCGCGCACTCCCCCGGACCCAACCAATTCTGGCCGCCGAATCCTCATGAAGATTTTGGCTCTTGAGTCGCACCAGAGACTTCTTTTCGGCGAATATTTCGACAAATTCCGCAAACGTTTTGCCCGAAGTTTTGATCTCAATTGATTCGCGATTAGAGGTTGAGGTAAAAATCAAACGCGCAATGGAGGAAATATTTAAAACGATTGCCGAACCGTTTTCGACATCAATTCCGGCTAAAAAATTCTCGCCCAACGTGACCGCAATCAGTCTGCGCTGCATAGAATCTCGACAAAATAAATCAACCCGTATCGGCCCTGAAGGCAAGACGCTGGGCGAAAGTTGCTGATTTTGCAGTGCGGAATACCGCGAATCAAATTCAGCCTCTAGGTCTTCGAAAAAATCGTTTAAATCCATCGCTGAATTATCAGAAGAATTTCAGATGAGGAAAAAAGTTATCCACAGGTTTAAAAAAGATTGCTTTACAAATTGATGTTTTAAGCGCAAGACTGCCAGCACCCGACACAAGAGAAGGGTAGGGGGTATGAAATACAACGATGATCAGAAACCTGAGCCAATCACAGATACGCCAACCGGTGAGGTGAAGGCAAAAGGAAAGGCAATTTCTCAGGGCGAAACAAAGCCAAAGGCTAAAGCCAAACCAAAAGCGAAAACGCAAGATTCAGCAAAGCCAAGGCCTATGCCTGAAGAACCAGCAAAAAAGATCCGCAGAGTTACAAACCCGCTCGAACATGCCGAATACTTCGGCAAGCAATACACCAAAACATCCGATTTGCCCGATCCGGGCGAAATGCTCAAAATATTGGCAACTGGCATCGTGCAGGTGCTCGCTGGCGAACGCCAAGTTGACCAATTGGCCAGAATGGTCACCGAGGACCTGTATCTGCAATTGCGAGATGCCGCCCTGCATAACATCAGAAAACGTGCCGCGACGCCCGGCAAGCCTAAAAACCGACTTCAAATCGAAGTTCGTCGAGTCAAATTTGGTTCGCCGCGCGATGGTGTGATCGAGTCTGTTGTGCTGCTGCACAGCGACCAGCGCACCAGGGCGGTGGCTATTCGACTCGAAGGCATAAACATGCGTTGGCAGGCCACTATGGTCAACGTGCTTTAACCACAAAAAGTATCAGGCCCCGAACCGAAGTTCGAGGCCTGATTCTTTTTTGATTTATCTAAAGAACGAGCTGCCCGGAGCTGACTTAGGCGGCTCCTGGTTGTCGTTTGACTCAGGCTCGTGCCCAGGGTGAGTCTCCTCGGCAAGTCCGTCTTCGTTTGGAGCGCTGTAGGTTAGCTCAGCCTCGTGAACATGTTCTTCAGGAGCAGCTTGAACCTGAACTTCGATGTTGAACAAGAAACCGACCGTCTCTTCTTTGATGGCACCCATCATTTGCTCAAACATGCTGAAGCCCTCGCGCTGGTATTCAACCAGTGGGTCACGCTGTGCCATTGCACGAAGGCCGATTCCCTCTTTTAGGTAATCCATCTCGTAAAGGTGATCGCGCCACTTGCGGTCGATAACCGAAAGGGCTACTCGGCGCTCAAGTTCGCGCATTGCTGCCTCGCCGATGTCATTGGTTCGAAGAGTGTAGGCACGCTCAGTGTCTGCCACGATTTCTTTGGTCAACCATGACTTGGTTAGACGTGAGCGGTTGCCGGCCTCTGAAAGCACAGTCTGAATCTCTAGCTGGATTGGATAAAGCGCCTTCAGGTCGGTCCACAGTGCGTCTAGGTTCCAGTCGCTAGCTGCGGTGTCTGAAATGTGCTGGTCAACAATCGCTGAGATTGAATCCTTGATGAATATCTGGATGCGATCGGCAATGTCATCACCCTCAAGAATGTGACGGCGGTCGCTGTATATTGCTTCGCGCTGACGGTTTAGAACGTCGTCATACTTGAGAACGTTCTTGCGGATCTCGGCGTTGCGGCCCTCGACCTGGTTCTGCGCACTTGCGATGGCGCGGCTAACAACCTTTGACTCGATAGCCATGTCGTCTGGAATGCCCGGACGGTTCATTAGAGCCGCTGCAGCATTTGAGTTGAACAGGCGCATTAGGTCGTCGGTTAGAGACAGGTAGAAACGTGATTCACCGCGGTCACCCTGGCGACCAGCACGACCACGCAACTGGTTGTCAATACGGCGTGACTCGTGACGCTCGGTGCCTAGAACATACAGGCCACCAACCTCAAGAACGCGGTCAGCCTCGACGGCGACCTCGGCCTTGATGCGATCAAATTCTGCAGCCCAGGCAGCTTCATATTCAGCTGGGTGCTCTTCTGAGTTCAGACCCTTTTTGGCCAGTGACTCAACAGTCAAGAATTCAGCGTTTCCGCCGAGCATGATGTCGGTGCCTCGACCCGCCATGTTGGTGGCCACGGTGACAGCACCGAAACGTCCAGCCTGAGCGACGATTGCCGCTTCGCGGGCGTGGTTCTTGGCATTCAAAACCTCGTGACGAACACCCTCTTTTGCCAACAGCTTTGACAGGTATTCGCTCTTCTCGACGCTGGTGGTTCCGACTAGAACTGGCTGGCCGGTCTTGTGGCGAGCAGCGATGTCTTTGACGACCTCGTTGAACTTGACCTCTTCGTTCTTATAAATCAGGTCGGCCTGGTCGATACGAATCATTGGCTTGTTGGTCGGAATCGGAACAACGCCCAGCTTGTAGGTGCTCATGAACTCGCCGGCTTCGGTTTCGGCGGTTCCGGTCATGCCCGAAAGCTTCTTGTATAGACGGAAGTAGTTTTGCAGAGTGACGGTTGCTAGGGTCTGGTTTTCAGCCTTGACCTCAACGCCTTCTTTAGCCTCAATGGCCTGGTGAATGCCCTCGTTATAGCGACGGCCAGACAAAATACGGCCGGTGTGTTCGTCAACGATCAGAACCTCGCCATTCATAACGACGTAGTCTTTGTCGCGCTTGAACAGGGCCTTTGCCTTGATTGAGTTGTTCAAGAACGAGATCAGCGGAGTGTTCGCTGACTCATATAGGTTGCTGATGCCAAGGTAGTCTTCGACCTTCTCGATACCTGGCTCAAGGATTCCTACGGTGCGCTTCTTTTCGTCGACTTCGTAGTCGATGACTGGCTGAAGACGATCGGCAATTTTGGCAAACTCGCCAAACCAACGGTTCGCGTCGCCGGCAGCTGGACCAGAGATGATTAGCGGGGTTCGAGCTTCGTCGATCAGGATCGAGTCGACCTCGTCAACCACGGCAAAGAAGTGTCCGCGCTGCACAAGGTCTGGCTGCTGCCAGGCCATGTTGTCACGTAGGTAGTCGAAACCAAACTCATTGTTGGTTCCGTAGGTGATGTCGGCAAGGTATTGCTCGCGACGCTCGGCTGGCTCTTGGCCAGAAAGGATGCAACCAGTAGTCATGCCTAGGGCACGGAACACGCGGCCCATCAGATCACTCTGATATGAAGCCAAGAAGTCGTTAACGGTGACCACGTGAACACCGCGACCGGCAATTGCGTTTAGGTAAGCAGGAAGGGTCGCAACTAGGGTTTTTCCTTCACCGGTGCGCATCTCGGCGATGTTGCCAAGGTGAAGAGCAGCCCCACCCATTAGCTGAACGTCAAAGTGACGCAAACCCAAGGTGCGCTTTGAAGCCTCTCGGACCGCGGCAAATGCTTCTGGCAGCAATTCGTCAAGGCTCTCGCCCGCTGCATAGCGTTCGCGCAAGACGTTGGTCTCGTTGCGAAGCTCATCGTCTGTCAATGAGGTGAAGTTGTCTTCAAGAGCATTAACAGCGGCTGCGTAATTGCGCAGTTTTGCCAAAATTCGGCCTTCGCCCGCGCGCAGGATTTTGTCGATGATTGTTGCCAAGATTTTGCTCCAAATCGGTTGTGTAGCTAAGTCTCAATCTTAGACGCAGGGCCCGACCTAAAGCGGTCGGGCCCTGCGGTTAGCGCTCATTCCAGAGCGCTCTAAGCGAACAGATTCTGTTGACTAATTCAGAGTAATTACTCCGTAATTCCAACCTTTGCGGCTGTAAACCACGCTTGGTTTGTCAGTCTCAGAATCGTGGAATAAGTAAAAGTCGTGACCGACTAGCTCCATGTGATACAGCGCATCTTCAACGGTCATTGGGTTAGCCTTGAATTGCTTGCGGCGAATCACGACTGGGCTTTCGCCTAGATCGATTTCTGCATCAGCGATATTCTCTGCCTTTGCGGTGCCGAGCAGTACATCAGCGTCGGCTGGGCGAATGTCTAGTTCGGCGAAGTCGTGAGCCGACAGTTCACTTGCGCCCAATGAAGCGTGGCGACCGTGGTGCACCTTGCGGCGATCAGCCGCGCGGCGAAGGCGCTCTGAAAGCTTGCCAAGGGCAGCATCGAAAGCGGCAAATTTGTCGCCGGCGTGGGCCTCGGCTCGAATCACGTGGCCAGGCTCAAAAACAGTCAATTCAACCTGATCTTCGGGGCCTGAATTGCGGCTATGGTCGTGGCGGGTCACTTTGATTTCAAGGGATTCAACGCGGTGAGCCAGCTGCTCAACCTTGTGGGCGCGATCCTGAACATAATCTTTGAAACGGTCTGAAACCGATAGGTTGCGGGCCGAGATGTTGATTTCCATGGTGACCTCCGTCTCAGGCAACTTTGCCTGTGAATGAAAGGTATACCCATTTTTGATTTTAGGTATCCGGTTTTGAATAAATTGCCGAGCGTTTCAATAAAGTCTCAGCGAGCGTGCAGAAACCGATGACTTTGCCACCCGAATCTTCGACCGCACGCCGAGCCTCTAGCAAAGTGGCTCCGGTAGTTGAAATGTCATCGATCAGAATCACAGAACCATTAACCTGATGCCTGGCGACCATGCTTTGGGTTTGATTTTGCCAACGCTCTTGAGTGGTCAAAAGCGACTGATCGCGCACCAGTCGAGAGCGCCTGAGCAGCCGCACCACCCTGACTCGCCAACCCAATTGGGCTAATAGTCGGCGATAGCCAGTTGCCACCACCATTGCCGGTGAAAAACCTCGTGACCGGTATGACGCGGTTGAACTCGGCACCGGCACCAGCAAAATCTCGGTGGCTGTGGGCTGCCCGAATGCCGACTCGGCCAGCTCAGCGATACTTTGCAATTGCACCGCCCCAAAAATACGTGGGATCAGCTCGGTGATACCGCGCTCTTTGAACGCGTGTATCAGCTGTTGCAAGGGTTCTTGATATTCAAAAAGCCTGATGCCTCGAAACGCTGGCCCTGTCTCGGTAAAACCCCTTGTGGTGACAACCGGATCGAAGGGCAAGCCGGCTCGGCAGGTTTGGCAAATTGACCATCCGGGTTTTTGACACAGCTGACACTTGGCCGGCACTAAAAAATTAAGCAGTTCGCGAAAGACATTCACCAAAACATGATGCCCAAGGCCACATCAAAGCACGTGGCACATGCTAATTCTGTTGAAAACTAGCCGGCAAACTGAATAAAGTCTTGGTCTTTTGCCACCAGGCTCCAGCTGTTGCCACGAAGCTGGAATGCATCGCCGTCGATGTTGCGGACATAGATCGAGTCGCCCTTGTTGCTGGCTGCAATTTCTACTGCGCTCTCAACCGCCGGAAGCGATCTCGACAATCCGCCGACCTGCATCAACTTCGGCACTGTGCCGGTTGCATCGGTGGCCAATACTGCGATTTTGGTCTCGTTAGCCCAGGCAAAACTCGTGACGGCTGCGCCAACAGAGTCGATTTCGATCGGGTTGCCTAGGCCGACCGGCTGCCCTTCAGGGTTGCGAATAATCACGGCTACCCACAAAACGTTGCCGCTCTTGCGAGATTCAAGGAACGCAATTCGTGAACCCTCTGGGCTAATCGCGAACTGTTTGCGCTTTATAGAAGCCAGCCACGGCGAATCAATTTGTCGCGCAGAACCGTCAGCCGCGTAGGTGAACAGTGCTGACTTAGAAGAGCTGCCGGTTGACCAGAGCGTGCCATCTACATCGAATACCGGATTCAGCAAACCGGCTCGACGGTCAATCAAATTGATCGCCTGACCGATTGAATCTAACTGCGCAAGCCAGATGCCACCGCGACCACGCAGGGCCAATCGAGACTCGTCAGGTGTGAGTGCAAAACCGGTTGGCGACACCCGATTCAGTGAATAGCTTGAATTGCGGATTGCGGCGCGCGAGCCACCAATGTGGCGCAGCTGGTTGCTAGACAGACCAATCGGGGTTTCGTTATTTGAAGCGGTATCAACCGGAGGCAGATCGACAATGTCTTGCGGAGTGCGTTCAACTAAGACCTGCACATCGCTAACACCCGGAATCTGGCTCAGAGTGGCCAAAAGTTGCGATTTCATCAATCGACGCTCAGCCGCGGTTGCCTTCAGGGCTGCTGCGGTCAAGTCAATTTTGGCAACGCCACTCTCGACGGCAACCGAGTCAATGCTCAGCCTGCTGCCATCTGGAATCGCACTCTGCACGCCATCGTGAAGCCACTCAGCTGGTCCGTTGAGCACCGCATTGACAATCAAGGTTGTGGTTGATGCACGACTCGGGAACCAGCGCACATCAGGCACCAATTGGCTATACGAGTTGTCATAGAAATACAGCGAGTAAGGCGAGAAGATGACGTCGAAAACCGGCTGAATTACCACGATTAGGTTTGGTGCGCTGTCGATTCGCCATTCGTTGCCCTCGCGAACCAAGACAAAATCAAGCTGTCGTGTGTATCCGGCTGGCCAGTATGAGAATTGCCCGTCGGCATCTACCTGCGACTGCACGCCGACCGAAACCACCATCTGCTCGTCGGCAAGTGCTTCAATTTTCAGTTGTCCGCGCTGAACCAGGGTTTCACCACTTGGGTCCCACTTTGACCTGAAATCCTGAGACAAGAATTCTCGGGCTGTCGAGAAATCATTTTGCGGTGCTGTTCCGGCATTCAAGAAACCACGGATAATTTCGGTCTGAGTGGCACCCGAAGTCGGACCGCTCGGTGAGTAGTAAAGGTAGTCGCCAGCGATACCGGCTGATAGGTCGTTGCCCTGCTGAACCAGGCCAGATGTTGGCAACTGAGCGCAACCGGCAGTCAGAGCTGCTGCGATGACCGCAGCGACCGCGGCTGCGAATGCTCGTTTTAGATTTGAGAATTTGCTCATAGCTGAGTCACCTCGCCAGTCTCGGTGCCAAGCGAATCAGGGGCCAAAATGAAATCGCGTGGCGGCAGTGGCAGTGGCGATTCAGAGAACACAATTCCCTGCTGACGAGGCAGCGTCAGGCGGAATGACGCGCCCTGGTTTGGCTTTGCCCAAACCTGAAGCCAGCCATTGTGCAGGTGGGTGTCTTCGAGCGAAATTGCGAGACCGAGACCGGTGCCGCCGGTTGTGCGCTTGCGAGCTGGGTCAGCGCGCCAGAATCGATCAAATACTCGGTCAACCTCTGCGCGAGACATTCCGATGCCCTGGTCGGTAACTGAAACCGCAACCGCTGTTTCGTTGACGCCAACAGCAACCTGGATCGGGCGACCCTCACCGTGTTCGATGGCGTTCGCCAACAAGTTTCGAAGCAAGCGTTCGATACGTAGCGAGTCGAATTCAGCTTCGGCTGGGCCCGACGGAATCACAATCTGGATTTCAGAGCCCTTTGAGTTAGCCAGAGGTTCAATTCCCGAAATCGCCATGCCAACCACACCGTTTAGGTCGTTGAGTTCAAAGTCAGCTCGAACAGCACCGGCGTCGTATCTAGAGATTTCGAGCAGGTCGTTGAGCAGCACTTGAAAGCGATCAATTTGATCGTGCATCAGCTCGGCAGAGCGCTTGGCTGCCGGTTCTAGTTTGTCGCGCTGAGCAAAAATAACGTCACCGGCAAGTTTGATAGTGGTTAGCGGGGTGCGAAGTTCGTGCGAAACGTCAGATACAAAGCGTTGCTGCATTTTTGAAACGCTGGCCAACTTGTTGATCTGACTTTGCAGCGATTGCGCCATTCGGTTGAAGGAGCGGGCCAGCGTGGCAATAACGTCGGTGCCTCGCTCAGGCAAACGCTCATCTAACGCACCGTCGGCAAGACGCTCTGAAACCTCGGCGGCAACCTTAACCGGCTTGACCAACCAAGAGGTCACAAAATAGCTAACTGCGGCGATCAAAGCCAAGATAATCAAACCGGCAAAAAACAGGGTTCGCTGTACATAGTCGAGAGTCTCTTGCTCGCCGTTGAGGTCAAAAACCAAATAGAGCTCATAGGCGCCGGCCAAAGGCACATCTATTTGTGAGCCAACAGCGATACCTGGATGCGTTGACCCTGGCATCGGGATGCCGATTGATTGATAGCTCAGGCGATCAGGGGTGTTTCGAACCGCAGTTCGCAAAACATCTGGAATCAGCGTGGTGTCTAGGTCGGCAGAGATGGGGCTCTGAAGATAAAGAGTGCCGCCCTGGTCTGGCGAACGCAGCAACGCCACTTTGCGTGAGTCAGAGGTTGTGGTCGATTCAAGGTTCGGAATCACCGCGTTCATAAGTGACTGCAGACCAACCTCGTCGGTCACGTTAGAAGCCGCAAAGGTGTTCTGCACATCGAGCGCCGCGCGCTCTGATTCGATCAGAACCTGCTCGAGACGGGTGTTATAGAGGCCGTTTCCGATTGAGTATGAAAGGAATCCGCCAACCAGCGTCAACGAAATACCGCTCAATACAACAGTGGTAAACGCGGCGCGAAACTGAAGCGAACTTCTGAATAGGCCGAGCGCCCACCTAATGGCGCCGCGGAATTTCACTTATCCCTGACCGGCCTTATAGCCGATGCCGCGAACGGTGGTGACAATCTTTGGGTTGTCTGGGTCGTCTTCAATTTTTGAACGAAGGCGCTGAACGTGAACATTGACAAGACGAGTGTCGGCCTTGTAGTGGTAACCCCAAACGGTGTCGAGCAGCATCTCACGAGTGAAAACCTGCTTTGGCTTAACCGCAAGGGTGTGAAGCAGGCTGAACTCAAGTGGAGTCAGAGAAATCTTTTCGCCGTTGCGCTTAACTTCATGACCAACCACATCAAGAGTCAGCGGGCCGATGGTGATGACTTCAGAGCTGGTCGACTCGAGTGGGCGAAGGCGAGCTTTGATGCGCGCTAGCAAAACCTGTGAGTCAAATGGCTTAACTACATAGTCGTCAGCGCCGGCTTCTAGGCCACGAACCACGTCTTCACTTTCTGCTTTGGCAGTCAGCATGATGATCGGGGTTCCGGCAATTGAGCGAATTTCGTTGCAAACTTCGATGCCGTCTTTGCCCGGCAACATAACGTCGAGCAGCACCAAATCAGGCTGAACGGTTTTGAAAGTAGACAGTGCGGTTGAACCGTCGCCGCAGGCAGCTGGTTCGTAACCGAGCGATTCAAGCCAGTTGGTTAGTGATTCGCGAATTCCGTGGTCGTCTTCGACAACCAAGATTTTGTGCGCCATACAACTCCGTGCTCAATAACATTCGCTCAAAAACGAGCTGATGCAATTTTAGTAGCGGTAGTGGTCTACCTTGAACGGGCCCTCAGGATTCACACCAATGTAACGAGCCTGCTCTGCACTCAACTGTGTCAACTCAACGCCCAATGCGTCAAGGTGAAGTTTGGCCACCTTTTCGTCAAGCGCCTTAGGCAGAATGTGCACGCCGAGCTCGTATTGGTCTTGCTTGGTGAAAATCTCGATCTGGGCAAGCACCTGGTTTGAGAACGAATTGCTCATTACAAAACTTGGATGTCCGGTTGCGTTGCCTAGGTTCATCAGGCGGCCTTCGCTCAAAATCAAAACCGAGCGACCGTTTGGCAGACGCCACTCGTGCACCTGAGGCTTGATTTCAACCTTCTCTACGCCGGCAATTTGGTTGATTCCAGCCATGTCGATTTCGTCATCAAAGTGACCAACGTTGGCGATAACAGCCTGGTGCTTCATCTGAAGAACGTGCTCTGGAGTGATGATGCCCTGGTTTCCGGTGGCGGTCACAAAGATGTCTACCTGACCAATAACCGACTCAATGCGAGCAACCTGGAATCCGTCCATGGCAGCCTGAAGGGCACAAATCGGGTCAATTTCGCTGACGATAACTCGAGCACCCTGGCCGCGAAGAGCCTCGGCTGAGCCCTTGCCAACGTCACCATAGCCAGCAACGAAGCAAACCTTGCCGCCGATTAGAACGTCAGTGGCACGGTTTAGACCGTCTGGCAGTGAGTGGCGAATGCCGTATTTATTGTCGAACTTGCTCTTGGTGACCGAGTCGTTCACGTTGATAGCGGGGAACAGCAGTTCGCCGCGCTTGTGGAATTCATACAGGCGAAGAACTCCGGTGGTGGTCTCTTCGGTGACGCCACGAATTTCGGCTGCGATGCGAGTGAAGCGGTCTGAGCTGGTGGCAATCGATTCGCGAAGCAGGTTCAAAATGACACCGTATTCTTCGCTGTCGGTCGCTGCGGTCGCCGGAACAGCACCGGCAAGCTCAAACTCGCGGCCCTTGTGAACCAAGAGGGTAGCGTCGCCGCCATCGTCAAGAATCATGTTCGGACCGACATAGTCGGCACCGGCTTCACTGGCTTCGGTTGACCAGTCGAAAATGCGGTTGGTGCACCACCAGTATTCGTCGAGTGTTTCGCCCTTCCAAGCAAAAACTGGTGTTCCGGTTGGCGCTGAAACGGTGCCGTTGCGACCAACGACTACGGCTGCCGCCGCTTCATCCTGCGTAGAAAAAATGTTGCAAGAAGCCCAGCGAACCTGAGCACCCAACTCAACCAAAGTCTCGATCAACACTGCGGTCTGCACTGTCATGTGAAGTGAACCCGCAATGCGAGCGCCAGCAAGCGGCTTGCTCTTGGCGAACTCGGCGCGAATCGACATCAGACCAGGCATCTCGTTTTCGGCGAGGCGAATCTGGTGACGGCCGGCTTCGGCCAGGTTAAGGTCGGCGACTTTAAAGTCAGATGAGGTCAAAATTTTTGACATGTGCTCGGATCACTTTCGGATAAGTTGAAGTACTTCATCCCGAATGCGCTGCATAGTGATTTCGTCCGAGGCTTCGACGTTAAGGCGCAATGAAATTCTCAAAGTTGGCGCGGTCCGCGAAAGTATCGTGAATTCGCTGCTGGGCTGCTGGCACGTCGGCAACGGTTGAGTTGATTTCGCCGCTCATGAAATACGGGTTGAATTTTTTAGCGAACTCAGACATTGGCTGGTCTTGCGCGCCGAATTCGGCAAGCACGTGCATAGCTGCCAACATGCCGTTGTCGGCACCCCAGAAGTCTCTGAAGTAATAGTGCGCTGAGTGCTCGCCACCGAAGACCGCATTAGTTGCAGCCATCTGATCTTTGATTAGCGAGTGACCGACCTTGGTGCGAACCGGCTTGGCGCCATCGGCGGCAATCATTTCTTCAACAATCTTGGAGGTCAGCAGATTGTGCAAAATGGTGATTGGTGCACCTGGGTTCTGGGCACGCTCGCGAGCGATTTCGCGACGAGCAACAATGGCAGCAACTGCAGAAGGGGTGACCGCATCGCCGTTTTGGTCAACAACGAAACAACGGTCTGCATCACCGTCAAAAGCAAGGCCCAGGTCGGCTTTGTGCTCGACTACTGCTTTCTGCAAGTCAACTAGGTTCTTTGGGTCAAGCGGGTTTGCCTCGTGGTTCGGAAAACTGCCATCGAGTTCGAAATACATCGGGATGATTTCTAGCGGCAGTGCTTCTAGGTCGGTGGTGTGACCCAAGACCGCTGGAACGGTCATGCCGCCCATGCCGTTGCCGGCGTCAACTACGACGCGAAGTTTGCGAATTGAGCGAAGGTCAACCAGTTCGCGCAGGTAGGCCGCATAGCGATTCAGGATGTGCTCTTCACGGTAGGTTCCCGGAGTTTCGACCTCGTCGATGCCGTTCTCTAGATAGACAATTGCGCGATCTCGAATCGCGGCCAGACCGGTGTCGAGGCTGATGCCGCGAGCGCCAGCGCGTGAAAACTTGATGCCGTTATAGGTGGCTGGGTTGTGGCTGGCGGTAAACATTGCAGCTGGGGCATCTAGCAAGCCAGAGGCAAAGTAAGACTCATCGGTTGAGCACAGACCGATAGAAACAACATTGGCGCCGCGGGCGGTTGCACCGGCAGCAAACGCGTCAGCAAATTCTGGTGATGAATCACGCATGTCGTGACCCACGATGACGTCTTGCCCCGCAGCACCAAGTTCGTCGACGAATCCGGCTGCAAGGGCTGCAACAACTTCGGTGGTCAGCTGCGAGCCAACCAGGCCGCGCACGTCATATGTTTTGACCAGTGAATTGAGGTCCATTTGTGATCCTAAAAATAGGCGCCAGCCTTGATGATTTGGGGCGCTTTGAACAGCCTCAAGTTTACCAAGACGGGCCTCAAACCAGCGTTGATACCTACAATGAGAGCATGACAAGCAAAGCTCGTGGCACATCGCGAAATCGCCACGGCCGCTCGATTAGACGACAAATTTTTGGCAGCTTTATTCGAAATCAGCTCAATCAACCGGGCAGTTTTGAGCAGGTTGTTTCAGCCACCTGCGACTACCTTCGTGCCGCTTGGCCGAATGAGCTGGAGTTGCTCAACTGGCGAGTCGCCGATGCTCCCCTGCTAGGCCCCGATGATTCTCATGTTCGCCGATGGGCAGTTCGCAAGAACACCATGACCATCATCATTTTTAGAGTTCCGATTGAGCGACTTGGCCACCATCGCCGAACCGATGCGCTGCATGAGCGCATGCACATCGAAGAGTATGTATTTGCAGCCGCCGGTGAACTTCTGGGCAAAGACCCTTGGGAGCTTGTTCCAGAGCGCTATCGCTAAGCCGACAGGTTTTAGCGAACGCTAACCAAGACTTTTGATGCTTGGTTTTTGTAGTCAGTCAATGGCAACACAGTTACCGCTGAATCTAAATCGATAACAAGTGCTGCTGATACTGCTTTATCTGATTTCACTGTGACCAAATCGCCCGGTGCGGTTTGCAACACAACCGAAGCAGCATCTTGCAATGTGACCGTCGAGGTCTGGCCACCGATGGTCACCTGAACGGCCGCTGATTTGTTGGTTGCATTGACCACGCTCAGCTTTGAGATGCCCGAGGTTGGCACTCTGATTGCCCGCTCGCTAACCGAAGACTCTGCTGCAGCTAGAAGGGCAAAGTCGATCTTTGGCTTCGAGGTTCCGACAACTCTCGAGATGCTCATCGAGGCAGCGATTGGAACATTCGCCGACACAATCGCCACATAGTCGCCATCGGCAAGGCCAGCGATTGGGATGTCTGCGACGCGACCGGCAACAACATCTTGTTGAACCACGGTTCCAAACGACTTGGCGTTTGAGCCCAACACCTGAATAGTGACCTTGGCTGACTTTTCACCAGGAACAAACACTCGAACGCTAGGACTCAAATCGACATAGTCTTCGTTGGCTTTAGCCAGCTTTTTTGCGATCTTTGAACCGCGAATCAAAACGCCCGGAACAAACTGAACCTTGCTGAACGCTGGATTTGGGCCGATGTAGTCAACCCCGGTCGCATTGAGTCCGCGAACGGTTTTCTGCTGAATCCAGGCACCGATAGCCCCGCCCTGGCCGGTCACATGAACCGCGAAAGTTTTTGTGCGCGGCACTATAGACGACAGTTGCACCAACTGAGTTTGGCCTGGAGCAACCGCGAATCCGTTCAGGCCAATAGCTTCGACGGCGCCTGCCTGATTGAAAATTTGAATGTCTAGGGTGGCCGAAACCCCACTCGGATTAGTCAGAACCAATACCGATTCACGGCCAACAGTTGTATCGCCACCGATAAGCCATTGCTCGTGCGCTGGCTGTTGACACTGAGTTCCGGCCAGGCCGGCCATGGTTGATTCTGAAGCAAGTTGAATTTGATTCGCGGCGAGCAGCTTTGAGCCCTGCTCAGCTGCGGCCTCTGGATCAATTGCTGCGATAGAAATTGGTGCGCTGATTCGCTCTGGGGTTGATCCGATTTTGGTTTCGGTCTCAATCGCAGTCGCCTCGATGCTGACACCAGCCGGCGCGTCTTGATTGACCGAAAGCAGCGCGGTGTTTAGGCGACTAAACACACCAAGCTTGTTGCCGCCTTTGCCGCCGCTAAGGTTCAATGCGCCTGGGCAAACCAAGCTCAATTCGCGCGCGTTTACTGAAATTTCGGTTGCTTTAGGAATCTGGCCTAGCTCTAGGCGCCAATTCTTGACCACTGGCAAATCGGCAGCAAAAATCGTGCCCGCGGCGACTGCGGCCACCAGCAGCAACAGCGCTAAACGCTTAAGCATTGGCATCCTCGTTTTCGTCGACAAAAATATCGCTGTCTTCTGCACGACGACGACCATTGCGACTAGGAAGTGCCATCAGACCGAAGCTCAGCAGAATTGAAAGTTGAACCACTTTGGTCACCGACCAGGATGCCTGTTGGCTCGCAACATCGGTTTTGACCGATTGATTAGGTTCGCGCACTCGCCACAACTGGCCGAAGTCGGTATTTCCAACCGCTTCTAGCTCTGCAATTGAATCCAACGAGAAGGCGAGTTCGGCTGACTGCTGAAGACTCGAATTTGCCACCAAAACATAGCCAATTTCTAGCTGGTTCAATGCGGTCTTTATTTGACCGGTTGAGCCAGAAGCAAGGTCGGCTACCAATTGCGAAATTTGAGCAAATTCGGGCGAGGTCTCGCTGATTTCAGCTACCGCAAATCGATAGCTAAGACTGATGTCTTCGAATTGAACTCCGTCACCATTCACGATTTCAGCAGCGAAAACAAGTTCTTGATTGCTGTTGAGAGAAGGGCGAATTGATAGCAATTTGAGTGCGCTGCCGGCTTTGGCTTCGGCGCTCACGATAGAAGGAACAGCGCGGCCGTCTGAGTAGGTCAGCGTGCTGGGGTTCGACCAGCTGAATAGAGCCGTCGGAACCGCAAGCAGGGCAATCGCGATGGTGGCGACGGATGCCTTTGCGCCGCGCCTGGTCAAACCGCTGAGCAAATTGGCTAGCAAAACGGCGATCAGCAAACCGGCAAACGCCATGAAACCGCCCGAGCCAAGGTCTACCGACTGCTCGTTTTGAGTTGTAGATCCGACACCAACAGCCGAGATTTGAATCTGGTCGGCAAGTGTTGAACCAGCCAACAGCAGGATGATTGCGATAGCCAGCAAGGCCGACCTTGTGGCACCTCGAACCAGCAGGGCAAAGAGACTGAGTAAAAATAGTGCCAGAATCAGATGCCCGGCAGTTAGCCCCTGAATCGGCAATACGGCAAATGCGCTTAGGTCTACAAGTGGCAGTTGAGAATTTGGCTGCGGCAAGCCCGGCTGAGCTAGCAATCCAAGTGGTTGGTTTAGCTGCACCCAATAAAACAGCACTGTCGGGCCAAACAGCGCGGCTGCCGGAAGCGGAATCCAAAGTAAATAACCGATTCGCTTGATTCGAATAACCGCAACGGCGGCCAAAGCAACCAGACCAAGAGCGCCGGCGATTGGCAAGCTAGCCGCAACGGCGGCAAAGCTGAGCCCGGCCAAAGCCAACCATGTGGCTCGCTGCTGCGTGGTTGCCTGAGCTGATCGCGCGGTTAGGCCAGCAACTTCGATAATGGCCTGCGCAAAAATTGGCAGCATCAGCAAAGTGACCAAAACCGGCAAACGCGATTCGTTGTGAGCCAATAGTGCAGCCGGAAAAACTGCATAGGTGAGCGCGCCCAGATTGCGGGCAATCGAAGACGCGGTAAGCACCGAAAGCAGTCGCCAGGCCGAGGCAAAGGCGAGCGAACTGAACGCAAAAAGCATCACAGATATTGAAAGTGAAGGTGCCCAAAAAGTAGTCAAGCCGAGAGCCGAAAGCACCCAGACGAATGGATCACTCGGGGCAAAATAGCCGAGGCCGATTTGCTGAAAACTTGCTCCGGCTCGATTGAAAAGTTCGATCCAGTTGTCAGCCAAGGGCAAGACTCCGCCGCCGATTGCCGCAATTCCCTTTGGCCACCAACTGAAGTTGATCAGTAATAATGCCAGCGAAATCCATAGCCCACCGCTAGCTGCGAAACCTCGCGGCTTGACTTGCTCGCCATTCAGCTGTTCACCGGCTTGTTCGTCGGTGGCTGCCTGAATCGCCAACTCGTTTGCCAGTTCTGATTCGGTGCGAACAAAATTGCTCTGCTTTATTTGCCCCCAGGTTGCACGCAAGGCAGCAAGTTTTTTGTAGCTAATTTTGCGGACACGCTTGATGCCGGATCGGCTTGAGGTGCGCGCAAAAATCGTGAACCATGCCCAAACCGTGGCCGAAAGTTCAGCCAAAATGCGCTGTGGGTTTTTTGTTGCGATCGCGAGCAACGAGCGGCCAAAGGCAATTAGTGGCAAAAACAACCAGTAGGCAAAGGCAGCCACCGGCGAGAGCAGATTCAGATTCAAGTGAATCTCGGCTCGGCGAACGGCAGTAGCCGGCGAAGCTTTGAGCCAGCGTTTAGGGCGACCGCCCTGAAGTGAAAGCGCAGCGTGAACAATCTTGGCCTTTGGTGCAACCAGAACGCGGTGCCCAGCAAGGCGAGCGCGAATCGAAAACTCAATGTCTGCGGCCAGCGCCGGAGCGTTCTTGGCCAAGCCACCGAGTGCCAAATAAGGCTCGGTCCTGATAAGTGCACCTGCGGTTGAAACTGCCAACACATCATCAATGTGATCGTGCTGCGATTGGTCGAGCTCGCCTGATACTGGTGAAAAAATGTCGCCATTTGGTGCCAGGGTCAACCCCAGCTGCAGAATCTCACGCGGGTTTTGCCAGCGCAGCTGCTTTGGGCCAACCAGGGCAACCGATGAAGACTTTTCAGCAGTCGCCATCAGTTCGGCAAGGGCGGTTTTTTGCGGGGCAGAGTCGTCGTGCAACAACCAGATCCAGGTTGGCTGGTTTTCAAAAGTTTGGATTGCCTCGTGAATTGACTGAGGCAAAGACGAAGCGGAGTCGATCTTTAGATAGTTGAATGTCGGGTGCTCTGCGGCAACTGATTCACAGGCTTCGTTGACCGAGCTGTCGACAATCAGAATGCTGTCGGGCTTCTGTGATTGATTTGCTAGGGCCTGAAGGGTGACCGCAAGGTATTCGGGCTGATCGTGCGCCAGAACGACTGCGGCAATTTGGGGTTTCATGATTACGGCTTGAGCCGCAGCTTAGGCACGCTTTTTTAGCTTGCGGCGCTCGCGCTCTGAAAGACCGCCCCAGATGCCAAAACGCTCGTCGTTCTTTAGTGCATAGTCGAGGCACTGAGCCTTGACCTCGCAACCGGTGCAAATGCGCTTTGCATCGCGGGTTGAACCGCCCTTTTCAGGAAAAAATGCTTCTGGGTCGGTCTGGGCACAAAGTGCGTCAGCCTGCCAAGAAAGAGGCTCATTTTCAGAGTCTGAGTATGCCCCCGCAACACCAAGTCGAATTGGGTCGACGAACCAGTTATCTGGTACTCGATTACGACTTTCCATAGCTATTCCTAATCCGCCCCATAAGAGTTTCGAGCTTTCGCTGATTTTCAACAAAAGAATTCCGTGGATGTAATTACACCGTTGTTGTTTAGGTTCTGTCAAGTCGGATTTTGGGAACCCTCAACAGCAAATTGAGTCTTTTGGTCGCCACTAAACTGACCACATGACAATCATGGTTACCGGCGGTGCGGGATACATTGGCTCGCATGTGGCAAGACTTCTGCAGCAGGCAAATAAGCAGGTTCTGATTGTCGATGATCTTTCTACCGGGTTCGTTGAGCGCGTCGGGTCTGCAGGCCTTATAAAGCTTGACCTCGCGGCCGCAAGTGCGGTTGAGATTCTTTCTGAAGCTATGCGTGAGCATCAAGTTTCAGCAGTAATTCACCTAGCCGCCCGCAAAAAAGTTGGCGAGTCGGTCGAGCTTCCCGAGTGGTACTACGAGCAAAACATCGGCGGAATGGCCAATCTTTTGTCTGCCATGCGTTTGCAAAACGTTACAAACTTGGTGTTTTCGTCTAGTGCAGCGACCTACGGTATTCCGAACGTCGATGCAGTTGACGAAGATTATGACTGCAAGCCAATCAACCCGTATGGCGAGACCAAGTTGATTGGCGAATGGATGGCAGCCAATGCAAAAACAGCCTGGGGGCTAAAAGCAGTTAACATGCGCTACTTCAATGTGGCTGGCACCGGCTGGAACGATTTGGCCGATACAGCGGTCGCGAACCTGGTTCCGATCGTGATCAATGCAATTAAGGCCAATAAAAAGCCAATTGTTTTCGGTGATGACTACCCCACCGAAGATGGCAGTTGCATCCGTGACTATGTTCACGTTCTAGATCTTGCTCAGGCTCACATCAGCGCTCTTGATTATTTGGCGGCACCGGGTGAAAAGAAGCCAACCTTCAACGTTGGCACCGGCCGCGGTTCATCCGTTTTTGAAGTTCTCGACGCCATTCGTCGCGCCAGTGGCATCAACTTTGAGCACGTGGTTGAATCTCGTCGCGCTGGCGACCCGCCAAGCCTGTGCGCAAAGGTTGATCGCATTAAGAATGAGTTCGGCTGGGCAGCAAAGCACAACCTGGATGAAATCGTTGAATCTGCTTGGAATGCTTCGCAGGCTAGCTAGCGTTTAGCAGCCGGCCCGGTAGCCATAAACAAAGTGCCGGTTCCCGAGACCGTGATTACACCAGCTGCTGCATCAAAATAAGCAGCCTCACTAGCCACAAGTTTTGTCTTTTCGCCGTTCTGGCTTGAAACATCGACGCTGCCAGCCGTCACCAGCAAAATTGCGTCCTTAGAAATTAGCGCGTCACTGATATGAACTGTGTTCGATGCATCGATCCGACATAGCTTGAAATCTGAGACCGCAGTCGGATACTCGGTCATAAAGCTAGAAATAGAAACCGGGCTCACGATTTGAGCCGGCGCCGGTTCGAAATCAAGAACCTTGGTTAGCTCGGCGACATCGATGTGTTTTTCGGTCAAACCGCCGCGCAAAACGTTATCTGAAGCTGCCATCACCTCAACGCCCAGCCCCGAAACATAAGCGTGGATCTGCCCGGCATCAAGATAGATTGCCTGGCCAGGCTCTAGCCATACCAAGTTCATCAGGAGTGCCAGCAGCACCCCGGGGTCGCCCGGGTGCAAACTGTGCAGCTTGGCGGCCAATTCATATTGGGCTTCAAATTCGGCCAAACTGGCCAGTTCGGTGCTGAAGCCCAGGAAGGCCTCGCGACGACCAAGAATATCGGCAACCAGCGCATCGAGACCATCGCGCTCAAGCAACAATCGCCATGCAGCGGCGGTCTCTTTGAAGCCATCAGACAGGCCGACAATCTCGGCAAAATCGGCAAAAATCGCGTCAATCTCGGCAATGGGTTTGAAGCCGCAGAGTGCCTGAAAATCGGTCAGGGCGACCAGCATTTCTGGTTTGTGCGAAGCATCTTTGTAGTTGCGATTCGGCGAAAGCAGATCGATTCCGTCAGCATTTTCGGCGGCGAATCCGGCTATAGCCTGGGCAGTAGTTGGGTGTGCCTGGATCGACAGTGGGTTTTCAGCCGCCAAAATTTTCAGCAAGAAACTGAGATCGTGATTGATGGTTTCTCGAAGTGAACTGCCACCTTCGGTTCTGGTCGGTGAACCCGGATGAGTTCCAAACCAAATCTCAGCCATTGGTCGACCGCTTGCCTGAATGCCGAAATATTCGGGGATAAGAGTCTTAGACCCCCAGGCATAATCGCGGGCGACGTTGGTGATTTTCAGGAGCAAAACGCCACCCATTCTGCAGAGTAAGAAACTTGCGGTTGTTCCTAAATAGACTAAAGGCTCGCACCTTCAGATAAAGGTATTCATGCATCCGCTGACTCAGCCAATTCGAGTTGTTTTCAATACTCGCGAGCCTGGCTATCGAACCAAGACCTACTTGGGCTACGCGATGCTATTTGTGCTTATGGCCGGCGATGCGGTGCGCTACAGCATCGGTTGGGGTGGCTGGATTGCCACCTTGGCAGTACTTTTTATCGCTGCCTTGACTCTGGTGATCAAGAATCAACCGAGCCGTATTTTTTCTCTTGCACCCGCTTCACTTTGGTTTCTGTTGGGTTGGATGCTGCTCAGCGCCATTTGGTCTAACTACCAGGGGCTTACGGTTGGTGCGAGCTTCGTTCAGCTGGCCACGACAATCGCTGGTCTGTTCTTTGCCGGCCTATTCAGCTGGCGCCACCTGCTAAAGGTTTTCGCGGATGTGGTGCGATTCGTGCTCGGCAGTTCTCTGCTTTTTGAACTCTATGCCGCACTAATAGTTCGCGGACCAATCGAGCCAATATTCAAGAACTACTCTGGCGATACTCCCCCGGCAGCTGCTTATCTCTGGACTCAAGGTCACCTACTAGATGGCAATCGAATTCAAGGCATCGTCGGAAACTCAAACATTTTGGCTTATGTCGCAATGATCGGCCTGATCGTATTTGCCGTTGAATACGCAATCATCGGAGCACCGCGATGGATCAGTTCCCTGAGCCTGAGCTTGGCAGTTGGCGCGATTATTTTGGCTCGCTCATCAGGCATTTATTTTGCCCTTGCCGCGGTGGCGGTTTCTGCCGTGGTGTCAATTGCCGCCGAGGGCAAAACCAAAGAAATTCGCCATCGCTACTATCGCATCGCTTGGTCGGCAGCGGCGATTTCGGCCGCGGCCGTTCTGCTGTTTAGGCGCGAAGTCTTTGACTTCTTAGGCAAGAGCCCAGATATGACAGGTCGAACCGGAATCTGGAAATTGGTGCTCGGGCTCATCGAACAGCGGCCAGTACTAGGTTGGGGCTGGACCAGCCACTGGGTGCCCGGCACTAAGCCATACGAAGGCTTAGTAGTGATCAACAACGTGCCTTATTACCAAGCCCACAATGCATTTTTAGATGTTTGGATGCAACTCGGAATCTTTGGGCTGGCGATTTTTGCAATGCTTCTATTGACCACTTTTATTCCGCTTTGGCGGCTGGCTGTTCGTCACACCAGTTCTCTATATCTGTGGCCGATCTTGCTATTCATTGGGCTGCTGGTTCAGGCCATGGTCGAGAGCCGCATGTTGATCGAACTCGGCTGGGTGCTGCTGGTTATCTTTGCCGCTAAATCACGCGAACCGGATGAAGTGCTAGAGCCGCGCGGTCGTTCACCTAAACGCGCACGTGTGATTGCCAGCCTGAAGCAATTTTTGCCAAAGCAGCTGCGCTAGAAGGCGGCGCACTCGGCTGGCTGAGCCTAAAAATTAGGCGCTTGGGGTCGGCGATGGGCTCGGGGTCACGCTCGGCGATGTGGTCGCCGAAGGCGATGGCGTCGCGATCGGCAGGGTCATTTCGGCACCTAGAGCAAAGGTCGAAGTTAGATAAGGACCGATCTTCACATAGGCAGGCGCCGTGCCTTTAAGTGCCAGATAAGTTGCCTCATCAAGAATCGGGCGACGCTTGGTCCTGTCAATGTAATAAATGCGATTATCGGTCTGACTTAAAACAAAGCGCCCGACGGTGACAGTTGACTTTTTGATTAGTGCGCAGTTTTCAACAGATAGAGCGAGGCTCTTGCCTGGGTAGTGTGATGCATCACTAGCCGAAATTGGATAGTGAGTGCCGAGCAAAACTAAGTAAAGCGAAGTGCCGCACTTGACCTTGGCGCTATCGATGATGGTCGACGACTCGTAAGTCTGAAACACTGCCGGCTCAACAGTCTTTGGGTTTTTCAGACCGAATAACTCAGAACGCTTAATGGCATCGAATTGCGCAAGTTTGCTGGTGCCGTTCACCAGGTATAGCGAGGCCCCATAGGCAACCAATGAACCCGGGGCCAGCGCGGCAGTGGTAGCGGTCGGAGTTGGAGTAGCCGACGCCGTCGGGGTCGGGGTAGCCGTCTCGGTTGGAGTCGGCTTCGGAGTTGATGTTGAATACGGTTCTGGCTTAGGAATCTCGGTCGGCACTGTCTTTGGCATGGTTACGCCAGATGCTTTGCCCTTTGGAATCGCATCGAACAGCACCTGGTCAACCGGAATATAAGGCAGCTGGTCGCCGAGCAGACCCTGATATTTCTCGACCGTTGTAATCAAGCGACGCTTGCCCATGTCGATCAACCAAAGCGATGCATCTGGCGCCTTTATAAAGCGGCCGAGCTTGGTCTTTGACTTGGTGATTAGCGCGCAGCTGACATCACTCAAGGTCAAAATTGAACCCGGATAGTGGGCTGCCAGCTCAGCATCGATGGCGTGATATTTGCCCTTGGTGCCCAGATAAATCTGATCGCCACAAGCAACCTTGCCGATGCCCAGCGATGATCCGCGGTTATAGGCGCGCAGTTGCTCAACCGGAATTTCAGTAATCGCCGTGCTGAAGCCGAGAGATGTAGCCTGCTCGACCGATGAAAGTTTGATCATGCGCTCGAGCCCGTCAACACCATAGAGCTGCTTTGAGCTGGCTATTTTGACCGTGGTCATCGGAGTAGCAATTGGCTGACCGACGCCGATTTGAGCAATCGCTGATTTTGGCAAAGCTTGCACTGCGGTCTCAGAAACCACGGTGGCTAGCTTGGTTCGCTGAGTTGCCGATACGGTTGCCCTCAACTCTGAGCCCTTGGCTAGATAAATGGTTTTGCCGCTAGTGGTCTTGACAAATGCTGGTGCCGTGAACGGCTTAGAAATGGTCGGCAAGATGGCCAGCATCTGGTCTGGAATTTCAGTGGCTGAATCAAACAGCTCGGCTCCGTTGTTGACCAAGCGCTTGCCATAGGTGGTCAAAAGGTAGTGCTGACCAGCAACATCTTTGATCACGGTCTGAATCGGGCTTGCAACCTCGACCGCCTTGGCTCCGTCAGAAGACAGAGTGCCAGTCGAGACCCTTAGCCACTTAGCTAAATCGACATCAATTGCAGTGTCGGCATCCAAGTTGAAAATTTTTGAACCGGTGCTGATCTGGGTGGCTTTAGTGGTGCGGTTGGTGAACATCACATTGTTGCCAACAATCGGATTGCCCCAAGGCAGGTGCTTAAATGCAGCCGCGCTAACGGTTGATGGCTTGGTCAAGCTATAGCCGGCTTCGACCGCCGAAGCAGTGTCTAGAATTTCGCGGCGCTTGCCGTTTTCGATTAGGTAGGTTGCCTTGTCAGCCGAGTTATACGGGTTGATCACACCACCGCTAGCCAGGGCGGCAATCTGCGATGAGGTCAGCTGAACCGCACTGTTGCAGTCAAAGCCAAAGGTCTTGACCTGCTCGCAGCCTGTGAAAACAAAACGCTTGCCGCCATCAAACAGGTAGTAGGTGTTGTCGGCTGAGCGAATCACGCGAGTTAGATCTTGGCCCAGTGTGAAAGTGTTTAGGTAGTCGTCTGAAACGGTGCCAAGTGGGCCCAGCGGCTCGAGCGCATCGATCATTGTCGAGTCGGTGATGCGATAACGATTGTTGTCGACGATCAGATAAACATCTGGGCTAGAGCCCTTCAGCAAGAAGCCACCACCGAGAGTGCTGCCGAACCA
>JBEEOO010000013.1:0-23719 GCA_041191585.1 Actinomycetota bacterium
TGCGTCTAACTCGACGCCAACGTTGGTTGCGCCGGTGCGCTCGACCAACTCACGAATGGTTGCCACGTTGAAGGCGACGTTTTGTGGGTGAAGCTCAAGAGCCACCTTCACTCCGTGGTCTGCTGCAATGCGGTCGGCTTCTTTCCAAAACTTAGTGGCTACGCCCCACTGGTATTCGATGACATCTAGAGCAGCGGAGTTCCAAGCGTTGACCACCCAGTTGGTGATTTTTGAACCTGGCTCAGCACCAGGGATTCCCGACATGGTGACCACGCGGTTTTGACCTAGGCGCTCGGCCAGCTTGATTGAGCGAATAACGTCGGCCGAGTGCTTGTCGCCGATTTCAGCATTCGGGTGCAGCGGGTTTCCGTTACAGTTCAACCCGGCGATTGATACTCCGGTGCCCTCGAAATTAGCCAAGTAGTCATCTCGTGCAGCATCGCTGGTCAAGATTTCATCGATGTTTGGCACGTGCTTTGCAGGCAAGAAGCCACCGGTATTGATCTCTAGTCCGGTTAGCCCAAGTTCAGCCGTGGTCTTGATTGCTTCGGTTAGTGAGCGGTCGTGAAGAATTGCGTTATAGACGCCTAGTTGAACCATTTGGATTACGCGTTCTTTCTTAGGTAGCTCGGTGAAGCAGCAGGTACGGCTACGTTTGCACCGTTTGCTAGACCCGACTGAATAACCGACTCGATGACCTCCATGTTGTGAAGGCCGTCGGCGAAGTCTGGGCAGAATGGCAAGCTTGGGGTCTCGGCAAGGCCAGCCACCTCAGCTAGGAATGCTCGATTCTGGAAGAAGAACTGATCGTTCTGGCCAACGTTCACACCCGGAGCGTCAACCGGCAAACCGCCGGCAATGTATGGGTGGCTTGGGCCAATCTGAACGGTTCGGAAACCGCGCTGACCATATGGGTCTTCGTTTAGAACCAACTCGAACTCGCCGTTGCGAGCCTGGGTAAAGCGCGCAGCGCCCTTCGAGCCATAAACCTCAAATGAGAGCGAGGTTGGGTGACCAGAGGCAACACGAGAAACTTCGATGCTTCCAGCGACGTCGCCGAAGCTAGCGGTGAAACCTGCATAGTCGTCGTTTTCAACGGTGTCGAACTTGTCAGAAACAGTGGCACCAGAGTGACCCTGAACCGCGCCTGAAGGAATTGGGCGTTCGGTAATCGAGGTCACGAAACGGGCACCTGAAACTTCTGTGAATGCGTTGCCGGTGATGAACTCGGCGATGTATGAAATGTGGCTGCCTACGTCGGCCAGGGCACCGGTGCCCATGTGACCCTTGTAGCGCCAAGAGATAGGTGACATCGGGTCACTTGAGTAGTCAGCCCAGTATTTGCCTGAGAAGTGTAGAACCTTGCCCAGCTGACCAGATGAAACGATCTTCTGAACTGCTGCGATTGCTGGGTTGCGCAAGAAGGTTAGGCCGATGCGTGCGATTGAGCTGGCCTTGTCGGCCGCTGCAACCATGGCGCGGGCGTCATCAAGGGTGTCGCTCAGTGGTTTCTCGCAAAGCACGTGCTTGCCGGCGGCCAGCAGGCCCTCGACGATTTCGCGGTGCAGGTGGTTTGCGACAACAACGCTGACCGCGTGAATGTTTGGGTCATCTGCTATTACGCGCCAGTCTGAATCAGTGCGCTCATAGCCAAAGCGATCTGCGGCTGCTTTGCCGAAAGTCGAATTGACATCGCCAATTGAAACTAGGCGAACTGGCGGAAGGTTTGATTCGTAAAGCGATGTTGCTGCGCGGTAGGCGGCGGCGTGTGCACGACCAGCCATACCCGCACCAATAACTGCTACACCGATGGTCATTAGTGGAACTCCTAGGTATTGGAACGCTCCAATGTGGAGCGCTCCATCAAAAGCTAGCAACAGCTCCCTCTCAAAACAGGCTTTTTTTTAGATTGTTATCATGTCTTTACATTTGAAAAGTTGGACTAGTTTGGACTAATTTGGACTCACTATGAGTGAGCATGAACCGCTTTCTAAACCATCGACGATCTACGATGTTGCAAGGGCTGCTGGTGTATCAAAATCACTAGTCTCACTGGTGCTTCGTGGCGGAGAAAAAGTAAGTGAAGCTAGAAAAGATGCTGTTCTCAAAGCTATTGCCGAACTTGGTTATCGGCCGAGCCGTTTTGCCCAGCAACTTGCAAGTGCAACCACAAGGTCCATCGGGGTGGTTATAACTGACTACAAGAATCTTTCGTACATCGGTTTCCTCAAGGGCTTGCGAGAAATATTCGATGATGCCGGTTATCAAGTAATAATCAGCGACATGCACCGTAGCCAGAATTTTGCCGACGACCCAATTGACGCATTTATATCAATGAAAGTTGATGGGCTAGTAATTGCTGCCGAAGTTGGTGGGCTCCGCACTCACAAAATTGACATCCCTGTTGTGATGATTGGCAAGCGTGAAACAGAGCTACCGAACTCAGACATGGTCTTCAATGACGATTATGAAGGCACACGCCTAGCAATCGATTACCTGATTAGCCAAGGGCACAAAAATATTGCGCATCTAACTGGGGTTGGCGGTATCGCTGCGAATCGCAGAAATGCGTTTTCCAAAATTATGAAGGATGCGAGTTTAGAAACGCTGATTTTTGGAACTGGTCAACCAACAACTGAAATTGGTGGATACATGGGCACTCTAGAGCTCATCAAGTCAGGTAAAAAATTTACTGCGATTTTTGCTGCTAATGACTACATGGCCGCAGGCGCTTGGTCGGCTTTGCGTGAAAACGGTTTGAGCGTTCCAGAAGATGTTTCGCTCGTAGGCTATGACAACGCACCCATCTCATCGGAATTTCTGTTAAAAATAACTTCGGTGGACGAGCAGGGTATTCCGGTGGGTCGTCAAACCGCAGCGCTTCTGCTTGAAAGAATTGCAAGCAAGGGTGCACACAAACCTAGGAGAATATTAATAAAGCCAACCCTTGTCTCACGAACGAGTGTGTCAGCACCAAAATCATCCAAGTAGTTAAAACGCTAGGGACACAAGTTCTTCGCGGATTTGAGATCTACCCATGAGTGGTGCACTCCAAGCAACTCTAATTTCTCCGTCGCTGGTAGCGAATGTGGCCTCAAAAAGATCAAACGTCATAAGCGTTGCGTAGTCCACTGTCTCAAAATTCTTCTGCTTGCGCGCAATACTCAAAAGCGATTCAGCCTGGAAAGTGTTCATGTAAAAGCAGATTTCTTCTACAATTTCGTTCGTAAGCCAATCCGGCACGCTAGCTAGCCCCTTGGCCGGCGTGGTATTCATCTCTTGATTTTTGAAGCCAGCGCTTGTAGCGAGCGGACTTCTCTTTTAGGCCCACTAGTACAACACCAACCGGCACATCTTCGCGGAAATATCCAACGGCGCATTCGCCTGAAAGTTCTCCCTCGAGGACTTCCTGACGATTCGCTAGCCCTAGCATTCCAAACGAGCTCATCCTGGTTTCGCCTTGATCGGACCAGAACCAAGGCATCACAGAAATTGGTTTTAGTTCATCGCTTGCATGTCCAAGGTCGTGTAAGAGCGTGCGAGCGCCAAAATTTGCAGTGTCAATCGCGGTCTGCCAGTGTTCAATTCTTAAGGGCGGAGCATCGAAAAGCGGATTGGCGAATCGAGCAACGTCACCTACGGCGACAACTCCGGTGGTTCCGCCTGCGCGCAAATATTCGTCGCACAGCACCCCGTTTGACAAATCTAAATTGTTGTTTGCCAACCACTCAGTGTTTGGAATTGACCCGATTGTTTCGAGAACCAGGTCAGCTTGCAATTTACGTCCGTCGGTGAGTACGACTTCCTGAACTTTGCCTTCGCCCTGGAGCTCTGCTATGGATACTCCCATGTGAAAGCGAACACCTTCTGATTCATGGCGGCGTTGAATTTCAGCGCCAACCATTTTTCCGAGTGGAATCTGCATTGCAACTTCGTCCATTGCAACAACATCTACCTCGCAGCCAAGCTTTCGGGCGGTGGATGCGACCTCACAGCCGATAAAACCTGCTCCAAGAATCACCAGCTTGAGACCTGGTTTTAGTTGGTCTTTGAGGGTCACTGCATCATCGAGGGTTCTGAGGATTACGCGTCCGCCCTGGGGCCCAGGCGCGTTCAGGCGACGAGACTTAACTCCGGTTGCAATCACTAGACCCTCGTAGGTCAGCGTCTCACCATTTGAGAGTTCCACGCGCTTCTCATCTAGATTGAGCGCGGTAGCTGAAACTCCTAATTTCCATTGGACATCGGCTACTAGTGGGCTGAGTTCGAATTCAAGATCCGAAGGAGAGTCCTCGCCCCAAAGCAATTCTTTAGACAACGGGGGGCGGTTGTAGGGCATTTGACTCTCGGCAGAGACCACCGTAATTGCGCCAGCCCAGCCCTCGCTTCTTAGACGTTCAGCGGCTCGAAGTCCACTAAGTGAGCCGCCAATAATTAGTATCGACATGATTTCCTGCCTAGATATTTTCGACAATTGAGTTGGCCCAAGTCACTGCAAGTTCATCAGTGACCGACATATCCGACGCATCATGACGACCGTATTCGCCAATCCGAGTGGCGCCAAGTGCAGAAAGGGCTTCGTCGATAATTTCACTCCCTCGGCTGTAGGTCTTCAGGTAGGCAGAGTCGCCACGACCGAACATCGCGTATCTAAAACCGGTCAAGTCGGGCTTGTCACTAAGCAGGGCTTTATAAAACGGTTGGGCGCTGTATGGCAGCTCACCTTCGCCATAAGTGGAACAAATCATTATGTAGAAAGAGTCTTTGTCCAGGGTTTTCACATCTGTGTCAGACATATTCTGAATATTGGTTTCGTGAAGTGCCGACAATGACTGGGCAATGTCTTCCGCCGTTAATTCTCCGCCGCCGGATTCTGTTCCGAATAGGATGTTGATTTTCATTGATATTCCTTCGTTGGCTATGTGGTTCTAAATAATGCTTGGGTCGATGCATAGGAGTCGGCCACCAATAAACCATTCAGTGACGTAAAGCCTGCCGTTGAATTCGCTTATCCCATGAGGGCTATTGAACTCTCCCGGGGAAACTTGCGGCCGCGTTGATAGTCCACTTGAGTCTGGGCTATTTGGCCACTTTGCTTCTTCCTGAGAACGGGTTCTGGCTTTTTCTAGAGTTCGAATGAATTTTCCCTCTAGCGAGAATTCAGCAACTCCGCCAAATAGTTCAGTGACAAAAATGTGATCGCCCACTCGAGCAATCGACGATGGGCTGTCTAGGAACTCGGCCCCAAAATCCTTGACGTAGTTGCCGGTTTCGTTCAAAACAACAATCCTGTGATTTGCGCGATCCGCTACGAAAAGATTGAAAGTGCTGCCAAGCCTGATGATTGTTATTCCATGTGGGCAGTCAAATTTTGTGCCTGATTCTTTGCCATCAATCGAGAAAAGGTACTTACCTTCAGCAGAAAATTTGTGAATCAAACTTGTTGCATAGCCATCGGCCACCCAAATATCAGAGGCGCCGTCAAGCGAATCATCTACGGCTATGGAGGTAGGGCTCCAAGAGACCTCTCTATATGCTTCGATGCTTGGTTGCTTAAGTTCAAGATTGATTTGGCCAGTGCTCGAGTCAATAATGACTGCCCGTCCGGCACCCTGATGCCCTTCGTAGTCTGATGTCTCGACATTGAAGTACATACGGTGGCCAGGATCCGCAATTGCGAGTTCAGAGCCATCTGAGCACAACTGAATTGCATGATGCTCAGTCAAGGCAGTCCGGATAACCTGCGTTTCGCCATTTGGTTTTATCGCGACTAGTGCATTGCCCTCTGGATGAGCGCAATAGATTGTGCCGTTCTCATTAACCGCGATGCCTGAATGCATCCAGCCATTGCCTAGTGGCAAATTATCAGATAGGTCCTGCCAGCCGGCGACTTCAGATATGGGGCCCATTATTACGCAACGTTGAATCTAATAGGCACGTTTTTCCAAACGTACATGTTCGGTGAACTTGGATAGAACGTTGCTGGTTGAGATAGCTCATACTCGCCAATTATTGGGAGCACTTCTTCGAGAACAATTGATGCCTCCAGACGTGCCAATGGGGCGCCCAGACAGCGGTGCAACCCCTCACCAAATCCAAAGTGGCGGAACTTGCCCCGGGAAATGTCGAACACATCTGGTTTTTCAAACTGTCGTTCGTCTCGGTTAGCTGCACCGGTGACCAAAACGACGCGGCTACCGGCCGGAATCACGGTTCCATGCAACTCAACGTCTCGAATTGCCGTTCGAGCAGTTTCCTGCAGCGGGGATGACCAGCGCAAAGTTTCTTCAATAGCGTCAGATACGCGTCTAGGATCTGCCAAAACGAGTGCGCGTTGTTCTGGGTTTTCCGCTAGAAGTTTGAAGACTGATCCGATAAGTCCTGCGGTTGATTCGACTCCGCCCAAGAAAAGTAAGGTTAGTAGGCCTAGAACTTCGGAGTCTTCGGTCACTTCTCCTTCAACAAAAGGTTTGCCTTCAATTTCTGCATTCACAATGTGCGTCAGAAGGTCATCACTTGGATTCTTTCGGCGGTCGTCGATTAGCTCTTTGAAGTAGCCTCTGATGTTTTGCGCTGCAGCCCTAGATATAGGCGTTAACTCGGGGCTGTTCGGCTCGCGGTGTTTTAGTTGGTGAGTCCACTTCTCTAGTTCCGCAAATTTCTCATCATGCACAGATGGCAAGCCAAGGAGATTGAAGAAAACATCGAACGGAAGCGGCCATGCGAGCTCCTGAGCTATGTCAACTTCACCAGTATTTTTCCATTTGTCAACGAGATCACGCACGGCCTGACGTATCGGGTGTGAGCGCTTAGCTACCGCCGCGGGTTGAAAAAATGGCTGCACAATTCTGCGAACCTGATCATGTTGAGGGTTGTCCATGTAAGCAAAGTTGCCGGCATTTGTTTGTTCGCCAGTCGCGTCGATGTCCATGCCTTCAAAGTTTCTAAAGGTGTCAGAGTCTAAAGCCGCCATAGCGACGTCGTCGAATCTAGTTAGTGCATACCAACCCCACTGTTTGCTGTGGTAAACAGGCTGCTCATTGCGCATCCATGCGTATGTGCCCCATGGGTTGTCAGTGTAGAAAGTTGGATCAAAAGGGTTGTATTCAGTGACCACTTTGTCGTTGTTCATACCAAATCCTTAAAAACTAGAGCGCTCTAGTTGAGCTGCTAAAAAAATACAAGTTATGAATTACTTTGTCAAATGATTCTTAAATTATTTTGCAATTTTCCGGTACTTCGCCGAATAACGAGTGTCGGCTCTAGGACTGCAGGCCCAAAATCCTGCTCGGGGTTTTCGATGCGTGCCAAAATCCTCTCAAAAGCCAACTTGGCTAGCTGCTCTGGCTCTTGCCTCACTGACGTCAGCGGAATCTCCGAAAGGGCCGCGGCATCGGAATCATCCCAGCCGATTAGAGAGATGTCGTTTGGCACAGATAGGCCTGCGTAGGCAAAGTGTGTTGAGGCGGCGATGGCTACGTCGTCGTTGTACGCAATAATTGCGGTCGGGCGAATTGCAAGTTGCAGCACGTAGTCCGCTGCCTTTTGGCCATCAATGGAGTCCTCGCCACCTGAAATTACTTGAATGTAATCCTCTAACCCAGAGGCGCTCATAGCTTTCTTGTAGCTGTTGGTGCGTGCAGTGGCAATCAAACCTGAGCCGCCATCAATATGCGCTATAGACGTATGGCCAAGGTCGACTAGGTGCCTGACGGCTAGTTGCATTCCTGAATCGTAGGAAGTTTGAATACTGTCCACGGCTGGCTCCGATACCTGCCAACCCACAACGGCAATAGGAAGGTGGCCCGCAAAAATTGGTTTTGCCTTTGCTGGGCCGAGCATGATCAATCCGGCAAGTCGAAAGTCGAGAAGGCCGGAAACAGCCTTGGTTTCATTTCGCGCAGGTGTTACAGCGCTCAAAACTAAGGAGTATCGGTGCTTGTCGGCGGCCGTATAGAGCCCGTCAAGTAGCTTCAAATGAAAAGATCCCGCTACTCCAAAAACGACACCAATTATTCTTGAATCTGTGCTTGCGAGCGCTCGAGCCCGAATATCAGGGCGGTAACCCAACTCTTTTGCCTTGGCCATGACCAATTCACGAGTCTTATCTGATGCGCCTGGTGCATTTCGCATGACGATAGAGACGAGCGCGCGGGAAAAGCCCGTAGCGGCTGCAACGTCTTCGAGTGTGACGGGTGTTTTCTTCTTTGTCATTGAATTTGAATAATCGGATTTAGGTTTTATAGCCAGCCTGATGACTAGTGATTGGCCGTCTCTTGGAGTGGGGTGTTGACTGGCTTTCCGGTCATTTGTACCCAGTCGCTAGGACCAATTAATACACAAGCTTAGCCCTCGAGAATATTCGGACATTTTTTGAAGCGCACCTAGCTCTCTCAAATTCAATTAGAGTTTCGGAATGACCTCGTATCGCTTGGCGGCTTCAGCCGAAATGCTCTTCACCGAACTTGATTTCGTTGATCGCGTGCGTGCCATACACGAGCGCGGATTCGAAGTTGAGATTTGGGGCTGGCCTACCAAAGACCTGAACGCATTGGCTGATACCGGTGCCTCTTTTGGTTCAATGACCGGATACATCGAGGGCGATTTGCTCGAGGCCGATGGCATCGCCCGCCTGCTCGAAACAGCTGCCCAATCGATCGAGGCATCGAAAATCATCGACTGCCCGAGACTCAACCTGCACGGCACCGGTCTTGACTCAAATGGCCAGGCCATCAAACAGAAGCAGGTCGTCACCGGCGCCGACTGGCTAAAGGCGCGCGACACCTTGGCCCGCTTGGCCGACTTGGGCGCCAAGCACAACAAAGTTTTTATGCTCGAAAACCTTAACCTCGCGGTTGACCACCCGGGCACTCCGTTTGCCACAGCTGCCGATGTCATCACTCTTATTGAGTCGGTCGACAACCCACACATGCGAATCAATCTTGACCTGTATCACGCGCAAATCGGCGAGGGCAACTTGGTTGAGCTGGTTCGCCGTGCGTTCAACCTCATTGGCGAGATTCAGGTGGCTGATGTGCCGGGTCGCATGGAGCCTGGCACCGGCGAAATCAATTATTCGAGAATTGCCACCGAGCTAAAGGCCATGAACTACACCGGAGTTGTCGGCCTTGAGGGCTGGGCATCGGATGACAGCGGCAAGGCGCTAGATGCTTTTGCCGCCGCTTTTGCCTAGAGGTATTTGCACCCAGGCAAAGTAAATCTAGTTGGTCAGATAACCCAATTCACCGGTTTCAAGCTCACGCTTAAATGCGCGCAACAAATCATCGAGGCTGGTAGGCCCAAGATTGAGAACCGTCTTGGTGTGTCGATTAGCCAGCGAACTGTCCACCGGAACCGGGGCTGGGAACAGCTCGCTCTCGGGTGGCAGGCCCTGTCGCAGAAGCGACTTATCCAGGTTAAAAATCTCACAAACACGTTCAGCCAATTCAACACGACCGATTGCGTCGTCGCCGACTAGGTGAAAGGTGCCGGTAGCGCCAAGTTCGACAACGCGGGCTAGCTGAGCACCGATTTCGGCTGCAAGCGATGGCGAGGTTACCTGGTTGACGTTTGGGCCGGTCCAGACGGTGAATTCGTCGCCGCGCGAAAGTGCCTCCACCAGCGAATACACAAAGTAGCCAAAACCAACATCCTGCTGGCGCGGGCATTCGGCGGCAGTTTGGTGACGACCCATCACACCGGCGATTCGGCACACGGCGCCCTTGTCGGCAAGGTCACGAATAACCTGCTCACTTAGCCCTTTGAGATATCCATAGAAGTTGATCGAATTGCCCGGATTAGTCTCGGGCTCAAGGTGGCCGGCGCCATCCATGATCCAGTCGGTTGAAATCAAAATGCTATGAGCGCCTTGAGAGTTGGCAGCCAGAGTGACTCTCTTGGTCAGCCCGACAAAGGCATCGTAGGCAAATTCGCGGTCATCGACCAAGCGATTAAAGTCATTGGCGATGGCACAGTGCACCACCGCATCTACGCCAGCCAATCCATTTGCAATCGATTCAACGCTGTCAAAATCAACTAGCTCGGTGGCCCACGGAAGCGGTGAAGCTGGCTCGCGGCGAATAAGGCCGACAACCTGGTGACCCTTAAGTTGCAGCACCTTGGCAATGTTGCCTCCAACGAAACCGGTCGATCCGGTTATTGCGATTTTTGCCATATCGTTACCTATTTTTTTGCAAATGCCTGTTTACGGGTTTGTTCTTACATTAGCATTGGAACGTTCCAGAATTTCTCCTCAAAATTAGAAGGTCAACACTGATGTCAGACAAGATTCGCATTGGTTTGTTGGGCACTGGCCGCATTGGCCAGGTTCACGCAATCAGCATCGACGAAAACCCAAACGCCGAACTTACCTACACCGCCGACGTTTTTGTTGAGGGTGCCAAAAAGTTTGCTGGGCAATATGGCGGCAAGTTCACCAACGACCCAGCTGAGGTTTTTGCCTCGGGTGAAGTTGACGCAGTCGTGGTTGCATCACCTACCCCAACTCACGTTGACCTAATCAATGCCGCCATCGATGCTGGCGTGCACGTGCTCTGCGAGAAGCCAATCGACCTTGACATCACTCGCGTAGACGCACTTCGCGAAAAGGCAAACTCGGCCAAGACAATCGTTGCCCTTGGCTTTAACCGTCGTTTTGACCAGCAGTTCAACGAGATTCACACTCGAGTGCAGAACGGTGAGATCGGCAACCTTGAGCAGCTGACCATCATCAGCCGCGACCCAGGCCCGGCCGGCAAAGACTACCTAGCAGTTTCTGGCGGCATCTTCAGAGACATGACCATTCACGATTTCGACATGGCTCGTTTCTTTGTTCCAGAGATCGTTGAGGTTTATGCCGCTGGCGAGAACACTTTTAGCGACGACATTAAAGACCTAGGCGACTATGACAGCGCCGTCGTCACTCTTCGTGGTTCAAAGGGTGAGCTGGTTTCAATCACCAACTCACGTCGCGCGGTTTATGGATATGACCAGCGCCTAGAGGCATTCGGTTCAAAGGGTGCACTGTTGGCAACCAACGTTTCGCCAACCACCGTCAAGCTTTACAACGAAGGCTCGGTCGAGGGCCGCAACCCTTACATCCCAGCTTTCCTTGAGCGCTATGCGTTCTCATATCGTCGCGAACTCGCCCTGTTTATCGAGGGCATTCAGACCGGCAAAAATCTAAACCCGACCTTCGAGGATGGCCGTGCAGCATTGGTTATCGCTGATGCAGCAACCGAGTCAGCAAAGACTGGCAAGGCAATCTCACTAGACCTTTCTAAATAGGGAAAGATAACAAAAAACCGCTGGCTTTCGCGCCAGCGGTTTTTTGTTTGCCTGAAACTTTTTAGCCGGCAACCTCTGCGGCAACTGCGCGAATGAAATCAACGCTTTGCTTCGCGTCGGCAAAAGGACCGGCGCCTTCAGCTGGCTCGGCGGAGATTACGTTGTCTTGCTCAAGCACAAACCAGCCGTCATAACCAGCTTGCAAAAGGCTTGAAACGATTGCTTTGACGTCAACATCGCCCTGGCCCAAAGGAACATACATACCGGCAACGCACCCCTGATAGTAGGTGATTTCGCCCGATTGAACGCGAGCTGCGATTTCAAGGTTGACATCTTTAAGGTGTGAGTGCGCGACTCGATCAGCGTGGTCTTGTGCAAACTTGACCGGATCGGTGCCACCAATAATCATGTGGCCTGTGTCGAGGCAGAACTTGATGGTTGAACCATCTAGAACCTTTTTTACGTCGGCCTCGGTTTCGACCATGGTTCCAACGTGTGGGTGCAGAACCGCGGTCACGCCGCGCTCTGCTGCCGCAGATTTGATGCGCTCGAGATTGCCAAAGAAGATGGCCCAACCTTCGTTGCTAAGTTCTGGGCGCTTGGTGTCATAACCCTCAAGGCCAGTTTCAGCAGACAGCACAAGAGTCGTGGCACCGGCTGCAGCATAACTTTCGAGCTCCGCTAGAACCGAAGGCATCGGATCAAAATCCGCCTGGTGCATGATTATTGGAAAGAAGCCACCAACGGCTTCCATGCCGTGCTCGGCGAGGGCTTTCGCGCGATCTGCTGGTTCAACCGGCAAGAATCCGAGTGGGCCGAATTCAGTGGCGCCCAAACCCAGTTCGGCCATCTCTCTAAGCACTCGCTCCGGCGTCATTTGATGGCCCCAATTTGGCACCTCACAAACACCCCAAGAAATAGGTGCTCCGGCGATTTTTACACTGCTCATTTTTCGTCTTTCTTTGCGCTTATTTTCGAACTACTTGATTGCCGCGGTGGTCCCGGCTACAGCCGCCACTGATTCCCACTTGCCTGATTCAGCTGACTTTTCAACGGCCATCAGAACGCGGTTAGCTGATACGGCATCGTGGATGTTTGAGTTCTCGTGCTTGGCATCGATGAACGCCTGCAGGAACTTCTTAGCCTCGACAATTTTTAGGTCGTCATAGCCCATCGATGTGCCGGCACCCGGCTGAAAACTTCCGAAATCACCGATGCCAGGCGCGGCCATTATGCGTTGATATCCCAGGTGCAAACCGTGACGCCCAGAAGCAAGTTCAAATTCGTTAAGGCGCTCGAAATCCCATTTGACTGAACCCTCAGTGCCATAAATTTCAAAGTTGTAGCTAGCGCGTGGACCAACTGATACTCGCGATGCCTCAAGGGTTCCAACTGCACCGGCGCCCTGAGCGTTGTCTGCAAAGCGCACCATCATCGCTGCATAGTCTTCATTTTCAACAGCGGCCATTTCGCCGCCCTCAATGACCGCAAAGTGGGTTGCCTTTCCCATCTCTAGTTTTGGGCGCTCGGTGTATACCGTTTTGGTCATGCCACTGACCTCAGAAATTGGGCCGACCATGTAGTGAACTAGGTCAACCAAGTGACCCATCAAGTCACCCAGCACACCGCTGCCAGCAAGGCCACGAATGAACCGCCAAGATAGTGCGCCGTTTGGCTCTGATGAGTAGTCGGCAAAGAAAGTGCCGCGGATGTTGGTGATGCGGCCTAAGTCGCCGTTGGCGATTAGCTGCTTGATGTGTTCGACGGCTGGAACGTGGCGATAGTTGAAGCCAATGGTCGAGACCACGCCAGACGCATTCGCTGCTGCCTCCACTGCTTCGGTCTCTTCGGCAGAACGTCCAACAGGCTTTTCTATCCAGAATGCCTTGCCGGCTTTTGCCGCTGCGATGCCGATCTCGGCGTGCAAAAAGTTTGGTGCGCAGATTGAAACCACATCTACATCTGGGTGGTTCAAGACATCGTGATAATCGAGAGTTCCTTGCTCATAGCCAAGAACGTCTTTGGCATAGTCAACGCGATCAGGTGCGGTGTCAGCGGCAATGACCAGTCGTGGTTTGATTCCAAGCTCTGGATAAACCACTGGCAACGCCTGATAGGCGCGCGAATGAACCTTGCCCATCCAACCAACACTGATAAGGCCGACGCCTATTTCACGCTTTTCTGTAGACACAATGAACCTCTCGCATATTTCTGGAACGTTCCAGAATCATACGGTTAAAATTTACGAAAACCAAAGTTTGTTTATTTATGGGTTGAGTGTTGAGTCTCGAATAATCAGGCGAGGGAGCAATTTAATTTCTTTGCCGCGGTGCGCCCGGGCCGCACCGGGTTCGGTGATGATCTCGGCAATCTTGATCGCGATTGCCTCTTTCTCTTGCTCGATTGTGGTGAGTGATATCCGGTCAAGCTCAGAGACATATGTGTTGTCATAGCCAGCCACGGCGACCGGAGGGAACCCTGCTTTGGTTAGCTGGTGAACCGCGTTTTGAACACCAAAGGCGATGTTGTCATTGAAGCCGATGATTGCGGTTGGGGTGTCGTTTTCTTGAAGCAGCAGCTTGGCAGCAGCAAAACCGCGGTCTTCGGTGCGGTCGGCAACCTGGGTGCGAATGTATTTTTCAAGACCGAGGTCAACCATGCTCTTTTTATATGCGGCCATTCGACCAAGTGAGTTCTGTGAGTCTTCGGGGCCAACATATGCGATCTTTTTGTGGCCAAGCGAGTGAAGGTGTTCAGCTAGCAGACGGATGCCCTGGTCATCGTCGGCTCGAACCACAATCGCTCCGGGCAATCCGGCAGCCGGCGAAGTTGCCACAATAACTGGAACGTCTTCGGGCAAAGATTTAAATGGCTTTAGGTCTGGCAAGCCGCCGACCACGACCAGTGCCTTTGGGCGAAGATCTAGCAGGCTGTGAATAGATGCTGGATCCACATATCTTTTACCATTGCGCTCGTTAATAACCACGGCGGATACGAACGAAGGTTGCCCTTTTTCGAGCAGGGCCTTGCGGGTTAGGTCGGCAATTTCGGTGAGCAATGGGTTGTGCAGGTCGTTGAGCAGGATGCCGACAAAGTTTCCGGCTCCGGCTCGAAGTGAGCGAGCCCACTGATTTGGTGTGTAGCCAAGTTTCTTAGCAGCGCTGAGGACTTTGTCGCGACGGTCGGGGCTAACTCCCGATTCAGATGAGAACACCATGGCGGCCAAAGACTTAGAAACTCCGGCTAAATCTGCTACCTCGCGAATGGTCGGGCGCTTATTCACTCGCTACTCCTGTGAACTACTGATTTTGACTTTGTCCATTTTGGACAGTTCCAAATTAGCACTAGATTTCGGTTCGGTATCTGTTATTTCTATTCGATAACGAAAGCTTGGAACGTTCCGAATCTATCGATTTCTCTGTTTTAGTTTGTAATGACAAAACAAACCGATACAGGGGTTTTGTTCCTAAATAGATCAATTACGAGAGGTATCTATGTCAATCAAGAAGTATTCAGTGCTAGCGAAGGTTTCAGCAGTTGCTGCTGCAGCCGCTCTAGCGCTTTCTGGCTGTTCATCTGCTTCAACTGAGCCAGCTGCCGAAGGTGGCGCAAACGCAGACCTAAAGATCTGTGTTTACACCCACGGCGATGGCGGCACCTTCTGGACCGTTGCACAAAAGGGTGCAGAGGCAGCAGCTGCTGACCTAGGCGTCACCCTTGACTACCAGGGTTCAACCAACGATGCAGCAAAGCAGGCTTCGACCATCGAAGCTGGTGTAGCAGCAGGCTGTTCAGGTATCGCAGCGTCAGCTCCGGACCCAGAGGCAATCAAGTCAGCAATGCTTGCTGCAAGTGACGCAGGTATCCCTACCGTCACCATGAACTCAGGTTCAGCAGTATTCAAGGACCTAGGTGCATTCACCCACGTAGGCCAGGACGAAGTTGTCGCTGGTCGCGAGGCTGGTCTTAAGTTCAACGCACTTGGCGTAAAGCACGTTCTTTGCCCAATCCAGGAAGCTGGAAACGTTGGTCTTGAGGACCGTTGCAAGGGTCTAGCTGAGACCTTCGAGGGCAAGGCAGAGAACTTCAACCTTGACGGTGGTCTAGCTGACCTAACCGCAGCAAGCGCGAAGCTACAGGCAGCTCTTGAGGCTGACAAGACCATCGACGCTGTATTCGCTCTAAACGCTGACATTGCTGCAAAGGCAGCTCTTCCAGCAGCTGAGGCAGCTGGTCTGTCTCTAAAGATCGGAACCGTCGACATGTCACCAGAAGCTCTTGACGCTATTGAGGCCGGAAAGATGGAATTCGCCATCGACCAGCAGCAGTACGCACAGGGCTACATGTCAGTAGTTCTTTTGTACCTAAACCTAACCAACTCACACGAGCTTGGCGGTGGCCTACCTATCTACACCGGTCCTGGTTTCGTAACCGCGGACAACGTAGCTAAGGTCAAGGAACTAGTAGCTGCAGGTACTCGCTAAAAACTAATTAGCAAGAAGTAAGAATGGTGGGTTGGGAAAAATCCTGACCCACCATTTGCTTGCCACAGAGCTTCAATTCACTAACTAAGTAAGGTAACAAATGACAACAGCCAACAAGGTTGACGAGCGCGTAAAGCGCACATCGTTGATCACCAAAGTGCTTCGCCGACCAGAGTTCGGTGCGTTCCTTGGTGCAGTTGCAATCTTCACTCTTTTTGCATCAGCCGACACAACCGGCAACTTCGCGCAGCTCTCGGGCATCTCAGGATGGACCGACATCGCGGCCCCAATCGGAATCGTAGGTATCGCAGTTGCGTTGCTAATGATCGCCGGTGAATTCGACCTATCAACCGGTGTATTGGTTGGAACGACAGGTTTGCTCGTGGGCATGCTGGTCACCGAGGTTGGTCTTGGAATTTGGCCTTCAATCATCATCGCTTTGTTGTTCGCTGGAACCATCGGTTTCATCAACGGCTATGTTGTCGTGAAAACTAAGCTGCCATCATTCATCGTGACCCTGGCAACCTTCTTCATTCTTAAGGGTGCAAACTTTGCGCTAACCAAGATGGTCACCGGCTCAGTTCGCGTGACCGGCACCGATAAGGCCGACGGCTTTGCGTCGGCAGAGGCAATCTTTGCTTCTAAATTTGGCGAGGCTAACTTTCAGATCTCTGTGATCTGGTGGCTGATCATCACCGTATTGGCAACCTGGGTGCTAACCCGCACTCGCTTCGGAAACTGGATTTATGCAGCTGGTGGCGACGCCAACGCAGCTCGCAACGCAGGTGTGCCAGTTGAGCGCACCAAGATCATCCTGTTTGTGACCACCGCTTTGGCAGCAGCCTTGGTGGGCATCATGTTCGTGCTTCGCCTTAAGGGCATGCAGGCCGGTCAGGGTGTCGGTCAAGAGTTCTACTACATCATCGCCGCTGCGGTTGGTGGAACCCTTCTAACCGGTGGTGCCGGTTCGGCTATCGGTGCGTCACTTGGTGCACTAATCATGGGTATGGCCTACATCGGTATTCCATATGCACTTTGGGATTCAGACTGGACCTCAACCTTCTTGGGAATCATCTTGTTCACCGCAGTAATGATCAACACCTACATCGGTCGCAAGGCGAAGGGTGGAAAGAAATAATGGTTAACGCACTAGAACTAAAAGACGTAAAGAAGCAATTCGGCAGTGTTATCGCCCTTTCGGGCGTGACTGTTGAAGTTGAGCAGGGCAAGGTCACTTGTGTGCTTGGTGACAACGGAGCCGGAAAATCAACCTTGATCAAGGTGCTTAGCGGTGTGCACAAGCCATCGTCAGGCGAGTTCTTGTTCGAGGGCCAGCCAGTGTCGTTCGAGTCACCTCGTGACGCACTTGCTGCCGGCATCGCAACAGTGTTCCAAGACCTGGCGACTATTCCGCTGATGTCGATCTGGCGCAACTTCTTCTTGGGCAACGAAATCCGTGTTGGTTTTGGCCCATTCAAGATGCTTGCTGTTGGCAAGATGAAGCGCATCGCCAAAGAGCAGTTGTTGGCCATGGGCATCGACCTGCGCGACACCAACCAGCCAATCGGAACCCTGTCGGGTGGTGAGCGTCAGGCGGTTGCAATTGCCCGCGCTGTCTATTTCGGTGCCAAGGTTCTGATTCTTGATGAGCCGACTTCGGCACTCGGTGTTCGTCAGTCGGGCATCGTGCTGAAGTATGTTCTTGCCGCTAAAGACCGTGGTGTCTCAGTTGTGTTTATTACTCACAACCCGCACCACGCCTTCTTGGTTGGCGACCGCTTCTATCTGCTAAACCGTGGTCGCATGCTCAACCGCTTCGAGCGCGAGAACGCCGAGCTTGAAGAGCTAACCAAGGCTATGGCCGGTGGCGCCGAGCTCGAGGCTCTGACCCACGAGATTCAGACGGTTCGCCGCTAATCACACCTAAAACTTGTGGCCTCAGTCAGAATTGGCTGGGGCCACAAGTTTTAAGAAACGGTTTCATCGACAAAGATTGAAGACATGACCAAGCTCTCCGAAACATTCCGTGGCTATGCGCTGGCCATCGCGGCCGTAATTGGTTTTGGTGCAACTTTTATCGCGGTATCGCTCGGCTCAGAGAGCTTCTCGCCGGTGATGATGAGTGCTGGTCGCGTTGTACCCGGCGCAATCGCCGCGGTGATTGCGCTCAAATTGATGAAGGCTCCGCTGCTACCTCCGCGCACTGCATACCCGGCAATCTTGGGTGTCACCTACGGAATCGTTCTCGGTTTTCCTTTTCTATCAACCCTTGCCCTGCAGACTATTCCGGCGGCAGATGCCGCTGTGCTTGGATCGGTGCTACCGCTAATCACAGCAACAATATCGATTTTCATCGGCTATAAAAAACCGGTTCCTTTGTTTTGGATGGCCGCCGGATTGGGCACAGCTGCAGCAGCAACCATGGCCTATTTGCGTGAGGGTGGCGAGTTTGGCGGCGGTGCATTCTGGGGTTATGCGGCTCTAGTGGGGGCGATGATTTCTGGATCAATTGGCCACATCTCGGGCAATCGACTTGCGGGAAAGTTTAATTCGGCGCACGTGCTCTGCTGGGCGGTGCTGATTTCAGTGCCGATTCAAGTGCCGGCAACATTGATCGATCTTTCTGTGAATCCAATCACCGAGTGGCCAACCGCATCGGCCTGGGCGGGCTTGCTCTATGCCAGCCTGTTCTCGATCATCATCGGAAACATCATGATGAACAAGGGCCTCTATGTAATCGGCTTGGTGAGAGGTTCGCAGCTTCAACTGATTCAGCCAGTTGTCACGATGATTTTGTCAATCGTGATTTTGCGTGAGGCCGTCGGGCCAATCACCTGGGCGGCGGCGGCTGTCATTTTGGCCAGCGTTGCTTGGAGTCAGCGGCTGAAGTAACTCGAGTTAGCCCAGCATCGAATGACGCTCGATGATTGCGTCACGCGCTGGGCCAACGCCGATAGCGCTGATGCGCGCACCACTGATCTTCTCGAGCGCCACGATGTAATCCTGGGCATTCTTAGGAAGGTCGGCAAAGGTGCGAGCGGTGCTGATGTCTTCTGTCCAGCCTGGGAACATCTCGTAGATCGGCTTTGCGTGGTGGAAGTCGGTCTGCGAAACCGGCATCTCGTCGAAACGCTTGCCGTCAACGTCGTAGGCCACACAAACCGGAATCTCTTTTAGACCGGTCAGCACATCTAGCTTGGTCAACACAAAGTCAGTCACGCCATTGATGCGCGCTGAGTAGCGGGCGATCGGCGCGTCATACCAGCCACAACGACGAGGGCGGCCGGTGGTGGTTCCGAACTCGTGGCCAGTGGCACGAAGGAACTCGCCTGACTCATCGAATAGCTCGGTCGGGAACGGGCCCGCGCCAACACGAGTGGTGTAGGCCTTTACGATTCCGATAACGGTCTTGAATTCGCCCGGGCCAATGCCCGAACCGGTTGATGCTCCTCCGGCGGTTGAGTTTGACGAGGTCACAAACGGATAGGTGCCGTGGTCGACATCGAGCATGGTGGCCTGGCCACCCTCGAACAATACGGTCTTGCTGCCTTCGATTGCCTGGTGAAGCTCTAGCGCGGTGTCGGCAACCATTGGGCGCAAACGCTCGGCATAGCTGAGCAGCTCGTTGACGACCTCATCGACCTTGATGGCGGCGCGGTTGTAAACCTTGGTTAGCAGGTTGTTCTTGCTGACCAGAGCGGCCTCAACCTTCTGACGCAAAATGCTTTCGTCAAATAGGTCTTGCACGCGAATGCCCACACGGTTGATCTTGTCGGCATAGGTTGGGCCGATTCCGCGTCCGGTGGTGCCAATCGCGCGCTTGCCCAAGAAGCGTTCAGAAACTTTGTCAACGGTGACGTTATAAGGGGTGATGATGTGTGCGTTCGCTGAAACACGAAGCTTGCCGGTGTCGATGCCGCGGGCCTCGAGCGCCTCGATCTCGTGAAATAGCACCGATAGGTCGATGACCACACCGTTAGAAATAACTGGGATAACCCCTGGAGTCAGAATGCCTGAAGGCAGCAGGTGCAGGGCATATTTTTCGTTGCCAATTACCACGGTGTGGCCGGCGTTGTTGCCGCCGTTGAACTTGACTACATAGTCAATGTGCTCAGCAAGAAGGTCGGTGGCTTTGCCTTTTCCTTCGTCGCCCCACTGGGCGCCAATAATCACGATTGCAGGCATGGGTTCACCCTCGTCTCAAAATCGGGGAGTGAAGCGCGAGTGCGCTTACCAATAAAGTTTAGTCGCTTCGGTGGCTTGCTGACCCGAAAATATCAGCCCTTGCGGGCGTTGAATACGTGCTGCATAACCCACTCGTGCATGGTAATTGCAGCGGCAGCGCTGGCGTTGATTGAACGAGTTGAACCGAACTGGGTGATTTCGAGCACGACTTCTGAAGCCTCAATTGCAGCCTCACTCAGGCCAGGGCCCTCTTGACCAAAAAGCAAAATGCAGTTTTGCGGCAACGCATACTCTTCGATCTTTTTGCAGCCCGGCACGTTATCAATCGCTATCACCGGCAGGTTTTCGGCCTTGGCCCAGGCGATGAACTCTTCAACGGTCGGGTGGTGACGCACGTGCTGATAGCGGTCGGTCACCATTGCGCCGCGGCGGTTCCAGCGCTTGTTGCCGATGATATGAACTTCGGCGGCCAAGAATGCATTCGCGGTGCGAACGATTGAACCGATGTTTAGATCGTGCTGCCAGTTCTCGATGGCCACGTGAAAAGTGTGGCGACGGCGGTCAAGCTCGGAGATTATCGCCTCCATTTTCCAGTAGCGAAAATGGTCGAGCACATTTCTGGTGTCACCGTTGATCAGCAGCTCTGGGTCAAGAATCGAATCTGGGTTGGGCGCTTCAGGCGTGCCAGCGTCGTCAGGCCATGGGCCAACCCAAGGGCCCACACCCCAGGTGGTCAGCTCGTGGCTGGCGTTCGGATGCATCTGTTCGTCGTTAGACATTAGAAATACCTGATCAAGATATACGGGATGACCATAGCCGTTGAAATTAAGGTAACAGGAACACCGTATTTCGCGAACTGCCAGAAAGAAATGTGGTGGCCCTTGGCCGCGGCTAATCCAATTGCGACAACATTTGCACTCGCGCCGACAATTGTCATGTTTCCGCCGAAGTCTGCACCGAATGCAAGCGACCACCATAGAACATCATTGTCAATTGATGAGATTGTTTGGTTCAACTGTGCGATTACTGGCGACATCGATGCAACATAAGGAATGTTGTCTACGATTCCTGAAATGACTGCTGAAACGCCAACCACGGCAACCGCAGCTAGTTGAGAATTGTCGCCAACAAGCTCGCCAACAAAGTCAGCGAAGATTTGAAGCGCGCCTACGTTCACCAGTGCTCCAACCATCACAAACAATCCGGCAAAGAAGACCAGGGTTCCCCACTCAACATCTTTCGCAAATTGGTCTGGCTTCAAGTTGCTGATCAGCACAAGCAAGCCGGCACCCATCATGGCAATAATCGACGGCTCAAGGTGCAAAACCGAATGAAGTACAAAAGCCAAAATGACCGCGGTCAATACGCTCATCGATTTGATCAAGAGCGACTTGTCTGTGATGAATGTCTTTGCGTCTAGTTGCATCACAGCTGCACGATCTTGCTCGGTGTTCCGCAATTCTTTACTGAAAAGCAGAACCAGTATCGGAATTATTACAGCCAGAACAATCAGGACCATTGGAGCCATGTGAATCAGAAACGCATTGAAATCAAGGTTGGCTTTGCTCGCAATGATGATGTTTGGCGGGTCACCGATAAGTGTCGCTGCTCCACCGATGTTCGAAATAAAAACCTCGGCCAAAATAAATGGAATTGGCTTCACGTTTAGGTATCTGGCGATCAGGAAAGTCATTGGAACGGCCAGCAGGATAGTGGTCACATTGTCAAGTAATGCACTGGCAAAAGCCACCAATAAAAGGATGTACACGAACGCGCGCTTGGGGTTTCCCTTAGCGGCTCGGATGCTCAGCACTGCGAGGTATTCAAATAAGCCGGTTTTGTGAATCACTCCAACGATGATCATCATTCCCAAGAGCAAGAAGATAACGTTCCAGTCGACCCCTGTTTCGTGACTATAAAAAGCCTCGCTGGCTCCGGTCGCACCGATTAGTACCATGGCCGCGGCACCCGCCGAGACCACGGCAACGCGATTAAATTTTTCGGCAGCAATAAAACCGTATGCCACGAAGAAAATTAGAACGGCAATCGCAATTGTGACCGCCGGAGATTTGGCAGCGGCCGTTTCGGCCGACGCTAGAACTTGCGTAAAGAACATAATGCTGAGACTTTCTGGGTCGATAAATAAATTGCCGACCAGACTTCCCAGCACACCTTCGCCCAGTTTAGACGAACGCAGAACCCAAAGATAGGCTATGCACATGGCAGATCGCAGCAAAATTACTTCTTGGTTAACCGACATGGATGGCGTGCTCGTGCACGAGGGCGTAGCGATACCTGGAGCTGCAAATTTGATCGCCAAATGGGTTGCTGATGAGACCCCATTCTTGGTGCTCACCAACAACTCGATCTATACCCCGCGCGATTTGTCGGCCCGTTTGGTTGCCACCGGATTGAACATTCCGGAGAAAGCCTGGCGGCTCGGCATTTGTGATCGGCGAAGCCGGCATGACCCAGGCACTTTATGACGTTGGCTATGTGATGACCGACCAGAACCCTGACTATGTGGTGCTTGGCGAAACCCGCAACCTGAGCTTTGAAAACCTGACCACCGCAGTGCGCCTAATCGGTGCCGGCGCGCGATTTATCGTGACCAACCCGGATGCCACCGGCCCTTCGGCCGAAGGTCCGATTCCAGCTGCGGGTTCAGTTGCCGCCCTAATCACCAAGGCCACCGGCATGGAGCCATATATCGTGGGCAAGCCAAACCCGATGATGTTCAGATCTGCAATGCGCAAGATTGGTGCTCACTCTGAGACCACCGGCATGATCGGCGACCGCATGGACACCGATGTAGTTGCCGGAATCGAAGCCGGACTGCACACCGTTTTGGTGCTCACCGGTATTGCTGACGACGCTGAGATCGCGAAGTATCCATTTAGACCGACCGAGATTCTAAACAGCGTCGCTGATTTGGTTTAGTCCTCTTTGCCTTCAGGCAGAGGGGCATCCAGTTCATGAATCTGGCGTCGGGTTGAAATGAAAACACCGGCGATAAAGACCAAAATTGCCAGCGTGATATAAACCGGCTGCACGCCCCAAGCATCAACCAGGGCACCAACTAATGGCATCGAAATCATCGGGCCGGCTGTCCAAATCGTCATCTCGAGGCTAAAGACTCGGCCACGCATATTCGGCGATACGCGCTCTTGAATAACGGTGTTGAGCAGCGGTGCCAGCGGGCCCCAAACAAAACCGAGAATCGCGCCGAAGAACAACATCACCCAAATTGGCGGCAACGCACTCATCGGAAAAATCGACAGGCTTACGCCCAGAATGCCCATGCGCAGCAGGTTGGCATAGCTGATGTATTTGTGCAGGCGCTCGAACCCGAGGGCTCCCAGCACCGAGAACGCGGCCATGGTCGAGATGATCACACCGAGGCTCTCTGGGTCTTTAAGCTCGTTGAAGTGCGCGGGCAGCAGCACGACTTCGATCGGAATGTAGATCAGGGCCAAGATCGAAAAGCCGCCCATGACCATGAATACCGCTGGGGTTTTGACCAATGCCCTAAAGCCCTGGCTGGCAAAAACAAAGATGTTGCCTGAGTCGGCTGGGTCGTGCTCTTCGCGTTTTTCGGTGACCCGAATCAACATCGAGAAAATAGCTGACAGCACGCTCGCTGCGCCGACAACATAAAAGGTGTTGATTGCGCCAAGCTGCGCGATTGAGATTGCGGCGATTGCCGGGCCGATTGCGAAACCGGATGCAAACACGGCCTCGTGAATTGAGTTGGCGCGGGTCAG
>JBEEOO010000014.1:0-21240 GCA_041191585.1 Actinomycetota bacterium
GTTGCAGGACGCACCGGGACCCTCGCCGGTCGATTTACCGGATACAACGCAGTTGCGCGCGGTTTCGTGAAGGCAAAGTCGGGATACATCCCTGGGCTCTATAGCCTCGCCGGAATCATTGATTCGAAAGATGGCGGCCGCATCGCCTTTGCCATTTTTGCCCGCAGTGGCGACGGAAAATCAGTCGGCTATCTGGCAAGACCGGCACTTGATTCAGTTGCGGCCAAGTTTTATCGCTGTGGCCTCGGCCTCACTTTGTAAACTTGCTCTATTGACTTAGGAGTCGAATTGACTGAACAAAAAACCGGTTTTGCATATTTCAAAGAGGTTGGCATTGGCGCTGTTGCCGGTGTTGTGACTCTTGGTTTGATCATTGCCGGATACGGGCTTAGCGGCGGGCAGCCACCGGCTGCTCAGCCAACCGCAACCGAGACCCCAACTGCAACCCCGTCGCAGAGCACCAGCGCTGCGGCCAACTCTCGCCAGTGCTCAGTCGCAGAGCAGGTCGCCGCTTTTACTCCTGAGCGCCTGCAGGCCCTGGTCGTGAACGCCAAGACAGACGAAGTGCTGTTTGATCGTTCGGCCGACATCCCTTCTTCAACCGCTTCGACCATGAAGCTGCTGACCGCGGCAGCGGCGCTAAACGCTCTTGGCCCGAACTATCGAGCTGAAACTCGCGTGTATCAAGACGCAACCGACCCGGGCACAATTATTTTGGTTGGCGGCGGTGACCCAACACTTTCTCGCGTTGCTGCCGGCAAGCAGTCGGTCTATCGCGATGCGCCAAAGCTTTCAACGCTGGCAATTCAGGTGACTCAAAAAATGGCCGGCACGCCAATCACCAACATTGTTGTCGACGGTTCGCTGTTCACTGGCCCAAGTTGGGATGCCAGCTGGGAGCGCTCAGAGCAGACTCAGGGATACATGTCTGAAGTGACCGCACTTCAAATTGACGGTGACCGCACAAACCCAAGTGCCGAGACCTCACCGCGTAGCAAGACCCCGGTTATGAACGCCGGCAAGTATTTCAAGACCGCACTTGGCGCCGCCGCAAAGGGCGCAACCGTTTCGATCGGCACTGCGCCCGACGATGCCACCCAGCTTGCCAAAACTGCATCACAGCCAATCAGCAAGTGGATTCAGCACATGCTGCAGGTTTCTGACAACACCGAAGCCGAGGCGCTGGCTCGCCTAATCTCGCTTGACCAGGGTTTCGATGGATCATTTAGCTCGCTGAATGCGGCTTACAAAAAGGCACTGGCCTCAACCCAGATTGACCTAACCAGCGTCGTGGTCAAAGACGGCTCGGGCCTAAGTGACTTTAACGCGGTTTCGCCGCAGACCATGGTCGCTCTAATGAAGCTGGTTTATGGCGCCCAGGGCAACTTTGCCCTGATCAAGCAAGCTCTTCCGGTTAGTGCCGAGTCAGGCTCATTGGCTTCTCGATTTAAGGGTGACAACCTAGATGCCGCAGGCAAAGTTCACGCTAAAACCGGATGGATCAAGAAGGGCTACACCTTGGTCGGCTACACCGATGCCAAAGACACCACCCCACTATTGTTTGCGGTCTATGCCCTCGGCACCGTGACCGATGAGTCCAAGCAAAAAATTGACAACCTAGTCACAGCCTTCTATCGCTGTGGCGACCAGCTATCAAACGAATAGGCCAAAATGACCAAGGCGCTTTTTATCATCGATGTTCAAAACGATTTTTGCGAGGGCGGTTCGCTTGCCTGCTCTGGGGGAGCAGCAGTCGCTGCAAACATCAGCAGCTATCTAGCAACTCAAAAGTCAGAATACGACTACGTGATTGCATCGCGCGACTGGCACGATGCCGACAACAGCAACAGCGGTCATTTTGCGGCCGCGGGCGAGCAGCCTGACTGGGTCAACAGCTGGCCAGTTCACTGCGTCGCAGGCACTTCGGGCGCTGACTACCACCCCAATCTAGACATCAGCAAAATTGACTTTCATATTCAAAAGGGCCAAGGCATTGCTGCCTATTCGATTTTTGATGGTCACACTCCTGAAGGCAAGTCAACCCAAGACCTAATCAAAGAGCTGAGCATTGATGAAGTTGACGTGGTTGGCATCGCCACCGACTATTGCGTCTTGGCTTCGGCTCTTGGTGCTCGCAACCTCGGCCTTGAAGTCACCGTGCTCACGAATTTGACCGCGGGCGTTGCCGCCGAAAGCACTGAAAACGCGATTGATCAGCTGGTTGACGCTGGCTGTTTAGTCGGCGTCAGCAACTAGGCTTATCGCTATGCCTACAGCCTCTGGTCAACAGTTTCGCCTGTCATTTGCCTCTTCAAAAGGTTTGATTCAGGCAACAATTGCGCAGGTGGGGGCCTCGCTTCGCGAATTCAAAATCAACGACATCGAACTAGTGGTTCCCTATGCCGAAGATGAGCCAGCGCCGCTATGCGCAGGCATCGTCATGGCACCTTGGCCAAACCGAATCGATGGCGGAAAATGGCAATACGAGGGCAATACTCTCGAAGTTGACATCACAATTCACTCCCAGCAAAACGCAAACCACGGATTCATGGGTCGTTTTCCATACTCACTTATTGAACAAACCGAATCATCGGTCACCCTGGGTGGCGTCATTTATCCGCGTGAGGGTTATCCGTTCTTGGTTGAAACCACGGTCACCTATAGCCTCAGCGAATCGGGCTTAACTGTTAGTCACACCGCTAAAAACCAGAGCGATAAAAAGGCTCCGTATGCAGTCGGCGGGCACGCTTATTTTCAGTTCTCGGCTGAACCAACGGCTGACCTGGTAATCCGAACCAATGCCAAAACCTGGCTAAAGTGCGACGAGCGTCAAATTCCAACCGATTGGTTGCCAACTCCAACCGACAGCTACAACTTGGCTGAGGGTGTTCGAATCGCAGATCACTTCTTTGATGATGACTTCACCGATTTCGACCTAGACCAAGATGGCCTGGGCCACACCTACCTGACTACCGCCTCGGGTCAGGGGCTAGACGTTTGGCAAGACCAGACTTTCAAGCACGTTGTGCTCTTTACGCCAAACTTTTTCCCTACTAAAAACGGCCCTGTTTACGCCGCAGCGATTGAGCCTCAGACGGCAGCACCAAATGCCTTCAACAATGGCGACGGGCTTGCTTGGATCGAACCAGGAGCCGAATTCAAAGCCGCCTGGGGCGTCACAATAAATCTCTAGAGTCCGAGAACCTCGCGAAGGTCGTCTAGAACAGTCGGATCCTCAATGGTCGGCGGCACCTTAACTGGCTCACCGTCAACAATCTGGCGCATGGTTTTGCGCAAGATTTTCCCGGAGCGCGTTTTTGGCAGTCTCGCCAAAACTGCGACGTCACGGAATGCCGCAACTGGCCCAACCTTATCTCGAACCAGCTTGACCAATTCATCGCAAATCTGCTTGTGGTCGTCGGTGATACCAGCCTTTAGGGTCACAAAGCCAGCAGCGCGCTGACCCTTTAGCTCGTCTTTGACCCCGATCACAGCACACTCGGCAACTGCTGGGTGATGAGCCAATGCCTCTTCGAGTTGACCGGTGGATAGGCGGTGCCCGGCAACATTGATCACGTCATCAGTTCTACCCATGACGAAGACATAGCCATCCTCATCAAGGAACCCAGAGTCTCCGGTGGTGTAAAAACCTTCGAATGCGGTCAGATAAGACTTCTCGTATCCGTCTGGGCGACCCCATAGACCGGCAAGGGTTCCCGGTGGCATCGGAAGACGAATAACAATGTTTCCTTCTTCGTTCGCGGCAACCGGTCGACCCTTCGAGTCGACAACCTCAACTTTGTATCCAGGAACAGGAACGGTTGATGATCCCGGCTTCACTTCGAGGGTTTCGATTCCTCGAGGGTTCGAAGTGATTGGCCATCCGGTTTCGGTTTGCCACCAGTGATCAACAACTGGGCAGTGCAGCCCGTCGTTGGCCCAGTGATAGGTCTCGGTGTCTAGGCGTTCGCCTGCGAGGAACAAGGTCTCGAGGCTGGTGACATCATATTTCTGCAGAAGCTCGAGCTCTGGGTCGGTTCGGCGAATTGCACGAATCGCCGTCGGCGCAGTGAAAAGAACCTTAACTTTGTGCTCTTGAACCACACGCCAGAAAGCTCCGGCATCGGGGGTGCCAATCGGCTTGCCCTCATAAATCACAGTGGTGGCACCGGCAAAAAGCGGTGCATAAACAATGTATGAGTGGCCTACCACCCAGCCAACGTCAGAAGCCGCCCACATTACGTCTCCGGCTGAGATGTTGTAGATGTTCTTCATGCTCCAGTTGAGGGCAACCGCGTGACCGCCATTGTCGCGAACAATGCCCTTTGGCATTCCGGTGGTGCCAGAGGTGTAGAGAACATAGAGAGGATCTGTTGCACTCACGGTCACACAATCAGCCGGATTTGCATTCGCTTCAACCTCATCCCAGTCAAGCCAGGCAACGCCATCGGTTCCGTCGAATTGCGAGCGCTGCGCTTCGATGCTTGGGCGCTCTTTTACGATTACCGACTTGACCGAGCCTTTTGAAAGTTTTAGCGCCTCGGCGACAATCGGCAGATATTCAACCGAGCGACCAGGCTCGAAACCACCCGATGCGGTCACGATTACCTTTGGGCTTGCGTCGTCAATTCGCACGGCCAATTCGCCAGCTGCAAAACCGCCAAACACAACCGAGTGGACTGCGCCAATGCGTGCACAGGCCAGCATCGCAATGATTGCGTGCGGAATCATCGGCAGATAGATCAAAACTCGGTCGCCTTTTTCTACACCCTGCGCACGAAGAGCGCCAGCAAATTGACGCACGCGCATTAGCAACTCGCCATAGGTGTAGCTGTGCTTGGTGCCGGTCATGGCTGAGTCATAAATGATTGCAACTTGGTTTGCTCGGCCATTGGCAACGTGACGATCGACTGCGTTGTAGCAGGTATTCAGTTCAGCATTCGGAAACCAGCGATAAACCGGTGCCTGTGTTTCATCCAGCGCGTCAGTCGGCGGCGTGACCCAGTCGATACCTTTTGATGCCTCGAGCCAAAACTGCGCTGAATCTTCAACGCTTGACTCATAAGCCTGGCGATAGCTGCCTAAATTTGTAGCCATAATCTGTCTCCCCATCGAGCAGAGGTATGCGGTTAGCGATACTGAATGTATACAAGTAGTACATATCGTGCTACGAGAAATCCACATAAATCAGGCTTTTTAGGAATTCTTTATCAATTCGTTGTCTAACTTTGTATACAATCTGACCAGAACTGGTTCAAGCTTTAGTTAGCAGTAAACCGACATCGAATCGAAAGGAGTTCGACTATGCGTGCAAGCGACAAGGCTTATCGCGTGTTGTTGAACGAAATCGTTTCGGGTGATTTGGCGCCTGGCACAGATCTGGGCGAAGTAGAACAGTCGAGTCGAATTGGCGTTTCCCGCACTCCTTTCAGAGAGGCACTAAACCGCCTCATCGCCGATGGCTTGGTTGACGCTCAACCGGGTCGCGGGGCAGTGGTTGCTTCAATCACTCTTGAGAATGTTGCCCAGCTTTATGAAGTGCGCGAAGGCCTAGAAGAGCAGGCAGCTCGTTTGGCAGCTCAAAGGCGAGACCCAGAAATCTTCTTGAACTTGCAGCAAGAATTCATTGCTGCCAAGCAACTTATCGAATCAGGCAATGCCGGTATCGCGGTTTTTTACAGTCTTAATGCCCGTTTTGATGACGCTGTCGATGCGTCGGTTCAAAACGAATATCTAGTGTCAGCCCTGAGGAACGTTCGAACCCACATGGCTCGCATCCGACGCATGGCCGAGCACAACCCTGAGCGACTTCTCGAGAGTGCCCGCGAAACGTTGCTAATCATCGAGGCGATCCTCGACGGCGATGCAGCGCTCGCCGCGCACGCCACCCACGTTCACCTCCACAAATCTCAGCAGAGCATCACGGCTGAGGTTCAAGAGCAGTTTTCACAGACAAAAGAAGTCGCCTAACGGCCAAACCACACGAAGGAATCAAAATGAAACTGAACCACGTACGTGTTTATAAGAGTGAAGAGACCCTTGCTCGCCAAGACCAACTGGCATACAAGATTGCCAAGGTTGCGAGCGACCCGGTAGAGGTTTTGCCCGAGGTTGTTGAAATGGTCATCAACCGAATCATCGATAACGCTTCGGTGGCAGCAGCGTCACTGACCCGCAAGCCAGTAGTTTCAGCCCGCTCTCAAGCACTAGCTCACCCGAAGTCAAAGAATGGCAATGGCGCCAATGTTTTCGGTGAAGCACAAGACACTCGCGTCTCACCTGAGTGGGCAGCCTGGGCGAACGGTGTAGCAGTGCGCGAACTCGACTATCACGACACCTTCTTGGCAGCCGACTATTCACACCCGGGCGACAACATCCCAGCAATTTTGGCTGTCGGTCAGCACGTTGGCGTTAGTGGCCGCGACCTAATTCGCGGAATCGCAACCGGCTATGAAATTCAGGTCGACCTGGTGAAGGCAATCTGTCTGCACAAGCACAAGATCGACCACGTTGCACACCTTGGCCCATCGGCTGCTGCCGGCATCGGAACCATGCTCGGCCTGTCTACCGACACCATTTATCAGGCAATCGGCCAGGCACTGCACACTACAACCGCTACTCGCCAGTCACGCAAGGGTGAAATTTCAAGCTGGAAGGCACACGCCCCAGCATTTGCCGGCAAGATGGCCGTTGAGGCAGTCGACCGCGCAATGCGTGGCGAAACCAGCCCTACCCCGATTTATGAAGGTGAAGACGGAGTTATCGCCTGGATGCTCGATGGTGCAAACGCCGCCTATGAGGTTCCGCTTCCTGAAGCGGGTGAGCCAAAGCGCGGAATCCTTGACACCTATACAAAGGAACATTCAGCCGAGTATCAGGCACAGGCTTGGATCGACCTTGGTCGCAAACTTAACCGTGAGCACCCTGAGATCACCGACCCAAACAACGTTGCTTCGGTGGTTATTCACACCTCGCACCACACTCACTATGTAATCGGTTCAGGCGCAAATGACCCGCAAAAATATGACCCGACCGCGAGCCGCGAAACCCTTGACCATTCGATTCCTTACATCTTCACCGTTGCACTGCAGGATGGCAGCTGGCACCACGTTGACAGCTATGCGCCTGAGCGCGCTGCCCGCCCAGACACTGTGGCGCTTTGGCACAAGACCACCACTCTCGAAGATGCCGAGTGGACGCGACGCTATCACTCAATCGACCCGATTGAAAAGGCATTTGGTGGCCGCGTTGAGATCACCTTGAACGACGGCACCAAGATTGTCGATGAAATTGCCGTGGCCGATGCCCACCCACTTGGTGCTCGTCCGTTTGCTCGCGAGCAATACATCAACAAGTTCCGCACTCTAGCGGCTGAGGTTCTAGACGAGGCTGAAATCGAGCGCTTCTTGAACCTGGTTCAGCGTCTGCCTGAGCTAACCGCAGCCGAAATTGGCGGACTAACTATCACCGCTAAGGCTGGCGTAATGGCTTCGGTTAAGAACCCAGAAGGCCTGTTCTAATGCTCTATGCCAAAACCACCCCGGCCGAAAAGCGTCGAGTATTGCGCGAACGCCTAGCCAGCGGTGAACTGCTTCAGTTTCCTGGTGCTTTCAACCCCTTATCAGCCAAGCTGATTCAACAAAAGGGTTTTGACGGTGTCTACATCTCTGGTGCAGTGCTTGCTGCCGATTTGGGTTTGCCAGACATTGGTCTGACCACTCTCAGCGAGGTTGCCGGCCGAGGCGAGCAGATCTCTCGAATGATTGATCTGCCAGCGATTATTGACGCAGATACTGGTTTTGGTGAGCCAATGAATGTGGCAAGAACAATTCAGACGCTCGAAGACGCCGGAGTTGCCGGTCTTCACATCGAAGACCAGATCAACCCAAAGCGCTGCGGTCACCTTGATGGCAAAGGTGTGGTTGACGACGACACTGCGATCAAGCGAATCAAAGCTGCGGTCGATGCTCGTCGCGATGACAACCTATTGATCATGGCCCGCACTGACATTCGCGCCGCGGAGGGGCTAGATGCCGCTATCGATCGCGCAAAAAAGTTGGTCGATGCCGGTGCTGACGCAATCTTCCCTGAGGCGATGAAAGACCTAAGCGAGTTTGAGGCAATGCGAAAGGCAATCGATGTTCCATTGCTTGCCAACATGACCGAATTCGGCAAGAGCGAGCTGTTCACCAAGCAGCAGCTAGCTGATGTTGGCATGAACATTGTGATCTATCCGGTTTCGCTTTTGCGTTTGGCTATGGGCTCAGCAATGCGTGGGCTTGATTCGTTGCGCGATAACGGCTCTTTGCAAAACGTGGTCAGTGAAATGCAGACCCGCGCCGAGCTTTATGAATTGCTCGACTATGAGGCATACAACCACTTTGATTCAGGGGTCTTTAACTTCGATCTCTCTACCCACCACAAGCACTAATCCAGCAATCGACGAAATTCAAATTTCAAATCAGCAGTTCTGAAAGGTACAAAGATGTCCGAGACTGAGCCAACAATCTATAAAGGTCTAGCTGGAGTAGTGGTTGACAACACCGCCATTTCTAAAGTCAACCCAGAGACCAATTCGCTCTTGTATCGCGGTTATCCGGTTCAAGAGCTTGCCGCTCAAAAGAGCTTCGAAGAGGTTGCCTGGTTGCTTTGGAAAGGCGAGCTTCCAACCGCCGCTGAGGTAGCTGAATTTGTGAAGTTCGAGCGCTCAAACAGGTCGCTTGATGCTTCGGTAAAGCGCGTCATCGATGAGCTGCCAAAAACCAGCCACCCAATGGACGTAGTGCGAACTGCCGTTAGCGTGATTGGTGCTCAGGACCCTGAGGCTGAGAACCCAGCACCGGCAGCGAACTTGGCTAAGTCAATGCGCTTGTTTGCGAAGTTGCCTGCCGTGGTCGCTTATGACCAACGTCGTCGCCGCGGGCAAGAACTAATTGCACCGCGTGAAGACCTAGATTTCTCGCAAAACTTTCTATGGATGACCTTCGGTGAAATTCCGGATGATGTTGTAGTCAACGCGTTCCGTATCTCGCTCGTGCTCTATGCGGAGCACTCATTCAACGCTTCAACATTCACAGCGCGCGTGATCACCTCAACCACCTCTGACCTGTATTCAGCGGTCACCGGAGCTGTAGGTGCCCTAAAGGGCGCGTTGCACGGCGGGGCAAACGAGGCAGTGCTGCACATCTTCGACGAAATCGGATTTGGCCCTGACGCTGCTGCTCGTGCCGAAGCCTGGCTCGAGCAGGCGCTCGCCGAAAAACGCAAGATCATGGGCTTCGGTCACCGCGTCTATAAAAAGGGTGATTCACGAGTGCCGACCATGCGCGCTGCGATGGTTGAGCTAATCGATTATTACAACCGCCCAGATGTTCTAGACCTGTATGAAGGCCTTGAGGCGGCTATGACTGAGCGCAAGGGTATTTTGCCTAACCTTGACTATCCATCAGGCCCTGCCTATCACCTGATGGGTTTCGATACCTTGACCTTCACACCGCTATTTGTTGCAGCTCGAATCACCGGATGGACCGCGCACATCATGGAGCAGGCTGCCTCAAACGCGCTGATCCGCCCGCTCTCTAACTACAACGGAGTTGACGAGCGACACCTCTAAAAGGTCGGTGCATTCGACGCATAAAAACCACTGCGAAAGTTTCGCGCATGAGAAAACCCCCTTCGGTTCGGCAAAAACGAAGGGGGTTTTCAGTTTCCAAGGAGACCTTATTTTTCGCGTTTAGCCCCAGGACCGGCTGATACGGCAAATATGTCTGGTTTTGCAAAGCCCAGGTTCTCAAATTCAGCCAGCACCGCAAGGGTGACCTCGCTGATTTTGTCGATCGGGGTCAGTGCGATTGCCGCACCGCCGAATCCGCCACCGGTCATGCGAGCACCAATGGCCCCATGCTTCAGTGCGGTTTCGACTGCGGCGTCTAGCTCGTCTACCGAAATCTCAAAGTCGTCTCGCATCGACTTGTGAGATTCATAGAGCAACCCACCAATGGCTTGAGCGCCACTGTTTTGAAGGGTGCTCACGGTATCGAGCACTCGCTGGTTTTCGGTCACAACGTGACGAACCCTGCGAAAACTTACTTCATCCAAAAGGTCCTGAGCTTTTGGCAGATCGCTAGCTTCAAGCTCGCGAAGACTATTTACGCCCATTACCTGCGCACCAAGCTCGCAAGCCGCGCGACGAGAGGCATAGCCGCCATCGGCGTGACGGTGGGCAACCTTGGTATCAATAATCAATAGTTCAAGGCCAGCGCTGGCAAAACCAAGCTCGATAACCTGTGCCTCTAGGTTGCGGCAGTCCAGAAATACGCCTTTATCGATTTCACCGAGAAGCGAAGCCGACTGATCCATGATTCCGGTTGGTGCGCCAACAATTTCGTTCTCGGCAAGTTGACCGGCCTTGGCCAGGGTCTTGCGGTCGAAGCCAGCACCCCAAAGCTCATTCAGCCCAAAGCCAACGGCACATTCAATGGCGGCTGAAGAAGAAAGCCCAGCACCCACCGGAACGTCAGATTCGATGTAGCAGTCAAAACCTATCGATTTAGTTGCGCCCAGTTGAATCAGAGCCCAAGCAACTCCAAACGGATAAGCAGCCCAGTCGTTGGCCTCATCGCGGGCTATTTCATCCAGGTTGATTTGGTGCATAGCTGGCGAAAAGCTTGATGAAACTCGAACGATTCGGTCGTTGCGCAAAGCTATCGCAGCAAAAGTGTGACGGTTGATCGCAAACGGAAAAACAAAACCCTCGTTGTAGTCGGTGTGCTCACCGATTAGATTCACGCGACCCGGGGCCGACCAGACCCCAGCTGGTTCGTAGCCATAGGCTGCTGTGAAGTCAGAACTCGCGCGCGCAATCAACTCGTCGGTCACTAGAGCGCCTTTCGAATCATTTGTGCAGCTACCTCAGGGGCAACGTCGCCGATAAAAGCACCCATTGCCGACTCTGATCCAGCCAAGAATTTCAATTTGTCAGCTGCTCGTCGCGGTGAAGTGATCTGCAGCTGAAGGCGCACATTCTCGCCGCCATCTACCAATGGCGCCTGATGCCAGGCAGCAATGTATGGGGTAGGGGTTTCATATATTTTGTCCATGGCGGCAAGCAACTGGCGATAGATGCCAGCAAGCTCATCGCGCTCTTCGACGGTCAACTGACCGAAGTGCTGCACGTGGCGGTGTGGCAAAAGGTGAATCTCGATTGGCCAGCGTGCGGCAAATGGCACGTATGCAGTGAAGTGCGCACCAGCGATCAAAACACGGTCACTAGCCTGCTCAAACTCCAGAGTTTTCTGGAATAAATCAGCACCATACTTGGCGATCGAGCTCAAAAGTTTGACGGTTCTTGGGGTGACATATGGGTATGAATAGATCTGGCCATGTGGGTGGTGAAGGGTCACGCCGATTTCTTGCCCGCGATTCTCAAACGGAAAAACTTGACGAACGCCAGGCAGTGCCTGAAGCGCTTCAGTTCGCTGAGCCCAAGCCTCGATCACTGTGCGAACGCGAGATACCGACATTGAACCAAGTGCACCTAGGTGCTCAGGCCCAAATACAACAACTTCGCAGCGACCAACCGACTTGCGGGTTGAGCCAAGTTCAATGCTTTTGCCATTTGCATAGCCCGGGTCATCGGTTTCAAGCAGGTCGGGACCAAATGCCGGGCTCTTGTTTTCGAAAACTGCAACGTCAAAGTTGTCAGGCAGCTCAGATGGATTGTCTGCGGTGGTAGGGCACAGCGGGCACTGGTGTGCGGGTGGCAAAAAGGCGCGACCGTTTCGGGCCGCGGCAATAGAGATCCAGTCGCCGGTTAGTGAATCAAGGCGCATCTCTGCAACTGATGGACGTTCGCCCAGTTCGCGGTGATCGTGTGCGCGTTCGATCGCAAGCGATGACCCTTCATCGTCGAAATAGATCAGGTCGCGGCCGTCAGCCAGTTTTGCGTCAATTCTGCGAATCACAGCGCACCTCGACTGAAGTGCTCAATGTCAGTTGAGACCAACTGAACTTCGGCAACATGCTGCTTCAGCTCGGCTAGTGCATCGCTCGGCAATCCGGCGTCGGTAATCAATACGTCAGCATCTGAAAGCTTGGCAAAGGTGCTAAAGCCAACCTGACCCCACTTGGTGTGGTCAGCTAAAACGATCAACTTCTTTGCTCGAGATCTAATCGCCAAGTTAGTTTCCGACTCAAAAAGGTTCGGTGAGCTGTATCCGCCGCGGATATCCATGCCGTGGGTACCCATAAAAACCATGTCCACATTAACTTTGTCGAAAGTTTGAATTGCAATTTCACCAACTAGCGAGTCGGTAGGGGTGCGCATGCCGCCAGCCAAGATCACGGTCTGATCGGCACGACCTTCGCTGTGTAGATAGTCAGACACAGGCAGTGAGTTAGTCACCACCGTTAGACGCGGAATATCCTTGATGTGTCGGGTCATGGCAAAGACCGAGCTGCCACCCATCATCGCTATTGCCGCACCTGGCTGAATTAACTCGGCAGCCTTGGCTGCGATGGCATCTTTAGTGACCTGCTCGCGCAGTGATTTTGATTTGAATGGCGGCTCTGTTGCCGGCGACTGTTCAAGAATCGCAGTTGCCCCACCGTGAACTTTATCGACCAGGCCCTGTTCAGCCAAAGTGTCAATGTCGCGGCGAACGGTCATTTCAGAAACGTCTAGTGATTCAGCCAGCTCCGAGATGCGCGCAGCGCCCAGCTTCCCGACGTAATCGAGAATCATCGTTTGGCGCTGTGCAGCGAGCATGTTGCTTCCTGTGTCTAGAACTTACTTTTACAACGATAGACATTGTTAACAACGAAAGATGACAGATTCCGTAACAAATTGATTACTTTTGTGAACTTTTGTGAAAATTTGTTTTGACTTGGTTCTAACATCGACCTATCGAGCAAAAAATCGCTCGAACTTTGTCTAAAGAGTGTCTCGACAATCTGGGCAAGGATGATCGATCAAGGAGCCCAACGAATGGCGAATGCCACCGTGAAATCAGCAAAGCGTCGCAGTGACTTTCTCACTGCCGTGCCTTTCATGCTGCCTGCCCTGATCGGCCTTACCGTTTTTGTTATCGCACCCGGCATCCGCGGCATCTACTTGGCGTTCACCTCTTATGACGTTTTCACCGAGCCGGTATTCATCGGTGTCGACAACTTCGTTCGCATGTTCCAAGACGAATATTTCTGGAACGCACTTTGGGTGACTCTGGAATACGTTCTAATCAACATCGCATTCCAGACAGTGATCGCGGTTTTCATCGCGGTTCTACTGCACCGCTTCACTCGATCGTCCCTAGTGCGCGGCATCATCTTGGTGCCATACCTAATCTCAAACGTGATCGTAGCTTTGGTTTGGTATTGGCTGCTCGACTACAACCTAGGTTTGGTCAACACCGTCATCGATTTCTTGAACCTGCCAAAGATCACCTTCTTTGACGACGTCACCTCGATGCCGACTATCGCTTTGATCAACGTTTGGCGTCACATGGGCTACACAGCTCTTCTAGTGTTTGCGGGTCTTCAGGCAATTCCTGACGATGTATACGCAGCCGCAGCGGTGGATGGCGCATCAGAATGGCGCACCTTCCGATCAATCACGTTGCCGCTGCTTCGCCCGGTTCTTTCTTTCGTATTGGTCATCACAATCACCGGTAGCTTCCAGATCTTCGACACCATCGCTGTGACCACTAATGGTGGTCCGGGCATGGCAACCAAGACCTTCAGCATTTGGATTGCTGACAAAGCTTGGGGAGCATTTGAATTTGGCTACGCCTCGGCAATCTCTGTCTTCTTGATGGTCATGCTGTCACTTATTGCACTTCTTCAGACCAAGCTTCTTCGTGCCAACCAGTCAGATTTGGATCGATAACCATGGCTCTATTGACTAAAAAGCGCGCAACCGAACAAGAGGATACTTATCGCGTTCCGCAATCACTAGCCGCCAAGATCTTTGGCTACGTGTCGCTAACCATCATCGTTCTAGTGACCTTGTTCCCGATTTATTGGATGCTTCGAACAGCACTAAGCAATAACCGCACTCTTTTTGAAGATGCGCTCAGCTTGCTGCCGCACAACTTCACTTGGGGTGGCTTTGAGCGCGTCTTCGGTATCGCGACCGAAGAAGAAGCTCTTGCCGAGGGTGGATCTGGAGCTTCGGTCAACTTCTTGCAGGCGTTCGCAAACTCGACCATTATGTCGACCGTAATCTCGATCAGCCAGGTTTTCTTCAGCGCGGCAGCAGCTTACGCATTCTCAATTCTTCGCTGGAAGGGTCGCGACGGAGTCTTTTTCATCTTCCTCATCGCGCTAACCGTGCCAGGGATCTTCTTGACACTGCCAAACTTCTTGCTAATTCGCGATCTTGGTTTGCTAAACACCATGGCCGGCATCATGCTGCCTTCACTGTTGATGGCGCCTTTCGCAGTGTTCTTCTTGCGTCAGTTCTTTTTGGGCACAAACCTAAGCATTATCGAAGCCGCTGTCATCGACGGCGCAAACCACTTCAAGATTTTTAGAAGCATCGTGGCGCCTATGGCAATGCCGCAGATCATCACGGTCTTCGTGCTGCAGTTCATTTTCTACTGGAACGACTACCTATGGCCTTTCTACATCGCCAATGGTGACCCAGCTGCGACACCACTAACCGTGGCGCTGGGAGTGTTCAAGTCACAGACCCCTCAAGGAAGCCCCGACTGGGGCGGCCTAATGGCCGGTGCTCTCGTAGCAGCCGTGCCAATGATCCTGCTGATGGTCTTCTTTGGAAAGAAGATCGTGGGATCAATCCAAGCTTCCGGAGTCAAGTAGAGGAGAGACTCGACGCCGGAAGGTCAGAGCGCAAAAGCGGTTTGGCCATACAACAGTGATAACCAAAGAAGGATGAAGTTATGAAGTTCCTCAAAACTTCCGCAGCGATTCTTACCGCTGCAGCAGTTGTGGTTGGCATGGGCTCTGTCGCTCAGGCTGCACCAAAGGCATCAGGCACCATCACCTACGGTCTATGGGACGCAAACCAGAAGCCAGGCTATGTAAAGTGTGCTGCTGCATTCAAGAAAGCATCAGGAGTTACCGTAAACATCGAGCAAATCGGTTGGGACGACTACTGGACCAAGGTAAACGCAGGTTTCGTATCAGGTAAGGGCTATGACGTCTTCACCTCACACCTTGCTTTCTTCCCAGAGTTCGCTGCTAAGAAGCAGATTCTGCCTCTAGACAGCTACATCAAGCGCGACAAGGTTGTTGTTGACGCAACTTACCAGCCAGGCCTTGCAGCTCTATGGCGTGACCCATCAAAGATCCAGTACGGTCTTCCAAAGGACTTCGACACCATCGGTCTTTTCTACAACAAGAAGCTTGCTGACGCTGCTGGCGTTAACCTAAGCAACTTGAACTGGAACCCAACCAACGGTGGAACCTACGAGAAGGCAATTGCTGCACTAACCGTAGACAAGAACGGCAAGCGCGGAAACGAAGCTGGCTTCGACCCTAAGAACGTTGCAACCTACGGTCTATGGCTATCAGGTTCAGGTGGCGGTAACGGACAGACCGAGTGGTCATTCCTTGCAGCTGCTAACGGCTGGAAGGTTAACGACGGCCCATGGAACGCTAACTACCACTACGACTCAAAGAAGCTTTCAGACACTTTGAAGTGGTGGCAGGGTCTTATCGCTAAGGGTTACATGCCTTCACTTGCACAGAGCAAGGGCATCTCAGGCCAGGACCAGCTAGCTGCTGGTAAGGCCGCAATCCTAAGCGAAGGTTCATGGAACACCGGTTCAATCTTCGGCAAGAAGAACGCAACCTTCACTCCAGCACTAGCAGCAACTCCAGTTGGTCCAACTGGCAAGCGTGCATCTATGTACAACGGTCTTGCAGACAACATCTACAAGGGCACCAAGAACCCAGAAGCTGCATGGCAGTGGGTTAAGTTCATGGGTTCAGCTGCATGTCAGAACATCATCGCCGGTGAGGCAACCGTATTCCCAGCTATTCCAGCTGCAACCGCGAAGGCTGTAAAGACCTTCAACTCAAAGGGAATCAACGTTGACGCACTTTACGTTCACATCAAGAACAAGACCACCTTCTTGTTCCCAATTGCGAACAAGAAGTCACAGGTTGACGACATCATTGGCCCAGTGATGGACAACATCATGGGTGGCAAGGTTGTCAATGACCAGATCGACGAGCAGCTAGCAATCGCTAACTCAAAGATCAAGCGACTATTCGGCTAATTCTTAGCGGAATAATCTGATTTATCAGATGCGAGAGGCCGGGGGTGCAGTAATGCACCCCCGGTTTGCTCGAATCGCAAGTTTCACCAACTTGCAGACATAAGGCCTGCAATAGATTTCAATCACCAGCTCAACCGAGAGAGCAAAGATGCCAAACCAAATTCCACCAACATTCTTTTTTGGTGGCGACTATAACCCCGAGCAATGGAGCCGTGAGGTTTGGCAAGAAGACGTGCGCCTGATGCGCGAAGCCAACGTCAACCTAGTCAGTCTCGGCATCTTTTCATGGGCCAACCTCGAGGTAGCCGACGGCGACTATCGATTTGAATGGCTCGACGAAATCATCGACCTGCTGCACAAAAACGGCATCGGCGTCGATCTAGCCACGGCCACTGCCTCACCGCCAGCTTGGCTAACGACCGCGCATCCTGAAATATTGCCAATGACTGCAGCTGGAGTGCGCCAAAACCACGGTGGTCGTCAAAATTACTGCATCAGCTCACCGATTTACAAAGCCAAGGCGGTGGCCCTAGTTGCTCAGCTGGCTAAGCGCTATTCGAAGCACCCGGCTGTCAAAATGTGGCACGTCAACAATGAATATGGCTGTCACAACCCGCGTTGTTTTTGTGATGTCAGTGCTGTTGCCTGGCGCGAGTGGCTTCGGGCAAAATACATCGATCTCGCCGAGCTAAACAAGGCTTGGGGCACCGATTTCTGGTCGCAGCGCTATCACGAGTGGAATCAGATTCTTCCACCACGCGAGACGCCGGCAGGCACCTATCCGAACCCAAGTATGGTTTTAGATTTTCACCGCTTCAGCAACGAGCAAATTCTGGATCTTTTCAAGGCCGAGCGTGACGAGATTCGCCGTCACGACAGTGTGAACCCAATCACTACAAACTTCATGTCGCTGCGTCACGCCTGGTTGATTGATTATTGGATGTGGGCCAAAGAGGTCGACTTCGTTTCGACCGACCACTACCTAATCGCGCAGGACCCCGAGAACTATATCGACCTGGCATTTCAGGCCGATCTGACTCGGGGATTTGCCGGCGGCAATCCATGGTTGCTTATGGAGCACTCAACCGGTGCGGTTAACTGGCAAGAACACAACCTGCCAAAAGCCAACGGTGAGATGATCGCCAACTCGCTAAGTCACATCGCTCGCGGTTCAAACGGCGCGATGTTCTTTCAGTGGCGCCAATCGGTTAGCGGCTCCGAAAAATTCCACTCTGCGATGGTGCCGCACGCTGGCACCGACACACGCATTTGGCGCGACGTAGTCAAGCTGGGGCAGCACGTTTCAAGCCTGTCCAAACTAGGCAGCAGCCCAACCGACCGAGCTCAGGTTGCCATGGTCTTTGACTATGACTCATGGTGGGCAATGTCGCAGCGCAACCTTCCATCTACCTCACAGGAATACTGGAAACTGCCATTCGATTGGTATCGCGCACTTTGGCAGCTGGGCATCCGTGTCGATTTTGTCAGCCCTGATGCCACCGCCGATCAACTGGCGGATTATCGCGCGGTTTTGATGCCGAATGTTTACCTACTTAGCGACGAACAAGAGCAGCAATTCATTGATTATTCGATCAACGGCGGTTCACTTTTCGTTTCATACTTCACCGGTATTTCAGACCGCTCTGACACCGTGAAACTAGGCGGTTATGGCGGTCGATTGGTTCGTGAAACGCTAGGTGTGCAAGTTTCTGAATTTGCTCCCCTCAATAACGATGTCGTGGTGCAGCTTGACTCAGGTCTAAAGGCTTTCGAGTGGGCCCAATTTGCCACTGCGCGCGCAGACAATGCGTCTTCAAAGTTTGAGAATGGTGTCGCGGCCGGTCAGGTTGCCATCAGCAAGACCAGTGGCAACCCAAACTGGTATGTCGGCACGCGCCTAGACGAAGAGTCAACCAAGCAGTTTTTCTCGAATGCGATGCACGAACTGGGCATTGATCGTGCCGGCGGAGACGGAGTTGAAGTTATTCGTCGCGGGGGAGTCAGGTTCGAAATCGATAACATCAACAAAACAGTTAGTTGGCGCTAATGCAGACAAGCAAACTGACTACAAACCGTTTCTGGCTCGTGCTAAGCGGCCTTTCGGTGATTGGTCTAGCGCTTCGTTTTTATCTGGCATTTGCAGTGTTCAACAACCAAGGGTTCGCCTGGGACACCGCAACTTTTGGCTACTGGATCGATGCAATTAATAACAATGGGCTCGAGGCCTATGCGGTAGAGCCAGGCATCAACTATCCGCCGGTTTTCGCCGATATTTTGGTCGGCCTAAACGCGTTAGCCGGATTTCTAGGACTAACCCCCTATGACCTGATCAAACTGCCTTCAATTTTGGCTGACGTCGCCATCGCAGTGGTGCTTGCAATTGCAGGCAAAAAGTGGTTCAGCGCTGGCCAGGGGCTATCGGCGGCCGGTCTGTTTTTGTTTTTGCCTATTACTTGGTATGACTCAGCAATCTGGAGTCAGGTTGACTCACTTTCGGCCCTTCCTATGCTGGGCGCCGTGCTGTTGCTGCTGGCCAAAAAGCCCGAATGGTCAATAGCGGTATTCACCATCGCAGTCCTAACCAAGCCTCAGGGCGCACTGGTCTTGTTGATTCTTTTGCCTGTATTCATCGGCCAAATGGCAGCACGCGAGTATCGCTGGTGGCGCTCACTCACCGCCATTGGTGCTGGTTTCGCAACCTTTATTGCGATTGCAGTTCCGTGGTCACTCGAGGGCTATGTCGCTAAATACGTGTCCGAAGACTTGGCTCGCATACCTGTCATCGGTGATCTGCTTGGCCTTGTGGTTCAGTACATAGCAACGGCTGGAATGTTCCCGGTCCTTACTGCTAACGCATACAACATGTGGGCCGCTGTTGGCGATATGCCTTTGGCAACGCAAATCTCATCTGGAGTGGTTTATTGGACGACCGATAACTATCCAATTCTTGGAATCCCATCGGGAATCATCGGCTCGTTCCTATTCCTCGGCTTGGCTGTCGCCATCTTCTGGATTTTGCTTCGCCACCGCACCCCGTCGGCCGTTCTAACCGGCTTTGCGCTACTCCTAGTCGGCTTCTTTGCGCTTCCAACCCGCGTGCACGAGCGCTATCTGGTTCAAGCCTTCGCGGTTCTGGCTCTGGTTTGGGCAGCTAAAGCTTGGCAGCGCTCGGTTCTGACTGTTCTGGCATTCGCCAACACCATCAACCTTCACGCAATCTTGGCTCAAGACTTGGGCGTTGAAACCGTGCCATACGAGTCTGCGCCCGCAGCTGCTGGCTTAGACCAAGCAATCGTTTCAACGCGCGCACCAATAATCGGCGCCTATTCACCCGAAGAATACGGTTTGTCTTGGGTTCGCATGGATGCCCAGTGGGCCCGCGAACCGTGGGTGGTCTACCTGGTCATCCTGATTCACACAGCTTCATTTGGTCTGCTGCTTTGGCAGTTCATCAAGGGAAATCTAAAAACCACAAACAGCAACAGAAAAGAAGAGCAATGAGCAGTCAGAGCGTTTATCAACTCGAGTCAAACGGTGTATCCCTGGTAATCGACACCAGCACCGGCACCCCAATCATCGTTCACTTTGGTGAACCACTAGGTGACTTCACTCACGATGGAGACTTGCTCAAAGTTATTCGCGACGGCGTGCCGCCTTGTGATTTTGATTTTCCGCAGAACCCTGGTCTGTGGCGAGAAAACTCTCGCGGCGTCACCGGTCGTCCAGCACTTGATGGCCACCGCGACAGCCAAGACTGGTCGCCACTTTTCAATATCGAAGACGTTGCAACCTCGGCAAACGCAATCACCATCACCAGCGCCGATGTTCAATCGGGCCTAGAAATTCAGGTCACCTTCGAGCTAAACCAGTTTGGTGTGCTTCAGATTAGCCAGGTTCTAAAAAATACAGCTGCCGGCAATTACACCCTCAACGAGCTTTCAACCTGGATTCCGCTGCCTGATTATGTCACCGAAACCATGGACTTCACCGGTCGTTGGGTCAAGGAGCGTCAGCCACAGCGTCGCGAGATTCAGGTTGGCACTTGGTTGCGCGAGGTTCGTGAGGGCCGAACTGCGCACGACTACACAATCGTGCAGATGGCTATGACTCCTGGGGCAAACTACCAGGATGGCGAAGTCTGGGGCATGAGCGTTATGTGGAGCGGAAACAACCGCCACATCGTTGAAAAGACCCCGGTTGGCCGCACCGCAATTGCTGCCGGTGAGCTTTTGCTTCCAGGCGAAATCGTTTTGGCGCAGGGCGAGAGTTATGCCGCACCAACCGTTGCTGTGGTCTATTCAAACGAGGGCATCGACGGCATCTCTGACCGCGTTTATCGCTGGGTTCGCTCACGCAAAAACCACCCAACCAACGTTCGCCCACGCCCGTTGACTTTGAACGTTTGGGAGGCTGTCTATTTCAACCACAACCTCGAGAAGCTAACCCAACTTGCTGATGTTGCCAAAGAGGTCGGTGTCGAGCGCTTTGTGCTTGACGACGGTTGGTTCGGCGCTCGCCGCGATGACAAAGCTGGTCTTGGTGACTGGGTAGTCGCCCCTGAGGTTTGGCCAAACGGTCTAAAGCCACTGTCGGACATGCTCGAAGAGCGCGGCCTTGAGTTTGGTCTTTGGTTCGAGGGCGAAATGGTCAACCCTGATTCAGACCTGTATCGCGCGCACCCAGACTGGATCATGAAGGTCGGCGACCGCATTCCACCTGAGTTCCGTTTTCAGCAGGTTCTTGACCTAACGCACCCGGGTGCCTACGCGCACGTTCTTGAGCAGACCTCAGCCGTGCTTGCCTCATGCAAGATCAGCTACATCAAGTGGGACCACAACCGTGTGCTTACAGATGCTGGTCACTTTGGCAAGGCTGCTGTTCGCGAGCAGACCTTCGCGATCTATCGCTTGTTCGACGAGCTAAAGGAGCGTTTCCCGGGTCTAGAAATCGAGTCATGTTCATCGGGTGGTGGCCGCATCGACCTAGGCATGGTTCAGCA
>JBEEOO010000015.1:0-17919 GCA_041191585.1 Actinomycetota bacterium
GACGGCCAAATGAAGACCGGCCGCGACGTAATCATTGCTGCACTGCTAGGTGCCGAAGAATACGGTTTTGCAACTGCACCGCTAGTGGTCGAAGGCTGCATCTTGATGCGCGTTTGCCACCTAGACACCTGCCCGGTTGGTGTTGCTACTCAGAACCCAGTACTACGCGAGCGCTTCAATGGCAAGCCAGAGTTCGTGGTCAACTTCTTTGAGTTCTTGGCTCAAGAGGTTCGCGAATACCTTGCTGCACTTGGTCTTCGCACGCTTGACGAAGCAATAGGCCGTGTAGACCTGCTCGACATGAACCGCGCAATCGAACACTGGAAGGCCGACGGCCTAGACCTAACCCCGATTCTTGCGGCACCAAAGGTTAGCCAGTCAGCTTCAGCTCGACGCATCACCGTTCAGGATCACGAGCTTGAGAAGCACTTCGACCACCAGTTGATCGCTAAGGCAAACTCTGCACTTGAAGACGCTCAGCCAGTCGAGATTTCACTTCCTATTACCAACGTCGATCAGGCGGTTGGCACCATGCTGGGCAACGAGCTAACCAAGCGCTACGGAGCGGTTGGCTTGCCAGACGGAACCATCAACATCAACCTAAAGGGCTCAGCTGGTCAGTCATTTGGTGCTTTTGTGCCAAAGGGAATCAAGCTAACCATCGAAGGAGACACCAACGACTATGTCGGCAAGGGTCTTTCGGGTGGTGAGATTGTGGTTCGACCAGACCGCACCAGCAGCTTTGCCGCCGAGGACAACATCATCGCCGGAAACGTCATCGGTTATGGCGCAACCAGCGGTTCGATTTTCCTTCGCGGAATCGTGGGCGAGCGCTTCTTGGTTCGAAACTCTGGTATCACCGCTGTTGTTGAGGGAGTGGGCGACCACGCTCTTGAATACATGACCGGTGGTGTCGCGGTAATTCTTGGCAAGACCGGCCGCAACCTAGGTGCCGGCATGTCTGGCGGTGTGGCTTATGTCTACAAGCTTCGCGCTGACCGCGTAAACCACGAGGCACTGGCTGCAAACGAGCTAAAACTTTCGGCACTCGAAAGCGCTGACGCTGAAAAACTCAAGTCAATCCTTGAGACTCACCTGGCCGAAACTGATTCATCGGTTGCTCGCCGTTTGCTAGAAAACTTCGATGCCGAACTAGAGAACTTTGTTCGTGTGCTTCCTCGTGACTACGCCAACGTATTGGCAATTCGCGCCAAGGCCACCGAAGCCGGCATTGACCCAGACTCGGATTCTGTCTGGAAAGAAATTTTGGAGGTTACCAATGGCTGATCCACGCGGATTTCTAAAAGTAACCGAGCGCGAGACTGCAAAGCGTCGTCCGGTTGATGTTCGTATCCTCGACTGGAAAGAGGTTTACGAGCGTCGCGACAAGGGCAAGCTGGTTGCTCAGGCTTCTCGCTGTATGGACTGCGGCGTTCCGTTCTGCCACCAAGGCTGCCCGCTTGGCAACCTGATTCCCGAGTGGAACGACCTAACCTGGCGTGAAGACCTTCACGGTGCAATTGAGCGCCTGCACAAGACCAACAACTTTCCTGAGTTCACCGGTCGCCTTTGCCCAGCTCCTTGTGAAAGCGCCTGTGTTCTTGGCATCAACCAGCCAGCCGTCACCATCAAAGAGATCGAAGTATCGATCATCGATGATGCGTTTGATGCCGGCTTCGTAAAATCTCACGCGCCAGAGCGTCTAACCGGCAAGACCGTTGCTGTTGTTGGCTCGGGCCCAGCTGGTCTTGCGGCTGCTCAGCAGCTGACCCGCGCCGGTCACACCGTTGCCGTTTATGAGCGCGACGACAAAATTGGTGGCCTGCTTCGCTACGGCATCCCAGATTTCAAGATGGAAAAGCAGCACATCGATCGTCGTCTCGAGCAGATGCAAGCTGAAGGTACCCGATTCCGCGCCGGCGTAAACATCGGTGTAGACATCACCTGGGAAGACCTGCGCAGTCGTTATGACGCTGTTTTGGTTGCGACCGGAGCAACTGTTCCGCGCGATCTAACCGTGCCAGGGCGCGAGCTTTCGGGCGTGCACTTTGCAATGGAGTACCTGACCCAAGGAAACCGCGCTGCGGCAGGGGAGTCAGTTGCCGAGCAGATCAACGCAAAGGGTCTAAATGTCATCGTTCTTGGCGGTGGCGACACCGGCGCCGACTGCATCGGAACCGCAACTCGACAGGGCGCAATCTCGGTCACCACACTGGCAATTGGCAAGCAGCCACCGACCGAACGTGCAGCGAACCAGCCTTGGCCGACCATGCCAACCCTGTTTGAGGTTGCATCGGCTCACGAAGAGTTCGGTGAGCGTGAATACTTGGCGTCAACCGTTGAATTTGTTGGCGAAAACGGCAAGGTGACCGGTGTAAAGGTTGCCGAAACCGAGTTTGTTGATGGCAAGCGTCTTCCAAAGGCAGGAACCGAAAGAATCCTGCCTGCTGACTTGGTGCTTCTAGCACTTGGCTTCACCGGAGTCGAAAGTGATCTCATCGAAGAGCAATCACAGGTAGAACTCGACTCTCGTGGCAACCTGAAGCGTGACCAGAAGTGGTCAACCAACGCCGATGGTGTATTTGTAGCTGGCGATGCCGGCCGTGGTCAGAGCCTGATTGTTTGGGCTATTGCCGAGGGTCGCGCCGCTGCGGCTGCAATTGATACTTACCTCGAAGGAAGCACCGAGCTGCCTTCGCCGGTAAAGCCAACCGATAGACCAATTTCGGTCTACAGCTAGAAGCTTCCGACGAACGTCGGGGAGAAAATGAGAAGGAACCAATGAGACGCGCAAAGATTGTTGCCACCCTAGGACCGGCAACCTCAAGCTATGAGAACATTCGCGCCATTATCGAAGCTGGCGTTGACGTCGCTCGTATGAACCTGAGCCACGGCAGCTACGACGTGCACGAAGAGATCTTCCGCACCGTTCGCAAGGCAGCCGCTGACCTCGGCAAGGCAGTGGGTATCTTTGTTGACCTTCAGGGTCCAAAGATCCGTTTGGGCAAGTTTGCTGACGGCCCAGTAATGCTTGAAAAAGGTGCGACCTTCAAGATCACCATCGACGAGATTCTTGGCGATGTAAACATCTCAGGCACCACCTACAAGGGTCTTCCGGGCGACGTAAAGCCAGGCGATGTGCTGCTAATCGATGACGGCAAGGTTGGCCTACGTGCTACCGAAGTCACCGACACCACCGTCACCACCGTGGTTGAGATTCCAGGCCCAGTTTCAAACAACAAGGGCATCAACCTTCCTGGCGTTGCAGTGAATGTTCCTGCACTGTCAGAAAAAGACGAGGCCGACCTTCGCTGGGCTATCCAGCTTGGTGCCGACATGGTTGCACTTTCATTCGTTCGCGATGCAGCCGACATCACCCGAGTGCACGAGATCATGAGCGAAGAGGGCAAGTTCTTGCCAGTTATCGCAAAGATCGAGAAGCCACAGGCCGTCGACAACCTAGAAGAAATCATTGACGCCTTCGACGCGATCATGGTTGCGCGTGGCGACCTTGGTGTTGAGCTTCCACTTGAGCAGGTTCCAATTGTTCAGAAGCGCGCAGTTGAGCTTTCACGCCGCTGGGCAAAGCCTGTAATCGTGGCAACTCAGATGCTTGAGACTATGATCGAGAACTCACGCCCAACTCGCGCCGAGGCTTCAGACGTTGCTAACGCCGTTCTTGATGGCGCCGACGCAGTAATGCTTTCAGGCGAGACATCAGTTGGTGCATGGCCTGTTGAGGCTGTTTCTGTTATGGCTCGAATCATCGAGTCAACCGAAGATAATGGCCTCGACCGCATCCCAGGCCTTGGCACCCGCCCACACACCCACTCAGGTGCAGTATCGCTTGCTGCTACTGAAATCGCCGAGCTATTGGGCTCACGCTACGTTTGCGTGTTCACTGAATCAGGCGACTCACTGCGCCGCGTTTCACGCTTGCGTTCATCGGTTCCGGTTCTGGCTTTCACACCATCAGAGACCGTTCGCAACCGTCTCTCACTGGTATGGGGAGCGCACACCTACCTAGTTTCACCGGTTACCCACACCGACGAAATGATGCACCAGGTCGACGAGATCGTGCTTGCTGAAGGCAAGTGCAAGGTTGGCGACGAGGTCGTAGTTGTTGCTGGAACACCACCTGGCATTCCGGGATCGACTAACTCACTTCGCGTTCACCGCGTTGGCGATGCAGTCAACGAAGCAGCTCCTGGATACCAGCGCCGCTAATAGTGCTTTAACAAAAAGACCCCCGGTTTCGGGGGTCTTTTTGTTATTGAAGGCGGATACCGTTATCTGTCCCGCCTTCTTAGGCAAAAAAAATAACGGACCCAAATTGGGTCCGCTAATTTTTGTGCCGAAGGCCTCATGTCGCGCTTTGACTTAGTTAATGTCTACGCCTACGGCCAAAAAAAATAGACCTTTTCAGGTCTATTTTTTGTGCCGAAGGCGGGACTTGAACCCGCACTCCTTTCGGAAAAGCATTTTGAGTGCTCCGCGTCTGCCATTTCGCCACTTCGGCTTGAACTAACTTGAAAATCATACTTTAGGAAAAGGGTTCGAGGTGCCGAGAAAATCAAATAAAGTATGCCCATGGCAAATTCAGTGAATCAGCGCAGGGTAGTCGTCGCCGAAGACGAAGCCCTTATTCGCATGGACATCGTTGAAACCCTGAAAGAAGCCGGTTTCGATGTAGTTGCCGAGGCTAAAGATGGCCTTGAGGCAGTCGAGTTAGTTAAAGAGCACAAGCCAGATCTTTTGGTCACCGATATCAAGATGCCGAATCTTGATGGTCTTGGCGCCGCCGAGAAACTCAAAGACGAAAAAGTTGCAATCGTATTGCTCACTGCCTTCAGTCAAAAAGAACTTGTAGAGCGCGCCAATGAAGCTGGAGCAATGGCCTACATCGTCAAGCCGTTCACTCCAAATGACTTGCTTCCTGCAGTTGAATTGGCGCTAAGTCGCCACACCCAGATGCTGGCGCTTGAATCAGAGATTGCTGACCTAAATGAGCGATTTGAAACCCGCAAGCTTGTCGACCGCGCAAAGGGCTTGCTAAACGAGAAGATGAACCTATCTGAACCTGAGGCTTTCCGCTGGATTCAAAAAGCTTCTATGGATCGTCGCCTAACCATGCAAGAAGTGGCTCAAACGGTTATTGAGCAGCTGGGGTCTCCGAAGGCCGAATCAGGTTCGTAATACGAACCGTAGAAAGTCTTTTGCCAGCCTCATCGGTGATTGCAATCTCGTGCACGGTCAGAGTGCGACCTAAGGTAATCGCAGTGGCGGTGCCAATCACATAGCCTTCGGTTGCTGATCTCGAGTGTGAAGCATTGACCTCGATACCGACCGCATAGCCACCAGGCCACGCGTGAACGTTGGCGGCAAAGCTGCCCAAACTTTCACCTAAAACCACGTGCGCACCGCCGTGAAGCACTCCCAAAGGCTGCTGATTGCCCGAAACCGGCATTCTTGCAACGGCACGTTCCGCGCTCAGCTCGAGCAATTCGATGCCCATCTTGTCAGCCAGCGGACCGAGTCCGCGACGCTTCAAAAGCTCAAGGGCAGCGGGGCTGGTTTTGATGTTCGATTCGGTCATCCGATTCTCCGTTTGGGCTTGATTTCAGAAGTAGGCTTTACATTCATGAACGCTAATCAACAGCCTACCCTTCTGCTAATTGACGGGCATTCGCTGGCGTTCCGAGCTTTTTATGCACTGAGCCCCGACAGCTTCAAAACTTCTGACGGTCAGCACACCAATGCTGTTCACGGTTTCATCTCGATGATGCTGAACATCTTGCAGGCCGAGAAACCAACCCACCTCGCTGTGGCCTTCGATCTATCTCGCGCATCTTTCCGAACCGAGCAGTATCCCGAATACAAAGGAACTCGAGGCGAGACCCCGCCAGAATTCATCGGGCAAACCGAGCTGCTTCAAGAGGCGCTAGCTGCGATGAATATCGTCACCCTCACTCGCGAAAACTATGAGGCAGACGACATCTTGGCGAGCCTGGCTGATCAAAACGCCGATCGTGGCTTTCAGGTCTACGTGGTTTCTGGCGACCGCGACACATTTCAGCTCATTCGTGAAAACACCACAATCCTCTATCCGGTCAAGGGTGTGCTCAATCTCGCCCGCATGGATGATGCCGCGGTCTATGAGAAATATGCCGTTCACGCCAAGCAGTATCCGGATCTTGCCGCTCTGGTTGGCGAGACGTCAGACAATCTGCCTGGTATTCCGGGCGTGGGCCCTAAAACAGCTGCTAAATGGCTGCAGCAGTATGGCAGCCTTCAGGGCGTGCTTGATGCCGCCGACGAGATTACCGGCAAAGTGGGCGAGAGCCTTCGTGAGCACCGCGAACTTGCCGTTCGCAATCGTCGCCTAAATCACCTAGTGCGCGACCTCGATTTAGGTCTTGAGCCTGACGCACTTGAACTCGGGCCAGTATCAGAGGCAAAAGTTCGCGAAGTCTTCAGCAAACTGCAGTTCCGCAGCCTGACCGAACGTGTATTGAAGTTGCGCGGAACCAACGGTTCGCAGGTTTCCGGAGCAACCAAGGGTGCAGAAGAGCAGCGGTCAGCTCCTGCCGAGGCACAAGCCGAGCCAGCCGAAACCTCATCACCATTTATCGAATTAGAAACTCCGGCGGCGCAAAATCTCGATGCTGCAGCCGCATACCAGTGGCTTAAATCGCACAATAGTGCGGTGGCAGTTGCCTTTGAGTTTGCCGAGAGCGCAGTGGCAGCAGTTGGTTTTGCCACCGAGACCCAGCGCATCTATTGCGAGCAGCTTTCAGCAGAGATTTTGACCTGGCTGGCCGATGCCAACGAAATCAAAGTGGTTCACGGTGCCAAGGACGTCACCAAGCGGTTGCTCGACCTAGGTGTCGTTTTGCGCGGCGTTGAATATGACACCCTGCTGATGGCGTATCTGCTCAACCCGATCGGCAAAGAATTCAGCGTCGATGACTTAGGGCTCGAATATCTTGGAATTAGCGTCGAGCGCGCTGACCCGAACCAGCTAATCGCCGAAACAAAAACTGATTCGAGTATCGATGCTTGGATAGTGGTCAACCTTGCGCCGCTGCTACACGCCAAGTTGGCCGATAGCGAGAGTCTCGAGGTTTATTCAAAGATTGAATTGGCCTCGAATGATGTCTTGGCTCGCATGGAGCACGCCGGCATCCAGGTCAACCGCGACAAGCTCGAAGACCTTTTTGCACGCCTCACCGGCGAGGTTGCAGCGGTGGCAAAAGAATGCTTTGAGCTAATTGGACGTGAAATCAACCTCTCGTCGCCCAAGCAGCTGCAGACTGTTCTGTTTGACGAACTAGGCATGACGGGCACCAAACAGCTAAAAACCGGCTTTTCGACTAACGCAGCCGCGCTGAACGAACTGTTCGAGCAGACCCAACATCCGTTCCTCGAGAAATTGTTGCTGCACCGCGAAGTCACCAAAATTCGCCAGATCGTCGAAACCATGCTCAAGGCCATTGGCGCTGACGGTCGCATTCACACCAACTATGTTCAGACCGGCACCGCCACCGGGCGCCTTTCTTCAGAAGGACCTAACCTTCAGAACATCCCGATTAAGAGCGAACGCGGTCGAGAAATTCGCGAGGCATTTGAGGTCGGCGACGGTTTTGAGACCCTGCTAACCGCCGACTATTCGCAGATCGAAATGCGCATCATGGCTCACCTCTCTGAAGATGAGGGGCTAATCGAAGCTTTCAACACCGGCGAAGACCTGCACCGCTTTGTTGGCGCTCGCATCTTTGGCGTGAAGCCTGAAGAGGTCACCACACCGATGCGTCAAAAAGTTAAAGCAATGAGCTATGGCCTGGTTTATGGTTTGAGTGAATACGGCCTGGCCAAGCAACTTCGCATCGCAAACAGCGAGGCAAAGCAGCTGATGGCTGATTACTTTGCGAGATTCGGGGGAGTCCGCCGCTATCTTGCCTCTGTGGTTGACCAGGCCAAGACTCAGGGTTTCACGGTGACGACTTTTGGTCGCCGTCGCCCATTTGACGATCTAAACAGCAAGATTTTCCAGATTCGCGAGAACGCTCGTCGAGCCGCACTCAACGCTCCAATTCAGGGAACCGCGGCTGACATCATCAAACTTGCCATGATCAACATCGATCGAGACATTATCGACCGCGGCCTAAAAAGCCGCATGTTGCTGCAAGTGCACGACGAATTGGTTTTTGAAATCGCCCCTGGCGAGCTAGAGGCAATGCGTGAGGTGGTTGTGAACCGAATGGATACTGCCGTTGAGCTGAGCGTGCCACTTGATGTGCACGTTGGCATTGGTGCCAACTGGGATGCCGCGGGCCACTAGTGATTCAAGAGATTGTCACCGTTGCCGCAGTCGAGGGTTTTCACGCTCGACCAGCCACCGAGTTTGCTAAGGCATGCACCGGAGTTGCTGCGGTGGTCAAGGTCTCAAAATCCGGTTCGGATCCGGTTCGAGGGGACAGCGTTCTGTCACTTATGACCCTCGGAGCAAAGCAGGGAGATCGCCTTCTAATTCAGGTTTCTGGCGAGCAAGAAGAAACATTGCTGGAACAATTAAAAAGCATTGTCTGTGCGGTAGCAAGCCACTAGGCTTAGAGGGCGTGTTTTTGCACGCATTCCTTATCCGTTGTCTCAGCGGAGAATCTAGAAATCATTCGATTTTTTGACTTTGCTGTGACCTGAGTATTGCCCGTTAAGAGTAAAACTACATATGACCACCAAGACACCAAAGCAGATCGCCGTAAACGACATCGGCTCTGCCGAAGACTTCCTAGCAGCAGTAGAAGCTACCCTGAAGTTCTTCAACGACGGCGACCTAATCACTGGAACCGTTGTAAAAATTGACCGCGACGAAGTTCTTCTAGACGTCGGTTACAAGACTGAAGGTGTAATCCCTTCTCGTGAACTTTCAATCCGCCACGACGCAGATCCATCAGAGATCGTTACCGTTGGCGATGCAGTTGAGGCCCTAGTTCTTCAGAAAGAAGACAAAGAAGGCCGCCTAATCCTTTCAAAGAAGCGTGCACAGTACGAGCGCGCTTGGGGCGATGTTGAGAAGGTTAAAGAAGCTGACGGCACCGTTACCGGAACCGTTATCGAGGTTGTTAAGGGTGGTCTAATCGTTGACATCGGTCTTCGTGGCTTCCTTCCTGCTTCTCTAATCGAGCTTCGCCGCGTTCGCGACCTAGGCCCATACCTAGGCCAGAAGGTTGAAGCCAAGATTCTTGAGCTAGACAAGAACCGCAACAACGTTGTGCTTTCACGTCGCGCTCTTCTAGAAGAGTCACAGTCTGCTTCACGCAGCACTTTCCTAGCCGACCTAGCCAAGGGCCAGATCCGCACTGGTGTGGTTTCATCTATCGTCAACTTCGGTGCGTTCATCGACCTTGGTGGCGTAGACGGTCTAGTTCACGTCTCAGAGCTTTCATGGAAGCACATCGAGCACGCGTCAGAGGTTGTTGAGATTGGCCAAGAGGTTACCGTTGAGGTTCTTGAGGTTGACCAGGACCGCGAGCGTGTCTCACTGTCTCTAAAGGCAACCCAGGAAGACCCATGGCAGGTATTCGCACGTACTCACGCAATTGGTCAGTACGCACCTGGAAAGGTCACCAAGTTGGTTCCTTTCGGCGCATTCGTTCGCGTTGCCGATGGCATCGAGGGCTTGGTTCACATCTCAGAGCTATCAGCGAAGCACATTGAGCTTGCTGAGCAGGTTGTTTCAGTCAACCAGGATGTATTCGTCAAGGTAATCGACATCGACCTAGACCGTCGCCGCATCTCGCTATCGCTAAAGCAGGCAATTGAAGAAGTTGACCCAGAGGGCACCGACTTCAACCCAGCTCTATACGGCATGGCTGCAGACTACGACGAGAACGGTCAGTACAAGTACCCAGAGGGCTTCGACGCAACCACCAACGAGTGGAAGCCAGGCTTCGAAGAAGCTCGCGCTAAGTGGGAGAAGGAGTACGCAGAGGCTCACGCACGTTGGGAGCAGCACAAGAAGCAGGTTGCCGAGGCTAACGCCATTGCCGCAACTCTTCCTGATGCAGCACCAGCTGAGGCTCCTGCAGCTTCAAGCTCAAGCTACTCATCAGAGTCAACCGAGTCAGGCACCCTTGCTGACGACGAGTCTCTAGCAGCTCTTCGCGACAAGCTAAAGAGCGCTGAGTAATCAGTTAGTTCAAAAAAGGGCCACACTTCGGTGTGGCCCTTTTTCTTTGCCGGTTAGGCTTGTCTCATGTTTTTAGTGGGCCTAACCGGCGGAATCGCAGCCGGCAAATCAACGGTTGCCGCCCACCTGGTGTCGCTTGGCGCCTATGAAATCGACGCCGACAAACTAGCCCGTGAGGTTGTTGAACCAGGTCGGCCAGCGCTTGCCAAGATCGAAGCCGAATTCGGCTCGCGCGTGATCAACTCAGATGGCACCCTAAATCGCAAAGCGCTTGGCGAAATCGTTTTCGCGGATCCGCAACAGCGCCTGAAGCTTGAAGCAATCACGCATCCAGAAATCCGTGCCCTGTCTATTCAGCGCATTGAGCAAAACAACGAATTTGAAGTGGTTATCTACAACGTGCCACTGCTGGTTGAGGCCAAAGTTGACCTTCCGTTCGACTTTGTCATCACTGTTGAGGCACCTCAAAAAGAGCAAGTCAAACGCCTAATTGAAAGTCGCGGCCTAACCGAGGCTGCGGCTCAAGCTGTGATTGCAGCACAAGCCAGTCCAGCCGAACGCGCTAACGCTGCTGACCTGATTATCAGCTCGAATCAACCACTGGTTCTGATGCTCAAGGATGTCGATGCGGCATACCGACAGATTTTGACCTTAGCCGAAGCCAAACGCAGCGAATCGGCAGCCGGCGCGGGGGAGCAATAGCCATGGAGGCAACTAGATCGTTTGCCCCATTCGAGGTGGTCAGCGAATATAAGCCCGCTGGTGACCAACCAGCAGCAATTGCTGAACTAGCCAAGCGGATCAACAACGGCGAAAAAGACATCGTTTTGCTCGGCGCAACCGGAACTGGCAAGTCGGCTACCACTGCCTGGCTAATTGAAGCCGTGCAGCGCCCGACGCTAGTGCTGGCCCACAACAAAACTTTGGCCGCCCAGTTGGCAACCGAGTTCAAGCAACTGCTGCCAAATAACGCGGTTGAATACTTCGTTAGCTACTACGACTACTACCAACCTGAGGCATACATCGCCCAGACCGACACCTTCATCGAAAAAGATTCGTCAATCAACGAAGAGGTCGAACGCCTTCGCTATTCAGCAACCACAAGCCTGCTCAGCCGACGCGATGTGGTTGTGGTCTCAACGGTTTCATGCATCTACGGCCTGGGTGCTCCCGAAGAATACTTATCTGGTCGAGTCACGCTGCAGGTTGGTCAAAGCATTGATCGTGACGAGCTAATTCGCGAATTTGTGAAGCTGCAGTACGCCCGTAATGACTACGAATTCATCCGCGGAAATTTCAGAGTCAAGGGTGACACGATCGAGATCATCCCAGTCAACGAAGAAATGGCGATTCGTATCGAGTTCTTTGGCGACGAAATTGAAGGCCTGTATTCGCTACACCCGCTAACCGGCGAAATTGCCCGCAGCGAAAGCGCCGTATCGATTTTTCCGGCTTCGCTCTATGCAACCGGACCAGAGCGAATGGGTCGCGCGATTGAGGCAATCGAAGAGGAGCTTGTTTGGCGCCTCAAAGAACTTGAACAGCAGGGCAAACTTCTTGAAGCTCAGCGACTCAAAATGCGCACCAACTTTGACCTCGAAATGATTCGCGAAATCGGTTTTTGTTCAGGCATCGAAAACTATTCAAGGCACATCGACGGTCGCGAGGCCGGCTCGGCACCAAGCTGTTTGCTCGACTATTTTCCAGAGGATTTTCTAACGGTGATTGACGAGTCTCACGTTACTGTTCCTCAGATTGGTGCGATGTTCGAGGGTGACTCTAGCCGCAAGCGCACGCTGGTAGAACACGGCTTCAGATTGCCATCAGCGATGGATAACCGCCCGCTCAAGTGGCAAGAGTTTCAAGAGCGCGTTGGTCAGACTGTTTACCTTTCGGCAACTCCGGGCAAATACGAACTAGGAGTAGCCTCGGGCACGGTTGAGCAGATTATTCGCCCAACCGGCTTGGTTGACCCAGAAATCGTAATCAAGCCAAGTGCCGGTCAGATTGACGACCTGCTCGAAGAAATTCAAGTTCGCACCGCCAAAGACGAGCGAGTCTTGGTTACCACCCTGACCAAAAAGATGGCCGAAGAACTTACCGATTTCTTGACCGAAGCTGGCGTGCGTGTGCGCTACCTGCACTCGGATGTCGATACCCTTCGTCGCGTTGAGTTGCTGCGCGAGCTGCGACAGGGCATTTTCGATGTCTTGGTGGGCATCAACCTGTTGCGCGAAGGCCTCGACCTTCCTGAGGTTTCTCTGGTGGCAATTCTTGACGCCGACAAAGAGGGCTTCTTGCGTTCGACCACTTCACTGATTCAGACCATCGGTCGTGCGGCTCGAAACGTCAATGGTTCGGTGCATATGTATGCCGATAACCTGACTGACTCGATGAAACGCGCAATTGAAGAGACCGACCGCCGTCGTGCCAAGCAGATTGCCTACAACAAGGCCAACGGGATCGACCCACAGCCGCTGCGCAAAAAAATTGCAGACATCACCGACCAAATTCTTCGCGAAGAAGAAGACACCGCGGCGTTGGTTGAGCAGCTGTCATCGCGTGGTAAAAAACGCGGGGGAGCAGCATCGAGCTCAACCCGCGACAAGAGCAAGAGTCACCAAGAGATTTTGGGCGGCGTCGCAGCTAAGGCAAACTCAGGACTGCGACCAAGAGTGAACCTTGCCAAAGCAGGTCAACAAGAAATACTTTCGGTGATTATTGAGTTGGATGAACAGATGAAGGCAGCTGCGGTCGAGCTCCAATTTGAACTAGCCGCCCGCCTTCGCGACGAAATTTCTGAACTGAAGCGCAACCTGCGCGACCTCGAGCGCCACGGCTAGTTAGGCTTTCCCAGTGTCAATTACATCGATTCCTCACAACGACAAGCTGATCGTCAAAGGCGCTCGAGTTCACAACCTTAAGAATGTGAATCTAGAGATTCCTCGCAATGCCATGGTGGTGTTCACCGGACTCAGCGGTTCGGGCAAATCCTCACTGGCATTCGACACAATTTTTGCCGAAGGGCAGCGTCGCTATGTTGAATCACTCTCAGCCTATGCTCGCCAGTTCTTGGGTCAGGTTGATCGCCCAGATGTCGATTTCATTGAGGGCCTAAGCCCGGCGGTTTCAATTGATCAAAAGTCAACCAACCGCAACCCACGTTCAACCGTGGGCACCATCACCGAAATTCACGACTATTTGCGTTTGCTCTGGGCACGTATCGGTGTTCCGTTTTGTGCCACCTGTGGCGAGAAAATCGTCAAGCAGACTCCGCAGCAAATTGTTGACCAACTGATCGAACTCGGCGAAGGCACCAGGTTTCAGGTTTTGGCGCCGGTCGTAGACCAAAAAAAGGGTGAGTTTGTCGACCTATTCGCCGAGCTGAATGCCCAGGGCTTTGCTCGCGCAGTTGTCGACGGTGAAACCATTCAGCTAGCCGAGGCCAAGCCGCTCAAGAAGACCTTCAAACACGACATCGCGGTTGTGGTCGACCGCCTAGTCATCAAGTCTGATATTTCAGGTCGCCTGGTTGACTCGGTCGAAACCGCGCTTAAGCTAGCCGGTGGCCGCATTTTGATTGATTTTGTCGACCTGCCTGAAGGCCCAGCAAAAACTCGAGTTTTCAGCGAGAAGATGTCGTGCCCTAACGAGCATCCGCTTTCGCTAACCGAGATAGAACCGCGAACTTTCTCATTCAACGCACCATTCGGTGCCTGCCAGGCCTGTTCTGGCCTGGGTACCAAGATGGCGGTCGACGCCGATCTAGTCATCGGCGACCCGGATGCCAGCCTCAACGGCGGCGTGATTCTGCCATGGTCAACCCCGGGCAAGGGTCTCTATCACTACTTTTCGCGCATGCTCGAGGGCTTGGCCAGCGACCTTGAATTCTCGCTCGACACACCCTGGAACAAACTGACCGATGATCAGCGCGAAGCTGTGCTGCATGGCAACAACTTTGATGTGCAGGTCAAATGGAAGAACCGCTACGGTCGCGAACTGCGCTATGCCACTGGCTTCGAAGGTGTGCTCGGATACATCGAGCGCAAATATCTTGAGTCAGAGAACGACTATGCCCGCGCCAAGTGGTCGGGCTTCTTGCGCGAAGTTGCCTGCCCGGGTTGTAACGGCGCACGTTTGCGCCCAGAAGTGCTGGCCGTAAAGGTTGCCGACACCTCGATTGCCGAGGTTGCCGCGATGAGCCTCGGAGACTGCGCAAAGTTCTTTGAAAAACTAGTGCTTGATGAGCGCGATGTGAAAATTGCCGCCCAGGTGCTACGCGAAATCAAAGCTCGTCTAGATTTCTTGCTCGATGTTGGTCTTGACTACCTAAGTCTCGAACGGGCCGCGGCAACGCTTTCTGGTGGCGAGGCACAGCGCATTCGCTTGGCGACTCAAATCGGCTCAGGGCTTACCGGCGTTCTCTATGTGCTTGATGAGCCAAGCATCGGCTTGCACCAGCGCGACAATCGCCGACTAATTGAGACCTTGATCAAGCTTCGCGATCTTGGCAACACGCTATTGGTGGTTGAGCACGATGAAGACACCATCAAGGCCTCTGACTGGATCGTAGATGTCGGCCCTGGTGCCGGTGTTAACGGCGGCGAGATTGTGCACTCTGGGCCATACGATGCCCTGATCAAAAACGAGAAGTCAATCACCGGCGCATTTGTTGCCGGTCGCGAAAAAATCACCACACCAAAGAAGCGCCGCGCGATTGACAAATCACGACAAATCAAAGTTGTCGGAGCCCGCGAAAACAACCTCAAGAATGTAGACGCGGAATTCCCATTGAGCGTGCTCACTGCCGTGACCGGCGTGAGTGGTTCGGGCAAATCGTCACTGGTCAACGACGTGCTTTACGAGGTGCTAGCCAATGCACTTAATGGCGCCAAGGGCGTGGCCGGCAAGCACACTCGCGTCGAGGGGCTAGCTCAGCTCGACAAGGTTGTGCACGTCGATCAAAACCCAATTGGCCGCACACCGCGATCGAACCCGGCCACCTATACCGGTGTGTTTGACCACATTCGCAAGCTGTTCGCCGAGACTCAAGAGTCAAAGGCACGCGGTTATCAGCAGGGTCGATTCTCATTCAACGTCAAGGGCGGCCGATGCGAGTCTTGCAGCGGTGACGGCACGCTAAAGATCGAGATGAACTTCTTGCCGGATGTTTATGTTGCCTGTGAAATCTGCCATGGGGCGCGCTATAACCGTGAGACCCTGCAGGTGCTTTATAAGGGCAAGAACATCGCCGAGGTTCTAGAGATGCCGATTGCCGAAGCGGCTGAGTTCTTTGCACCTATCTCTGCGATTGCTCGCTATCTAGAGACACTGGTCGAGGTTGGTTTGGGCTATGTGCGCCTAGGTCAATCAGCCACCACTCTCTCCGGCGGCGAAGCCCAGCGAGTCAAGCTCGCCACCGAACTGCAGCGCCGCTCTAACGGTCGAACGATTTATGTTCTTGACGAACCAACCACCGGCCTGCACTTCGAAGACGTTCGCAAACTGCTTCACGTACTCAACGGCTTGGTAGACAAAGGCAACACTGTCATCGTTATCGAGCACAACCTTGATGTCATCAAGTCAGCTGACTGGCTCATCGACATGGGCCCAGAAGGTGGCGCGGGCGGCGGTCAGATTGTTGCCATCGGAACACCTGAGCAGGTTGCCGACAACAAGAAGTCATTCACCGGTTCGTTCATCAAAGAAGTTTTGCTAAATGGCTAACCACTTAGCCTGGCGCCCAAAGACCGGTGAGATTCCCACCGATCCGGGTGTTTATCGGTGGCTCGATGCAAACGGGCGAGTGCTCTATGTGGGCAAGGCCAAGAATTTGAGGGCTCGACTTTCGAGCTATTTCGCGCCACTTGACAGCCTGATGGAGCGCACTAGACGCATGGTCACCACGGCGGTCGACGTGCAGTGGACCATTGTCAAAACCGAGTATGAGGCGTTGCAACTTGAGTTCACCTGGATCAAAGAATTCGACCCTCCATTCAACATTCGATTTCGCGACGACAAGACCTATCCGTATCTAGCTATTTCGATGTCGGATGATGTGCCTCGCGTTTTCATAACTCGCAATCGCGAACTCAAAGGGGTCAAATATTTTGGCCCCTACACCCAAGCTTGGGCGGTGCGCGAGACTCTGGACACACTGCTCAAGGTTTATCCGATTCGTAGTTGCTCAAAAGGTGTTTTCAACGCAGCAAAGCAGGCTAATCGTGCTTGTCTCTTGGCTGACATAGGCAAATGCAGTGCGCCTTGCGTTGGTCGAATCGAAGCCAGCGAGCACAAAAAAGTAGCTCGCCAGTTCGCCGAATTTATGGGCGGTTCCGACACTTCACACATCCAGGTTTTGCGAGATCGAATGCTTAAGGCTTCAGAAACGCAGCAGTATGAGTTGGCAGCAAAACTGCGCGACAACATTGGCGCTCTAGAGACAGTGCTTGAAAAGAGCACAGTAGTTTTCAGTGACCAGACCGATGCTGACCTTTTCGCTATCGCCGATGACGAATTAGCTGCTGGCGTTTGCCACTTTGTTGTGCGCGGTGGGCGAATTCGCGGCGCGCGAAACTTCATTCTCGACAAAGAGCTCGAGCGCGACCTTGGTGAGATTGTCGAATACGTGCTGCAGAGCACCTATTCGCCCGACTCGTCCGCCGAATCGGTGTCGATCCCGAAAGAGATTCTGGTGCCAGCACTACCTGACGACCACGAGGCACTAGCCAAATGGCTAGGCGAGATTCGCGGTGCCAAGGTTGAGCTTCGAGTTGCCCAGCGCGGAGACAAAGCCGCATTGGCAGCCACTGCCGCGACAAACGCCCAGCACGAGCTAACCAACTACAAGCTAAAACGAACCAGCGACTTTACGGCTCGCGCCGACGCACTAGCCGCGATTCAGAATGCCCTTGGCATGAAAGACGCCCCTCTGCGCATCGAGTGCTTTGACGTCTCACACTTAAGCGGCACCAATGTGGTCGCATCGATGGTGGTATTTGAAGACGGACTGCCCAAAAAAGATCAGTATCGACGGTTCTCGATTGAAAACACCACCGATGACACCGAGTCGATTTATCAGGTGATAAGTCGCCGAGTTAAATACCTTCGTGAGCCCGAGCTCGATAACGAGAATCCTGAAATCAATGCCAACAAGTTCAGCTATCGGCCGAATCTGCTAATCGTCGACGGCGGTCAGCCTCAGGTCAACGCTGCGGCCCGCGCAATCGCTGACTCGGGTGTGTCGGGGCTAACCGTGGTGGGCCTAGCCAAGCGCCTCGAAGAGGTGTGGCAGCCTAACTCGGATTATCCGGTTATTTTGCCGCGTGCCGCCGATGAGTTGTTTTTGCTGCAGCGCATTCGTGACGAAGCGCACCGCTTCGCAATTAGCTATCAGAGACAAAAGCGCAGCAGCGCTATTGCAAGTCAGCTAGGAGAAATTGACGGCTTGGGGGCCAAGCGGGTTGCTGCACTGCTAAGACATTTTGGCTCGGCAAAGCGACTTCGAATGGCTACCGAAGGTGAGATTTCTTCAGTGGTCGGCATTGGAGATATCCTGGCCGCTCAGATTCTCGAAAAACTAAATCCAAAAACCTAGGCATCGGCGTGTCGCGCTCGACTAGACTCTGGATAAAACCGGTCGCAAGGGGAGTGATGAGCGCAGAAAACCAGGGTTCCAAGCCAGCGCGTCAACACGAGCTGCTTATCGTTACGGGCATGTCGGGTGCCGG
>JBEEOO010000016.1:0-17401 GCA_041191585.1 Actinomycetota bacterium
GAGCAAAGTCTACCGTTGCCTTTGCCTGAGCCAGCCGGGCCCTGCCTAAACTTGAGCCGTGCCCCTGAACTTCACCGCAATCGACTTTGAAACCGCTAACGGTTCGCCAGCTAGCCCTTGTGCGGTCGGTTTAGTCAAAGTGCGCGATGGCAAAATCATTGACTCATTTGCGACCCTGATTCAGCCACCGATGCCGCACGATTGGTTTCACGAGGGCAACATCCGGGTTCACGGCATTAGGCCTTCTGATGTGGCCGATGCACCCACTTGGGCAGAAGCTCTTTCGGTTATGTTGGCCTTTATTAACCAGGATGTTTTGATTGCCCACAATGCGCCATTCGACATGGGCGTGCTACGCGCTTCGGCTGCGCAAATTCAAACTGAACTGCCAGCACTCAACTATGCCTGTTCACTGGCTATCTCGCGCAAAACCTACAACCTTGAGTCGTATCGATTGAATTCTGTGGCTTATGCAATTGGTCACGAAGAGTTTGACCACCACGACGCGCTTGCCGATGCAGATGCCAGCGCTCGAATCATTTTGCATGCCGCCGATCGTCACGGAGTCGAGAACTTAGAAGAGCTCTTGGCGGCCACTAAGCAGGTTCTGAAGCCCCTGATTCAAGGCTAGATAGCGCCGATTTGCTTGGCGCGGCGGCCGAGTTGGCCACAATGTCGCCGGGTGCTGAAATACTCAACACATGGATTCTTTGCTCTATTTAGCTATCGGTGTGCTGCTCGGACTAGCTGTCGGTTATGGGTTGGCAGCGGCCAAAAAAACCAAAGCCAGCAATGCCGAGGTTGAACTTGCGGCATCTCGCGCAACTGCCGATGGCCTCGCCGCTCAGCTAATGCAGCTGAAAACTGAATTAGAGACCCGAGCCAAGCTAGAAGCACAGACCCTGGCCGAAGAGAACCGCATTCTTCAAGAACTGACTCCGGTTAGAGATCGAATGGCGAAGATGCAGTCAAAGATTGAAGAGCTCGAAAAAGAACGCCTCGAGCAGTTCAGCACCATCAAGCAGCAGTTGATCGAATCACAAGAACAACAACGCACCCTAGGCGAAAACACCCGAGCATTGGCCGGCGCACTTAACAACAAGAATGCTTCCGCACGTTGACTTTTTTGAACAGCAGCTTTCGGTCAACAACGAGGGCAAGGGCATTAAGCCTGACTGCGTCATCAATTACCCAGACGGAAAATTTGTCGCCGTCGACTCCAAGGTTCCGTTCGATGACTATCAGCGCGCCACCGCGATTAGCGAAGTTGCGTCGCCAGAAGACGAAAAACGTCGCAAAGATCTGATGAAGGCTCACGTTGATGCAGTCAAAAAGCACATTAATGACATCAGCGGCAAAAACTATTTTTCGGGGCTCAGCTCGTCGCCTGAATTCACCATCATGTTCATGCCGAGCGAAGGCCTTTTGGCAGCCACGCTTGATGCCGATCCAAGCATTCTTGAATACGGATTTAGCAAACAGGTTGCGTTGGTTTCGCCGGTTTCAATCTTCAGCGTTATTCGAACCATTAGCTATGGCTGGCGCCAAAGCGCGCAAGAAGAAACCATTAAAGAGGTCATCGACCTTGGCGTTGCGTTGCACAAGAACATCCGAGTTGTTGCTGAACATGCAGCCAAACTTGGGTCGCAGCTAAATGGTGCAGTGTCGGCCTTCAATGCTTTCTCATCTAGCCTGGAGCGCAATTTGCTGACCTCAACCCGCAAACTAAACGACAAGAGCAAAAACATCCTCGATGGCGGCAAGCCGGTGCCTCTGGTTGCCGAGCTTGAAGAGTCAACCGACACCTTCACCAAGCCTGAGCTAACCGAAAAATAGCCACGACTAGCGCCGACATTGGCCTTTACCTAGTGTCGCCTTTGTAAGCGGTTTCTTTCGCTCAAATGGGTATACTTTTCGAGAGCTTGACAACGAAGTTTGAAGCTACAAATCCCCGAACTTTCGGATTCGCTCAAACCCCGAGGAGCCATTTAATGTCTGGCACAACCCCTTCAGTTGTAACTCTTACTCCTGCACCGGTCCTTGACCGCACCTACTTCGTTAGCAACCTTGTTCCTGGTGGCGTAAACCGCGCAGATGCAGTTGGCGAAGAACTTGCCGGCAAGGGCATCAACGTTAGCCGCGGCTTGGTCCTCGGTGGCATTTCGTCTCCTGCAGTTGTGCCAATTGGTGCCGGTGACCCAAACGTTCTTGCGCGCACCGGATCAAGCGACCTCGTTGTTCCACTTTGGGTTGAAGGCACCCCGCGTGTTTCAACCACCATTATCGACTTTGCCGGAACTACCACCCGCATCACCGAGCCACCTCGTCCGCTAAGCGGAGACGACTGGAAAAAGACTGTTGAGCTTGCCGAAAAGACCGTTCGGGAAAGCGGCGCAAAGTGGCTTGTAATCGGCGGTGCTCACCCGATCGACAAGTCGACCGGTCGTTTCGTTGACCTAACTGATCTTTTTGACCGCATGGATCGCCTAGGCGTTCGCGTGGCACTTGACACCAGTGGCGAGCCATTGAGTTTCTGGTCACGCTCAGGTCGTGCAGCGGTAATCAAGCCAAACTGTGAAGAGCTTGCTTCAGCTGTTGGCCGCACTCTAAACACCGTTGGCGACGTCATCGATGCTGCTACCGAGCTTTGCAATCACGGCATCGAAGCTGTTCTTGCCTCAATGGGTTCAGACGGCATCATCGCTGTCACCAAAGACGGATACTTCGGAGCTAGCACTGCCCCGGTCAAGGTCAAGAACACCGTTGGCGCCGGAGACGCAACCCTAGCCGGCTTCTTGCAGGCAGTTGCCAGCAACCCGCTTGCCGAAGGCGAGGAAGTTCTTGGCGTCGGTTTCGACGTAGTTCTCGGAGCACGCACCGCAGTTCGTTGGGGCGCAACCAAGGTTCAGCAGTCAACTTCTGGCCTAGAGAACATCGACAACCTACCTGAGTCTTTCCTGAACGAGTCGCCAGACCGCAGCAAAGCACTAGACGAGCCAGCGCAAGCCCACTAATTGCTGGCTTTTGAATATTGCTAACATCTAAAAACCGCACCAAATAGCCCTTAGGAGCCAAAATGCCAGTTGCATCACCGGATCAATATCTAGAAATGCTTGACCGTGCTAAAAAGGGCGGATTTGCCTACCCGGCGATCAACGTCTCAAGCACCCAGACCCTAAACGCAGCGCTTGCTGGTTTGGTTGAAGCTGGCTCAGACGGCATCATCCAGGTCACCACCGGTGGCGGCGACTACTGGTCAGGCCCAACCGTAAAGAAGATGGCAGACGGCGCAATTGCTATGGCTACCGTTGCTCGTGAACTTGCCAAGAACTATGGCATCACCGTGGCGCTGCACACAGACCACTGCGCAAAGCACCAGCTAGACGGCTTTGTTCGCCCGCTAATCGCAGTTTCACAGGAGCGCGTAAAGAATGGCCTTGAGCCGCTATTCAACTCACACATGTGGGACGGCTCAGCAGTTCCAATGGCCGAGAACCTAGTAATCGCCAAAGAAATGCTTGCTCTAACCAAGGGCATCGGAGCAGTTCTTGAGATTGAGGTCGGCGTTGTCGGCGGCGAAGAAGACGGCGTTGAGGGTGGCCACGGCGAGCACCTTTACACCACTCCTGAAGACGGTCTAGCGACCGCCGAGGCTCTTGGCCTAGGCGAGAACGGCCGCTACATGGTCGCACTAACCTTCGGAAACGTACACGGCGTATACAAGCCAGGAAACGTAGTTCTAAAGCCAGAGCTTTTGGGCGAAATTCAGGCAGCTGTTGGTGCTAAGTATGGCGTCGACAAGCCTTTTGACTTGGTTTTCCACGGTGGTTCAGGTTCAACCGACAAAGAAATCGCCGATGCGGTTTCACACGGTGTAATCAAGATGAACATCGACACCGATCTTCAGTATGCCTTCACCCGCGCAATCGCCGGCAACATGTTTGCTAACTACGACGGCGTTCTAAAGGTTGATGGCGAAGTCGGAAACAAGAAGATTTATGACCCACGTGCGTGGGGCAAGATCGGCGAGGCTGCAATGTCTACTCGCGTAGCCCAGGCCGCGACTCAGCTTGGCTCAGCCGGCAAGAGCATGTCGCTCTAAACTCATCCAATAAAAAACCCCGGCTCGGCCGGGGTTTTTTATTGCCTAAAAGTCACCGATTATGCGCTGCAAGAACTGCTTGGTTCGTGGCTGCTGAGGGTTGGTGAGCACATCCTTTGGGTTTCCCGATTCAACGATCGCTCCCCCGTCGATGAACAGAACATGATCGGCAACCTGCTGAGCAAAGCGCATTTCGTGGGTTACGACAACCATCGTCCAGCCTTGTTTCGCAAGGTCACGGATCACGGCAAGAACCTCGCCGACGAGTTCTGGATCTAGCGCCGAAGTCGGCTCATCGAATAACAAAACATCTGGTTTTAGAGCCAATGCCCTGGCAATGCCAACTCGCTGCTGCTGGCCGCCTGAAAGTTGGTGAACAAAGGAGTCGGCCTTGTCGGCAAGGCCGACGGCAGCCAAAAGCTCACGCGCTTCGGCTTGAGCCTGCTGCTTGCTGACCTTTTGCGCCACAATTGGGCCTAGGGTCACGTTCTCTAACGCAGTTAGGTTGCCAAACAGATTGTTGCCCTGAAACACCATTCCGCTGTGCGAACGAAGCTGGGCCAGCTGCTTCTGACTGTGCTTGCCAGCAAAATCAACCGAGAAGTCGCCAATTTTTATCGATCCGGTATCCGGCACCTCTAGTGCGTTTAGCGAACGCAGCAGTGTGGTTTTGCCCGAACCGGATGGGCCGATAATGACGGTGACCGAACCGGCGGCGACATCAAAATCGATGTTTTCAAAAACAGTATTCGAGCCAAAACGTTTGGTTAGCTTGCGAACTTCAATCAGATTGCTCACTGCGCCACCTTGCGATTCAGTCGCTTTTCAATGCGTGATTGCCCAAAGGCCAAAATTTGGCTGAGCACCCAGTAGAAAATGCCGGCGAGGGCATACATCAAGAAAAATTGAAAAGTCGGGCCGGCAATTTCTTGAGCGGTTCTGAAGATCTCGGTGACCAGCACAACAGAAGCTAGCGAGGTGTCCTTCACTAGCGAAATCAAGGTATTTGAAAGTGGTGGAATCGCTACGCGGGTTGCCTGCGGCAGAATTACTCGCCTTAGCGCCTGGTTTCGAGTTAGACCAACCGTCGCAGCGGCCTCCCACTGGCCTTTAGGAATCGAGAGTATTGCAGCGCGAATGGTTTCAGCTGCATAGCCGCCCACGTTCAGCGAGAACGCGATGATGGCACTTGGCCAAGGGTCAAAAACAATGCCAAAAGATGGCAGACCATAAAAAATGATGAACAGTTGAAGCAGCAGTGGGGTGCCGCGAATCACTGAGATGTATGCGGCCGAAATCGATCTAAATAGCCAAACGCCCGAGATGCGAGCTAGAGCCGCGACTAGGGCAACAGCCAAGCCGATAACAAAACTGGCCGCGGTTAGCGGGATTGTGCCGACTAAGAGCGCCTGAAGTAGCGGCCAAAGTGAATCAATAGCTAGCTGAAAAGAGGATGATGATTCCATAGGAATCACCACCCTCTCTTAAGTTTGACGCTAGTCAGAAATGTTACTTGGTGACGTCTTTGCCGAAGTACTTAACACCGATCTTCTTGATGGTGCCGTTCTTGATCAACGAAGCAAGTGCTGCGTTGAATTTCTTGACATAACCGCTGTCCTTGCGGAATGCGAAGCCCTGAAGGCTGGCATCGCCGAAGGTGGTAGCGATCTTGACGTTGGCGTCGCGGTTGTTCTTGATGTAGTCAAGTGCCCACAGGCTGTCGTTCACGATTACGTCAACGCGCTTTGCCTGTAGCAGACCGAAACGACCTGCGTTGTCTTCGACAACCTCAACCTTGGCGCCATACTGCTTGGCAAGGTCGGTAAATGAGCTGGTTGCTGAGCCAACGGCGGTTAGACCCTTGATGTCTTCAACCTTGGTCACGCGAGTGTCATCCTTGCGGGTGATAACTGCATAGCTTGATGAGGTGTAAGGCTCTGAAAGGTCGTACTTAGCTTTGCGGTCAGCGCGAATGGTGACCTGGTTTGCGATTGCATCCCAGCGCTTTGCTTCTAGGCCGGCAAAGATGCCGTCCCAGGTGGTCTTCTGCCACTTAATCTTGTAGCCAGCCTTCTTTGCAACTGCAGCTGCGACCTCTACGTCATAACCAACAAGCTTGCCGTTCTCAACGTATGAGAAAGGAGCATAGGTGCCCTCGGTAGCGATGGTGATGGTCTTGGTTGCCGCTACGGCTGGGGTCGCGATTGCGCCAGCACCCAGTAGGCCCACGGTTGCAGCGACTGCCGCAATTGACTTGATGGTTTTGCTCATTTTGATTCCCTTGATCTAGACGCGCCTTTTGCGCTTGCTAAAAACCTAAACGCGTTTCGGTCAGAAACTAAATTGCGTTACAGAATGTGACAACAAGAGCAACTTCATGCCGCTCGGTCGAATTCCCGAACGATTAGCTGCGTCGAGTTTTGTTATCGATGTCAGTGCCAGCAGCCTTTAGCTCGCGGCGAAGCTCAGGCGGCAACGAGAACTGGATGTCTTCTTCTGCGGTCTGAACGTTTCTGACATCGCCGAAGCCCTTTTCGGCTAAGTAGTCGAGCACCTGGTCGACTAGCTCTTCAGGAACCGACGCGCCAGATGAAACTCCGACGGTTTCAACGCCAGAGAACCACTCAGGCTTGATTTCGCTTGCGAAGTCAACACGATAGGCGGCTTTTGCGCCAGCCTCGAGAGCAACCTCGACTAAGCGAACGGTGTTTGAGGAGTTTGACGAGCCAACCACAATCACCAAGTCAGATGCGGCGCCAACCTTCTTAATTGCGACCTGACGGTTTTGAGTGGCATAGCAAATGTCATCGCTAGGTGGGTTCTGCAGGGTTGGATACTTTTCGCGAAGCTTGACCACGGTCTGCATGGTTTCGTCAACCGAAAGCGTGGTCTGAGAAAGCCAAATCAACTTCTTTGGGTCGCGAACCTTGGCATTTGCAATGCTCTCGTCTTTGTCGATGACCTGAACTATATCTGGCGCCTCGCCAGCGGTGCCTTCGACTTCTTCGTGGCCTTCGTGACCAATCAGCAAGATGTCATAGTCGTCGTTTGCGAATCGCTGAACCTCGCGGTGGACTTTAGTAACTAGCGGGCAGGTGGCATCAATAGTGTTCAGACCTCGCTCCTGAGCGGCTGCCACGACAGCAGGTGAAACACCGTGCGCTGAGAACACCAAAACAGAACCTGATGGCACCTCGTCAACCTCGTTTACAAAGATGGCGCCACGTTTTTCAAGTGAACTGACAACATGCTTGTTGTGAACGATTTGCTTGCGCACATAAACCGGCGATCCATAGTGATCAAGCGCTTTTTCGACCGCAATAACAGCGCGGTCCACACCGGCACAATATCCGCGCGGTGAGGCAAGCAGCACCTTTTTGCCAGACTGCTTGAGGTCGACGCTAACGGTATTCTTGGATTCGGTCACCCCTTAATGATAAACGCGAGGTTGGTGACAGAAACTCTGAACTAATCCCAATAAATTGCATCAGCGATAGCGAGAACTCGTGAGCGATACCGACGCAAAAAATGCGACCGCCGCCTCTGGCTCATCGTCGCCGCAGGGTGATACTTGGGGTTCAAAAGTTAGCTCAACCGACTCACCGTGGCCGGTTTCTAAACTCTCGGCAACTCTAAAAGACTGGATCGATCGACTCGGATATTTGTGGGTTGAGGGCGAAATCTCGCAAATCAGTCTCAGATCAACCAACATGTTCGGTCAACTCAGGGACTTGCAGCTTGAGAATTCGATTGAAATTCACTCTTGGGACACCTCAAAGATTCCTAGTGACCTAAAGCAGGGCGACCGCGTGGTTGCACTCTTGAAGCCGAATTTTTGGCCCAAGGGTGGCAAGCTCACAATGCAGGTTTTCGAGATTCGCAAAGTTGGCCTCGGTGAACTTCTAGAGCGCATCGAGCGTCTGCGCCAAGCGCTTATCGCTGAAGGCCTAACTTCGGCAGACCGCAAGCAGCCGCTACCGTTTTTGCCAAACCGAATCGGACTAATTACTGGCAAAGATTCAGACGCTGAGAAAGATGTTTTGCAGAATGCCAAACGTCGCTGGCCAGATGCCCAATTTCGTGTTATCAACACGCTTGTTCAGGGCGAGAAGGCAGTGCCAGAAATCATCGCGGCAATCAGACAGCTTGATCAAGATTCTGAGGTCGACGTGATCGTGATTGCCCGCGGGGGCGGATCGTTTATCGACTTGGTAATTTTTAGCGACGAGGCGCTAGTTCGCGAGGTTGCCGCAGCGCGAACTCCGATCGTTTCGGCAATCGGTCACGAAAATGATCGTCCGGTTCTCGATGAAGTCGCCGATGTCAGAGCGTCAACCCCGACTGATGCAGCCAAACTGATTGTGCCCGACGTTGCCGACGAACGCGCCAGAATCGACCAAGCAATCCAACGCATCCTGCTGCGCATCGAAGGTTTTGTGACCCACCAGAGCCAGTTGATTGCACAATTCCGGTCGCGCCCGAGTCTGGCCAACCCGTATAGCTTCATTGACGATAAAGCCGTTGAGCTTGACCAGCAGATTGAGCGAAGTCGCCGCTGGCTCGATACAAAACTCGATCGCGAAAGCGTTGTGGTTGAGCATCTGCGAGCTCAGGTAAAAGCCCTTTCGCCGCAATCGACCCTTGATCGCGGCTATGCCGTGGTTCGCGATGAAACCGGACATGTAATTTCAGATTCTTCAAAGCTAAAAGTCGGTCAGAAAATCACTATGCGCTTGGCGCGTGGCGAGGTTGAGGCCAGCGTGAATCGGTCAATCGAAAAGTAGAATGGTGACAGTATGAGTGCCGAAAAAACCAACAAAGCTAATGCTGACATCGCTGCCATGACCTATGAGCAGGCCCGCGATGAATTGGTAAAAGTTGTTGCCGACCTCGAGCAGGGCGCGGTAACCCTAGAAGAATCCATGGCGCTTTGGGAGCGCGGTGAAGCCCTAGCTACCCAGTGCGAAAACTGGCTTTCTGGCGCACGCAAGAGACTTGACGATGCGATCAAAGCGAAGGCTGAGACCAATTGAGTGAAGACTCGGCTGCAAAGCGCAGAGCTAACCAGACGGTAATCAACCTATTACTGTCACTGGCGGCAACACTTGGCATAGTTATCGTCACGATTTTGGCTGTTCCTCGTGATGACAGCAATCGAATTCAGCCGGTCGACTATGTAGCGGCTGTTACTCAGGCTGAGACCACCTCGGGCAACGACATTTTTGCACCAGAGCTTCCGCAGGGCTGGTGGTCAAACCGAGCTAAGTGGCGTGGGGCAACAGCTGACGGAGTTCAGTATTTCGAGTCAGGCTTTGTTGGCCCAAAGAACCAATACGTGCGCATTATTCAGGCTTTCGATGTGAATCCAACCTGGGTTGCCCTAGCTGCCAAAGATTTCAAGCCCAACCCCGACTCAATCTCGTCAAATTCAACCTGGACAAAGTGGATCAGCACCGATGAAGAATCGGTTGATCCATATCTTTGGACCCGCGAATATCAGGGCAATTTTGTAAGCGTCAATGGCGGCTACGAAGAAGACATGGCTAAATTTGCCACCGTAATCGAGATGGAGCTTAAGTAATGACCGCTGATTCACACTCAAGCTCATCTCGACCGCAAACCCCAGCCCAGGCTTGGGCTGCAATGCAGCTTGGAAATCAGCGCTTTGTGCAGGGCCAACCGGCACACCCGCGCCAAGACGTTGACGTGCGCACTCGACTAGCCGAGCGTCAGCGACCATTCGCCGCCCTATTTGGCTGTGCCGACAGTCGCCTGTCTGCAGAGTTGATTTTTGATGTCGGCCTGGGCGACCTATTTGTCGTGCGAAACGCGGGTCAGGTTATTGGCGAGACAATTCTTGGCTCACTGGAATACAGCGTTGAGGTTCTAGGTGTGCCGTTGATCTTGGTGTTAGGGCACGATGAATGCGGTGCGATTCGCGCCACCATCGATGACATAGCCGGAAACCTAACCGCTGAGGGTCAGTTCATTCACCACTTAGTCAGTCAGATCAGACCAACCGTGCTCGAGGCAAACGCAGCCGGAAAGTACGCTATCGACGATGTCACTGAGTGGCACGTGCAAGACACCATCAATGAGATGCTGACCAAGTCAAAGACCATTGCTGACGCAGTCAAAGCCGGAAAACTCGGCGTCGTTGGCGCGAATTACAAACTTGAACTCGGAGAAATTCATCCGATTGTCATGATCGGCGACCTTCAATAGGTCACCTAACCCAGGCTTCGGCCAAAATCGAAAGGCAACAAGTGGAATACCGCATTGAACACGACACCATGGGTGAAGTTAAGGTTCCAATCAACGCTCTATACCGCGCACAAACCCAGCGTGCAGTAGAGAATTTTCCAATCTCAGGCACAACCCTTGAGCGAGCTCACATTGCTGCATTGGCGCAGATCAAGAAAGCTGCTGCTCAGGCAAATGCCAAGTTGGGCGTTCTAAACGCCGAGATTGCTACTGCTATTTCTGGCGCTGCAGATGATGTAATTTCCGGCAAGCACGATGGCGAGTTTCCGGTTGATATTTTCCAGACCGGTTCAGGCACATCGTCAAACATGAACATGAACGAGGTGCTTGCCACCTTGGCAACCGAGCGCCTAGGTTCGGCCGTTCACCCGAACGATCACGTCAACTGTTCACAGTCATCAAACGACGTATTCCCTACCTCGGTTCACGTTGCAGTGACTGCAGCACTAATTGGCGACCTTCTTCCGGCCCTTGACTATCTAGCAGTGTCGCTAGAAAAGAAGGCAGCTCTATGGAAAACCGCAGTAAAGGCAGGTCGCACACACCTGATGGATGCGACGCCTGTGACACTAGGTCAAGAGTTTGGTGGCTATGCAGCTCAGATTCGCTATGCGATCGAGCGTGTCGAGTCAACTATTTCTCGCACCGCAGAGGTTCCACTTGGCGGAACCGCGGTTGGCACCGGAATCAACACCCCGAAGGGCTTCCCGCAAGAGGTAATTCGCCTGCTAGCTGCTGAGACTGGCTTGCCTATAACCGAAGCCCGAAACCACTTTGAGGCACAGGGCGCTCGCGATGGCTTGGTTGAGGCCTCAGGCGCATTGCGCGTTCTAGCCGTCTCGCTAACCAAGATCAACAACGACCTTCGCTGGATGGGCTCTGGCCCGAACGCAGGTCTTGGTGAGCTGCACATTCCTGACCTTCAGCCAGGCTCATCAATCATGCCGGGCAAGGTAAACCCAGTTATTCCTGAAGCTGTGATGATGGTTTGCGCTCGCGTAATCGGAAACGATGCGACCGTAGCCTGGGCCGGAGCAACCGGCAACTTTGAGCTGAATGTAGCAATCCCAGTAATGGGCAACGCGCTGCTTGAGTCAATTCGTTTGCTTTCGAACTCGCTTCGCTTGCTTGCCGACAAGACCATCGACGGCCTAGAGGCGAACCTAGAGCGTTCATTGGCGCTTGCTGAATCAAGCCCATCGATCGTGACCCCGTTGAACAAGTACATCGGCTATGAGGCAGCTGCCAAGATCGCGAAGCACTCGGTCGCCAACTCAATCACCGTGCGCCAGGCAACCATTGACCTTGGCTACGTTGACGGCGAAAAGCTAACCATGGAGCAGCTGGACAAGGCACTAGATGTGCTTTCTATGACAGCACCTGGTTTATAGAAGCCAGCACAAATCCAACTAACAGGTATGGGCCGAGCGCAATGCTCGAGCCCATACTTGCTTTTTTGGCGACTAATTTAATGCCGAGCCAAAACCCGGCCGAAACGAATGCGAGTGAGACACCTAGCAGCGGTGCCAGCGGACTAAACCACCCAAGGCTAAGAGACATGGCGGCGATCAATTTCACGTCTCCCATGCCCAAACCACCGCGAAGATTAGCGATTAGGCCAAGCCCAAATGCCGCCAGCCCGGCGCCTATCGCATAAAGCATCGGCCACCAAGGTGCCCCTGAGGTTGCTGCCACCACCTGGCCGACGATTGCAATGGGTATTGCCGGCAATACCAATCGATTGGGCAATCTTCGTTCTCGAATGTCGATAACAGCAAGTGGCCAGGCGACCGCAAAAAGATAGGCAATGCCGAGATAGGCAAATTCATACATGCATGCAGGCTAAGCAGCCTGCCAAACCCCTGCTGGGGTTATCAACAGGTGCTAGTCGAGCAGGTCGGTGACCAAGCCGGCAATTGCCGAGCGCTCGCTTCGAGTCAGGGTCACATGAGCAAACAGACTGTGGTTCTTTAGCTGCTCAATAACTGCCGCAATGCCATCGTGTCGGCCGACTCTGAGGTTGTCACGCTGAGCTACATCGTGAGTTAAAACAACGCGAGCGTTTTGACCGATGCGAGAAAGCACGGTCAGCAAAACGTTGCGCTCCAGCGATTGCGCTTCGTCGACAATCACGAAAGCATCGTGCAGCGAGCGACCGCGTATGTGGGTCAGCGGCAAAACCTCAATGATGCCGCGATCGACGACGTGGTCGATAACCTCTTTTGAAACCAATGCACCGAGTGTGTCGAAAATTGCCTGACCCCAAGGGTTCATCTTTTCGGTCTCTGAGCCAGGCAAATAGCCAAGCTCTTGCCCGCCCACAGCAAAAATCGGTCTAAACACAATGATCTTCTTGTGCTGGCGGCGCTCAAGCACAGCCTCAAGGCCAGCGCACAGTGCAAGCGCAGATTTTCCAGTTCCGGCTCGACCGCCGAGTGACAAAATGCCAATCTCTTGATCGAGCAACATGTCAATAGCCAAGCGCTGCTCTGCAGAACGACCGTGAACACCAAACAGGTCACGATCTCCGCGCACCAGTTTGACCTTTGAGCCGGCAATCACTCGGCCCAATGCACTTCCTCGGTCAGATGAAATCACCAGGCCGGTGTTCAGCGGCAATTGGGCAACGTCTTTGTGCTTGATTACTTCGGTGTCATAAAGATCGGACATCTCGTCGGCTGACAGAGCAAGCTCGGCGATGCCGGTCCAGCCAGAGTCAGCGGCGAGATCGTTGCGATATTCCTCGGCATTCATTCCCAATGCGGCAGCCTTGACGCGCATCGGCAGGTCTTTTGAAACCACAGTGACGTTGGCGCCCTCGCTGGCCAAGTTGAACGCCACAGCAAGGATTCGAGAGTCATTGTCGCCCAATTGAAAACCAACCGGCAATACAGACTGATCGATGTGGTTTAGCTCAACACGCAGAATGCCGCCCTCGCCAACCTCGATTGGAAAATCTAGGCGTTCGTGCTGCTCACGAAGGTCATCTAGCAAACGGAGCGCGGTGCGAGCGTAGTATCCGATTTCTGGATCGTGACGCTTCTTTTCAAGCTCGTTGATCACCACAATCGGGATCACAACTTCTTGCTCTTTGAACTTGAACAGGGCTTTTGGATCAGAAAGTAACACTGAGGTGTCGAGCACATAGGTTCTGGTCGCTGTTTTTGGCAGGCTGGCTGCCTTGGCTTTTTTGGTCACCTGCTTTGCGCTTGTGGTTGACATTTCAGCTGCAGATTCTTTACCCACCAAAGCTCCTTTATTGCGACTTGAGGAAAAGGTATGCCTTAAGAATCGGCTTTTAATGGTTCAACACGCCCGAGTCACCGGAACGTTAAGCGATGTTAATTTTTAGGCGCCAAAGCGACGGTGACGCAGTGAGAATGCGCGAATGGCGCGCAAAAAGTCAACCCGCCTAAAGTCGGGCCACAGGGCTTCTTCGAAATAAAACTCTGAGTGAGCGCTCTGCCAGAGCAAGAAGCCCGAGAGTCGCTGCTCGCCAGATGTGCGAATAACCAGGTCTGGGTCAGGTTGCCCACCGGTATACAGGTGCTCGGTGATTAGGTCGGGAGTCAACAGCTCGGCCAGATCGTCGATTTTTGTGCCCTGAGCGGCATGGGTTTTCAAAATTGATCGCATCGCGTCGGCAATCTCTTGTCGGCCGCCGTAGCCAACGGCAAGGTTGATGTTCATGCCGTCGACCTTTGCGGTGCGATGCTCAACACCCTCAAGTTGGTTCAGCAGGCCTTCGGGCAGCGCATCGCGATCGCCAACCAGTCGTACGCGCCATTTTTGCGTGTCAGCGAGTTCTTCGGCGAGCTCAGAAATGATCGCCATCAGTGCAGCCAGCTCTTCGCTGGCGCGACCAGTTAGGTTGTCGGTTGATAGCAAATAGAGCGTCACCACCCCGATTCCTAGGTCATCACACCAGTCGATAAACTCAAGGGTTTTCTGGGCACCAATCGCGTGACCGTGACTGGCCTTGGCATTGCCTTTTCGTTCAGCCCAACGACGATTGCCGTCGAGAATTACCCCCACGTGCTTGGGCAAATCCCCTGCCCTAAGCTGCCTTTCGAGCGAACGCTCATACAGGCCATAAATCAAATTGCGCACCCGCTAAGGCTACCCGCTATGCCAACCAACTGTTGAGAGTTATGGTTGGAGCATGAGCCAAGAAAACAGCGCATTGCCGCTTCACCTGCCGGTGGCCGAAGGCTTCGCAAACTCCAACCAGGAGAAAAAACCAACCTGGCGCGGCTGGATTCACGCCGGAGTTCTGCCGATCGTTATTGCCGGTGGAATCGTTCTTGTAGTTATGGCGAACGGCGTGCCGGCCAAAATCACAGCGGCGATTTTCTTTGCCAGTTCGGTTCTGCTGTTTGGCAACTCGGCGCTTTATCACCGCTTCAACTGGAAGCCGAAAACCAAACTGGCTCTAAAGCGAATCGATCACGCCAACATATTCTTGCTGATTGCCGGTAGCTACACCCCGATAACCTGGCTCGCACTGCCTCAAGAAAAAGCAGTGCTGCTGATGTCGATAATTTGGGGAACGGCGATTTTGGGCATCGGTTTTCGAGTTTTCTGGATAACCGCACCACGCTGGCTCTATGTGCCGATTTACATCGGCATGGGCTGGGGTGCGATGGCCTATGTAGTTGACTTCATGAACGCCAACGCGCCAATGATGATTTTGATTTTGGTGGGCGGCGGTTGCTACACCATCGGCGCTCTCGCCTATGCCCTAAAGAAGCCAAACCCATGGCCTGGGCATTTTGGATTCCATGAGATTTTTCACAGCTTCACTGTGCTGGCATTTTTATGCCACTGGACCGGCATCCTGCTTATTTCGCTGGCGCCAGCGCCGACTAGCTTTGGTGCCTAGCCGCAGGCCTTATTGGTCGCGCGAAGGCTTTTTAGGTGGGGCTGGGCGAGCTGGCTTTGCTCGTGCCGTTGGAGTTTTTGGGGCGGCGGGTTTGCTGATCGCCGACTTAGCTGGCGCAGACTTGGTCGGCGCTGCTTTGGCCGCTGGTGCATCGGGCTTGCTTGCCTGCTCAGCGTCTAGCTTTGCCTGAATCTCAGCGCGATAGCGCACACGGCGAACGCGACGCACCATGTCAAAAATCAACGCAACGGCTGCTGCGGTCACGCCAAATGTTGCAATAAAGCCAACTACGCCTGGGCTATACCAGGTTTCAGCTGGGTTGGTAGTTGCTTCGGCGGCGAGAATGGCTAACAGTGTTTGCATGACATAAGTATGAACGAAAATTTACAAATTTGCGGTTAGCCTTATTGCGATGAATTCGAATAATCAGGATATTTCCGATGCGCTCGAGAGCGAGATCGAAGCCGACTCAAACCGCGGCATCCGACTGGATTTTTCGAACCTAAGCCCACAGCGGATTGTTGCGGCGATCATCGCCACCGCACTTCTAGTGCTTTTTGTAATTTGGGCAATTGCCGTGACCGCCGACAATGCGGCTCAGGTTCAAGTCTCAACCATTGGATATAAAGTTTTGAACGAAAAACAAACCGAAGTCAGCTATACCGTGAAGCAGCCGGCGGTTGTGAATCAGTCGGCCTACTGCGAAGCTACTGCGCTTAACAAGGGATTTGCCGTGGTTGGCTTCAAGGAAATCGAGATTGCCAAGGGCGCGAAGGCCGGCGACGTTATCAAAGTGACCCTGAACACCTCCGAACTAGCGGTGTCTGGCTTGGTAGATGCCTGCCGTCTGAAATAAGATTTAGAGATTATGTCTGCAACCCATCAACAAACTTGGCTTACCCAGGCTGCCTATGACCGCCTGGTGGCCGAACTAGAGAATCTGCTAACAGTGGCACGTCAAGACATCGCGCAACGAATTCAAGAAGCGCGTGAAGAAGGCGACCTAAAAGAAAACGGTGGATATCACGCTGCTAAAGAAGAGCAGGCAAAAATTGAGGCGCGCATCGTTCGCCTCGAAGAAATCTTGGCCACATCAGTAGTTGGCGAGGCACCAGAGACCCACGGTGTGGTTCAACAGGGCACAGTTGTGAAGTTGACCATGAACGGCAGCGAGATGGAGTTCTTGCTAGGTTCAGCTGAAATCGCGGAAGGCACCGACATCGAGGTCTACAGCCCGGACAGTCCGATCGGGCAGATCGTGCTTGGCGCCAAGATTGGCGAGGAGCTAACTTTCACCGCCCCTAATGGCAAGCAGCGCGAAGTCAAGATCATCGACGTAAAGCACTTCAACGGTTAAGAATTAAACAAAAAGGGTGCCCCTCGGCACCCTTTTTTTTGCTCAAATGTATCTATTCGTGGTCAATGCGAGCCTTGAGACCCGCAGCCTTGAGCGCCTTCAATACCGATTCGCGGTGTTCGTGACCCATGGTCTCAACGCTTAGTCGCAACTCAACTTCGCTGATGTCTAGGCCAAGGCCGTGACGTGTGTGTAGCACCTCAACCACGTTGCCCTGCGCTTCGGCAATAGCCTCCGCGGTGCGAACTAGCTGACCTGGGCGGTCTGGCAGCATCACCGTAATGTTGGTGTAGCGCTCTGCAGCCTCGAGGCCGTGACCGATAATCTTTTGCATCAAAAGTGGATCGATGTTTCCGCCAGAAAGCACTGCGACTGTCTTGCCTTTTGGCTTGAACGCGCCCGACATCAAAGCAGCAACCGCAACGGCGCCAGCAGGTTCGACAACCTGCTTTGAACGCTCAAGCAGCGCAACAATCGCCTTTGCGATTTCGTTGTCACTAACGGTGACAACTTTGTCGATATGTTTCGAAATTAGGTCAAAAGGAACCTGGCCAGGTTTCGCAACTGCAATGCCATCAGCAATGGTTGCCTTGGTGGTGATCACTTGCCGGCCTTTAGTGAGGCGACATAAGACGCGGTGTTCTCGCTCTGCACGCCGATCACCTTAATCTTTCGACCCTGCTTTGCGGCGGCAAGTTTTGCTGCAACTGCAACGCCGGCAGCCAAGCCGCCACCGCCTATGGCAACAAGAATATTTTCGACATCGTCAACCTGCTGCATGATTTCAAGACCAACG
>JBEEOO010000017.1:0-15116 GCA_041191585.1 Actinomycetota bacterium
TCAGGAAGGTGCGAAATCAGATCAAAATCGGCGACATCGAGCGCATGCGTGCGTGCATAAAGCGCCATTGCGTCACCTTTTCAAAACTGAGCGTTATCTGTGAATGCATTCGAGGCCAGTGATTTAGCGATAGTCGCTAGGTAATCTGAACTTGAAGCTTTACCAGTCTGCCAGAGGAGGTCGAAATGGCTAAACTTCAAAAGTTTGCAGCCCTTTTGGCAGCTGGCTCGGTGCTCGGAATTTTTGTAATTAGCGGCCCTGCTGGCGCAGCGTTCGCCGCACCTACAAGCACCATCGTTAAGACCGCTGATCCGGTTGGCACCATTGAATCTGGCGACTCAGAATCTGACGACGACGATGACGATGATGCGGTTGAAGCCCCAAAGATCAAAAAGCCGCACCCAAAGATTGAAGACGGCGAGACCAGCTCCACCGAGCGCATCGAAAAGAAACGTCGCGAGCTTCGCGAAAAATTCGGCACCAAAGACTCGCTCGGCCTTCCTCCAATCGTGATTCACCCAGAAGATGACGACGACGATGAAGACGATGCCGTCGCTGTGAAACCGAAGAAAAAGCAAAAGGCAACCGGATTAGTAAGCCCAACCCCAACCAGCACTCCAACTGCAACTGCAACCGTTGACCCGTCGATCATCGCCAACACTTCATCTCTAAAGGGCGGGCAATTGGCTACCAGCCCGTCGGCTGTCAAGCCAACGACAACCTCAAACATGGCAGTTAACCCTCAGCAGGTTCAAGGGGTGACCGGTTCAACTTCAAGCCAAAAGACTCAGAGCAGCAGCACTTTGCCCGAGCAGCAGTCAGCGCCAATCGACATCAAAAACGCCGATGTCACCGGAAAGACCCCAACCGACAAGTTCTTCGAGGCCTCAACTTCGGCAATCGGTGCGATGGCAATCGGTGCACTTGCTCTAGGTGCGGTGGCATTGGTTCGCGGCAAACGCCAGCAAAAAGAGCTAAAAGCCGAATACCTCTACAGCTCTGGCGAATAACCAAATTTAGCGCCTTGCCTCGGGGTTAGGATTGACCGGTGAGCAAAGCAGATCTTTCGAAAAATCCAGCCGAGGTGGCTGCGATGTTCGACGAGGTCGCCGAAAATTACGACACCACAAACACCTTGCTTTCATTTGGGCAAGACCTTCGCTGGCGCAAAAAGGTTGCAGCCGCTGTCGACTCAAAATCAGGACAATCAGTTCTTGATCTAGCTGCCGGAACCGGTGCTTCATCGGTTTCTTTCAAAAAGCCTGGCGTCAAAGTTATCGCGGGTGATTTTTCTGAAGGCATGCTGGCTGTTGGTCGCAAGCGCCACCCCGAAATCGAATTTGTCTATGCCGATGCAACCGCATTGCCTTTCAAGCACGACACATTCGATGCCGTCACGATTTCATTCGGCCTACGCAATGTTGTCGATACCAAAAAAGCCCTAGAAGAGATGCACCGCGTCACGAAGCCAGGGGGCCGCATTGTTATCTGCGAATTTTCAAAAGTGCAAAACCGTCTACTGGCGCCGTTTTACAACTTCTATCTAAAGCACGTGTTGCCTAGGTTCTCTGCATTCTCAAGCAAGGCGCCCGAAGCCTACTCATACTTGTCAGAGTCAATTTTGGCATGGCCAGCACAGGCAGAGCTTGCCAAGTTGGTGGCAAATGCCGGCTTCGAGCGAGTCAGCTACAAGAACCTAACTTTTGGTGTGGTCGCCATGCACATCGGTTTTAAACCTGCCACTGAGGCATCAAAGTGAGTCTGACCGCGCTGCCGAAGCAGCTCAAGAATGTTTCAGATGCGCTGTTATTGAAGCGTCTCGAAAAGGGGCTGGCCCAGGTCGAAGATGAACTGATCAAGGCCACCTCACACTCAGATGCAATCGCCAATGCCACTGGGCGTCACTTGGTTGACGCGGGCGGCAAGCGAGTTCGACCAACCCTGGTTTTGCTAACCGCGCAGCTGGGCGATGCCGACAAAGCAGCCGTTATCGACGCTGCGGTTGTGGTTGAGCTGACTCACCTAGCCACTCTTTATCACGACGATGTTATGGATGATGCCCCCACTCGAAGGGGAGTACCAACCGCTCAAAAAATTTGGGGCAACTCAGTCGCAATTTTGACCGGCGATTTGCTATTTGCTCGTGCGTCGCAAATCGGCCTCGGCCTAGGCACCGAAAGCCTTCGCCTTCAAGCCGAAACCTTCGAGCGTCTTTGCCTTGGCCAGCTGCACGAGACCGTCGGCCCTCAAGAATCCGATGATGCCGTCGAGCACTACATCCAGGTGCTGGCTGACAAGACCGGATCACTCATTGCCGCATCGGCAGTGATGGGTCTAACTTCTTCTGGTGCCCCGGCCGAGTTCATCGAACCGCTTCGCCTCTACGGTGAGCGCATTGGTGTTGCTTTTCAATTGATCGACGACGTCATTGACATTTCTGAGGCTGGCCCATCTGGCAAAACCCCTGGAACTGATTTGCGTGCCGGCGTGCCAACACTGCCCACTTTGCTTTTGGCTCGCGATGCCGCAGCCGGCGACAGCGAAGCTGCCAGCCTTTTGGCACTGATTGCCAGTGGGCTTGAGTCTGATGTTGACCTAGAACAAGCGCTAACCAGATTGCGCAACCACCCGGTTGCAGATGAGGCGCTAGCGGTTGCCAAGCAGTGGGCGGCTGATGCGGTGACCGCATTGACACCGTTGCCGAACAGCTCAGTTAAATCGGCACTAGAAAAATTTGCCGAAGCTGTCGTAGACCGACAGAACTAAGTCACTCGAATGAGAATTAAATGCAACCGCTAACCAAAGCAAGAGCAAACGCAATTAAGAATGCAATCACCTTGATGTTTGTGGTGCAGGGCATTTGTTCGACCACCTACTTGCCTCGAATCCCAGACATAATCGAGCAGATCGATGTTTCTCTGGCAACCTGGGGAATCATCATCGGTGTCGGTGGTTTCGGCAGCTTGATGGGACTCACCATCACCAACCAATTGATTTCAGCGTTCGGCACTACACGAGTCACGCTCTATAGCTCGTTCGTTATGTCAGCTGGCATTGCATCGTTCTCGCTGATGCACGATCCGTTTGTGTTTTTGGTTTCTTATTTGGTGATGTCTTTCGCGAGCGGCGTTCTCGGCATCGCACTCAACGCACAGGGCATCGCTTTTCAAAGCCGCGTCGGCAAGGTTTTGCTAGGTCGTTTTCACGGTGCTTGGTCACTGGGCGCGGGTTTTTCAGCAATCATGTCGGGCTTTTTTGCCACCTTTATGCCGCTGTGGATTCACCTGCTGCTGATTCCAGGCTTGTCAGTTATTGCGTATGCCGTCGCAGCAAAAAACATGCTGAATCGCAAAGAGGAGAGCCACGACATTGGTGGCAGCACCCGCAAGGCCCTTAATGTTTTCAAAGCTCCAAAATCAATCTGGATCATCACCTTTGCCGCCTTTTGCAGCATCTTGCCCGAAGTGGCGATCATGGATTGGTCGGCAGTATTCGGTCGCAAAACCCTCGGGCTGTCAGCCGGTTTAGCGGCCGTTCCATACATCGCCTTCGTTGTGGCGATGATTATCGGCCGCTTCTCAATTGAGAAACTCACCAGGAGAATACCGCTGGCAAAGTTAGCTAGACGCAGCATTTTTATTGGTGCCATTGCGTATGGGCTTAGCATTTTTGTCGGGCCATTAATTGCCGACTCCGACAAGTTTGTCGGAATGTTGACGCTGTCTGGTTTGTGGTTTGTGGTGGGTCTTGGCCTTGCGCCTGCGGTGCCAACAGTCTTTGGCTCGGCGGCGTTTATAAAGGGCTTCACCACCCCACAGGTTATGGCGATGATGAGCCTTATAAACACATTCACATTTATGTTCGCCAAGATGCTCATTGGTGCGGTTGCCCAGGGCGTCAGTCTTCAAGTTGCACTGATTTTTCCGGTCTTACTGGCGTTCACGGCGGCATTTATGGTCGGCATAGTTGGAAAGCGCACACCAAAGAGCGCTCCGCTCGAGAATGCTTTCCCGACCACTGGTCCAATCTCAGCGATCGACTAACTAAAAAAGCCAGCCCGAAGGCTGGCTTTTTTGCTATTTGCTTCGTTTTCTTCCTAACGGAAGTTAACGAACTGAACATCGATGTCGAGGTCTTTGCCGCGAAGGAGAGCGATGACTTCCTGGAGGTCATCGCGGCTCTTGCTTTGGCAGCGAAGTTCGTCACCTTGAATCTGTGACTTGACCGACTTTGGGCCTTCTTCACGAATGATCTTTGAGATTTTTTTGGCCTGCTCTTGGTCGATGCCGTTCTTTAGCTCGCCCTCGATGCGATATTCCTTGCCCGATGGATACGGCTTGCCGTCGACGAAGCTCTTAAGTGAAATGCCGCGCTTGACCAGCTTTGATTGAAATACGTCGAGCACTGCCTTGACGCGGTCTTCTGAAGAAGCCTTCATCAAGATCTTGTCGCCGCTCCAGTCAATCTCGGCGCCTACGCCCTTGAAGTCATAGCGAGACTCAATTTCTTTTTGAGCCTGGGTCAAAGCGTTATTCGCTTCTTGCTTGTCTACTTTGCTTACGATGTCGAATGAGGAATCAGCCATGCGGCCAGTTTACTTTGAAGACCGTCAGTTCCGCGGCCTCGCGGTGCTAGAGCGAATCTTAAGTTCGGTCGGCCATTCCAAGGCGCCGTCGATATTCAAGACTTCTTCAGAGTTTGAATTTGCCAGCACATCGAGCAGTACTTTTGCCGCCTTCGCGCCCTGGGCGCGCGTGTTTTGGTCAACGGTTGTTAGTCCGAAAAACTCCGAGTTGTCATGGTTGTCAAAACCAATGATCGAAACATCGTCTGGCACCCGCAGCCCAAGATCCTTGGCCGCCAAAATTGCCCCAAAGCCCATCTCATCTGAGTTGCAGAAAATAGCAGTCGGAGCGCCCAGCGGATTGCCCAGGATCTGCTTGGCTGCATGATAAGCGCCTTCAAGGGTGTAGTCGGCTTGGGCTTGCCAGTGTTCAGCGGCATCGAGGCCAGCCTCGGCAAGCGCCTGAAGATAGCCCTCGTGACGCACGTTCGGCTGGTTGAATTCGCGGTCAGCAGCGGGAACACCGTGAATGTTGCCGATCTTTTTGTGACCTAGCGAGATCAGGTGATTGGTGGCCAACTTGGCCGCTCCGGCATCATCGATGGTCAAACTCCGAGTGCCAGGAATCACACCTCCGACAACCAGGATCGGCTTCTTGACGCGGCGAAGTGATTCGAGCTCCGACTCGCTCAGGTTAACCGCAACGGTGAGCACGCCGTCGACGCGCTTGCGTAGCAAGAAGTCAGAGAAGATACGATCGCGGTGAGTGTCGCCGCCACTGAGGTTATAAATCGTGACGTCATAGCCGTGGGCAGCAAAAGTGGTGTCCATCGCCTCGAGCATCGCCGAGAAATACCAGCGGTCAATATATGGCAAAACCAAACCGATGTTTCGGTTGCGGCCGGTGGCCAAAGTGTAAGCGCTTGATGATGCAACATAATCGAGTTCTTTTGCAGCTGCGTCAACGAGTGCGCGGGTTTTTGCTGAGACATGCGCCTTGCCAGTTAGCGCGCGAGAGACAGTTGCGGTCGATACTCCGGCAAGTCTTGCAACATCTTCGATTCCGGCCATGATTTTTCCTGAAAACAATATGTAAAAAAGTGATTTTTACAATTAAAGCTGACAGACGTACTGTTTTCGCCCAGCGTTACGAGACTGTGAACTTTTGGGCTAAACTTCTTGAGGTTCGTTCGGCGGTGTTCGCAAGAATGCAGCGGAGCGAAATCAACTGGCTAGTTACCCAAGCGGCCAAAGGGATCTGACTGTAAATCAGCCGGCACAGCCTTCGGGGGTTCGAATCCCTCACTAGCCACAAAATAAAAAGGACCACCACCAGGTGGTCCTTTTTATTTTGTGGGTAGATTGGCAACAAATAACTCTTTGGAGAGATGCCAAGTATGACCAACAGACCCAATACTCGAGCCAAGTCAAAGATCACCGGAGACCAGTTTGCCGAGTTTGCTGCCACTCGCCGCAGCACCCGCGATTTCTTGTCTAAGCCAATCCCGCAGGATGTGCTCGATGAGATTCTGCGCGACGCAATTACAGCCCCATCATGGTCAAACACCAAGCCGATTCTGGTTGCGGTTGCTTCTGGAGAAAAGCGCGACCGGCTGTCGGCCGAGTTCATGAGCCACTGGAATGCGGTTCAAGCAGCCCGCTCAGGTGGCTGGTGGCCAAAGCTTCGTCTCTTGATCACGCGCTATGGCTTGCCAACCAGCAACGCATTTATCTCGAAGCCATACGTGAAAGAGCTCTTGCCTAGAGCTCAGCGCGTCGGCAAAGAGATGCTTGGCGCACTTGGTGTGGCCCGCGGTGATTCGGCCGCCCGAAATGCCAGCTGGGCCAGAAATTATGAGTTCTTTGGGGCCCCGACCGAACTATTTATTTTTTCACATAAGTCGCTGGGCAAGTTTGCCGCCAACGATGCTGGTCTATTTGTGCAGAACCTAATGCTCTCGGCACATGCTCGCGGGTTAGGCACTTGCGCCCAGGGGTCCCTATCAACCTGGGAGAACGTGGTTCGAGGCGAGTTTGAAATTCCAGAGGCTTACGAATTTTTATATGGAATTGCAATCGGATATCCGAGCGATGCTGCCATCAATGACTTTGGCGCTCACCGTCTCGACATCGATGAGATTGTGATTCGCTAAGCGCGCTCGGGGATCGGGCATTCTCTAAGGGTGCTGAATGTGAGGTGGACTTCACTTTTTATATGCCCCCGGCCATCGCCAAAGCTAGAATGTGCCTCATTATGTCGTCAGGTATTTGGGGAAAACGACTCCGCATCGTGAGTCAGGCTCTCAGTGCTGCTCTAGTGGCATCCATGCTGACATTTGCGCCTTTTGCTCCCGCTGCAAACGCGGCTGGCGACCCCGGTGTCGATTCTGAAATTGACTATGCAGGTGTGTTCAATGGCACTAACGGATACGCATCCCGACCTGACTCAGACGGAAAGCACGACATCAGCGGAGACCTCACGTTTGAGGCGTGGATCTACCCCTCCTCGACCTCTGGAGTATTGATAGCCAAGGACAATTCATACGCTATTGAGCTTATGAACCTGGAGATTAAATATGCTCTTGCAGGCGCCGGCTCGGCCTGGGCCTGGAACTCAACTGGCGTCTATCTGAAACAGAATGAGTGGCAGCACGTAGCTTTCACAAAGTCCGGAAACACCGGAAAACTTTATGTGAATGGATACCAGCTCTGGTCTGCGACTGATGCATCAAAGCTGCCAAGCAGCATGAATCAAAACAATAATTCTTTCGGCCTTGGATCCTGGACTCTTGCAAATGGAGCACCGTCAGGTGAATATTTCACCGGCAAACTCGATGAAGTGAGAGTCTGGTCGGTCGCTCGGACTGCAAACGATGTCTTCTTGAATATGAGCAACAAAGACATTTTGTCTGCGAGTGGTTTGGTCTCAAACTACGACTTCAACGAGGGCACTGGCACAACAATCTATGACCGAGCTGTGGCTGGCGCAGACCTAAGTGCCCCAAACCTTACTTTTGCAGACGTCAAAACAACAAGCACGGTTTCTGGTGACGTGGTTCTGACTTTTCCTAGAAGTTATCTTCCAGGAGCGGGCGGCTGGACGGCTCCAAATGGCCTGAACTTTCGCGCACTGTTAGTTGGTGGCGGTGGCGGTGGCGGTGCCTGGATTGGTGCCGGTGCCGGTGCCGGTGGCTTCCGTGAAATCTCAAGCTTGAATTTAACGGTTGGATCAACGCATTCAGTTCGGGTGGGCCAAGGTGGCGTAGGTGCATACTTCACGCTGATCAATTCCCAAGGAAGCCATTCCGATAGCGCCAACTGGAACACCAGGAATCCAACCAGTGGTCAGACTTCTTCGTTCGGCACTAGCTACAGCGTTCCCGGCGGCGGAACCGGCGCGCACTTTTTGAGGGAACTCACCGTACCTCCAACTAGCGGTGGTTCTGGCGGTGGTGGAACTTTCTATTCACCCGGTGGCTTCAATTTTGGTGAGGCTCAAGATGCAGAGGGTGCCGCTGCTGGCCTATACGGAAACGCCGGTGGTGACGGCGCTGGAATCGGCGACGCAGCAGCAGTCACTGCTGACTACGGATTGGCAACTGGCGGTGGCGGTGGCGCATCAAGTGCGGGTCAACCGGCCCAGAGCAACTCACTTTCAGGTGCTGGTGGAGCGGGCAGTTCAAGCACTATTTTGACCACTGCTCTGGCTACTTCACTGGGCATCGGCGAGGTTAGTTCAGGAAATGTCTATTTCGCAGGCGGTGGCGGCGGCTCCCTGCACGGTGACGGCACACATACTTTTTCAGCTGCACAGGGCGGTGTCGGCGGTGGCGGCGATGGCTCGGTTGTTTCAGGCGCCTGGCCAGCATCGATCTCGGGCCAATCGGGCCTTGCCAACACCGGTGGTGGCGGCGGCGGTGCTGCAAACTTTGTCGACAAAGTCTCTATTGGTGGTTTTGGTGGTTCTGGTGTTGTAGTCATCCGCTATACCCCAGCTAGCACCTTGACTTTCGTAAGCGATGCTTCAGCTGTTTCGCCCATTACTGTCGCAACAGGAACGGCCGCAAATAAACCGACCGATCCAACCACATCGGCTGAAAGTTTATTTTTAGGCTGGGCGACAACCCAAGGCGACGCCTCAACGATCATTTCTTGGCCATACACGGTTTCTTCAAGTCAAACTCTCTATGCAATCTGGAGCAGCAGCCCAGGCTTGAAGTCAGAAGCTGACTACGCGATGGATTTCTCAATCGGGTCAAACATTCTGACCATCCCAAGCAGCACCGCACTTGATCGTGGCGCGTCTAGTTCACTCTTGGTTTCAGCTTGGATTAAGGCTGATTCGGTTGAGGCCACCGGGCAAAATGTTATTTTCACGCGCGACCAGTCCTATTGCCTTCGATTGGCTAATGGCGAATTTGTTATCGACTATCGAAACGGCGCAACCTGGACAAATGGCCCATACACAGGTGTAAAAATGCCGGTTGGCCAATGGGTGCATGTAGCGATGTTTATGACTTCGTCGGCATACCAGCTCTACGTGAATGGCTCCCTGGCCAGCAGCATCGCTTCAGGCCACCAGGATGCTTCCCAGCCTCTACTTCTCGGCGCATATGCGGGGACTCCTCCGGCCCTGGGCTTTGACGGTCAGATCGATGACCTTCGCGTTTGGGTTGGCAAGTCCGCCTCAGACATTCCGGCCGAAATGTATAGCCGCCCAGACACATCTGCCGCCGGCCTTCGTGGCTACTGGGATTTCAATGAGCCTTCAGGTCAGCAGGTTTATAACCGCGATGTCAGTGGCACTTTGGCCGGCTCAGGCACGTTCACTGGCACTGCAAGTCGCATCGACGTCAAGCAGGCAAGCACGACAAACGGAACCACGACACTCAAATTCCCACGAACCTATTTGTCAGGTGTGGGTGGCTGGAAAGTTCCTGCAACAGTCACATCAGCAGACGCGCTGGTAATCGGTGGCGGCGGCTCAGGAGGTGCGAGCATCGGCGGCGGCGGTGGTGCCGGCGAGTTCTTCGAAAAGCAAGGTCTTTCGGTGACCGGCGGATCAGTAATGACCGTCAAGGTCGGGCAAGGCGCATTCGCGTCGAGCGCAAACGGCACTAGTTCCGCACTGGGCGCTACCGAGATGCTCGGTGGCGGTGGCGGCGGTATTGACTCTACTGCTGGCCCCTCCAGCGGAACCGCATCTGGCGGTGGCGGTGGCTTCATTTCAGCTGGAGTGACTCCAGCCACGCGAACTGTTCAGGGCGTCTCTACCTATCAAAATGGCGGCGGAGCCGGAAGCCAAGGCGGATGTCTTGCTGCTCGCGGCGGTGGCGGTGGTGGTGCCGGCAGTGCCGGAACCGCTGGGCCGAACTCAATCAACGGACCTTCGGGTGCCGGTGGTGATGGTCGTCAAAGCGACATCACTGGCACCTACCTTGCAGCTGGCGGTGGCGGTGGCTTCAATACTGATGCCGTTCAAGCCTGTGGCACTCCAGGCACTGGCACAGCCGGCCCTGGTGGTATTGGCGGCGGCGGCTCAGGCGTCTTGCTTACATACGTGCCAGCAAATTCAGATGGCGCAGCCGGCACCGGCTCAGGTGGCGGTGGCGGAAGCAATACCGGTGCTTTTGGACGAGGCGGTTCAGGCCTTGTAGCCGTTCGCTACACAGTGGCAACCACTCCTGTTATTGCCAGCCAGCCTCAATCGTTGAGCGTGAATCCAGGTTCTGCTGCCGCATTCACGGTTAGCGCAACAGGCAACGGAACTTTGAGCTACCAGTGGCAGTCATCGACCGATGGCACCAACTGGCTAGACGTAGGCTCGAATCAGAACACTTACACGACTTCAAATTTGACGATCAACGACACTGGATTGCGAATCCGAGTTGTGGTCACCAACACGCTCAACGGAACTTCTTCACTTACTTCGAGCGTTGCGGTCGCAACCGTATCTGGAGTGACACTAACAACCGGAGCATGTTCGGCGATGGTAAACAGCTCTGTTGGAGTAACCGTTAAAGAGTCCGCCAACGGTGGATGCCTGGTCGAATTCACCAACACCGGCAGCAACAAATTTTTTGTTCCCCAAACTGTCACATCAATCCGTGCACTTCTAGTTGGCGGCGGCGGCGGTGGTGGTTCGGCAAGCCTAACTAATGGTCGAGGCGGCGGCGGTGGCGGCGGCGGTGGCGCTGCCAACATGCTGGTCGACATCCCGGTATCTGCGAATCAAGAAATCTCATTCTCAATTGGCGCCGGTGGCGCCGGTGGCGTGAACGCAAATGGGGCCACTGGTTCCTCAACCACGCTGACTGCAGCGAGCACAAACTATGTTGTTCCCGGAGGCGCAGGCGGTGCCGTGGCGACAACAACTGGAGGTGCCGGCGGTGTCGGCGGAGCCGGAAATGGCTCGACCGTTCGAAATGGCGCGACTGCTGGTGCCGGTGCGATTCACCCAGCCGATCAAACTTGGCGTCAGCCCCAGAAGGGAAACGCTTGCACAAGCCGCACCCTGCTCTTCTCATCGCTATACAACTACTGCGTCGGCGGTGCTGGTGGCGGTGGAAATCGCGAAGTATCTACAAATTCATTCTTCAACTACGGAGCTGGTTCGATCCCTTATTCAGGCACCAACAAAGTAAGCGGCGGTACCGGTGGATATCACAACGGCACCGCGCCGGTTGCTGCCACCGCTGGCACTGCTAATACTGGTGGCGGCGGCGGAGGTGGATCATATGACTCGACTTCAAACACATTCCGCAGTGGTGGAAACGGGTCAAATGGCCTAGTGGTCTTTACCTTTAGCCCAGGTGCCGGCGCCATCTCGCTATCCAGCGTGGCCGACTTCAGCTTTAGCAACACAACTAAAACCATCACGCTGACTAAAGACAACACCACAAACGACGTAACTTGGACCAGCTCAAACACTGCCATCTGCACCGTAACAGGCACTGCAACAAGCGCATCGGTGACGCCCGTCACCGCGGGAACTTGTGAAATCACTGCCTCCCTCGCGGCCAATGCGCCTTATGCCAAGGGCAGCGCAGTCACATCTTTCCGTATTGACAAAATCACGCGCACCGCACCGACTTGGGTGAGCAACGCGATCAACATACCTTTTGGTGGAACCTATGACCTTAGAACCAACATCACTTCACCGGGTCAGCTGACATACACATTCACTACATCAGGCACTGCAAATTCGTGCTCGGTTTCGGGATACACCCTGACCGTTGGGGCGGTTGGCGACACCTGCGACGTTTCAATGACCTTGGTCGGCGATTCAATTTACAGCGATGTCGCTGGCGCCACAGCACTGTCAGTTACCGTGACTCGTATTGCCCAATCAGCGCTGGTTATTACTTCTGGCGATCAAATGAATGTTGCCCAGAGTTTTGTTGTTTCAGCCGCTGGCGGTTCGGGCACTGGTGCATTGACCTACCACGTATCAAACGCAGGCGGAACTGGTTGTCAGATCAATTCATCGACCGGAGAGATTACCGGCACTACTGCCGCCGGCGATTGCGTTGTTTATGCCGAACGCGCTGCATCGACCAACTACAACTCAGTGACTTCGTCGAGTCAGACCATAACTGTCAGCAAAATCAATCAAGTGCTGAGCTGGGTTTCAAACCCGCAAGCCACCGTTCTTGCTGGTGATCAATACGTGGTTCAGGCAACCTCATCCGGCCAACTAGCGCCTAGCTATTCAATCGTCAGCGGTCTTTGCTCAATTGCACAAAGCACAGTCACCTTCACGGGTTCTGGCGATTGCGTTATCCGTGCAGCGCAGGCTGGCTCAACCGGATATTGGCCTGCGCAATCAATCACCCAAACGGTCTCGGTCGGCAAGATCAACCAGACCATGACCTTTGCACCGATCGCGAACAAGAGCTGGGGCTCGCTGGCCTTCTCTATCAACGCGACCGCATCGTCAACTTTGGCCGTTAGTTATTCCGAAAACGTGCAAACAACTAATGACGCTTGTGATGTTTCATTTGTGGGAATCGTCACAATCAACAACATCGGAACTTGTGCGATCACAGCAACCCAGGCTGGTGACTCGGCTTATACATCGGTTTCAATTACTCAAGTCTTCGAGGTCACTCCGAACCCAGCGGGCGCACCATTTATCGGTTCTATTTCTTTTGGCGACCGACAGCTGACCGCGTCTTTCTTTGCTCCGAGCTACCTAGGTGGCGGTGACATCGCTGCGTATGAATTGCGCGCCTACAAGAAGTTTGATAACTCCCTAGTAGCAAAGAACAGTGGTTGCATCGCACAGCCAGGGCCAAACCAGTCATGCACTGTTATTGGCCTCGAGAACGGCGAGCTTTACTACCTCAAAGTCGCCGCTATTACTCAGGCCGGGCTTGGTCAATTCTCAGCAGCCTCAGGCGAAATCGTTCCAGGCTCGAACCCTGAAGCGGTTTCAAGTTTGACTGCAATCGAAGGCGATGGTCAGTTGACTCTTAACTGGACACCTGCAGCTAGCCTCGGTGGCGGCAATTTTGATCAGTATCGAATTTTCTGGCGCACCCCAGGTGGCAGCTATCAAGCCAATGGTTCGCCTGGCGCAACCGTCGCAGATCGCAACGCCACCACTTACACAATTACCGGCTTGCAGAACGGTGTTGCTTATGACGTCAAAATAACCACCGTAACAAGCATCAACACCCTTGAGATGCAGGCAAACACCGCTGAGGTTAGACAGACCCCATTCACTGTGCCTGATGCACCGGGCGCGGTCGCTGCTCTAGACAACGGCACCAGCATTTTGGTTGCCTGGCAAGCCCCGGTATTTGATGGAGGAAACGCGGTCAGTCAATATGTTGTGACCAAAGACGGCGTCACAGTGTGTTCTATCAACACCGCTTCTTCAACTTCTTGCGAACTGCAGAAAACAGGCACCGGAACCTCGACCATCGTGGTGAAAGCCGGAAATGACGCTGGTCTTTCGCAAGGCACGCAAGTCACTTTTACCATCGCTGCTTTGCCGGGAAATAACAATTCTTCAAACTCGAACACCTCAAGCACCAAGCCGCAATTAACCCCGCTCGATGCCGCTCGCGAGATTAAGCGCGCGGGTTCAATCACCCTGGGTGGTAGCCACCTCCTGCAGGTCAAAAAGGTTCTGGTCGGCGGTGTTGAAGCTGGCTTTACTGTCAACTCTGACAACCAAATCACCATCACGATTCCGGTTGGCGCAAAGCTCGGTTCCGCAACAATTTCACTGATCGGCGATTTCGGCACTGCATCGATAGCGGGCATCCTGTCGGTTATTGACGAAACGAAGGCGATTGCCAGCAAGGTCACCATAGGCACTTTCGGTGGTTATGTTGCGGTCTATACCAAGAACTTGGATGGCAAGCGACTGTCGGTCAAGATTGGCAAGAAGTGGCGCGTTATCAGCAGCCTCAAAGGTGACTTCACTGTGACTCTGAAAAAAATTGGTCGAGGCAAGAAGATTCAAACTAAGGTTTTTGTCGATCGCAAAGCCACCAAAACACGCAAACTAACTGTGAAGTAATTTCGGCTGTTCTCCGGCTAGATTCCCGGTCAAGCGGCCAAAATTCAGCCCAAGTTAGAAATAATTTGACCCACTCGCAGCTTGATTACAAATGACATCCTCATTTAGAGATCGGCAGATATGAACACTTCAGCGATGAATTTTGACCCAAAGCAATCCATAAGTGAACTTCTTAGCTACCTAAAGGATCGGGCTCTAAATGTTGCGGTGTCTGCAACAAAATCGGCACCAACCGCTGACCGTGTTCACGCAGCAATTTTGAGCGTTTTAGCCGCCGAACCAAAGAATGCAGCGCAGCTCGCCGACAGCATCTCAGCAGCAAGCGCTGCGACCTGGTCGCCATCTTCAGCCGAGATTCATGGGGCACTTTTGCAGCTTGAAGAGCGCGAATATGTCTCATCAAAGAACAAGGGCGACCGCAAGGTTTATGCCATTACCAAGGCTGGCGAAGTCGAACTTAAGACTCTTTTGAAAAACAACATTCAATCTGGCGCTAAAGCAACTGAGACCGACTCAAAAAAACTCGACCCAATGAGTTGGCTAAATTGCGAACCTAACTTTCTAGTGACTGCCTCCAAACTAGGTCCGGTATTTTTGGACATCGCCCAGACCGGCAGCAAATCGCAGCAATCGCGCGCGGTCGAGGTGCTAGAAAAGGCGCGACTCGAGTTACACCAGATTCTCGCCGAAAAATAGTCGCGTGACCAAGAACCTCACACTTGAGGGGCGCTATCGAAGAATCCTTAGGTTTGCAGCCCTAGCGTTGGCTCAGACCTGGTGGTTTGAGTTGGTCTTGCCACAGTTTGGCCTTAGCAAAGTGGCCGCTCGAAATCGCATCAAGAGACTCAAGACGCTTGCTCGAGGCTTTCATAATTTGGCCGCCGACCTGGGTGGTCTCATGGTCAAAGTTGGTCAGTTTTTGTCTGCGCGTGTCGATGTTCTGCCCGAACAAATCACAAAAGAGCTTGCTGGCCTGCAAGACGAGGTTGCGCCCGAGCCCTTCGAAAAAATCCGTGCCGC
>JBEEOO010000018.1:0-16940 GCA_041191585.1 Actinomycetota bacterium
GAAGTTTTGGTCTCTAGACCGGCAATAAGTCGAAGCAATGTTGACTTGCCACAGCCAGACGGGCCGAGCAGCACCACAATTTCACCCTTGGCAACCTCGATTGAAATGTCGTTCAAAACATTAACAGCGGCAGCGCCACGACCGAAGGTTTTGCTCACATTAGTGAGTGAAACTTCGGCTGGTGAAACTGCAATTTCGCTGTTAGCAAGAGCTTTTGAAAATGACACGTGATTCTCTCGGCGGTAATTAGGAAAGGACGGGTGGACTGGGGTGCTGGGAACAAGGTCGACTAGCGAACTTGCTCCGACATCATGCTCATCATCGAAAAAACTGACGACATGATGTCCCTTTCTGTCCACCTCTCAGTGAGTCGTTTTGACTCAAGCTTGCCGAGAGCTGTGTTGAGAAGAGCTTATAGAAATCTCTTCATTGGGGCATCATGTGTTTCGTTTTATTACATGAGAGCCGCCTAGGAGAATCGAACTCCTGACCTGCTCTTTACGAGGGAGCTGCTCTACCAACTGAGCTAAGGCGGCCTGCGCAGGTTCGACGGCGAAACAAACGCTCTGAGACATTCTATTTGCTGTCGTGCCTTTGGCGCCGGGCAAGAAAAAACCCCGGCCATAAAGACCGGGGCTTTTCTTGGTGTTCTTTTAGTGCTTTACGGCCTTGCCGATGTCAGCACCGGTTAGTGAGCGAACCTCAAGTTCTGCATACTTAGCGTTGTTACGCTCGTTTGAGGTTACGGTTCCTAGCCAACCGAAGAAGAATCCAAGAGGAATCGAAATGATTCCTGGGTTAGCTAGCGGGAAGTAGTTGAACTTCGGGCTAGTTTCATCCACGTATGGAATCAAGCTGGTAGGTAGACCGGTCACGTTTGGTGAGAAGACCAACAGAACAAGCGCTGCTGCTAGACCACCATAGATAGCCCAGGTTGCACCGCGAGTGTTGAAGTTCTTCCAGAACAGTGAGTAAAGGATTGCTGGCAGGTTGCCCGAGGCGGCAATTGCGAACGCAAGTGCAACCAAGAAGGCAACGTTTAGACCCTGCGCACCGATAGCTAGGGCGATTGAAATCGCACCGATAACGATTGCTGAGATCTTTGCTACGCGAACCTCTTCTTCTGGAGTGACGTTTCCGCGCTTGATCACGTTGGCGTATAGGTCGTGGGCGAACGATGAGGATGACGCCAAGGTTAGACCGGCAACCACTGCCAGGATCGTTGCGAATGCGATAGCACCGATGATTGCAAGCATGATTGCTCCACCGGTTTCTCCGCCAAGTTGCTCACCAAGTGCACGAGCAAGCTGAGGAGCTGCCACGTTTCCTGATGGGTCAACTGCCACCAAAAGCTTCTTTAGCTCTGGAGTCATGTTGGCAATGCTGTCCATGTTGAAGCAGGCGTTAGAACCGTCTGCAATAACAGCACCAGTCTTGTCGACGAAGCAACCATTGGCGTCAACCTTGAAACCGCGAAGCAATGTTGCGCGAGAAACCAAAGCTGCTGCACCAAAACCAAGAACTGCAGTCATCAAATAGAACGCACCGATGTTTCCGATGGCCCAGTTCACTGACTTGCGTGCAGCCTTAGCGGTTGGCACGGTGTAGAAACGGATCAGGATGTGAGGCAGACCAGCGGTACCTAGAACCAGAGCCATGCTCAGCGAGATCAAGTCGAGCTTGCTAATCAAGGTTGCGGTTGGGTCGATTGCGCCAGCTGCATCAAGGATGTCCTTGCCGAACTTCTGACCCGGCTCAAGGAATCCAGGAACTCCAGAGGCGTCTCGTGCTGCACCAAATAGCTTCGATAGGTCGAAGCCGAATTGCCAAAGGACCAACAGTGTTAGCAAAATCGCACCGATCATAAGCAAGAATGCCTTAACGATCTGCACGTATGTGGTGCCCTTCATGCCACCGACGGTCACGTAAACAATCATCAAGATACCTACGGCGACGATGATCCAGTTCTTGATGGCTGGGTCTGCGATGCCCAGTAGCAATGAGACCAGCGCACCAGCGCCAACCATCTGAGCCATTAGGTAGAAAATCGAAACCACCAAGGTTGAGGTTGCGGCCGCACCGCGAACTGGGCGCTGCTTCATACGGAAGGCTAGAACGTCTCCCATGGTGAAGCGGCCCGAGTTGCGAAGTGGCTCAGCAACTAGTCCGAATAGGGCGATAGTTCCGGCGATACCAAGGAACGAAGCTGCCGACATATAGTCACCGGCGATTGCTAGACCGTTCTGGAATCCTGAGAATGAACCACCACCGTCATAGAAGTCTGACGATTGCTTGGTCTGACGTGATGCACGGAACACCAAGAAGAGAGTGAAAACTACGAAAGCTACGAATAGCCCCGGTGTTAGCCAGTCATTAAGTGACATTACTTGCTCAGCTCCTCATTAACTTTGTCGCGAAGAGCGTCTGATGCCGCATCCAGCTTGTGGCTTGAGTGGCGCTCGTATAGCCACATGATTAGGAAGGTGGTTAGGAACTGCAATACGCCAAGAATGAAGGCGATATTCAGGTTGCCGAAAATGGGGGTTGAAACCCATTCGCGCGCCCAAGCAGTTAGTGCTACGTAGCTGAAATACCAAACCAGAAAAGCAACAGTCAGAGGAAACGCGAACCCTCTGAATGATTTACGCAGATTCTGGAATTGAGTAGTGGCCTGAGTGTCAGACCATACCTTTTCTCTATCTGTCGATCCCATTGAACTCCAATGTCCATAAGGTAATCGCGTGCCAAGAAACAGCGCGCGCGAGTGCACCATTGCACTTCGTTCACGAATCTAGTGAGCCGGTGCGGGAATTTTTGGCAAAAGAATGTTGTTGATGCGCATTCGTTATAAATCAGCAGCGCTTATTTTCGGTAAACACCACATTTTTAATGAAGTAGTCATCAACCGCGTTTGCCACACATTCGTTTGATCGCCCGTAAGCTGTGTGCCCCTCGCCCACATAGGTCAAGAGCATCGCGTTTTCGAAAATATTGGTGGCCAGAGCCTTTGACTGCGAGTATGGCGTGGCCGGGTCACCCGTGGTGCCAATCACCAAGATGGGCGCAGAGCCTTTGGCGGCCCAGCTGTCTGGCTGCTTTGCAACCGGATAAGGCCAGTCGGCGCAACTTAGGCCGGAGCTCTGCCAGTAGCGGCCAAGAGTTGGGCTGGTTTTCATAACTTCTTCATTTGCTACTTCGAGAGACTCCGGGTCTACGTCAGAACGAGAGTCCATGCAGTTGACGGCGATATTCGACTCAGTGGTGTTGGATGCGTAGGTTCCGTCTTCGGCCCGGTCGTTATAAAAATCTGCTGAGGCGAGCAATTCGGTTCCATCGCCTTCAAATGCGGCAGCAAATGCTGATGCAAGATAAGGCCACTCACTTTCTGAATACAGGAAGCTCAGTATTCCGGTCAAAGCGGCCGTGGAAGTCAACATGCGCTTTGGATTGCTTGTTTCTATAGGTTTCGACTCAAGCTCATAAAGGAATTGGGCTACCTTTTGTTGCGACTTGTTTAGAGGTCCAGAGAACGGGCAATCTTTTGAAGTCAAGCAATCGCTCAAAAATGCGGCTAGCGACTGATCGAAACCCTTGAGCTGCAATAACGTGGCTTCGGCATCTGGGGCGGTTGGGTCAATCGCACCGTCGAGCACCATGTGGCCTACAAGCTTCGGAAAAAGATTTGCGTAGATTGTGCCGATGAGAGACCCATAAGAGAATCCAAGGTAGTTAAGTTTTGCATCGCCAACCAAAGCTCGGAGTACATCGAGATCGCGGGCAACCGAAACGGTATCTACAAATTCAAGAAGCGGACCGGTTTGCTTTTGGCATGACTTCGCGAAGTCCGACATTACTGTTCGCATCTCAGTCACGTATTCAGGCGTGCCTGGCTGAGACTCGGAATCGCTGTAGAGAAAAGTGTCCATTTGACGACTGCTCAGACATTGAATTTTCGGTTCGGAATTCTGCACTCCACGTGGGTCAAATCCGACAATGTTGAATCGGTCTTGAAGGTTTGCGGTCGAAACTGAATCGGGATATGAAGTCAAGAAATCAACTCCGGAACCACCTGGTCCGCCGGGATTAAAGATCACTGAACCGAGCGCGTTGCCTGACTTTGCCGGCTGAAAGGCTACGGCGATTCGGATTGTTTCGCCCGTGGGATCTGCCCAATTCATTGGCACCGTCATGTCGCCGCAGAAGGCAACATCCGTGCACTTATGCCAGTCGATGCTTTGCTCATAAAAAGGCCGTAGTTCGGCTGGCTGCTCGGTTGCGCTGAGTGCTTTCGGCATTTGCGTCGGCTGACTGCATGCGGTTAGTGAAACCATCGACAAAGCTGTGACGGCAGCGATCAGCGCTCGAGCAAAGTTTTTGCCGATGCTCACTTTTTAATTCTCAAACTAACCGCAAGAGCTTCGAGGGCAACCAAATCGCGCACGTTTGAATCGATGCGCTTGCGCGCCAAATTTATTGCTTCGATTTTTTGAATTGTTTGTGGCTCGGTGCTTGCTTGAGCGGCGACTCGAATTTGAGGTTCTAGCTCAGCGTTGATGAGTGCTGAATTCGTGCCGAGCTGGATTGTCATGACGTCGCGGTAGAGCGATAGCAAATCAACCAAAATGCGGTCAAGTCCGTCGCGAAGGCTTCGCGTTGCTCGGCGTTTTTGTGATTCTTCTAGCTGTCTAATGTCGGCTTTTAAGTTTGGCGGAATCGCCTCGCCCGGAGCCAGACCAATTGATCGAAGCATTGCTTCTTTTTCGGCTGCGTCGCGCTCTTCGGTTAGGGCCTCAGCGTCTTTTTTGGCGATGTCGAGCCAACGCTCTGCGGTGTTGACTGCAACGCTGACGTTATTTATGTTCAGGGCGGCCATGAGTGTTTCGCGACGACGACTGCGGGCCTCGCTGCTGGTGGCAAGGCGCCTGGCCATGCCGATGTGGCTTTGAGCTTCGGCAGCCACCTGGTTGGCCAACTGCGGTGCGATGCCGTCGCGAGTAATCAATAGCTGTGCCACATCGCTAACGGCCGGCACCTTGAGGCCAACCCGACGAACTCGTGAGCGAATGGTTGGCAACATGTCGGCTTCTGAGGGCGCGCAAAGCAACCAAATTGTGCCAGCCGGTGGCTCTTCGAGGGCTTTTAGCAAAACGTTAGATGAGCGCTCGGCCATGCGGTCGGCGTCTTCGATAATCATGATTCTGAAGGCTCCCATTGAGCCGCCGAACTGCGAGTCGGCCACTAATTCACGAACCTCGTCGATAGATATAACGACTTTTTCGGTTGACAGCACCGAAACGTCGGGGTGGGTTTTGGCTTGAACCATAAGGCAGCTCTTACAGCTGCCGCAGCCATTTTGATCACACAAAATCGCGGCTGCAAAAGCATGGGCTAGATTGCTGCGCCCTGAACCCGGAGGGCCGGTGAATAGCCAGGCGTGATGAAGCGAATCGTTTTTGTGATTCACCGCTTGCTCAAGCTGGCCAATTGCCTCAGGCTGACCTGGCAATTGCGCCCAGATCGAGGCCGCTTTGGCTGCATTGCTGGCCTGATTCATGATTAATCCAATAGTTGGTTGATGCGGTCGCGAATCTGATTCTGAATCGCAGATACAGTCTGGTCGGCACCTATGACAATGAAGCGATTTGGTTCTGCCGCCGCCAATTCAAGATAAGCCTGACGCACTGCTTCAAAAAATTCGAGCTTTTCGCTTTCGAGGCGATCTGGCGCCTCACCGGTCTTATTTCGGCGTGCCATTGAAAGGGCGGCATCGAGGTCTAGCAAGACAGTTAGGTCTGGCAGCAAGCCCTCGACTGCAAAAAGTGACAGGTCGCGAATTTGCTGCTTGTCGAGCACTCGCCCAGCACCTTGATAGGCAACAGAAGAATCTAGATAGCGGTCGGTCAACACAACTTCGCCACGCTCTAAAGCCGGGCGCACTTTTGTGGCCACATGATGCGCGCGATCGGCGGCATAGAGCAGAGCTTCGGCTCGAGGTGCCACATCGCCTTTGCGGTGAAGCAACAGGTGACGAATCTCTTGCCCCAGTTCGGTGCCACCTGGCTCAAGCGTGCGAACCACAGTTTTGCCGGCAGCCCGCAAATGCACTTCGAGCAGATCGGCCTGGGTTGATTTGCCGACTCCGTCGATGCCCTCAAAAGAAATGAATAGACCAGCCACCGCTACTTCTTTCGGGTTGCGCCGCGTTTAACGGTGCGCGCGGTGGTTGCTGCAGGCTTGCGACCGCCGGTCTTGCCTGCTTTTGGTGGCGCTTCGCCTGGCTCAACACCAAGCTTTTCGCGTCGAATCGCCAGCAGGTCAAATGCCTGATCCGGTGACATCTCGTCGAGGTTTTCATCCTTTGGCACAGTGGCGTTGATCACACCATCGGTGACATAAAGGCCGAATTGACCAGTCTTGGCAACTACCGGAAGCTTCGATGCCGGGTCTTCACCGAATTCCTTGAGCGGTGTGGCGGCAGTGCGACGGCCGCCGTATTTTGGCTGAGCAAATATCTCAAGCGCGCCAGCAAGGTCGAGGTCAAAGATCTGGTCTTCACTCTGCAGCGAACGTGAATCTTTGCCCTTCATTAAATAAGGTCCGAACTTGCCATTTTGTGCCGTGATTTCAACATTTGACTCTGGGTCAACACCGATTACGCGCGGCAGCGAAAGCAACTTGATTGAGTCTTCGAATGTCAAAGTCTCTGGGCTCATGGTTTTGAAAAGTGAGGCGGTCTTTGGCTTGGCAGCCTTCGGATCATCGATCATCACATAAGGGCCATAGCGACCATCTTTAAACAGGATGTCGCATCCGGTTTCTGGGTCTTGCCCAAGCACGCGGTCGGTAATCACAGGCGCATCAATCAGCTCTTGAGCTTTGCTTGGGGTCAGCTCATCTGGGGCTAGGCCCTCAGGAATGTTAATGATGCGGCGACCATTTTCGTCGGCACCTTCGTCTTCTGGTGATCCCATAATTTCTAGGTATGGGCCGTATTTGCCGGTGCGCAGGGTGATGTCTGGCGTGATCGCAATGGAGTTGATTGCCCTCGGGTCGCTCTCACCAAGATTCTCAACGGTATTGCGAAGACCGGTCTGTGGCGAGGTGCCGAAATAGAACTCACTCAACCACTTGCTGCGGTCGAGGTCTCCGCTAGCAATTTGGTCTAGGTCTTCTTCCATCTGCGCTGTGAAGGCATAGTCAACTAGGTTGCCAAAGTTCTCTTCAAGAAAACGAGTCACGGTGAAGGCAATCCACTCGGGCACCAATGCTTGCCCGCGCTTTGAAACATAGCCCTTGTTGATAATGGTCGACATGATTGCCGCATAGGTGCTCGGGCGGCCGATGCCGTCTTCTTCGAGCGCCTTCACTAAAGAAGCCTCGGTATAACGTGGAGGCGGAGTGGTTGCGTGACTCTTGGCAGTTACCTCGAGAGCGTTTAGTGACTGACCAACGGCAAGGTTAGGCAACTTAGATTCTTTTTCATTTTCTTCTTCATTGCGAGATTCATCGTGGCCCTCCTCATAGGCTGCCATGAATCCACGGAAGGTCACGACGGTTCCCGATGCGGTTAGCTCTGCGGACTTTCCGCCCGGCAGCCCCTCGACTTTGATCTTTGCGGTGGTGGTTGAGACGCGAGCGTCTTCCATCTGCGAAGCAACAGTTCGCTTCCAGATCAAGTCATACAGCTCAAGTGCACGACCGCTGAGCTGGCTGGCCAATTCTGAAGGGTGCTTGAAAACCTCGCCGGCTGGGCGAATAGCTTCGTGCGCCTCTTGTGCATTCTTTGACTTGCCCTGATAGATGCGTGGCGATGCTGGAACCAGGTCTTTGCCAAACATGGCAGCTGCCTGACTGCGAGCCGCATTGATCGCCTGGCTTGAAAGTGTTGGAGAGTCGGTACGCATATAAGTAATGTGTCCGTCTTGATACAGCGCTTGAGCGGTATCCATGGTCTGCTTTGCCGACATGCGAAGCTTGCGCGATGCCTCTTGCTGAAGGGTAGATGTGGTGAATGGCGCTGCCGGACGGCGAGTGCTTGGCTTTGACTCGACCGAAGCCACCTCTAGCTTGGCGCCATCTCTAATGCTGTCGGCTAGCGCTTTTGCCTCGGCTTCAGAAACCAAGACAACGTCAGCAACCAATTTGCCGTTGTCGTCAAAGCTCTGGCCGGTGGCTATACGCTTGCCGTTGATGCTCTGAAGCTTGGCGGTGAATCGAGGCTCATTTGCCGCTTGTGGGTCTAGCTCGGCTTCGATGTCGTGATATTCAGCAGACACAAATGCCATGCGCTCTCGTTCGCGCTCAACAACCAGTCGCATCGCGGGTGACTGAACGCGACCCGCACTTAGTCCGCGGTTGATTTTGCGCCAAAGCACCGGTGAAACCTCATAGCCATAAAGGCGGTCAACCACACGGCGGGTTTCTTGAGCCTGAACTAGGTTGTCGTCTACTTCGCGGGTGTGCTCAAGTGCGCCCTGAATTGCCTCTTTGGTGATCTCGTGAAAAACCATGCGCTTGACCGGCACCTTTGGCTTTAGCACCTGCAGAAGGTGCCAAGCGATTGCCTCTCCTTCGCGGTCTTCATCGGTAGCGAGATAGAGCTCCGAAGCACCAGCTAGGGCTTTTTTGAGATCGGATACAGTCTTGCTCTTGCCTGGAGAGATTGCGTAGTAAGGCTCAAAGTTGTTCTCGATGTCGATTGAGAATTTAGCTAGTGAGCCTTTCTTTTTGTCAGCGGGAATGTCTTTTGGATCAACAAGATCACGGATGTGACCGACCGAGGCAAGAACTGTGAATTCATTGCCTAGGTATTTCGAGATAGTTTTTGCCTTTGCAGGCGACTCAACTATGACGAGTTTTTGGCTAGCTGCCACCGATCACTCCTATTTATCTGCGCAGAATTCGGTGCCACTTTGCTCCGATTAGGCACCCGCGAGCGCCTCTGCGTTTAGAACTATACCCAGTGTGTTTTTGCGCACCTTTATATAGACGTTAAATCCGACAATACGACACTCATGCAAATTCGCCATATTTTGCATTGCTATCTGTTCGGCTACATCGCACGGATAACCCGTCGTAAGACCGCGCAAACTATCTGCCGCTGCAATAGCCGTCGTCTCAGCTGCCAGCTGAAGTTGAAGCTGAATCTGAACGATGGATCCGATAGCTGAGCCAGCTAAAAATAAGGTTGCTGCGGCCCCGATTATCCCAACTGCGATAACGGTTCCGGCGCCTGCTTCGCTCTTGAAATACTGCAAATCACAATCCGGATTCTCTAGCGCAGTGTTGGGCGGCAATCTCAAACGAAGCCGCTTCTAGGCCCAGTAGTTTCACCTTGCGAATCGCGTTCGCGCAGACGAATTGGCGCGCGTCTGTTAATTCGATGTCGGTGTTTGCGCTGAACCAACTCTCGATTAGCTCAACCGGCTCTCCGCGAGCAAAAGCCCGTGCAGCAGTGGCTGCCTGCTGAATCAACTGAAACTTTTGAATTTGTATCGAAAAAGCCGAAAGCATCACCAAAACCAGGCCCATGATTGCCGGCATCAAAATTGCAAATTCGGCAGTAGCGGATCCAATTTCGTTCTTGGCTTTTGATTTCAGTCTCACGTTTAGGGCGCCGGTGCCGGATCTGGCACAACCGCAGCATCGCCGTTTGGGTTGGTGAACGTTAGTGCTGACTTAACTAGGTCAAAAAGAATTGTCTTAACCTCTTCGCTGCGCATGATCACAACCAGCAAACCGGCAAAGCCAACTGCCGCCATGGTGGCGATGGCATATTCGGCGGTTGCCGCGCCCTTTTCATCTTTTAGTTGGTCGAACATTTTCTGCATTTTTACCTTTCTTTTGTAAATCACTGGATTGATGGCTGAGGTCATTGATTTGAACCCAAAAACCCAAAAGCAACTGGAACGATGGTCAGCAGGCCAAAAGCAGGCAATACCGCTAGGCCAATTGGCAGCAATAGTTTGATGTTTAGCTTGGCGATTGTCTCGTTCTCGCGATGAACTTTGTCGTGGCGCTCTTGGTCTGCAAGTGAACGCAGCAAGTCGACCGCGGCGGCGCCGGTTTTTGCTGAGAGTGCTAGAACGGAATCGACTTTAGCCACTTGAGTAGTCACGGTTGACTCGCCTTGGGATTCAAAAAGTCGAGTTTGAATTCTGCGCGTTGCGATTACAGGCGGCAAGCCAGCCTCGATGGCCATCGCCACGCAATCTATATAGGTGGCCGGGTCTTGATGGTTAGGCTTAGCAGTCAGCAGGATTCGGGTTGTCCAATATCTGGCTGTAGCCAAAAGGGCCAGCCCGACCAGAACTGCCAGCACCACTAAAAAGTTGCTCGTAATTGCACCTATAGGGTCTAGCCCAATAATTTGAGCCAGCGCCATCGAACCAAGCGGCAACCAGCCGATTAGTTTTGCGGTCATGCTCGGCGCGGCGAAAGCCAGCTGAATTTGGCGTTCGCTCTGAAGTTGTCGCTCTCGATTCGCGGCGAGGTGCCTCAAACTGGTTCCCATCGGAGAGCCCAGCTCGCTGGAAAGTTGCCAGATGAGCTCAAGCTCCTGATCTAAATCAAAAGCTTGCTCAACATTTTTTGCGCCAGAGATCGTCTCGTCGAGCAAAACCAGCTCTCGTGCCTGAGCTGGAGGAATGCCAGCCGAAATCAGATTTGAGAGCTGTCGAATTGTTTGTGCGTTATAGCGCGCGTCGGGTTCGGAAACTGATTTGCCACTCATGCAAACTTGACCATCGGTAATTCTAGGTCTGGCACTATCTGCAGCGCGGGAGGAAAATCAATCGCCTGCACGTCAAGCCAGCCTTGTTTTGATTTTGAGAATTGCCCGATGGCCTGGATTTTGCGCTTGCCGGCAACTTGTTCAACCTGGATCACATGGCTCACTGCTGATGCCACCAACTCACTGAGCACCCAAGAGTCAAGCCCGGCTGATTTTCCAATAGCCAGCAGGCGATTGGGGACATCCTTGATTGAATTTGCATGCAATGTGGTCGCCGAGCCGCCATGCCCAGTGTTTAGTGCTTGAAGGAGAGGCACTAGCTCGCTGGAACGCACCTCACCAAGCACCATGCGGTCAGGTTTCATTCGCAAGGCCTCGACAGTTAGCGACCGCAGGTCGATGGCTCCCCTGCCTTCAATGTTTGACTCGCGAGTGCGCAGAGCAACCCATCGTTCAGAATCAACTACGAGCTCGGGGGTGTCTTCAAGAATGACGACACGGTCTTGGCGACATTCAGTCAGCAGACTACTAAGCAGTGTTGTTTTGCCGACCCCGGTGGCACCGCTAACGATGAATGACTTGCGATCAGCAATCATCTGCCGAAGAAACTTGCCTTGGGCTGGTGACATAAATCCGTCTGAAATCAACTCCTCGATAGTTTTTGTCTGCTGCCGGTGCACTCGGATTGAAATCAAAGTCTGACTCGAGCAGCCTGACGCAAGAACTGCATGAGCTCGAATGCCGCCCGGCAAAGCGATGTCGGCGAACGGGTTTGCCAGATCGAGCCTCTTCGAGTCGCAGGCCGCCAGCTGCATTGCACATTCGGCCAATTGTTCTTCGGTTTCAAACGGCGAGCGCAGGTTGTGAATTTGCCCATTGGCATACAGCGCCCAAATGTGACCGGTTCCATTTATAAATAAGTCAGTCAGGTTTTCGCTGGCCAGAAGGTCAGCTATGGGTTGCGGCAATTCGGATTTCATGACCAAAGCAAAACCTGATCGCCATCAAATGGATCGGTCGTCTTAGAAACTGTGCACAAAGTGCCGCTAAAAAATGAAACCCGTTAAATTAGGGGGCCCCGGAGTTCTGGGGGGAGAATCCGGGGCCGGGCGATACCGAGTTGGGGGGGGTAACCGGTATCGCAGGTTAACGTCAAGCGCTAACTCAATAAATAGTAATACCCGAACATAAATATTTATTCCAACGCGAATAAGGTTTTTACAGAAACTTTTTTAGGCGAAATTTTTAGCCCTGCTTCAGCGTGCTTCTAGGGCCGGAGCACAAAGCCGAGCCGAATGTAACGACACAAATACACAATTTCGTTACATTCGTATGGCAGTATTGCGCTAGTTTCACGCTTATTTACTGGAGGACAATGATGTCTGCCGATCACGAGATCGAAACCCTATCAACTGAGTCTCGCCACTTTGCGCCCGATGCAGCATTCACTGCCAACGCAATCGCAAAAGCTGGCATCTATGAAGAAGCTAAGGCAGACCGCCTAGGTTTCTGGGCCAAGCAGGCGAAGCGCCTTCACTGGCACAAAGACTTCACTCAGATTCTGGACTGGTCAAACCCTCCTTTCGCCAAGTGGTTCCACGATGGTGAACTAAACGTTGCCTATAACTGCCTTGACCGCCATGTTGCTGCAGGCAATGGCGATCGCGTTGCAATTCACTTTGAGGGCGAACCGGGCGACACTCGAACCCTTACCTATGCGCAGCTAACCGAAGAGGTAAAGCGTGCGGCTAACGTGCTGCTGGGCCTTGGTGTGAAGCCTGGCGATCGCGTTGCGGTTTATCTGCCAATGATCGTTGAAGCCGTCGTTTCGATGCTTGCAATCGCAAGAATCGGCGCCGTTCACTCAGTAGTTTTCGGTGGCTTCTCAGCAGACTCGCTTGCAAGTCGCATTGATGACGCCCAGGCAAAACTTGTAATCACTGCTGATGGTGGATTCCGCCGCGGCAAGCCAAGCGCTCTAAAGCCTGCAGTTGACGATGCACTAGCCGGCAACCGCTGCCCGAGCGTTGAGCACGTGTTGGTGGTTCGCCGCACCAACCAAGAAGTCAACTGGACTGACGGTCGCGACATTGACTTCACCGCAGCAATGGCCGAGGCTTCACCGGAGCACGAAGCAAAGGGCTTCAGCGCTGAGCACCCACTGTTCATCCTTTACACCTCTGGCACCACCGGCAAGCCAAAGGGCATCCTGCACACTTCAGGTGGCTATCTAACTCAAGCTGCCTACACCCACAAAAACGTTTTCGACCTTCACGAAGAAACCGATGTTTATTGGTGCACCGCCGATGTCGGCTGGATCACCGGTCACAGCTATGTTGCATACGGACCATTGGCAAACGGTGCAACTCAGGTCATTTACGAGGGCACCCCTGACACTCCAGACTGGGGTCGCTGGTGGAGAATCGTTGAGAAGTACAAAGTCTCGATTCTTTACACCGCACCCACCGCTATCCGCAGCTTCATGAAGCTGGGCAGCCAGATTCCGAAGCAGTCAGACCTGTCTTCTATCCGTGTTCTTGGTTCGGTTGGTGAACCAATTAACCCAGAAGCATGGATGTGGTACCGCGACGTAATCGGTGGCGGCAAGGCGCCGATTGTTGACACCTGGTGGCAGACCGAAACTGGCGGCATCATGGTTTCACCACTGCCTGGTTTGACCACTTTGAAGCCGGGATCAGCGCAGATTGCGCTGCCAGGTATTGAAATCAAGATTCTTGACGATGAAGGCACTGAGCTTGGTTTGAACCACGCAGGTTTGCTGGTAATCGACGAGCCTTGGCCAGCCATGTTGCGCGGCATTTGGGGCGACCCAGAGCGCTATAAAGAGACATATTGGAGCAAGTTCGAGGGCAAGTATTTTGCCGGCGATGGTGCCAAGTTTGACGAAGAGGGCAATGTTTGGTTGCTGGGTCGTGTTGACGACGTAATGAACGTTTCTGGTCACCGCCTATCGACCGCTGAAATCGAATCAGCATTGGTTTCACACCCGTTTGTTGCAGAAGCAGCGGTGGTTGGCGCTAAGGACGAGACCACCGGTCAGGCCGTTGTAGCCTTTGTGATTTTGCGTCAAAACCAGCTTGAGAATGTTGGCAGCGATGCCGACGTAAGCAAGATTCTGCGCGACCACGTGGCTAAAGAGATTGGCCCAATTGCCAAGCCTCGCCAGATCATGGTTGTAGCTGAGCTGCCAAAGACTCGCTCAGGCAAGATCATGCGCCGCTTGCTTCGCGATGTTGCCGAAGACCGCCCAATCGGCGATGTGACCACTCTTGCTGACACCAGCGTGATGGACATCATCTCGGGCAAAGTTGCAGCAGGTGCGAGCGACTAAAAGTTCTAGATAAACAAAAACCCCCGAGCTCGCACTCGGGGGTTTTTGTAATTCTTGCTATTTGAATTCAGCGATGATTTCTACTTCAACGGCTGAATCTAGCGGCAGCGCTGGAACGCCAACTGCAGATCGAGCGTGAGCTCCGGCCTCGCCGAAAACCTCACCCAAGAACTCGCTAGCTCCATTGATTACGCCTGGAATTGCAGTGAATTCTGGCACTACCGATACGAATCCAACTACCTTTACGATTCGTGTGACGCGATCCAAGTCGCCAATAGACAACTTCAGGGCAGCAAGTGCGTTGAGCGCGCAAAGGCGTGCGAGGTCTTTGGCCACAGCTGGGTCAACTAGACCATCACCGTTGCCAACCTTGCCAGCTGCAGGCATGGCGCCGTTGACGAAAGGCAACTGGCCAGAGGTGAAACATAGGTTTCCGGTGACCACCGAAGGCACGTATGCCGCAACCGGCTTTGCAACCTCTGGCAGGGGGAATCCAAGTTCGATTAAACGAGCTTCAATCTTTGACATTGAGACCCCTAGGCGATCGGGCGCTTGAAGAAAGCGATCATTCCGCCCTCTGGTCCGGTGGTGATTTGAACTAGCTCCCAACCTTCGGAACCCCAGTTGTTCAAAATGGCGGTTTCGCGGTGAAGAAGAAGCGGTGTGGTTAGGTATTCCCACTTTTGCATATGGAGATTCCTCTCAGAATTCAGACGGTAACCTAGAGTCTATGTCTGGTTCACAGAACAAATCCGAATCGCGCCTAAGCGCCATCCTGAAATTTGTTGGATTGTCGTCAATTGCCGGCGTTTTGGCCATTTCATTATTGGCCCCACTCGGAATTGTCGGCGGATTTGCCACAGCTGCGGGCATCACGGTGTTCGAAAACCTGCCCGACTACATCAAGCCGGTAAACGCATCTCAGGCATCGACCCTTTTTGCAACCAAAGATGGCGAACAGGTTGTCTTGGCCAAGTTTTATCACGAGAACCGCATCTCGGTGAACTACAACGACATCTCGCCAAACGTGCGAAACGCGGTTATTGCAACCGAGGATCCTCGCTTTTTTGAACACGGCGGCATTGACTTTATTTCGCTATTCCGCGCGGCTGCCACCAACGCAGCAATGGGTGGCGGTGGCCCAGGCGCCTCAACCATCACCATGCAATATGTGAAGAACTCGCTGGTTGAAGCAGCAAATCTAAGCGGCGATGAAGATGCAATTGCCGCGGCAACTGCAACCACTATCGACCGCAAGCTGCGCGAAATGCGCCTTGCTGTTGCACTTGAGCAGGTTGCCACCAAGCAAGAAATCCTGGCCGGTTATTTGAACCTGGCTTTCTTTGGCAATCAAATCAACGGTATCGAAGCTGCCGCCAACTACTACTTTGGCGTCAAGGCTTCAGAGCTAAACATTCAGCAGTCAGCCCTTTTGGCCGGCATGCTCAAGTCGCCTAATGACTACAAGCCAGATGACCCTGAGAACCTAGACCGCGCCAAGAGCCGCCGCAACTACGTGATTGACAACATGCGTGACGCTGGATACATCACAGGCAGTCAGGCGAGCGAAGCAAAGGCTTCAGAAATCGAAGTGAACCTGACCTCGAGCCCAAGTGGTTGTGAAGCTAATCAGACTTCAGCATTCTTCTGCGACTATGTGGTCTGGACAATTCGAAACAACTCCGAGTTTGGTGCGACCGCCGAAGACCGTGAGATGTTGCTTCGTCGCGGTGGCCTTGAGATTCACAGCACCCTTGATCTCACTCTGCAAGAGACCGCGCGCAAGGCGATCATGACCTGGGCACCGGCCGAAGACCCGAGCCAGATTGGTTCAGCAACTGTTTCTGTCCAGACCGGCACAGGTCGCATTTTGGCTATGACCCAGAACCGCATTTTCGACCAGACTGATAACCCACCGGCTGGTCACACCGCGGTTAACTATTCAACAGATAAAGAGTTCGGTGGCTCGAGCGGTTTCCAGACCGGTTCGACTTACAAGATTTTTACCTTGGCTCAGTGGCTAACCAATGGCTTCAAATTGCTCGACCATGTCGATGGTCGCGTTAAACAGTGGGCGGCCGATGACTTCAAGTCACGCTGCGAGGCTGTGGGTGCTGCTTGGGCGCCAAACAACATCGTCAAAGAACCTGAAGACCTAACCGTGGTTTCAGCTACCTCGATGTCGGTCAACACTGCATTTGCTGACATGGCCCACCAGCTTGACCTCTGCGACATTCGCGACACCGCGATGGCGTTTGGTGTTCACCGTGCCGACGGAAACCCGCTTCAGTATGGCCCGGCTTCGATCATCGGAACCAACGAACTTTCACCGCTGACCATGGCTGGCGTTATGGCCGCTGTATCTAACAAGGGTGTCTATTGCACCCCGGTTGCAATTGACAGCATCACCAAGCGCTCAACCGGCGAATCACTAAAGGTGCCCACCTCGGTTTGCAGCCCTGCTGTCACGCCAGAAGTGGCAGCCGGCATGACCTATGCGATGCAGCGCGTAATCAGCGGCGGAACAGGTGGTGCATCGAGCACTGGCGACAACACCCCGCTTGCCGGAAAGACTGGAACCACCGACTCTGGTGTTCACACTTGGATGACCGGTTTCTCAACAGCAGTTGGAACCGCCACCTGGGTTGGAAACGTGTCGGGAAACAAGTCTTTGTCTTCATACAAGTTGAACAACAAAGCTGCAAACACCGTTCGTCACGACATCTGGCGAACCACGATGCAGAGCGCAAACAAGTTGTATCCGGGCACTTCATTTGATGCACCGCCAAAAGAGATGATTTATGCGACCATCGTGCCGGTGCCACAGACCACAGGACTAGCACCTGAGGCGGCTAC
>JBEEOO010000019.1:0-15104 GCA_041191585.1 Actinomycetota bacterium
TGCTCTTCGAGCAGGGTCGAGCCGGCAGTTTGGCCGCCGATCTGGTCTGATTCAATCGCTGTCATGGGTTTATTTTAAGTCTGACGCGTCGCCCAGAGTGACCTGGATGGTCTTAGTCTCACCGTCGCGAGTCAATTCAAGAGTGACCTTTGAACCGGCTGGTTGCTGCCTGACCGCCGCGGTCAATTCGCTTGCGCTGGTGATTGGATCACCGTTGAGCGAGGTGATGATGTCTCCGGCTTTGACGCCAAATTTCTGAGCGGCACCGCCCGCGGTTGTTTCGACAACCTGGGCACCGGTTGTGAATGAAGCTGCACTGTCAGAAGCGACTGCATCTTTAACCTGAGCACCCAACAGACCGTGGCTGGCGGTTCCACCCTTCACGATTTGATCTGCAATGCGCTTGGCAACTGATGATGGGATTGCAAAGCCAACTCCGATGCTGCCTGAAGCTGATGATGAGCCGGCGCTGGCAATCGCCACGTTAATGCCGATGAGCTGACCCTTGTCATTGACCAACTGAGGCTAACCGATTGACCGGTTCCGCTGAAGAACTGCAGGCCGCCGTTTGCCTCACTTGGCATATCAGAATTGGCAACCTGGATGGTTCGATTCAGCGCTGAGACGATGCCGGTGGTGACAGTAGATGAGAGCCCTAGAGGGGCTCCAATCGCAACCACCGAGTCACCGACGTTTACCGCACTTGAATCAGCGAATTCGATTGGCTCAAAAGTTGCGGCGGCATCAACTTTGATGACCGCAAGATCGTTGATCGGATCACGGCCGACCACCGATGCCTTGTAGATGTGGCCATCATAGGTTTTCACCTGCAGCTCAACTCCGCTAGTAGTTCCCTCGAGAGTGACCACATGCGAATTGGTAAGAATGTAGCCATCTTTAGTCAGGATCACTCCAGAGCCGTTTCCGGCAGAAGTCTGGCCCGAAACACTAATCGTGACCACTGAAGGTGAGGCCACCGCAGATGCGGCCGTTACCCAGTTGACCGACTCGGTGTTGTTTACTACGACCGGTGCAGGGCGAGTCCAGTAATTGAAAGTTGCAATGCCGACTCCGGCTCCGACGCCAGCACCAATTAGGGCACCTACGGTCACAGCGCTAACAGCAGTGAAAAAAGTTAGGCGTTTGGCGATGCGCTGCTTGAAAGTAGGTTTGGCCTCGCTGACAAAAGTCTGGGTAGGCAAATCAAATACAAACTGGCGGTTGTAATCGCTCATTTATTGACCTTTCAAGTTCGTTCTTGGCTAAAGAATCGCAAGCGAACCTGAATAGTTTATGAAAATCAGCTGAGAACTATCTGGCTTGAGTCAACACGCAAATGCAGCTGGGTTTTTGAGGCAGTTATCACCTACCAGATAGGGCCGTTCAGCAACCATTTCGGATGCCGCGTTTGAGCCGGAACCCTGCCCTGCGCTTACCGTTACAGTGACCTGATCGGTGAGTGAAATTTCAGCCCCTTCATTGATCCAGTTAGCTTGACCGGCCAAGCGGTAGCTCACTCGATATCGAATCGCCACGGATGCGCTGTAGGTGCCGGCTGAGAAAAATCTATGTTGCAGATTTAAACCGGTTGCCAAAGTTCCATCGCTGAAACTCCAGGTGGAATCGAAAGGCGTGAATCGCACCTGCGCTGCCTGACCAAGAATTGTGCCGGTTCGATAGTGAACGCTGGCTGGTGCGCTGAGATAAACGGGTTCGCTGACTGCGACCGCTGGCGGAAAAGCCGTGGCCGTAATTTGATCGGGCGTAAAACTAGCCTCACCTTTTGCGCTGATGGATTTAGTTGATGTTGATGCCGGGGTTTTGACCACGATCTTTTTTGGTGGGGTGACAACTTTTGGTGTGGTTTTGGTGATCACACGCGTGGTCACTTTAGTGACCGGCTTAGGCGTCGGCTTGAAGACTAAAGCTGCAGCTGGCTTCTTGACGTTTAAGAAATTAAAGCTGCTAATCACCGACAGGAGCACCTTGGGTTTTGGCTTCGCGGCGGTCGAGGGTTTTGCTGCCGAAGTTGGCTTAGCAATCGAACCAGTCGGCTTTTTGGCTGGTGGAGGAACAGCTTTCGGTTTAGTTGGCGCCGTCGAAGATGAGCTTGTTTTTAAGCTGGTAGCAGGCTTAGTTGACGCTGGTGTTTTTGAAACCGAGGGTCTGGTCGAAGTTTTTGTGCTCGTCGCGGTGGTGCTGTTTCCGGTGATGATCACGGTGTTGCCGACCACTTTTGATGAATAGCTAAAACTTGTAGTGGTTTTTGTGCTGCCGGCAGCAAGACTTTGTTGCGGCTGGTTGACCAGCATGCTGCAGCTGAGGGCAACCGCTAAACCCACGGCATAAAACTGCTGACGATTCATGTCGCTAAGTTAGGCGATTTCAAAAAAGCCAACTGGGGTTATCCACAGCAAAAAAGAAACCCCCGAATCTTTAGATTCGGGGGTTTCGATGTTTTTCAACATCATTGGTTGCGGGGGCAGGATTTGAACCTACGACCTCCGGGTTATGAGCCCGGCGAGCTACCGAACTGCTCCACCCCGCGGCGAAGTCCCTACTCTAGCACGATTATTTGATTGATGACAAGGCGGCGTCGATCGCTGCTTCAAGCGCTTTTTCGGCTTTGCCATAGGCAGCCCAGTCAGAGTTAGCCATGGCCTCTTGTTTATCTTTGATGGCCTGGGTGGCACGATCAAGGGCCGACTTCAAAGCGGCGTTTGAACCGGTGCCGGTCGAGCCGCCGGTTGAGCCACCCTCATTCGGGTCAACTGCAACTGGGTCTTTGACGCCAGTGCCGTCGCCCGCGGTTGCACCCGAGTTGCCGCCAAACAGACTGTCTAGAGCGGCATCAAGTGTGTCTTCGAAGGCAATCTTGTCGCCAAAAGCAACCAAGATTTTCTTGAGCAGTGGGAACGATGTCTCACCGGTTGACTGAATGTAGACCGGCTGAATGTAAAGCAATCCACCACCGACTGGAAGGGTCAAGAGGTTTCCGCTGAGCACGGTGGTTGATCCCTGTCTAAGGATGTTTAGCAGACGCGAAACCTCTGAATCAGAGTTGAATGCGTTTTGCACCTGACCCGGACCAGGAACCGTGGTCGACTTTGGCAGAGTCAGCAAGCGGAGCTTTCCGTAGTTTTCGGAAACCTTACCTGCGGTCGATCCAGCATCAGAATCAGCGGCGAAATATCCCATTAGAACGTTTCGAGTTGATTCACCGGTCGAACGCGGAATAAAGGTGCTGTAAAGCGAGAACGATGGCTTGTTGGTGCCCGGCATTTCCATGGTCAGGTAATAAGGCGGCTGAGCGATCTTTGAATCCGAAGCTGGGTCGTTCGGCGTCATCCAAGCATCTTCTTGGCTATAGAACGATCCGGCGTCGGTCACGTGATATGAACCAAGGATGCTTCGCTGCACTTTGAACAGGTCAGACGGATAGCGCACGTGACTGATCAGCTGAGCAGACATTTCTGAGACCGGAGTCACAGTCTGCGGGAACACTTTTGACCAAGTCTGCAGGATTGGATCCTTGGCATCCCAGGCATATAGCTTCACGCTTCCGTCGTAGGCATCAACGGTTGCCTTGACTGAGTTGCGAATGTAGTTGACCGATGAACGACCAAGCAGGTCGCCGGTCGAACTGTCGCTAATTGCAGAGGCAAAGTTCTCTGAACGCGAGTATGGGTAGTTGTTTGAGGTGGTGTATCCGTCAACAATCCAAACCACGCGGCCGTCAACGATTGCCGGATAGGTGTCACTGTCGAGGGTTAGGTATGGCGCAACCGCTGAGACGCGCTCGCGAGGAGAGCGGTCATAGAGAATTTGCGATGAGTTGGTGATGGCATCTGATAACAGGATCTGTTCGCTCTGGAACTTAACCGCGTAGGCCAAGCGAGCGAAGATGTTGTCAAGCTTTGGACCACCGTTACCGTTGAAAGTTGTGTAGGTCTGGTCAGCTTCACCGTCGCCAGCCGGATAATCAAGCTCGCGCGGGGTGGCGCCTGACGGAGCTCCGACGATTGAGTAAGCCGGTGAACTTTCACCGAAATACACTCGTGGCTCAAACTCGCCAAGCGCACCAGAAGAAGGGATGCCCTTCTGCAGGAAGACCGGCTGACCGTCGCTAGAACGCTGGTTTCCATAGGCCGCAACCACACCGTAGCCATGGGTGTAGACAATCGTGTTGTTGTACCAAGACTGTGAGTCGCCGAGGCCCGACTGGTTAAGTTCGCGAACAGCAACCACGGTGTCTTGGCTCTTGCCATCGATTTGATAGCGATCAACATCAAGGTGGCTCGTGAATCCGTAATACTGCTTGAACTGCTCTAGCTGCTTGAACGAGTTGCTGACCAGAGCTGGATCAATGATGCGAATGTTGGCGGTGGTTTCGGCGTCTGAACGCAGCGCACCAGCCTCGGCATCGGTGGTTGCCTGATAGTCAATTAGTTCGACGTTCTCTAGGCCATAGGCCTGACGAGTGGCGTCAATGTTGCGCTTGATGTATTCAGCCTCGAGCGTGCGCTCGTTTGGCACAACCTGAAAATTCTGAATCAACCACGGATACAGTCCACCGAGGATGATTGAGCTGACCACCATTACGGCTGTAGCCAAAATCGAAATGCGCCAGCGACCAATCGCTGCGGTTGCCAAGAAGAACGCAGCCACAACCACTGAAATCAGGGCCAGAATTTGGAATCCTGGAATAGTTGCGTTGACATCGGTGTAGGTGGCACCGGTGTAAAGACCCGTCGAGCTGGTCATGGCCGAAAATTGGTCAAGCCAGAGGCTGGCGCCCTGAACCAGCATGTATAGCGCTGCAGTTGAAGCAACCTGGATGCGCGCGGCTTTGCTGATCTGGGTAGCACGCCCGGCTAGGCGAATGCCGCCATAAACCAAGTGCACAAAAGCTGAAAGCAAGGTGGCCAGCAAAAAGACTGCCGACAGATAGGTGACTGCCGAGCGCAAAAACGGCAATTCAAATAGATAGAAAGAAATGTCTAGGCCGAACTGGGCATCTTTAGTGCCCGCCGGAGTGCGGTTTAGGTAGGCCAACACAACATCCCAGTTTGAACTTGCTGCAACACCAGCAAAAATGCCCAGTGCCGCAGGCACACCTAGCATGATTAGGCGACGAAGCTGCTCGAGCAGCTGACGATAAGCGCCAAAAATATCGCCGGTTTCGGTGAACTTGGCATAGATCGGGCGGTTGCGATAGGCAACCCAAAGGCTCAGGCCGATGACCGCAGCCATAACAACGGCAGCCACCGCAAACACGCCAGCCTTGCTCAGAATCTGAGTGGCAAAGACCGAACTAAAGCCGAGCTGGTCAAACCATAGCCAGTCGGTATAAAAACCGGTGGCACCAAACAGGGCCGCACCGATTACCACGATGATGGCAATCGCGATCTGCGCTGGCGAGATTCTGCGGCTAGAGGTCTGATTTAGGTTGGTCATGGATCTCCTGATTGTGTTGCAGTTGGTTAGAACTTATTTAGCAGAACAGGTTGGCAGGTCGTTCAAATTCCCGTCGCTGCCGATTGCATTGGCGATTTCGAGAGCTTCGTCGAACTTAGACACCTTGAAAACCTTGAGGCCTTCAGGGATGTTTCCAATCACCTGCGAGCAGTTGTCAGCCGGCGCCAAAAAGTAGCTAGCTCCCGCACGCTGCGCCCCATGCATTTTTTGTCGGATTCCGCCGATAGGGCCGATGTTTCCATTGCCATCAATCGTTCCGGTTCCGGCAACTTTCTCGCCGCCGACCAGGTATCCAGGGGTAAGGATGTCATAGATGCCGAGTGCGAAAATCATGCCGCCTGATGGGCCGCCAACATCAGAAAGCTTGAGATTGACCTGGATCGGAAAGTCGTATTTGATGCCGGCGAGAACGCCCATTCGATAATCGCCCGCTTCGTTTTTTGTCGGGGTGACCTCAACGGTTTGCAGTTTTCCGGCTCGCTCAATTTCAACTGCCACTGGCTGACCGTTTGACTCATTCAAAATTGCTCGCAGCTGTTCAACAGATTGAACCTGGATGCCACTGACGGTCTTCACGAAATCGGTGGCGCGCAATATTCCACTAGCCGGAGCACTCTTGAGCACCTCGCTGATGTAGACCTCGAACGGAACTTTGTAGCCGAGTTTTTTCAGGGCTACGGCGATGGCATCTTGCTGCGATTGCTCCATCATGGCCGCACTCTCGACCTCTGCCTGCTTGGTGGTTTGACCCTCAGGGAAAATCGCATCAATTGGAGTGATGACCTTGGCCGGATCAAGCCAAGCCCAACCCAACTCGAGCCAGCTCGGGGTGTTTTCGCGACTGCCCAAAACACTGACGGTCAATAGGTCTAGGTCACCCTTGGTTTCATAGGTTTTGGCATTTTCAACAGTGATAACCGATTCGCCATTTTCGACCGAGAGAACATTGAATACTGGGCCTGGCTGCTCAATCACATAAGGGGTCGGCAAGAAAACTAGGCCAATCAAACTGATGGCGAAAAGTGAGAGAAAAACTAGGCCCGAAGCACGACGCGGGCGGCGAGAAACAGGCTCAAAATAAGACTGATTTGGCTCGTCAAAGAAACTCACAGCTAAAGCCTAACTTCTGCGACCTGGCTATTTGGTGCGGTTTGGGTGGTTTACTCTGCTGGCGAACAAAACTTAGATTTGCCTCAAAACTCCACAATTTCAGCGGTTGAACAAATACCGTTGTTTTGAAGGAGGCCCTTATGTCGGCAGAAAACCCATCTGGGCCAAACCCAGAAGATTTTGAGAAGTTTTTGCGCGACTTTTTAGCCGGCAACGAGAACGCTGATGCGGCAAAACTTGCTGCGGCTGCGGGTTTGCCAAATGACCCGGCGGCCATCGCTGCGATGATGAGCCAGCTGCAATCGGCCCTGCAGTCTTTTGGTGGCGCAGACAAATCAGGCGTGAACTGGGGTCTCGCACTCGACCAGGCAAAGTCGATCGCAAAAAAAGAAGAGCGAGCTATCAGTGCCGACTTTAGAAAATCGATAGCCGAAGCAATGTCGGTTGGAACACTCTGGCTTAGCCAGCAGACTGATGTAGCCGAGCTGACCACCGAGCCGAAGCTGCTAACTCGCGAGATGTGGGTAGCCGATTCGATTGCACTTTTTGAGGCACTAGCTTCACCGATTGCTTCGCGCATGAGCGCAGCCCTTAGCGAAAACCTCAGCACGAATTTGCCAAGTGAATTGCAGGCTACCCTCGGGCCAGCAGCAGACATGCTGAAGTCGGCTGGCGCCGCACTTTATGCAATGCAACTGGGCCAAGCAATCGGCAAGCTGTCAACCGAAGCCCTTGGCGGCAGCGACATTGGGTTGCCGATTTTCACCGAGCAGCGCGTGGCATTCGTTGGGCAGAATCTCGAGAAATTTGTCGCCGAGCTAGAGATTGAAGCCGATCAGGCTTACATCTATCTAGCTATCCGTGAAATGGCGCACGCAAGACTCTTCAAGCACAGCAAATGGTTGCGCGAACACGTGGTTTCACAAATTGCAACTTTTGCCAGCGAGATCAGCATCGACGGCGAAAAAATCAACGAGATCGCCTCGGGGCTTGACCCGAATAATGCCGACGAGCTTAAGAACATCATCGAATCGGGTGGTTTCATCGCCGAGCAGACTGACGAGCAAAAACTGGCGCTAACCAGAATTGAGGGTTTGTTGGCTCTGATTGAAGGCTGGGTCGACGCCGTTACCGACGAGGCAACGCTCCTGCTGCCAAAAGCTTCTGCAATTGCAGAAGCGGTTCGTCGTCGACGTGCAACTGGCGGGCCGGCCGAGCAAACGTTTAGGTCGCTATTGGGCCTAGAACTGAGCCCAAGAAAACTGCGCGAATCGGCTGCCATGTGGCGCCAAATCGGCAATGAGCTTGGAACTGCAAAGCGAGATTCGCTCTGGGGTCACCCAGATGTGCTGCCTGGCCTAGACGATATCGCCGACCCTGCTGCACTGATTGAGCGACTACGCAATGGTGGCAACGACGATGCGTTCGACAAAGAATTGCGCGACCTGCTGGGTTAGTTGTGGTCTGCAGTATTGCGCTGTGAATAACTTGCGCGCGACTTTGTCGATTAGGCAACCATGTCGTCATGGTTTTGAAATTGAATCCGGCAAGTTCTCCGGCTTGGCGAAATCTAACTGATTTGCAATTTGGCTTTAGCTCAGATGCGCTGGTACTGACAAGCATCACCGAGCCCGAGCGGCGACTAATAAAAATGCTTGTGAGCGGATTTGCCGATAGTCAGCTCGCTTACTTTGCTAAAGAGGCTGGGCTCGACAAGCCAGATGCCCAGAAGCTGATCGATCGATTGGGCCCTGTCATTAGTCACCAGCCCGGAGCGACTAAACCGAGTCGTCGTTCGTCGACTGGCCGTTTAGCTGAGATTGAATTTGGTCGCTATAGCCAAAATTCGTTTGCCGAAATGGTTCGTGCTGAGGCTAGCCATCGAGTTCAAGGAGCGGCAATTCTGGCGCAGCGCGGCGGCAGGGCAATTTACCTAGATTCATTTGGCAAAACTGGCTTGGCTTTAGCGCGCGGGCTGGCAGCCGGCGGCATCGGGCGAATTGTCACTCACGACAATCGACCGGTACTGCCGGCCGATATCGGTGCTGACGGATTTGAACAGAGCCAGCAGGGCAGCTCAAGAATTTCTACAGTCAGCAGCATCTTGAGTCGCAATCACTTGCCTGCTCGAGTTTCTAATGCCAATCGCATGAGCAATGGCTCGCTCGAACAGCTTGATTTTGCGGTCTTAGTTTCGCAAACGGTGACCGCCCCGACCCGATATGCGATTTGGGCTCGCAAACAGATTCCGCACATAAACCTCACTTTTGGCGAACGGTTTGTAGACGTGACGCCGGTGTTGGTGCCAGGCAAAAATCCGTGTTTGCGTTGCCTTGATCTGAATCGCATGGCCAAAGACTCAGCTTGGTCGGCGCTGGCAAGCCAAGCGCTTTCATCGCATCTGCGCTTCGACGACAGCGCCAGCCGATTTTTCGCGGCTGGCTTGGCAATCAAATCGACACTCATGCATCTAGATAACCCGGCAGCCCTAGGAGCAGCACTTGATTCTGAAACGAGTTCAACGGGAATCTCGCTTGCTTCTAAGCGGGGTTTTCGGCTCGACTTAGCTGAACATCGAGTTTATGAATTTGATTGGCCTGCGGCGGCTAACTGCGGTTGCCTGGGCGCAACAGAGCAATAAACCTTGATGGTTCTCGGTCTCTATGGCCAACTGCGTCGCGCTTGGCCCAAGAAATAGCTAGGTCTCGACGAGCTCGGGTAAGGGCAACATAGAGCAGACGCTGCTCTTCATAGACCTCTCGATCTGTCTTGGCATAACCGATTGGCAAATAGCCCTCAGAGACTCCCGAAACGAACACCGATTGCCACTCGAGACCCTTGGCCGCGTGAATAGTCGACAGCGTGACCGCCTCTTTGATCGGTTCATGTTGTGACCGTTGGCGTTCATCGAGTTCTTTAGCAAATTCGACCAAAGTCGAACCAGCAGGCAGTTCTTCGACAATTGAGATCAACGAATTCAGAGCCTCCCAGCGCTCAAGATTGGCGTTGACGTCGGTTGGTGGCATCGCCTGCCATCCGTGTGTGCGACAAATTTCACTTACCGATTCAAAAAGTGATTTGCCGGTATCGATTAGGGACTCGGCTCGAATCGAACGCATCGCAGCTTGAATTTCAGGACGCGCGAAGAATCGCTCTCCGCCCCTCACTTGATAGCCAATCCCTTGCGTGCTCAAAGCATTTTCAATTGCCTCTGACTGTGAATTTATGCGATACAAAACTGCTATTTGACTTGCTCGAACACCAGCCGCAATTAGTTCTTTAATTTCACTGGCAATTGAGTTTGCTTCGTCGGCCACGGTGGCAAACTCGCGAACGCTAGGGGCAAATCCGATATCACCCTGCGACTCAAGCGGCTCCATGTGCGATTCGGCGGTCAGGCGATTAGCCAGAGCAACAACCTGCTGAGTTGATCGATAGTTGCGAGTTAGCTGCACGACCTTGGCGTTTTCATACCGATCGGCGAAACTCTGAAGATATTCGCTGGTCGCGCCGGTGAATGAATAAATGGTCTGATTCGGGTCTCCGACCACGCAAAGTTCAGTGTGCTCGCCAAGCCAAAGTTCAAGCAACGCATGCTGCAGTGGCGAGATGTCTTGATATTCATCAACGGTATAAAAGCGATATTGCTGCTGAACGTGAGCAAGCGCGAGTGGCTCGGCTCGAAGCAAACCCAGAGTGAGCACCAGCACGTCTTCCCAGTCGATTCGCTGGGCAGCGATTTTTGCTGACTCATAGGCCGCCTGGATTTCAAGGTTCTTTGCGGCTGACAGTCCCGCAACCTTTGGCCTGGTGCTGACGCGGTCGGCATACTCGGCGAGGCTCAGCATCGAGAACTTTCGCCACTCAATCTCAGCCGCCAGCTCGCGAATCGCGGTGGTGTCGAGGTTGATTTTCAGGTTTGAAGCAACTTCGCTGAGCATTTTTGCCTTGGATTCCAGCACGTTCGGAGCAGGCACTCCGGCATACTGTGGCCAAAAATAATCCAGTTGCGACAAAGCTGCCGCGTGAAAAGTTTTTACTGAGACTCCTGGAATGCCGAGTCCTCTGAGTCTGGCTCGCAATTCGCCAGCCGCACGGTTGGTGTAGGTGAGGGCCATGATTCGGTTGGCGGCGAAATACCCTTTGGCGATTCCATAGGCGATGCGGTGCGTGATGGTTCGGGTCTTGCCCGTGCCGGCGCCAGCCAAAATGCAGACAGGCCCGACCAGCGAAGTGGCCGCTTCGCGCTGTTCAGCGTCTAGATTTTCAAGCAGTTCGTCGGGGTTCATTCGATTCGGCCGCCGTACCAGTGCTCGATAATCGCGCGCGAGATTGAAAGCCGGTCGGGCAGCAGCATCGAATCGGCCTCAGCCTTTATTTCTTCGCGACTGAACCAACGCAGGCGAACAATCTCATCGCCGTCAGGGGTTGCATCCAGGTGTTCAAAATCAGGATCAACGCGAACCGTGAAACCCACCATAAGCGAATAAGGGAAAGGCCAGGTCTGACTGCCGAGGTAGTGCGGGTCGATAACGCGAACTCCGGCTTCCTCATAGATTTCGCGAATCACAGCGGCCGAAAGCGACTCCCCCGGTTCAACGAAACCGGCCAAAATCGACCAGCGATTTTGCTCCCAGGCACCCTGTGAACCAAGCAAGATTCGATCGCGCGAATCAATCACACTGGCGATGATGGCCGGATCGGTGCGAGGAAAAAGCTCTTGCCCGTCTTTGAGGCATCGACGAACCCAACCGGATTTTTCGATGACGGTGGCGCCACCACAACGAGAGCAGAATTGGTGAGCTTCGTGCCAGTTCGAGATTGCCAGCGCGAGTGTGAATAAGCCTGAATCGCGAGGACCAAGGCCAGCCCCAGTCGCCCGAAGATGCTTCCATCGGTTTGCATCTGGCTCGATTTCAGTGGCGACACTGTCACTCACTTGGGCTAAAGAGACCATGATGCCGGCTGGTTCATCATCTTGGGGCTCAGTGGTTTTGCCAAGGTAGACCCGAAGTTCTGAATTTGGAATCTGATTTGGCTTCAGAAGTTGCAGCTGAGGCACCAATCCGTGTTCTGAAGTTTGCAGCAAAACTTTGCCGTTATTCATAACTAGAACCCGAGCGCTCTGGTCGATTGAAAGTTCGTCAAAGAGATTCGGGCGATTGCGAGTCAGGTAGTCGCGATCGATGCTCGAATGACCCAACGGCAGGTCAAGCAGGTCAGCCATCGAACACCTGATTTCTGTTGGCCAACCTGGGTCTGCATGCTGTGCAAACTTGGTTGGACTTGCCGTTTTTTGCGTGGCGATGCGTGGTTCAAAGGCGGTTTTTGTCTAACCTTTGAAGCATGGCCAAATCTCCTCTGATTTTAGCTGCGCTAGCAAACGACGCGGTTCCTCATCTAGACATCAAAGACGCAAAAAAGCTCACCACCGGTGCCTCAGGAGCGTTTGATTCAGCCATCCTCACAACTACCGACGGCGAACACCTAGTGGTCAAGGTGCCGAATTCTGCTGCTGCCGGAACCGAGCAGGCAGTTGAGCTTCAGGCACTGAAAGCGCTGGCTTCAAGCCGCGCATCACTGCCATTCGCAATCACATCGCTAACCGGAGAAACCCGCGACGACCGAGGCGCAGCGGTTTACATTTTTGATTTTCTATACGGCAACTCGATTGACGTCACAACCGTCGCCCCAGAGGGTCACCTAGCCGAATCAATCGGCAAGGCAATCGCGGCCATACATAACCTGCCTACTTCTGTTGTCGAAGATGCCCACCTTCCGGTTTTCGACCCAGCAGCGCTGGTCAGAGCCCGCATCGCAGAGCTCGATCGAGCAGCTGCCACCGGCAAGATTCCATCGGTGCTTTTGCAGCGCTGGCAAGATGCGCTTGAAGATGCAGATCTATTTAGATATTTGCCAACTGTGGTTCACGGGGCTTTGAGCGGCGAGACCGTGCTTGAGCAAGACCAAGAGGTCAGCGGAGTTTTGGCTTGGAGCAGCCTAAAAATTAGCGACCCAGCCGAAGACTTTGCTTGGATTTTTGGTGCAAACGCAATTGAGCTGAACGATGCAGTCATGCTGGCCTATTCGATCGAACGTCGCCTCAGCGATCAGACCATCAGATCACGCGCCACTCTTTACAGCGAACTTGAAATGGCGCGATGGATGCTACACGGTGTCACTAAAGCTGATCCAGAAATCATCGAGGATGCGGCGCAAATGCTTGAGCAACTCGCTGCTGAGGTTTCTGAGGGTGTGGTTCGACCACTAATTACCAGTGCCGCTTCGGCCGTGGCAATTCAGAACATTCTTGAAGAGGATGCATTTATTCCGGCAGCGGTTGATCGCATTCTTGATCGCGACCCTGAAATTGAACTTGCCAAGACTCAGGCAATTGAAATCATTCAGGTTGAAGCAGAATCTGAAATCGATGTTGAAGCAGAAGCTGAAGTAGACGACGAGTCATTTGTGGCTGATGCCGCTGAAAACATGGATGACGGCGACGAGGCTGACGTTTTTGCAACTGTTGACGCCGCCGAGGCTCAGTCTGACAATGAGGAATCAGCCGCGACCGACACTAAAACTCGCGTCATCGAACTGCCTGAGAAATCTGAGAACGAACTGTTTTAGTTTGGTTCGCTAGCTGGCCGACGAACTAAAAGTTTCGACCACTGAATCCCAGAGTTTGAATAGCTCGTCTGGCTCAAGCAGCTTTTTAGGCTTCAGTTCTAGATCTTCGGCAACAAAATAAAAACTTGCAGAAATTTCTGAGATCGGTCGCCCGCTAAAGGCTGAATAGGCCGCTCGATAGAGCGCTAGCTGCAAAGCCTTGAGCTCTTCATCCCGCTCGTCAACCGGCGGTCTTCCGGTTTTCCAGTCGACAATCTCGATCCCGGAATCGGTCGCAAATACGGCGTCTAGCTTGCAGATGAAAGTGTGCGCACCGCGAGTTAGCTGAATCTCTTGCTCTACCGAAACCGGCGTCAGCCCGGCCCATCTTGAACCCTCGAAGTTTTGCTTCAGGGTTTGAATAGCTGATTCTTGATCCAGTTCGGCAGTCTCAAATTCATCATCTTCGATAAGCGCATAATTTTGCTCAAGCCAACTGTGAAACAGGGTTCCGGTTCGAGTCTGGCTGAACGGCTGTTGAGGCATTGGGCGCAACAATCGCGCAGCCAGCGAATCTAAATCTCCAACATAATCTTTGAACCTAGAAGCCGCGATGCGAACCGGCAGCTCTAGCTCAAATTGGCGGTCGACGCGCTGCTGGGCTTCGGCAAGCAAGAGTTCGATCTGGTTTGCGATTGCGTCTTGCTCACGCCGTTGACTCAGAGTTGAGTTTTGTTGCTTATGTTGTGTTTCGGCAAACTTTTTGCTCGCTAACTCGAGTGTCTTTCGATATTCAGCACCGAGTGGCTCTAGCGGCCACTGCGCAGTGGCCGAATGCGCCTCAAGCGGGTTTAGTTCACCGGGCTGAAGGTCAAACGAAGCGCCTAGGTATTCAGCCGCATTCAATAGAAAACTCGAGATTTGCTTGGGTGACTTAATGCCCGGTTTCCAGTATGAACCTGTCATGAGCAGTCGATCTTTTGGCCTAGTTACCGCTACATACATAAGGCGAAGTTCTTCGCGAAGTTTGTGCTCGCGCGCCTGTTGCTTGAAATCATCGAGGGTGTCTCTAAATTCGGGCTGTGTGGTGGCTGCCTCGAAATTCCAGACCGGCAGACTCTCTCGATCACCGCGAAGCGGATATGGCAACACGCCTGGGTTCGCCCAGCCAGTCGAAGCCCCACGATCTGACGGAAAATCGCCCTCGCTGAGGTTTGCCACAGCAACGTTGTTCCACTCAAGCCCCTTAGCCGAGTGGATAGTCAAAATCTGAACCACACCCTGCTCTGGCGCCACAGTAGGCACTTCGAAGCGCTCACGCTGATCTGCAAAATCAAGCCAGGAAATGAACGACCCCAGAGTTGGGCGATGATTGCTAGCCGCGTAATTGGCAACAATTTGAGCGAATGCATTGAGGTTAGCCATTGGGTGACGCAGCACCGGGTTAGCCATGACTTCGATGTCTAGCCAAAGCTCTTGCTCAACCGATCGCACAAACTCAACCAGACCGAGGCCCACTTGTCTGCGCATCTTTCTAAAAAGTTCAGCGGCGTCTTTGAGTCTTGTGACACCGGCATCTGAGAATTCAAAGCGTGACAAATCTGGGTTATCGGCGATCGAATCTAGGGCGTCGACTATTGATGACGAGTCTTCGGCAGCCACGCTTGCTCTTAGTCGGCTGGCCAATTCGGCATCAAAAGTCTTTGCACGATAGTGCGCATAAGCCGAAAGCTGCTGGATGTCTTTGACGCCTATGCGCCACCTAGGGCCAGCCAGAAGTCTGATCAGAGCTGAGCCGGAATCTGTGGAGTTGATCACCCGTAGTGCTGAAACTAGGTCGACTATTTCGGGCAGTTCAAGCAAGCCGCCTAAGCCGACAACTTCAACCTCTAAACCGGCTTGAGTCA
>JBEEOO010000020.1:0-12487 GCA_041191585.1 Actinomycetota bacterium
CGACAGAACCAAAACCAACGCCAGCAAAGTCGGCAAGCCCGAGTTAGAAGCCAAGGCGATGAGCCCCAAGCTCAATAGCCACCAGCTAGCTGGGTGTGGCTGAAGCTTCGGTTTCAGTCGGCTCAACTTGTTAGACCACTATTGACAAATGAATGCGGCGGCTGGCAGCACAGGCAGTGCGTTAGGGTCGTCGTTTTCGACAAACACCCAAGCCTCGAAATCGCCACACTCAGGCTTGGTCTCGGCAGCACCGACGTCGCTAAGGCGCCAGGTGCTAGGGCCAAGTGAGTTGGCTTGAAAATATGACCAGTATCCAAGGTTGTAAGTGGGTTTTGATCCACAGCTCTGAACCTCTTCTGCTGGATAGCCGTTGATGCGACAGGCAAATCCAATCGGATACTTCTTTGAGCCCTCAACTTTGACGCCCGTTGCAGTGGGCAGATCCCAGCCCGAGCCAGTGAAGTCTTTGGCGCACTTAGTGACCGACTCGATACCCGAGCTCTTGCCGAAATCAACAGTTAGCGTGACGCCCGAACCAACGCATGGGCCGTCAATTGCTGAACTGGCGAATTCTGATTCTTGAGCCATTTCGTTAGTCGAACCGTTGGTGAAAAAAGAAAAAGCTCCGATGATGGCGACGAGTGCAATGAGTCCGACAAGAACCGGACGAAGTGGAATTTGCTTCACTGCCAAAAGGCCTTTCTAACTGGCAAACTGCCCGTTCAGGCTAGCATCGGTGAACCGCGCTACCAGACCCGGCAAGAAACATTGGGTCAAAAAGCGTCGATTGCAATTTTTACGGCAAGGCCGACAATCAGCAGCCCACCGATCGACCCAATCCATGGCCTAACCCGATTGCTGGTGATCTGCCTCAGACCTAGGCCGGCAAGGGCGAGCCCCTGCTGCCAAATTACAGAACCGACAAAAACACCAATTGCGAAAATTAGTGCCCATTGCAGAAGTGAGGCTCCAATTGAAGTCGCAGCGTCGCCGGCACTACCAATCTTTAGCGAAGGTGCGATTGCCAAGAAATACAGCGCAGTTGGCGGGTTCAAAATGGTGGCGCCGGCAAATTTGGTGAAGGTGAGCCCCCGACTGCCAGTGCTGGTTTGCGCGGGCAAGGCATTTTCACCAGCCCCAAAGAGACGAAGATTGCGAATCAGGGTTTGCAAACCCAAAACAAGCAAAATTGCAGCCCCACCAAGGCTTAGCCATAACCCAAAATCACTAAGCAGATTTGCAATTATTTGGCCCAGCGCAAAAACGGTGAAGGCATAGCTGAAGTCGACGGTAGCCATGGCTAGCGCACCTATGGCGCCATGCCTTATTCCGCGCTCGATGGTGGTATTCATCAGCATGATGGCCATTGGGCCAACCGGAATTGCCAACGCTAATCCGGCAAAAAAACCAATCGCGAACAAATCAAGCATCATGTTTCATTTCAATTTCACAAGCCTCGGTTGCGCCAGGCAGTCGGTGGCGGTTGGCGGCAATAAGGCGATAGGCAAGTGCCGAAATCGGGCCGCCCGCTTCAATAAGCGCACCGAGCATTTTGTGCAGCGGATTTCTCTGCTGCTGCAAAATCCAGGCGGCGGCTCTGTGGCCGGCAAATTTACTCGATTGGCCAACCAGCCATATCGACTTCTCAAAGTCAGCTCGATTTAGGCCAAAAACATCTGTCGGCAACTTTTGAAACGGCTTGTAGGCCGGAAACCATGCCAGGCGATTGAGCCCGAATTGCAGACTTCGGTTGCAAAATGCGCAGTCCCCGTCATAAATCAGAACCGCCAGCTCGCGATCGCCTGCATCCAACATGTTTTTAGGCTACGCCAAACCTGCCTAAAACGAGCATCACGGGCTAGACTTAGAGCCGCAGGGGCCCAAAGTTGCAATTCTGCACCCCCGAGATTCAATTCGAAATATAAATCAGCGCAATAGCTCAAATTCGTTTGGGCTGCCGTGCGCGAAAACACAAGGATGTTCCCATGGCGCTAGCCAATAGAGATGACCTACGCAACGTTGCAATCGTTGCCCACGTAGACCACGGCAAGACCACTCTGGTCGATGCCATGCTTCGCCAGACTGGCTCATTCAGCGACCACGCCGCTGTGGGCGAGCGCGTCATGGACTCAGGTGACCTTGAGCGCGAAAAGGGAATCACCATCCTTGCCAAGAACACCGCTATTGCCTACAAGGGTGAGCACTCAGGCGGCAAAGAAATCACCATCAACGTGATTGACACCCCGGGCCACGCCGACTTCGGTGGCGAGGTTGAGCGCGGTCTGTCAATGGTTGACGGTGTTGTTCTTTTGGTCGACGCATCTGAAGGCCCACTGCCTCAGACCCGTTTCGTGCTTCGCAAGGCACTGGAGTCAAAGCTTCCGGTTATTTTGCTGGTCAACAAGACCGACCGCGGCGATGCACGCATCGACGAGGTTGTCGAAGAGACTCACGACCTACTTTTGGGTCTAGCTTCAGACCTTCACGACTCAGTGCCAGACCTAGACATCGACGGCATTCTTGAACTGCCAATCATTTATGCATCTGGTCGAGCCGGTGTTGCCAGCCTGACCAAGCCAGCCGACGGCACTTTGCCAGAAGGCAAAGACCTAGAGCCACTATTCGGCGCCATCATGAAATACATCCCGGCCCCGACCTTCGACGACGAAGCACCGCTTCAGGCGCACGTGACCAACCTCGACGCGTCACCATTCCTTGGTCGTCTAGCTTTGCTTCGCATCTTCAACGGCAAGCTAAAGAAGGGTCAGCAGGTTGCTTGGGTTCGCCAGGATGGCACCACTCAGAACGTAAAAATCACTGAGCTGCTAAAGACCAAGGCTCTTGAGCGATTCCCGACCGAAGAGGCAAACCCAGGCGACATCGTTGCCGTTGCCGGTATCGAAGACATCACCATTGGTGAGACTTTGGCTGACCCGAACGATGTTCGCCCGTTGCCAATGATCACTGTTGACGACCCTGCAATCTCGATGACCATCGGTATCAACACGTCGCCGATGGCCGGTCGCGTCAAGGGCGCAAAGGTCACCGCACGTTTGGTTAAAGACCGCCTAGACAAAGAGCTAATCGGTAACGTTTCGATTCGCGTTCTTCCTACCGAGCGTCCGGATGCCTGGGAAGTTCAGGGCCGTGGCGAGCTTGCACTGGCAATTCTGGTTGAGCAGATGCGTCGCGAGGGTTATGAGCTAACCGTCGGCAAGCCACAGGTAGTTATCAAGAAGATCGACGGCAAGACTCACGAGCCTTTCGAAGACCTAACCATCGACGTTCCAGACGAGTTCTTGGGTGCAATGACTCAGCTCCTTGCTTCTCGCAAGGGCCAGATGCTCAACATGACCTCAAACAACACCGGCTGGACCCGCATGGAATTCAAGGTTCCTAGCCGTGGCCTTATCGGTTTCCGCACAGAGTTCTTGACTTCAACCAAGGGCACCGGTATCGCTAACGCGATTTCAGCCGGATACGGCCCATGGGCTGGCGACATCCAGACCCGTCAGAACGGCTCAATGGTTGCTGACCGCGCTGGTTCAGTAACCCCGTTCGCGATGATTGGTCTTCAGGAGCGCGGCTCATTCTTCGTAGAGCCAACCTCAGAGGTTTATGCCGGAATGGTTGTTGGCGAGAACTCACGCGCTGATGACATGGAAGTCAACATCACTAAAGAGAAGAAGCTCACCAACATGCGTGCAGCTTCATCTGACGAGTTCCAGTCACTAACCCCACCGCGCAAGCTTTCACTAGAAGAGTGCCTCGAGTTCGCTCGCGAAGACGAGTGTGTTGAGGTCACCCCAGAAGCAACCCGCATTCGCAAGGTTGAGCTTGACCCGAACATTCGTGCTCGTCAAGCTTCAGCTCGCAAGCGCGCATCTGAATAAGGGCAGGCTCGCTTAGGTTCTGACCTAAAGTATTGCTATGGCTAAAGGAACGTTTGCACCAAAGCGACTTCTGATAGTTCACGCGCACCCAGACGACGAAAGTCTGTCGACCGGGCACATCATCGCTGACACCTTGAAGTCGGGGGCAGAGGTGTATCTGCTGACCTTGACTCGGGGCGAGCGTGGCAAGATCCGCCTCGAAGAGCTCAAGCCGCTCGAGGGTGATTTGCACGGTATGGCCGCGTTTAGAAGCCAAGAGCTTCGCGAGGCAATCAAAAATTATCCGGGCCTGAAGCATTCTTTTGCGGGCACTCGCGCCTATCTAGATAGCGGTGCTCGCCTAAATTCAATGGGCAAGTTGGCCAAGCCGCGCAATCTTGACAACCTCGCATTGGCGGCAACTTCACCATCGGTGATTGCTGAAGACATCATGGCTGTAATGCGCGAATTTAAGCCAGACACCGTGCTTACCTATAACCGCAAGGGTGGCAATAACCACCCAGATCACAAAGTGGCTCACGAAGCAACTGCCATGGCAGTTCGCAAGATTTCTCGCAAGGTTCGTCGCGCCCCAGAATTCTGGGTGATTGCCGGTCGAAACGAAAAATTCGATGTTGCCATTGGCGGCAAAGAGACTGCAGCCATTAAAAAGGCGGCTCTCGAAGCGCACGCAAGCCAGATCGATGCTCGCGAAAGCAGCTACAGCGTTAGCAACGGCGAAGTTCTGAAATACAACGAACCAGAGCACATTCGCCTGGCTTCTCCGAGCCCACTGGTGCACCTGCGACCTGCGTTCACTTTCCTCTGGGCCCTGCCACTCGGCGCCCTGCTGGGCCTTGCCGGCACGCTGCTGCACCAGGTAGAAGGCGATGGTTTTCCGCTCGGACTAGTTGTCGCAATGACCATGGTCGGCTCACTGGCGCTGGCTTTGCGACTGCTGCGCAGCAGCCGAGGCGCCCTCTATCTAATGGCAGCCAGCTTCGCTCTAACTGTTTTTCAGCTCGCTCAACGTCAGCCTGGTGGAGAAGTCCTAATTTTGGGAAATTCGGCCGGAAACATTTGGGCTTATGGCTCAATTGGGCTGTGTGCCTTGATAATTTTGTTTCCTAGTATTCATCCATCGTCATGGGGCAAAAGCGCCTCAGGGCACCGTTAGGAGTTCTCGTGACCTACGTAATCGCGCTTCCATGCGTTGACGTTAAAGACAAGGCCTGCATCGAAGAGTGCCCGGTTGACTGCATCTATGAAGGTGAGCGTTCGCTTTACATTCACCCGGATGAGTGTGTTGACTGTGGCGCCTGTGAGCCAGTTTGCCCGGTCGAGGCGATTTATTACGAAGACGACCTTCCATCTCAGTGGGCTGATTACTACAAGGCAAACGTTGAATTCTTTGATGACCTAGGTTCACCGGGCGGCGCTGCCAAGGTCGGCAAGATTGCCAAGGATCACGCGGTCATTTCTGCTCTGCCACCGCAGGGCGAGTAATCCCGATGTTCGATCGACTGCCCGAGTATCCGTGGGAATCACTGAAGCCATATGCGGCAAAGGCCGCTAAGCATGCCGGTGGGGCAGTAGACCTATCAGTTGGCTCACCGGTTGACCCAACCCCAGAGGTTATTCAGCAGGCACTAGTTGATTCATCTAACGCTCCGGGCTATCCAAGCACCGGCGGTTCTCCAGAATTCAAAGCCGCAGTGGTCGAGTGGTTTGCTCGTCGTCGCGCCGTTCCTGGCCTTTCGCCAGATCAGGTGATGCCGTCTATCGGCTCTAAAGAGCTAATCAGTTGGCTTCCTCTATTTATGGGCCTTGGCCCTGGCGATGCCGTGGTGCAGCCAAAGGCCGCTTATACCGCCTATGAGGTCGGTGCGGCACTTTGCGGTGCTGAGCTGATTAGTGAAGACGACCCAGCAAAATGGCCGGCCAATGCCAAATTGATCTGGATCAACTCACCAGGAAACCCAGACGGTCGCGTTATGGACGTCGATGAGATGCGCACAGCTGTTGCAAAAGCTCGTGAGCTAGGCGCGCTTTTGGCTAGCGATGAGTGTTACGCCGAGCTCGGTTGGAACGAGTGGGACACCAAGGTTATTCCGAGCATTCTTGACCCGCGGGTTATCGAAGGTAATTTTGACGGCGTCATTGCTCTTTATTCGCTGAGCAAGCAGTCGAATATGGCTGGCTATCGTGCAGCTTTTGCTGTGGGCGCAGCTGACCTAATCAAGGGTTTGGTCAACTTGCGCATGCACTCTGGCCTAAACACTCCGGGGCCAGTTCAGCGAGCAATGGCTGTGGCGCTTGGTGACGAAGAGCACGTGCGCGTTGAAAAAGAGATTTATCGCGAGCGTCGCACAGTGTTGCTTGACGCGATTCGCGACTATGGATTTGAGCTCGCCGAGAGCCAGGCCGGACTTTATCTTTGGGCGACCCTGCACGAAGACTGCTGGAAAACCGTTGATCGCATGGCCGAGCTCGGCATCATTGTGGTTCCAGGCACCTTCTACGGCCCGAGCAACGATAAATACGTGCGTTTTTCAATCACAGCAACCGATGACAAAATTGCCGAAGGCGCACGCCGCTTGCGCGATGCCATAGGCTAAACCCACCGCAAAATAAAGCACTAGGAGCCTAGATGACCTCTAGCGACAACGTTTCACTGACCTATGGTGAAAACACTTTCGACCTACCAATCATCCAGAGTGTTGATGGGCCGTCATCGATTGACGTTTCGAAACTGACCGCACTAACCGGACTTACCGCTTATGACCAAGGTTTCGTCAATACCGCTTCGACGAAGTCAGCTATCACCTTCATCGATGGTGGCAATGGAGTGCTTCGTCACCGCGGTTATCCAATCGAGCAGCTTGCCGGCTCAAAGAGCTTTCTAGAGGTTGCCTACCTACTGATTTATTCAGAGCTACCAACCGCAGACGAGCTAAGTGCATTCGAGGACCGCATTCGTCGTCACACTTTGGTTCACGAAGACCTAAAGAACCTATTCACCGCAATGCCGCAGAGTGCTCACCCAATGGCCGTGCTTGCTGCCGGAACCACTGCACTTTCAACGTTCTATCCTGACTCCCTAGATCCACACGATCCTGAGCAAGTAGAACTGTCTACCATTCGCCTTTTGGCCAAGTTGCCAGTATTGGCTGCCTACGCTCACAAAAACAGCCTTGGCCAGGCACTGCTTTATCCAGACAACTCACTCTCATATGTCGAGAACTTCTTGCGCCTAACCTTTGGCAACGCTGCCGAGGCTTATGTGCAGAACCCAGTTGTCACCAAGGCACTAGACACCCTGTTGGTGCTGCACGCAGACCACGAACAGAACTGTTCAACCTCAACCGTTCGCCTGGTTGGTTCGAGCCAGGCAAACCTGTTTGCCTCAATCTCATCGGGCATCAACGCCCTGTTTGGCCCGCTTCACGGTGGCGCCAACGAGGCTGTATTGCTAATGCTCAAAGAGATTCAAGAGTCAGGCATGTCAGTTCAAGAGTTCGTGCAGAAGGTCAAGAACAAAGAAGACGGCATCCGCCTAATGGGCTTCGGTCACCGTGTCTACAAGAGCCTTGACCCACGTGCGCGCATCGTCAAGGCAACCGCCGACAAGGTGCTCAGCGAGCTTGGCGTTAGCGACCCACTGCTAGACATCGCCAAAGAGCTAGAGGCCGCGGCGCTAGCCGATGACTACTTCATCGAGCGCAAGCTGTACCCGAACGTCGATTTCTACACCGGCGTTATCTACAAGGCATTGGGCTTCCCACCTCGCATGTTCACCGCACTATTTGCTGTTGGTCGCTTGCCTGGATGGATCGCTCACTGGCGCGAAATGAACTTGGATCCGGCGACAAAGATTGGTCGCCCTCAGCAGATTTATGTTGGTGAACCAAAGCGAGACCTCAAGGGGTTCTTCGGATAACCCAAAAAAATCGCCCAGCCAATTGGCCGGGCGATTTTTTATTTTCAGGCTTGTTAATTGCGAACTAATTGCGAACTAACCAGTAGACATTGGTGTCGCCATAGTTCTTCTCTTCATCAAGGGTTAGCTCTTTAGGAAGCCCAACTGCACCAGTGCGACTCGAGCGTTCCAGCATTATTACCGCATCCTTCGACAGGCGAGGCAGAAGGTCTACCAAGTTTTGTGCCACCTCGTCGTTGCTGATGTCATAAGGCGGGTCGATGAATACCAGGTCGTATTCGCCAGCATCACTAGCTAGAAAGTTGACCACTGATTTGTTGGCTACCTTGGTCATTTGGTCATAAAAGCCTTCTTTTTCAAGGGCCTTTTGAATCGTGCTTGAGTTTGCAACGCACACCGCGGCGGCTTTGCCGTCTCGCTCTACCATCATTGCCGACTTGGCTTCACGGCTGATTGCCTCGAGGGCGAGGGCTCCAGTTCCGGCATACAGATCTAGCACTCGAGCGCCAAAAATCAGGTCGCGTGCGGCCAGGCGATTAAAAATCGACTCGCGAATTCGGTCGCTGGTTGGTCTGGTTGATTTTGCTGGCGAGGCCAACTGCCGTGATCCGGCGATGCCGCCAATAATTCTTGTCATAACCCGCCAAGCCTAACCGTTGGCCGCCTAGCGAACAGCGAAGATAGTCACATGCTTTTGCCAACCCAACCGCTTGATCGCCTGCTCGGCGATCGCACGGCCAAAGCATTCGCGCGTCATTTGGGGCTCAAAACGGTTGCCGACCTGCTTCAGCATTTTCCTCGTCGCTATTCATCTCGAGGCGAACTGACCCCAATTAATCAGATTCCGTTGGGCGAATCGGTGACTGTGGTCGCCGACATCCTTGAAGTTCGTGAACGCCGGATGAAAGGCAAAAACGGCAGCATCCTTGAGGTCAAAATCACCGATGGCAACGGTTCAATGAGTCTCACATTCTTCAATCAGGCTTGGCGAGCCAAGGAGCTCAAACCCGGTCAACGTGGCTTATTTGCCGGAAAAATCGGCAGCTATCAAGGAAAGCTGCAGCTTGCGCACCCTGACTACGAATTGTTCCCCGAAGACATTTCAGCCGAAGACGCCAAGCGCTGGGCCGACCTACCGATTCCGATTTATCCGGCTGCATCGAGCGTCACCACCTGGGCGGTGGCTAGGGCTATGGCTGTGGTGTTAGACACACTTGGTGAGATAGCCGATGAGTTGCCTGCTGAGGTGATCAAGGCGAATCGCCTGATGCCGCTAGCTGAAGCGATTGAAAAAATTCACAGACCGCAGCAGCATGCCGATTGGCACGCAGCTCGCGAGACTCTCAAATATCACGAAGCGTTTGTGCTGCAGGCAACACTGGTCAAACGCAGGCTCGAAAACCAGCACACCGCAGCGACTGCCAGAGTCGCCAAAAACGGCGAATTGCTAAGCAAATTTGATGCCGGCCTGCCGTTTAAGTTGACCAAGGGTCAAGTCGAGATCGGCCAGCAACTTGCTCAAGATCTAGCCACAGCGCACCCGATGAATCGTTTGCTGCAGGGTGAGGTTGGCTCTGGCAAGACGTTAGTGGCATTGCGAGCCATGATGTTGGTCGCTGACACTGGCGGGCAATCAGCGCTGCTTGCGCCAACCGAGGTGCTGGCTTCGCAGCATTACAAATCAATCGAGAAAACTCTTACGCAAACACTGGGGCCAGACGCTGCAAAATCAGTTGGCTTGACTTTGCTAACCGGCCAGATGCCAGCCGCAGATCGCAAGCGCGCCCTGCTAGCAATCGTGAGCGGCAAGGCTCAAATCGTGGTCGGCACTCACGCACTTATTGCTGATCGAGTTGAATTCATGGATCTTGGCCTCATCGTGATAGACGAGCAGCATCGATTCGGTGTTGAACAACGCGAGGCACTTCGCCAAAAAGGCAAGTTGCCACCGCACGTCCTAACTATGACCGCGACACCGATTCCGCGAACCTTGGCGGTGACTGTTTTTGGCGATCTCGACATCTCGACCTTGACCGAGCTACCGGCCGGCCGCCAACCAATTAGTTCGCATGTGGTTCAGCTGTCCCAGGGGGCGCTGGTGGCGCGCACCTGGCAGCGAATTGCCGAAGAGGTGAGTCAGGGTCGCCAGGCCTTTGTGGTCTGTTCTCGCATCGATGAAGACGACCCAGGTGTCGACCTAATCGAAACCGGAGGAGTGGCCGAGGAGTCACCGGAGTTTCTTGACGGCACCGACGAGATGGCTGCGGAATTCACTAAAAAGCCAAAGCCAAACCTCGCATCCGTGGTTTCAATGACTCAGGCGCTTCGTGAAATTCCCGCCCTTAAGGGGCTAGGTATTGAAATGCTTCACGGCCGCATGACCACTGAGCAAAAGGCTGAGGTGATGGGCCGATTTGCGGCCGGCGAGCTCGACATCCTGGTTTCAACCACTGTGATTGAGGTTGGCGTTGACGTGCCAAACGCCACGGTAATGGTGATTCTTGATGCCGATCGTTTTGGCATTAGCCAGTTGCACCAGCTGCGCGGCCGAGTTGGTCGTGGTCAGCATGCTGGCCTTTGCCTTTTGCTCACCGCCGCCGAAGACGGCAGCCTGGCGCTCGAGCGAGTGAATGCTGTCGCCAACAACACGGATGGCTTCGCCCTCAGTGAGATCGACCTTGAGCTTCGTCGCGAAGGTGACGTCTTGGGTGCCACTCAATCGGGTGGTCGCTCGAGCCTCAAGCTTCTTCGAGTAATTGGCGACGCCAAAATGATTCAGGCGGCTCGCGGCGAGGCTGAAAAACTGCTTGCCGATGACCCCACGCTTGAAAAGCACGCGGTGCTCGCCGAGGTGCTACAGCAGATCGATCAGCGAGCGCAAGAAAATCTCGCCAAGGCATAATCGTCAAACCAGCGGTAACCTAGTCGCATGGCAAGCATTGCGGTTTATCCGGGTTCATTTGACCCAATCACACTCGGCCACCTAGATATTGCGGTTCGAGCAGCCAAACTTTTTCAAGAGGTTCACATCGTTGTGGTGCACAACCCAGCAAAGCAACCTCGATTCACCAGTGAAGAGCGCGTTCAACTGATTCGCGCAAGTCTGATCGAGTCAGGTGCTCACGAAATCAAGAATTCAAAAATTGTGGTCGACACTCTAGACAGCGGTCTTTTGGTTGACTATTGCCGCATGGTTGGGGCCAAGGCTCTGGTCAAGGGCATTCGCACCAATGTCGATGTTGACTACGAACTTCCGATGGCGCAGGTTAATCGCGACTTATCAGGCGTCGAAACTGTATTTATTCCAGCTGATCCAGCGCACGGTCACATTTCAAGTTCACTGGTTCGCCAGGTGGCTGATCTAAGGGGATCGGTGGCTAAGTATGTTTCGCCGCCAGTTGCCAAGGCGCTCGAACTAAGCGCCCTAAACCGAAAGGCACAGTCTTGAGCAGAACTCAAAACCCATACCTGATCAATGTGCATGACCTCATGCACAAGCCCGGCACAATGCGCCGCTTCGACGAAGACATCGTTGCGCCCGAGGCTTTTGGCAACGAAGATTGCGGAGTTCCGGCCGGAACCACTCTTGAACTAGAGTCCCGTATCGAGTCAGTTCATGAGGGAATTTTGGTCACCGGAACCGCATTTGCCGATGGCTCAGCGGTCTGCAGTCGCTGCCTCGATCCACTTTCTCTGGATGTCGAGGTAGATTTTCAGGAGCTTTTCGCCTATTCTGTAGACAACGAAGATGATTTCGCCGTCAATGACGAGCAAATTAATCTTGAGCAAGTCATCCGTGACGCGGTAGTATTAAGCCTTCCGTTCCAACCAGTTTGTAGCAAAGACTGTCTAGGTCTATGCCCAGACTGCGGTGTCAAGATGGCTGAAAACCCGCAACATCAGCACGATGCGCCAATTGATTCACGGTGGAACGCGCTAGCTAGCTTTAAGGAAGATTGAAATGCCAGTACCTAAAAGACGCCTCTCACGAGCACGCACTCACGCACGTCGTTCGCAGTGGAAGGCCGCTGAGGTCGCTCTAGTAAAGACTGTTGAAAACGGCAAGACCGTTTACAGCCTTCCTCACCGCGCCAAGTTGGTTGAAGACTCAGCCGGCAACGCACTGTTCCTTGAGTACAAGGGCCGCAAGGTCGCTGACGCGTAATAACGCGTTTTCTCGACTAAGCAATGAAGCTAAACGCACTTATCAGTCGCCTCGGCGTTGAGATTGAGCCAAAGCTTCTAGAACAAGCACTTACACACCGCTCGTATGCATACGAGAATGGTCGACTACCCAACAACGAACGCCTAGAGTTTCTCGGCGACGCGGTGTTGGGTTTTGTCGTTACCGCTCACATTCACGCAACCCTAAAGCGCCTGCCCGAAGGCGAGCTAACCAAAGTAAAGAACGCGGTAGTTTCAGCTCGAGCTCGAGGCAATCTTGGGTGCCGCCTATGTTTCAAGCGGACTCGAGGCAGCTCAGGCAATCATTGAAAAATTTGTTTATCCGATGCTTGAGAACCCAGATGAGCTTCGCAAAAACTCTGACCCGAAAACCACGCTGCAAGAGCGCTCGCAGGCTCTCGGCACGGGCGCGCCTAGCTATCAGACCAGCCACACCGGCCCTGACCACGAGCGCACTTTTTTTGCCAAAGTTTTGATCGACGACAAGATT
>JBEEOO010000021.1:0-16229 GCA_041191585.1 Actinomycetota bacterium
ATTGACGTTAGAGGTGGCGAATTTTTTGATGAGCTGCACGAAAACCTCAACCTGCTTCGTTCGCGCAACGTCAACCTGAGGCTGCTATTTCTAGAGGCTGCCGATGCAGCGCTGGTGCGTCGTTTTGAAAACGTTCGTCGCCCGCACCCACTTCAGGGCAACGGCACAATCCTTGATGGAATCGCCGAAGAGCGCTCTCGTCTGCTTTCGCTTCGCGAATCGGCCGACGTGATCATCGATACCAGTGACCTCAATGTGCACCAGCTGTCAAACAAAATCTCAGATTCGTTCTCTCTAGCGCAGAGCAGAAAGCTTCAGGTCAACGTGATGAGCTTTGGCTTCAAATACGGCATTCCTGCCGATGCCGACTTAGTTGCCGACGCCCGCTTTCTGCCGAATCCGTTCTGGAACGAAGAGCTTCGCCCTTTCAACGGTGAAGACCAGCAAGTGTCTGACTTCGTTCTGGCCCAGAACGGTGCCGAAGAGTTCATTCAGGGTTATCTGACCGCTTTAAAGCCGGTTCTGGCTGGCTACATGCGTGAAAACAAGCGCTATGCGACTATCGCGATCGGATGCACCGGAGGCAAGCACCGCTCAGTTGCAATTGCTAGACGCATCGCCGCTGAACTTCAGGCAAACGAAGATATTTCAATCAACATCAAACACCGCGACCTAGGAAGAGAGTAGCCATGGCGCTAACTGCCGACCTTAAAGACGAGCTAGCCAGAGTAGAAATCGCCAAGAGCGCGGTTCGCGCGGCTGAGCTTGCAACAATTCTGCGGTTCGCCGGTGGCCTGCACATGATCTCGGGCAAGATCGTGATCGAAGTTGAGCTAGACAGTTCAGCCATCGCCCGACGCGTCAGCAAAGATCTCAAAGAGCTTTACGGCATCGACAGCGAGCTAGCTGTGATCAGCTCCAGCGGCATCCGAAAAGGCAACCGCTATCAGGTTCGTGTGATCAAGCAGGGCGACATCCTGGCTCGTCAAACTGGCCTATTAGACCCACGTGGCCGACCAGTTCGCGGCTTGCCGGCTCAATTGGTTTCGGGCTCGATTGCAGAAGCCCAAGCTGTATGGCGCGGCGCAAGCCTGGCGCACGGTTCACTGACCGACCCAGGTCGCTCGGCAGCTCTTGAAATCACGGCACCAGGAAACGAAGCCGCAATGGCACTTGTTGGTGTTGCAAGACGTCTTGGTGTCACAGCCAAAGCCCGAGAGGTTCGAGGCGTATACCGAGTAGTTATTCGTGAAGGTGAGGCTATTGCCGCCATGTTGACCCACATTGGCGCACACAGCCTGATGCTGCGCTGGGAGGAAATGCGCCTTCGTCGTGAGGTTCGCGCAACTGCCAACCGCTTGGCTAACTTTGACGATGCCAACCTTCGTCGTTCGGCTCAGGCCGCGGTGGCTGCTGGTGCTCGCGTTGAACGGGCCCTAGAGATTCTTGGTGACGAGATCCCAGACCACTTGAAGTATGCGGGGGAGTTGCGTCTAAAGCACAAGCAGGCCAGCCTTGACGAGCTGGGTCACCTTTCTGACCCGCCGATGACCAAAGACGCCATCGCCGGTCGCATTCGCCGACTGCTTGCACTTGCCGACAAGACTGCCGAAGAGCGCGGAATACCGACCACCGAGGCTTATCTTTCTGATGATCTAGCGGAATAATCGACCCGCAAAAATAGCTATTCTGAGTATCGAAATCTAGGAGTAATAAATGACTAAGTATGTTCTTCCTGAACTGGGCTACGACTATGCAGCACTTGAGCCAAGCATTTCGGCTCGAATCATGGAGCTGCACCACTCAAAGCACCACGCTGCTTATGTTGCCGGCGCAAACGCGACCTTGGATTTGCTCGAAGAAGCACGTGCTAAAAACGACTTCACTTGGGTCAACAAACTTCAAAAAGACTTGGCGTTCCACCTTGGTGGCCACGTTAACCACTCGATCTTCTGGCAGAACCTAACTGCCGCCAACACCGATCGCCCAGAGGGCGAGCTTGCTGCCGCAATCAACGAATTCTTCGGATCTTTCGAGGCTTTCCAGGCACACTTCAACGCTGCAGCTATGGGCATTCAGGGCTCAGGCTGGGCATTCCTTGCCTGGGATCACGTGGGCAAGAACCTAATCATCGAACAGCTATATGACCAGCAGGGCAACGTGGTTGCCGGCAGCACTCCATTGCTGATGCTAGACATGTGGGAGCACGCTTTCTACCTTGACTACCAGAACGTCAAGGGTGACTACGTGAAAGCATTCTGGAACATCATTAACTGGGCCGACGTCCAGGCCAGATTCGCCGCAGTATCGAAATAAAAGCGCTTACAACTGGTAGTCTGATTCCGAAAAATTTTCCACCCAATGGCGCGTGGCTAGCAACAAATAATCAAATCAAAAACCACGCGCTTTTTTTGGCGCCCAAACCTCTTGGAGATCTAAGTGGCAACTCGTGTTGGAATTAACGGCTTCGGCCGAATCGGTCGCAACTACCTTCGTGCAGCTCTTGCAAAGGGCACCGAACTAGAAATCGTTGCAGTTAACGACCTAAGCGACCCAAAGGCGCTAGCTCACCTTCTAAAGTACGACTCAGTAACCGGTCGCTTGCCACAGGACGTCTCAGTTGACGGTCAGAACATCATCGTTGGTGGCCAGGTCATCAAGGTTCTTGCAGAGCGCAACCCAGCAGATCTTCCATGGGGTGAGCTAAACGTTGACATCGTTATCGAGTCAACCGGTCGTTTCACTGACGCAGCCGCTGCTAAGGCACACATCGAGGCAGGCGCCAAGAAGGTTCTGATCTCAGCTCCAGCAACCGGCGAAGACGCAACTTTCGTCATCGGTGTTAACGAGCACCTATACGACAACGCTTCACACCACATCATCTCGAACGCATCTTGCACCACCAACTGCTTGGCTCCATTTGCCAAGGTGTTCAACGACAAGTTCGGCATCGAGAACGGTCTAATGACAACCGTTCACGCTTACACCGCAGACCAGAACCTGCAGGATGGCCCACACGGCGACCTACGTCGCGCTCGTGCGGCAGCGATCAACATCGTTCCTTCATCAACCGGTGCTGCAAAGGCAATCGGTCTGGTTCTTCCTGAGCTAAAGGGCAAGCTAGACGGCTACGCACTTCGCGTTCCAGTTCCAACCGGCTCAATCACCGACCTAACCTTGGTTTCAAAGGTCGACGTCACCGTAGAAGAGATCAAGCAGGCCTACAAAGAGGCCGCAGCTAGCGGCCCAATGAAGGGCATCTTGAAGTACACCGAAGACGAGATCGTTTCTAGCGACATCGTCACCGACCCACACTCATCAATCGTTGATGCTGGCCTAATCAAGGTCATCGGTCGCACCGTCAAGATCTCATCTTGGTACGACAACGAGTGGGGCTACTCAAACCGTCTAGTTGAACTAACTGAACTTGTAGCTTCAAAGCTATAAGCCGCAGTTCAACAAAACCGAAAGAACCAAAATGCGCACAATTTCAACCCTGCCTTCTCTAGATGGAAAGCGGGTCGTCATCCGCTGCGATTTGAATGTTCCACTTGATGGATCTCGAATCACCGATGACGGTCGAATTGTCGCTTCGGTTCCGACCATCAAATATTTGGTTGACCAGGGTGCGAAGGTCATCGTGATCTCGCACCTTGGTCGCCCAGATGGCGAACCAAACCCTAAATACTCACTTCGCCCGGCAGCTGAACGCCTTGGCGAACTTCTAGGTCAGCCAGTTTCATTCGCATCAGACACCGTCGGGGCAGATGCACAGGGTGCCGTCAAGGCCCTTGATCGCGGCGGGGTAGCCGTTCTTGAAAACCTGCGATTCAACGCAGCTGAGACCAGCAAGGACGCAGCCGAGCGCGCGGCATTCGCAGCCAAGATTGCTGACTTCGGCGATTTCTTCATCAGCGATGGTTTCGGTGTCGTTCACCGCAAGCAGGCCAGCGTTTTCGAACTCGCCAAGGCACTGCCTAGTGTTGGCGGTTTCCTAATCGAGAAAGAACTCGACGTTCTAACCCGCCTAACCTCAACCCCAGAGCGCCCATACGCGGTTGTTCTTGGCGGCTCAAAAGTTTCAGACAAGCTTGGTGTCATCGACCACCTGCTGCCAAATGTCAACAAGCTTGTTATCGGCGGCGGAATGGTGTTCACCTTCTTGGCCGCACAGGGCCTCAAGGTAGGTTCAAGCCTGCTCGAGGTTGATCAGATCGACACCTGCAAGAACTACCTATCTCGCGCCACAGAGCTTGGTGTTGAGGTTGTTTTGCCAACCGACATCGTGGTTGCCTCAAAGTTTGGTGCCGATGCCGAAGTTGCGGTCACCGCAGCCGACGCAATCGAGAACAGCCCATTTGGTGCTAGCGGTCTTGGCCTGGACATTGGTCCGGAATCAGCTAAAAAGTTTGCTGAGGTTATTTCGACTTCAAAGACTGTTTTCTGGAACGGCCCAATGGGCGTGTTCGAAATCGACAAGTTTGCCGGCGGAACTCGCGCTGTGGCCAAGGCTCTAACCGAAGTTCAAGGTTTGAGCGTTGTCGGCGGTGGTGATTCAGCTGCGGCAGTGCGCATCCTTGGTTTCAGCGATAACCAGTTCGGCCACATTTCAACCGGTGGCGGTGCCAGCCTTGAGTTCCTTGAAGGCAAAGCTCTTCCGGGCCTAGAAGTTCTCAACTAATTCCAACCAGCTTCAAGAAAGCAAAATCATGACTAATCGCGTTCCGCTAATTGCCGGCAACTGGAAAATGAACATTGACCACCAGCAGGCAATCGCCCTGGTACAGAAGCTTGCCTTCACCCTTAAAGACGCTGACCACGATTTCGGTGGCGCCGAGGTTGCTGTGTTCCCACCATTCACCGACCTTCGCACTGTGCAGACTTTGATCGATGCCGAGAAGTTTGAGCTTGCACTGGGCGCACAAGACCTTTCGCAGCACGATTCAGGTGCCTACACCGGCGACATCTCAGGCGCATTCCTGGCAAAGCTTGACGTTAAATACGTTCTGATCGGCCACAGCGAGCGTCGCACCTATCACAGCGAAGACGACGCCATGGTTCAGGCAAAGACTGCTGCGGCATTCCGCCACGGTCTTATCCCGGTTATCTGCGTGGGCGAGACCCTAGAAGAGCTTGAGGCCGAAGGGCAGGCTGCAGTGCCAGTTCGTCAGACTCTCGCAGCGCTTGCTGGTCACGACAAGCTGGATGAATTTGTTATCGCTTATGAGCCGGTATGGGCTATCGGCACCGGCAAGGTTGCCACCCCAGAAGAGGCCGCAGCAGTTTGCGGCAAGATTCGCGAGGCAATCGCCGCCGAGTTTGGTGCCGAAATTGCAGCTGCTACCCGAATCCTCTACGGCGGTTCAGTCAAGTCAGCTAACGTAGCCGGCTTCTTGCGAAGCACCGAAGTAGACGGTGTATTGGTTGGTGGCGCCAGCCTTGACCCTGAGGAATTCAGTGGCATCGCGCGCTTCCAGAAGCACATCGCTCTATAATTTGTTGAGAACTTTTTCCAAGTAAAGGATTACCCAAAATGGCTGCTGCCCTACAAATTGCACTTCAGGTGCTGCTGGCGATCACCAGCCTTTTGCTAACCCTTCTGATTTTGTTGCACAAGGGTCGCGGTGGCGGTCTTTCTGACATGTTCGGCGGCGGTGTCACCAGCTCGCTAAACACTTCAGGTGTTGCAGAGCGAAACCTAAACCGAATCACCATCATCCTTGGTGTGGTCTGGGTTGCAGTGATCATTGCACTTGGTCTATTCACTCGCTTCGGCCTGGTCTAAGGATTAACCAATGAGCAACGGCGGTTCAGCAATTCGTGGCGCGCGCATCGGCGCAGGCCCAATGGGCGAGCAAGATCGCGGCTTCAAGGCCGATCGCATCGTTCGCAACTACTACTGCTCAAACGGTCACGTTCAGAGCCCTAACTTCGCGGCAAATGTCGACGAACTAGAGATCCCAGAATTTATTGACTGCCCAAACTGCGGTCTTCCTGCTGGCCAAGACAAAGACAACCCTCCAGTGGTTGCCAAGCACGAGCCGTACAAGACTCACTTGGCCTATGTAAAAGAGCGACGCACCGAAGAAGAGGCAACTCAGCTTCTTGAAGAGGCAGTTGCTGCCGTGCGCGAGCGTCGTATTCGCCTAGCCGAAGCCGCAAAAGCCGCAGAAGCCAAATAATCAAGCCAACAAAAAACCCCGAGATTTGCTCTCGGGGTTTTTTATTTTGCAAACATTTTTGCTGATTTGAGCTAGCAGCCCCAAACCTTTGCACCGGCAGCCGAATCGACATACCAGACGGTTTTACTTGCAGCTCGGATGCGCCCGACCGGCAATGCCTCTGGGGTGTCGCCGAAAGCCACCTCGACCGCGTCGGCTTTGTCGCCACCGGCAATCAAGAACCAGATCTCATCAGAGGCATTAACTGCTTCGTAGGTGAACGATAGGCGCTGTGGCGGAGGCTTAGGGGAGTCGTGCTCAGCAATGATCTGCACACCAGCCGCTGGGATAGCCTTGCCAGGGAACAGCGAGCAAATGTGGCCATCTGGACCCATGCCCAGCAGGGTTAGGTCAAAGTGCGGCTTGACTAGATCAACGTGGTCAGCAAACTCTTGAGCTGCGTCGTCAAGCGAAAGACCCTCGTCGGCCGCCGGAAACTCATGCAGGCGAGTGGCGTCTACTTTGTCGAGCAGCGCTTCAGCAGCCTGATTTGCATTGCGGTCTGCGCTGTCACTGTCGACAAAACGCTCATCGCCCCACCAAATGTTCACTCGATCCCAGTCGATTTCTGACACGCGAGCGTGTTCAGAAATCATTTTTAGGGTCAGGATGCCCACGGTTCCGCCAGTAAGCGATACGTGAATTTCATCCTTGTTGATCAGAAGCTCAAGAACCTTGTTGACGAAAGCTTCGGCAGCTGATGTTGCCACAGCCTGTGCGTCTGGCAGGCGGTTGACAATTGGGCGCATTGATTCAGACATGTTACTTGCGCTTTGCGCCGTATCCGTGCTTGACAACCTGACCAAATAGGTCATCTGGGTCAAGGCGACGAAGATCTTCGCTTAGGCAGTCGCGCAGGTTTCTGAACGGCAACGCGATTTCGCGTGATGGCTGCGTTGGCTGAATCAGAGTTGCGACATCAGGAACCTTGCGGTCAAGAATTACATCACCTGATTTGCGGGTCAGCTTGATCTTGCGAATGCCGGCTGGCATCTTGCCCTTGGTGGTCTTCACGACCTTTACCGGAACTTTGAGCTTGAGTTCAAGCCATGAGGCCAGCAGATCGGTGCTCGGAGAGTCTGCTGCGCCGGTGATTTCAACACTCAAAACTGAGTCATACGGTGGCTGGTCTAGAACAGCAGCAAGCTGCTGGCGCCATAGGGTTAGGCGAGTCCAGGCAAAGTCACTGTCGCCGGGAGCATAATTCTTGGCAATCTTGCGCAGGTGTGCGCTGGCGTCTTTTTGGCTTGCCGCATCGGTGATGCGACGGGTGGCGATGCGACCAATCGGAGCCGCTGAAGGCTTCTCAGGGGCCTCGTTTGGCCACCAGGCAACAACTGGAGCATCAGGGAGCAAAAGTCCGGTGACTAGGCTCTCTTGATCGCGAGCGGCATCGCCATAGGCGCGAAGCACGATTACCTCAGATGCGCCAGCGTCGCCACCGACACGAATCTGAGCATCTAGGCGAGCATCTTTCTTGCTGACGGCATTGTCGTCGGCTAGAACGATGATTCGACAAGGGTGTTCACGCGAAGCATCGTTTGCTGCAGCAATTGCTGGTTCGATGCCTTTGAAGTCAGTTTCGATGATCAAGGTCAGCACGCGACCGAGGGCAACAGCGCCACCCTGTTCGCGAATTTGAACCAGAGCCTTTGAAACTTTGCTGATCGTGGTGTTTGGCAGATTATGGATCACGGAAGCCTCCAGGCACGGCCGTCTTGGGCCATCATTTCGTCAGCAGAACTCGGGCCCCAGGTTCCAGGGCGATACTGCTCTGGCTGACCTTGCTTTGCCCAGAATTTCTCAATCGGGTCAAGAATCTTCCATGAGAGTTCAACCTCTTCATGGCGTGGGAACAGGGGAGCGTCACCCAGCAGAACATCGAGAATCAACCGCTCGTATGCCTCTGGGCTCGCTTCGGTAAATGCGTGGCCGTAGCCGAAGTCCATGGTCACATCGCGAACCTGCATGCCAACTCCCGGAACTTTTGAACCAAAGCGGATAGTGACGCCCTCATCAGGCTGAACGCGAATAACAAGCGCGTTCTGGCCGAGCTGACTGGTCTGGCTCTCGGCAAATAGCTGCTGCGGTGCGCGCTTGAAAACAATGGCGATTTCAGTAACTCGACGACCCAGGCGCTTGCCAGCACGCAGGTAGAACGGCACGCCAGCCCAACGACGAGTGTTGATATCGAGTCGCATAGCGGCGTATGTCTCAGTTTCAGACTTAGGGTTCATGCCGTCTTCTTGCAAGAAGCCAGAAACCTTTTCGCCACCCTGCCAGCCTCCAGAATATTGGCCGCGGGCGGTGTATTTGCCAAGATCCTTTGGCAGGCGAACCGCTGACAAGACCTTTTCTTTTTCGGCGCGAAGGTCGGCTGCGTCAAACGAGACCGGCTCTTCCATTGCGGTTAGCGCCAACAGCTGAAGCAAGTGGTTCTGAATAACATCGCGAGCAGCACCGATGCCGTCATAGTAGCCAGCACGACCGCCAACACCGATGTCTTCAGCCATGGTGATCTGCACGTGGTCAATGTAATTTGCGTTCCACAGTGGCTCAAAAAGCTGGTTAGCAAAACGCAGGGCAAGAATGTTCTGAACGGTCTCTTTGCCCAGGTAGTGATCGATGCGGAACACGCTGTCTGCAGGGAATACCGACTCGACAACTTCGTTCAGCTCTCGAGCCGACTCGAGATCATGACCGAACGGTTTCTCGATAACAACGCGACGGAACTCGTGCTCTTTAGCTTGAGCCAATCCGCTGCGCGAAAGCTGGCGACATACCTGCTCAAATGAGCGCGGAGGAATCGACAGGTAGAAAGCGTGATTGCCATTGGTGCCACGCTCTTTGTCTAGCTTGTCGATGGTTTCTTTTAGGCGATCGAATGATGCATCATCATCGAACTCACCCGAAACAAAGCGGATGCCGCTTGAAAGCTGGTTCCAGACTTCTTCAGACCAAGGTGTGCGGGCATACTGCTTGACTGCCTCTTTTACGACCTTGCCGAAATCCTGGTCTTTCCACTCTCGACGAGCAAAACCAACCAGCGCAAAACCCGGTGGCAATAACCCACGGTTCGCAAGGTCATAGACCGCCGGCATCAGCTTCTTGCGCGAAAGGTCACCGGTCACACCAAACAGAATCAGACCGCTTGGTCCGGCGATTCGGTTGAGGCGGCGATCTTCTGGGTCGCGAAGTGGGTTTACTCCCGGCGCCAACTTAACTGGGCTCATTTGTTCCTTCTAGAGACGATTAACCAATCGCGGCTGCAAGCTGAGCGAGGCCAGCCTCTACATCCGAGAGAGTTAGGGTCAAAACTGGCAGACCTAGGGCACCGAGCACCTTGGCGTCGCCAGCAGCTTGTGAGGCAATTAGTTCGCCGAATGTGAACTCACGGCCCGGCACAGCGATGTCTTCTGCTGAGCTTGAAACCACCTGTAGATAGACACCTTGCTTCGGGCCGCCCTTGTGATACTGGCCGGTCGAGTGCAAGAAGCGTGGACCCCAACCAAAGGTCACTGGTCGGCTGGTGCGCTTGGCAAGCGCTTCGCGCAACTCAAACGCCTGTGGGGCAGAGGTGCGGTCAAGATAGGCGTGAACTGAGACGTAGCCAGAATCGGTGTCTAGCTTGCTCAGCAACAGGCTTATTGCAGCCTTTAGGTCGCCAGATGCAGCCAGCTCGGTTGCGCGAACCTCAACGTTTCCGTCAACGAATAGTGGTGCGATTACTTCGTCGCGCTGCTCAAGCATTCCGCGAGCGGCAATCTTTGCTGATTCAACATCTGGCTGGTCGAACGGATTGATTCCGATTAGACGGCTGGCGATTACGGTTGCATACTCCCAAAGCAAGAACTGTGCGCCAAGTGGTCCAGAAACTGCCACTTCGTCACCGCGAGTTGCGGTTGCCTCAGCAACTACCTTGACCGCCAGGAAGTCGGCTAGACCGGCGTTTAGTTCGGTGCTGTTCTGCTCAAGAACAACAGGCAGAACGCCTTTGCCGATCTTTCCGGTTGATTCGGCGATTAGCTGCTCAGCCCAGTCGCCGAAACCGATGATTGAAGAACCTTCAGAAACGATTCCGATTTTGTCGCGCAGGCCGTATTCGCCTGGGGTTGCACCTAGTGCAGCACCAAGGATCAAAGCTGGGTTTTCGGCTGAGTCGCTGGCCAATAGGTCAGCTACTGCGTTAGCCTCAGCCAAAAGACCAGCAATGTCAACGCCAGCAAGGCCACTCGGCACCAAACCAAAAGCAGTTAGTGCTGAATAGCGGCCACCGACAGTTGGGTCGGCATTAAAGACGCGATATCCGTCAGCCTTGGCGGCGGCTTCCATAGGTGAGCCCGGGTCGGTGACAACGACCACGCGATCAGCCTTGTCGATTCCGGCATCGGTGAATGCCTTCTCAAAAATACGCTTCTGCGAATCAGTTTCAACGGTTGAGCCAGACTTTGAAGAAACCACGATTGCGGTCTTGCTTAGGTCGCCAGCAAGTGCGTCAGCGATCTGGTCTGGGTGGGTTGAATCTAGAACCACAAGCTCTACGCCCGCGGTGCGAGTGATTACTTCTGGGGCTAGCGATGATCCACCCATGCCGCAGAGCACGAAACGGGTGACTCCCTTTGCGGCGAATTCATTGCGCAAAGCAACAATTGGCTCGACCAGTGGCAACGAGTCTTTTGCCGAGTTGACCCAACCGAGTCGAATCGACGATTCAGCTTCGGCATCTTTGCCCCAAAGAGTGAAGTCTTTAGCGGCAATGCGCGAAGCAACCTTGTCGGCAACCAGCTTGTCGATGTTGTCAGCAACTGCCGCGGCGGCTGAACCGCCAGCTACAACCTTCAGGCTCATTACTTTGCCGCCTCGAGTGCTGCAGCAACACTGGCCACAAGCTCGTTCCATGAGATAACAAACTTCTCGACGCCTTCGTCTTCTAGCAGGGCAGTGGCATCGTCATAAGAAACTCCAGCAGCAGCTACGTCAGCTAGCACCTGGCGAGACTCTTCATAGAAACCGGTGATTGAGTCAGCCGGAACCACACCGTGGTCAAAAACAGCCTCCATGGTCTTTTCAGGCATGGTGTTTACCAACATCGGAGCAACAAGCTCGGTCACGTAAAGAGTGTCAGGCAGGTTTGGGTCTTTGACACCAGTTGATGCCCAAAGCGCACTGCTGCTCAAACAACTCGTATGCCAGGCGAGCGTTAGCTAGTGCAGCCTTGCTCTTTAGCTCTGGGTGGCCAGCTACCTCTAGACGCTTGTCGATTTCTAGGTCGACGCGAGATACAAAGAATGATGCGACCGAGTGGATCTTGCTGATGTCGTGACCAGCAGCCTTAGCCTTTTCGATTCCGGCAATGTACGCCTCGATAACCTCGCGGTAACGGTTGATTGAGAAAATTAGAGTCACGTTGACGCTGATACCAGCAGCAATGGTCTCTTCGATTGCGGTCAATCCGGCCTTGGTGGCAGGAATCTTGATCAAAACGTTCTCGCGGTTGACCTTTGCGAAAAGTTCTTTTGCCTGAGCAACGGTGCCGGCAGCATCGTGCGCTAGACCCGGCTCAACTTCGATTGATACGCGACCGTCGAAGCCGTTGGTCTCGTGGTAAACACCAGCAAAAATGTCACAGGCGTCGGCAACGTCCTTGGTGGTGATTTCAAAAATCGCCTTGGTTGCATCGGCACCAGCCTTGGCTAGCTCGGCAACCTGTGCGCCATAGCCCTCGCCCTTGCCGATTGAGGCGGCAAAAATCGATGGGTTGGTGGTGACGCCAGAAACTGAACGTGAGCCGATAAGTGCGGCGAGCGCACCTGACTCGATACGAGTGCGTGATAGGTCATCAAGCCAGATGCTGACACCGTTGGCGGCCAATTGAGCTAGTGGGTTAGACATTATGTTCTCCGTCTGTGTTGTTTAGAAATTTGAAGATTAAAGGGCGGCGATTGATTCCTTGGCAGCTGCAACAACTGCCTCAGCGGTCATGCCGAATTCGCGATAAAGGGTCTTGGCGTCTGCCGACGCACCGAAGTGCTCGATTGAAACGCTACGGCCGTTTGCGCCAACATACTTGTTCCAGCCAAGTGCCAAACCGGCCTCAACTGAAACGCGAGCCTTTACCGATGCAGGCAAAACCTGCTCGCGATACGCGGCGGTCTGCTCATCGAACCACTCCAAGCACGGAGCAGAAACCACGCGGGTTGCAACACCCTGTGCCTCAAGCTGCTGACGAGCTGCCACCGCAATCTCTACCTCTGAACCAGTGGCGATCAAAATAACCTCTGGCTTTGAGTTCGACGCCTCAAGCAATGTATAGGCGCCCTTTGCGGTGTTCTCGGCACCTGCATAAACAACGCCGGTCTCGTCTGCCTCGCCACGAGGATAAACAGCTAGGTTCTGACGGCTAAGCGCCAAACCGGCTGGGCCCTGACGACGCTCAAGAACGGTCTTCCAGGCATAAGCGGTTTCGTTTCCGTCTGCTGGGCGAACCATGTCTAGGTTCGGAATCGCACGCAGAGTGGCTAGCTGCTCAATTGGCTGGTGAGTCGGGCCGTCTTCGCCTAGTGCGATTGAGTCGTGAGTCCAGACAAAGATCGAAGGCACGCCCATGAGTGCAGCCAATCGAACAGCTGGACGCATGTAGTCGCTGAAAATAAGGAAGGTTCCACCGAATACGCGAGTGTTTCCGTGCAGCGCGATACCGTTCAAAATTGAACCCATTGCGTGCTCGCGGATACCAAAGTGAAGCACGCGGCCATACTTGTCGCCGGTCCACTCGTGAGTAGACCACTCAGCAGGAACGAATGACTTAGCGCCAGCAATAGTGGTCATATTTGAATCAGCCAGGTCAGCTGAACCGCCCCAAAGCTCAGGCATAACCTCAGCAATGGCGTTAATGACCTTGCCTGATGCAACGCGAGTCGAGATTGAAGTGCCAGCCTCGAACTTTGGCAGTGCTGCCTCTAGGCCCGCAGGAACCTCGCCAGCCTGAACGCGGTCTAGAAGATCCTTCTTGTCGGCGTTCTCAGATGCCCAAGCGTCGAATGAAGCCTCCCAGGCCTGGCGTGCCTTGTCAGCCTTTGCCTGATAGCCGCGTGTGTGGGCAATAACGTCAGCATCAACCTGGAAAGTCTGCTCTGGGTCGAAACCTAGTGCCTGCTTCAAGCCAACGATTTCTTCGGCACCAAGTGCTGAACCGTGAATCTTGCCGGTGCCCTGCTTCTTTGGTGAAGGCCAACCGATGATGGTGCGAAGGGTGATCAGCGAAGGCTTGTCGGTGACTGACTTGGCCTTCTCGATGGCAGCATAGAGCTCAGCGATGTCTTCGACATAGTTGCCGGTCTTCTTCCAGTCAACGGTCTGAGTGTGCCAACCGTATGACTCGTATCGCTTGCTTAGGTCTTCGGTGAAGGCGATGTTGGTGTCGTCTTCGATTGAAATCTGGTTTGAGTCATAGATAACCACTAGGTTGCCTAGCTTCTGGTGACCAGCTAGTGATGCAGCCTCAGCAGTGACGCCCTCCTGCATGTCACCGTCACCGGCGATTACATAGACAAAGTGGTCGAATGGCGACTGGCCCTCGGCAGCGTTCGGGTCGAACAGGCCGCGCTCAAAACGTGATGCATAGGCAAACCCGGTTGCCGAAGCCAAACCTTGGCCCAGGGGACCGGTGGTGATCTCAACACCCTTGGTGTGGCCATACTCTGGGTGCCCAGGAGTTGCTGAACCCCAGGTGCGCAGTGACTTTAGGTCGTCTAGCTCTAGGCCGTAACCGTGCAGGTATAGCTGGTTGTAAATGGTCAGTGAACTGTGGCCGACGCTGAGAATGAAACGGTCGCGGCCGATCCAGCGGTCATCCTTTGGGTCGTGACGCATGACCTTGTTGAACAAAAGATAAGCAACCGGAGCCAAGCTGATTGCGGTTCCAGGGTGGCCGTTGCCAACCTTTTCTACGGCGTCAGCAGCAAGAACGCGTGCGGTGTTTACGGCTTTTGAGTCAAGGTCTGACCACTCGAATGATGACAAAACAGCTCCTATTTTTAGCTGATCGGGATTATCGGTAAGGAACAGGCGTCGTTGCCTTATGCGCTTGGTCAAGAGACGGCCGCTGGAATCAGCGAATTAACTCGATTAACCGCTTGAAAATCCTACACCCGCACCGCTTTGGATACTGGTTATTGCATAGCCGTCAGGTTGATTTAGGATTAACAAAATGTCTAAACAAACCAAGCCTCTTTCTGCGCGCTCAAGCGCCGGGTTTGTTGGCAAAACCAAGGCATACATCGCCCTAACCAAGCCTCGCGTGATCGAACTGCTTTTGATTACCACCGTGCCAACCATGATTTTGGCGCAGTCGACTCTTGCTGACGGTGGCATTCCAAATCTGTGGCTAGTTCTTGGCACACTAATCGGTGGTGCGCTGAGCGCGGGTTCAGCAAACGCATTCAACTGCTACATCGACGCCGACATCGACAAGATCATGGGCCGCACCAAGGGTCGCCCGCTGGTCACCGGCGAACTCACCAAAACTGAGGCTTTGATTTTTGCCTGGATTATCGGCATCGCATCTGTGCTTTGGCTCGGACTGCTAGTCAACTGGGTCGCATCCGCGCTTTCATTGGCCGCGATTTTGTTCTATGTCTTCATCTACACCCTGCTGCTTAAGCGCAGAACTCCGCAGAACATTGTCTGGGGAGGCGCCGCTGGTGCAATGCCGGTTGCGATCGGCTGGGCTGCCGTCACCGGAACAGTTGATGCAGCTGCCTGGATCCTTTTCTTGATTATCTTCCTGTGGACTCCACCGCACTACTGGCCGCTTTCGATGCGCTATCGCGAAGACTATGCCAACGCTGGCGTGCCGATGCTGCCAGTAGTTCGCAACGCTAATGTCGTCGGAATTCAGATTGTTCTATACAGCTGGGCTCTAATTGTTTCGACCTTCTTGCTGATTCCTATCGCTCAAATGGGCTGGATCTACACAATCGTTTCGGTCGCCACCGGCGGTTGGTTCCTGGTCGAGGCTTACCGACTGCACCGTTCAGGTCAAAGTGGCGATCCGCGCAATCCGATGAAGCTCTTCCACGGCTCAATTACCTACTTGACCCTGCTATTCATCGCAGTGGCACTTGATCCGCTAATTCGCTTCTAGCGCTTAATTTCTTCTAGGCGCCTTAGGGCTTCGTCGCGCTCTTGAGAGTGGTCAACAATCGGGGCAACATAGCCGCCGGCCAAACCGTCAATCAGCGACCAGGGTTCATGAACCTCAGGCCCTGAAATGTGCGCCAATTCAGGGATGTAGCGACGAACATAGTCACCGTTCGGGTCAAATTTATAACCCTGAAGCACCGGATTAAACACCCTGAAATACGGAGACGCATCGGTGCCACAACCCGCGGTCCACTGCCATCCGTGTGCATTTGAAGCTGGGTCGAAATCGCTTAGGTGACGCTCAAACCAACTCGCGCCGTGCTGCCATTCGATGTGCAAATCTTTTACTAAAAATGAGGCCACGATCATGCGCACACGATTGTGCATCCATCCGGTTGCCAAAAGTTGCCTCATGCCGGCGTCGACCATCGGGTAGCCGGTTTTGCCCTGCTGCCAAGCCGCTAGGCGTTCATCGGCACGTTCGCCCTCGTCGTATCGCATCTGGGCGAATCTCGGTTCGTAGTATTCGGTTGTGGTCTGCGGGTTATGCCAGAGCACATCGGCATAAAACTCTCGCCAGGCGATCTCTTTTCGAAAAACATCGTGCCCCGGAACCTCGGCCAATTCAGCCAAGAGGGTGCGAGGGTGAATCTCACCAAACGCCAACGCGTGGCTCAAGTGCGAGGTGCCCGAAAGGTCGGCCCGGTTTCTCAGCTCGTCATAGTTATAGAGGGCACGCTTTTGAAACTTTGCCCAGGTGCGCAGAGCGAAGTGTTCGCCGGCAATTACCTTGAATGGGGCAGGCTTGTTCGGCTTCAGCTTTTCAGTCCCTGCGCCAAGCTTTAGCCAGGTGGCTCCAGGTGC
>JBEEOO010000022.1:0-10694 GCA_041191585.1 Actinomycetota bacterium
GGTGCAAACCAGCTCTTTGTTGATGTCATAAATCTTGGTCTCGAATGTGACCATTGAGTGGGCGCCTAGAGTCTTGACCGAAGCCACCTCTAGCTCGCTGACCAGTTCGTCGCCGGCGACAATCGGGCGGGCATGAACAAAGCGCTGATCACCGTGAACCACACGACTGAAATCGATGTTTGCCTCTGGGTCAGCCAGCACGGTGGCCAGGCTGCGCTCTTGAATGACCACGGCAAAAGTTGGCGGTGCAACTAGGTCGGCATAGCCAGCCGCCTGTGCAGCAAGCAAATCTAGGTTGCTTGAGTTGGTTGATTTAACCGCGTGGGCGAACTCGCGGATCTTTTCGCGACCGACCAGATAAGGCTCGGTTGCGGGATATTTTTTGCCCTGAACGTTTGGATTTACCACTCGGCAATTCTCTCACTGCCGTGCGACAAACTGGCCGGCGCATAGCCGATCCGGGTAATAAAAAAGACCCGATGTAAACATCAGGTCTTGATTGTTGTAGCGATTTGGTAGCTAGGGCGGGACTCGAACCCGCGACCCCACGATTATGAGTCGTGTGCTCTAACCACCTGAGCTACCCAGCCGAGTCATCACACATAAAACTTGTGACTCAGAGCCCCGAGCGAGGATTGAACTCGCGACCCCTTCCTTACCATGGAAGTGCTCTACCACTGAGCTATCAGGGCGTGACCCCGGCAATAAACCGCCAGGGCACCTGAAGACTTTAGCACCAATTATTTGGCCAAAGCAACCTCAAGCTAAACCTCGACCGTTTAGATTTGTTCTCATGTCAAAGCCAGAATTTCTAACCTCAAAAAACACCGCTGCCGAATGGTGGCGCACCGCCGTTATTTATCAGGTTTATCCGCGTTCGTTTGCCGATGGCAACGGTGACGGAATCGGTGACCTGGTTGGCATCACCGACAAGCTAGATTCGCTGGCTTCGCTTGGCATTGACGCAATCTGGTTCAGCCCATTCTTCAAGTCACCACAAAAAGATGCCGGCTATGACATCAGCGACTATCGCCAGATTGATCCGATTTTTGGCACTAACGAAGACTTCGATGTTTTGCTCGCCAAGGCAAAATCGCTGGGCATTCGCATCATCGTAGACATCGTTCCGAACCACACCAGCGATCAGCACGCATGGTTCCAGGCTGCCCTAGCCGCCGGCCCAGGTTCAGCAGAGCGCGGCTACTACCACTTCAAAGATGGCAAGGGCGCTAACGGCGAGCTGCCGCCGAACAACTGGCAATCAATTTTCGGCGGCCCAGCTTGGTCACGTATCACCGAGGCCGATGGTCGGCCGGGTCAGTGGTACCTGCACCTATTTGATTCGTCGCAGCCAGATTTGAACTGGGAGAATCCAGCGATCCCTGACGAGTTCGACGAGATTTTGCGCTTCTGGTTGCGCAAGGGTGTCGACGGCTTCAGAGTTGACGTTGCTCACGGCATGGTCAAGCGTGCCGGTTTGCCAGATGCCACAATCTATGACGAAAACCTTCGCGAGCGCCCAATCACTGGCATAACCATGGCCGAGGCAGAAGAAGCGGTTCCTTACTGGGGTCAGCCTGGAGTGCACGATGCCATTCGTCGATTCCGCCGAGTGATTGATGAGTTCGATGATCGCGCAATGTGCGCTGAGGCATCGATGAGCCCACTGCCACGTTTGGCTATGTGGGTTCGCCCAGACGAATATCACCAGTCATTCAACTTTGACTACATGCACAGTGCATACGAGCCAGCAGCGCTCAAAAAGATCATCACCGATTCAATCGTTGAGTATGGCAAGGTCGGCGCCTCGAGCACTTGGGTGCTGTCAAACCACGACGGCATTCGTCACGCCACACGACTTGGCATTGCGCCAGAGAACACCCCTCGTCCGGGCGATGGAATTCACCCTTCAGACCCAATGCCAGATGAGGCCCTAGGTCTTCGTCGCGCTCGTGCGGCCACCGCGTTCATGCTCGGTTTGCCTGGTTCTTCATACCTGTATCAAGGTGAAGAACTGGGTCTGCCTGAGGCATGGCAGCTTGAGGGCAAGTATCGCCAAGACCCGACCTATGCCCGCACCAACGGCGAGCGCATCGGTCGCGACGGTTGCCGTGTGCCACTGCCATGGGTTGCCGATGCCACTGAATCAAACGGGTTCAACACCACCGGCAAGTCATGGTTGCCTCAGCCGGCAAACTATCGCGTCTTCGCACGAAACCTGCAGGATGGCGTAGCCGGCTCGACCCTCGAGCTCTACAAGCGCCTGCTCAAAGAGCGCAAGGCTTTTGGCCTGGGTTCAGGCGAGTTCCGCTGGGCCGAGGAGTTCCAAGACAAGAACACTCTGGCCTTCATCAACAACGACGTTTTGGTGATCTGCAACTTTGGACCTGACGCTGTTGTTTTGCCAGCTGGCGAAGTTTTGGTGACCACCCAGCACGACCTAACCGCTGAGCGCGAGCTCGAGCACGACCAGACCGTTTGGATCAAGCTATAAATGAGTCTTGACGTCGAAAGCCTGCCAAAGCACGCCGCTAATTACGGCGCGCACTGGTGGCGTTCGGCTGTCATTTATCAGGTTTATCCGCGTTCTTTTGCCGATGCCAACGGTGACGGCATGGGCGATCTGCCTGGCATCACATCGCGTTTAGATTCGCTTGCAGCTTTGGGCATAGATGCGGTTTGGCTTTCGCCATTCATGCGCTCACCTCAAAAAGATGCTGGCTATGACGTCAGTGACTATGAAGATGTTGACCCGCTATTTGGCACGCTGGCTGATTTTGATGCGATGGTGGCTCGGGCGCACGAACTAGGCTTGCGAATTTTGGTTGACCTCGTGCCTAACCACACCAGCGACCAGCACCGATGGTTTCAAGCAGCTTTGTCTAGCGCTGAAGGTTCGGCAGACCGCGCTTTTTATCACTTCAAAGATGGCCGCGGTGAGCAAGGCGAACTGCCGCCCAACAACTGGGTATCCATGTTTGGTGGCCCGGCTTGGACCCGCATCACCAACCCGGATGGCACCCCCGGCCAGTGGTATTGCCACCTGTTTGATTCGAGCCAGCCTGATTTGAATTGGGAGAATCCGGCGGTTCAAGAAGCCTTCGAGGGTATTTTGCGCTTCTGGCTAGACCGCGGTGTTGACGGCTTCAGAGTTGATCAGCCGCACGCCATGGGCAAGGCAGTTGGCCTGCCTGACCACCCGGATGTCGAGCGTGCCGGCGCTGGATTTATCGAAGGCGAACCAAGCCCGCCGATGTGGTTCCAAGAGTCAGTGCACCCAATTTTCAGACGTTGGCGCCAGATTCTCGACAGCTATCCGGGTGACCGCGCGATGTGCGGCGAGGCATACGTGTTGCCACTTTCATTCATGGCGCTTTGGGTGCGCGCCGACGAATTTCATCAGACCTTCAACTTCAGATTCTTAGACAGCGAGTGGCGCCCACAAATTCTTTTCAACAGCATCAACGAGTCTTTCGAGGCCTTTGATGCGGTTGGCGCACCGAGCACCTGGGTGCTCTCGAACCACGACATTATTCGTCATGCAACTCGCATGGGCGGTGTGGTTGGTCGCCCAACCGCATCAGACGGCATTGGCCCCAACGACCCGCAGCCCGACCGCGAACTTGGACTTCGTCGCGCTCGGGCAGCAACACTGTTTATGTTGGCTTTGCCGGGTTCGAGCTATCTATATCAGGGCGAAGAACTGGGCCTGCCAGAGCACACTACTTTGGCCGATGAGTTCCGCCAAGATCCAACTTTTTATCGCACCGCCGGAAAGCGCGTTGGTCGAGATGGTTGCCGAGTTCCGCTGCCTTGGGAATCTGGTGCCGGTGCGGCAAACGGATTCAACACGACCGGAAAATCCTGGTTGCCACAGCCTGAAATTTATGCGGAGTATGCCCGTGATCGCCAAGAGGGCGTGGTTGGGTCGACTCTTGAGCTCTATAAGCACGCGCTAAAAGTGCGCAAAGAATTGCACATTGGTGAGGGCAGCTTTGAATGGGCGCCCGAGTTTGTCAGCGAGAACTCGTTGGGCTTTAGAAATGGCGAAATTCTTGTGGTTCACAACTTTGGCCACGAGCCGATCGAGCTGCCGGCAGGTGAGGTTATTGCCTCGAGCCTGACCGGCATGTCCTCGGGGCACCCGCTAGTTAAAGACCAAACGGTCTGGCTTAAGCTCAGCTGAGCATCGGCCAAACCGCTTGGTTTTTGTCTAATACCGATTAGTTCTTGTAGCCCTTGGCTGGCCAGAAGAAGTTCTTCTTGGTCATGAAGCCCAGCGCAGGCACAATTACGGTTCGCACCAGCAAGGTGTCTAGAAGCACACCGATACATACGATTACACCGATCTGAGCCAGGGCAACCAGCGGCAGCACGCCAAGCACGGCGAACACCGCGGCGAGCAGAATACCCGCGCTGGTGATTACTCCACCGGTCGAGGCTAGGGCCTTGATCATGCCCTGCTTAACGCCCAGGTGAGCGGCCTCTTCTTTTGCTCGGGTTACCAAGAAGATGTTGTAGTCGACACCCAGGGCAACCAAGAACAAGAAGCTATAGAGGAACACGCTTAGGTCTAGGCCAGCGAAGTTGAAGACATTGACAAACAGCAACCAACCCAAGCCCATGCTGGCAAAGAACGATGCCACCACTGTTGCCAGCAGCAGAATCGGTGCCACAAATGCGCGAAGCAAAAGCACCAGCACGATGAATACCAGCGCCAAAATCAACGGGATAACCAGCGCTTGGTCGTGGGCGTAGGCATTCTTGACGTCGAGCGCTTGAGCATCTTGGCCACCGACCAGTGCGTCTGCACCATCGACGGTTTTTAGCTCAGTGCGCAGATTGCCCAAAATTGCATATGCCTCATCTGACTGACTCTCTGCATCGAGCACCACATTGATTCTGGTGAACTCAGCGGTCTTGTCGCCGAGGGCAACAGATGCCACGCCGTCAACGTTCTTGGCCGCGTCGGCAACTGCCTGAGCCTGATCATTTCGAGCGACAACAATCGATGGTGTGGTGGTTCCGGCGGCGAATGCATCAGCCAGAATTTCTTGACCAACCACTGCCTCTGGGGTCTTCAAGAAACGCTCATTGCTGGCCAGACCGATCTGGATGCCAGATGCGCCGGCAGCAAAAGTGCCTAGAAGCAGCACACCAACAATTGAGACTGCGATTGGGTTTTTGCTGACACCCTTGCCCAAGCGAGCCCAAAGGCCGCTATCGCTCTTGTTGACGCCACCGAACTTTGGCACGAATGGCCAGAACAAACCGCGACCAAAGACCACGAGTGCCGCTGGCAAAACGGCGAGCGCTGAGATCATTGCGATGACCACACCGGTGGCACAGACCAATCCGAGTGACCGGTTGCCAGCTAGGTCAGCAAAGCTCAGGGTTAGCAGCGCCAGAGTCACTGTTGAACCTGAAGCGATAATTGCTGGGCCGGCGCCCTTGAGTGCCTTGGCCATTGCCAAGTGGCGATCCTCGTTAGTGAAGAGCTCTTCGCGATAGCGAGCAATCAACAACAGCGCATAGTTTGTGCCGGCACCAAAAACCAGCACCGAAAGAATTCCGGTGACCGATGCGTCCGGTGTGATGCCAAACAGGTTGGCAACCTGACGAGCCAGCTGACCAGACATACCGTCTGCAGTGCCAACCACCAAAAGCGGGATCAACCAAAGAGTTGGGCTGCGGTATGTAATTAGAAGCAGAACGGCAACCACGAGAACAGTGGAGAGCAACAGTGTGAAGTTGGCGCCGGCGAATACGCCAGCTAGGTCAGCCTGAAAACCCTCAGGGCCGGTGACATAAACCTCTAGGCCAGACGGCATGCCTTCTTTGGCCAAAGCACGAATGTCAGCAACGCGTTCGGTGATTACCTCAGTTTCATCTGATGAATCCATTGGGATTGTGATTACCGCGGTGGTTTCATCGTTTGAAAGTGCGGCTGGTGGCACGAAGGCCTTGCCCATAACCTCAGCGTTGGTGAATTCGATGAACTTCTCGTTTGCACCGCCCACTGGCATACGGGTGGTTTCATCCGGGGTGCCGGCTATCCAGGTCTTTTGCTCGTCTGTGAATGCTGAATCAGACGCATAGACAATCACAGCGGCAGTTGAGTCGGCGCCCGGCATGTCTTTCAGAATTTCGTCAACCTTGACCGACTCTGCGCTTGCAGGCAGGCCGACACCCGGCTGAGTCTCGGTGCTGGCTGCTTTTAGTGGCCCAAAAGCTAGTCCGGCGAAAATTAGGCCCAGCAGCAGGGTGACCCATGCGGTTTTGCGGCCGGTAATGAATTTGATAATTGCGTTCACGGTGTCCCCTACGTCGTTGTCCGAGCTAACTCTACAAACCGAAGGTTTTAAAAACTAATTCCCACCTTGTTGGCAGAAAATGGTCAGCTTGCTATGTGGTGACGCTAAGGTGCGGGCTATAAGTGTTCAATCGGCATTCGATTGCGGTCCTGAGCGACCTCGCTGTATCCGTGCGGAACCGGCTTGCCGTCTGTTCCGAGCCCGACAAAAACTATGTGGTCAACGGTCAAGATGTTTTTGCGAGTAACCATGTTGCGCACTTCGGCACGCATGGTGATTGAGGTATTGCCAAACTTGGTTGCAATTAGACCCATCTCAATTAGGTCACCTTCGATGGCCGATGCTAAAAAGTTGATTTCAGAAATGATCTTGGTGACCACCCGTCGATTGCCCAGCTGAAGAATCGCATAGATGGTCGCTTCTTCATCAATCCACTTCAGCAGACTACCGCCAAATAGAGTGCCGTTGGCATTTAGATCTTCTGGTCGCACCCATTTGCGAGTGGTGAATTCAATTTCTGACACAGCGCACCTCATAAATACTTTGTTAGGACATTATTACAATAATCCGAAACTGCGTTTTATGGAAGCGTGATTTATTTCAGTTTTAGAGAGAAGCCAGCGCTTGGTTCAAAGTCGCTGATGGGCGCATTGCCTGGTCAACCTTGGCCGCATCTGGGCGATAGTAGCCACCGATGTCGACCGGCTTGCCCTGAACAGCAATCAGCTCTTCGACGATCTTGCCCTCGGCGTCGGTTAGCGCATTTGCCAAACCGGCGAACTTGGCAGCAAGCTCGGCATCGGCTGTCTGCTTGGCCAACTCTTGAGCCCAGTAGAGACCGATGTAGAAGTGGCTTCCGCGGTTGTCGATGGTGCCAATCTTGCGGCCCGGTGAGCGGTCTTCTTCAAGGAAGGTTCCGGTCGCGCGGTCAAGGGTGTCAGCCAAAACCTGAGCCTTGGCGTTCTTGGTCGTGATTGCCAGGTGCTCGAGTGACGCAGCTAATGCAAAGAACTCACCGAGTGAATCCCAGCGAAGGTAGTTTTCTTCGAGGAACTGCTGCACGTGCTTTGGAGCCGAACCGCCGGCACCGGTCTCAAACAAGCCACCGCCGTTTAGAAGCGGAACGATTGAAAGCATCTTGGCGCTGGTGCCAACCTCAAGGATTGGGAACAGGTCGGTTAGGTAGTCACGCAATACGTTTCCGGTGACTGAAATGGTGTCAAGACCCTGGCGGATGCGGCCAAGTGAATACTTGGTGGCGTCAGCAGGAGTCATGATTTCGATGGTTAGACCTGCGGTGTCGTGCTCGCCTAGATAGTGGTTCACCTTGGCAATTAGATTTGCGTCGTGAGCACGAGCTTTGTCTAGCCAGAAGATCGCAGGCACGTTGGTTGCACGGGCGCGGCTAACTGCAAGCTTGACCCAGTCGCGAACCGGCTCATCCTTGGTCTGAGTGGCACGCCAGATGTCGCCCTGAGCAACGTTGTGAGACAAAAGAACTTCGCCCGCTGCGTTTGAAACCTCAACGCGACCTGCTGACTTAATCTCGAAAGTCTTGTCGTGGCTGCCATATTCTTCGGCCGCCTGAGCCATTAGACCCACATTAGGCACCGAACCGATGGTTGCTGGGTCTAGTGGGCCGTTTTCGAGAACATCCTCGATAGTTGCCTGATAAACACCGGCGTATGAAGAGTCAGGAAGAACAGCCAGGGTTTCATCTTCTGAACCGTCTTTATCCCAGAGCTTGCCGCCGTTGCGAATAAGAGCTGGCATAGATGCGTCGACGATTACGTCTGATGGAACATGCAGGTTAGTGATGCCCTTGTCACTGTTGACATAGCTAACGCGTGGGCCCTGAGCGAGTGCTGCATCAAAGTCAGCTGCGATCTGGTCGCCTCCGGCAACTCCAGCTAGGCCGGCAAGAATTGAACCGAGGCCGTCGTTGGCACTTAGTCCCGCTGCTGCAAGTGCAGCGCCGTGCTTTTCAAAAACGCCAGCGAAGAAGGTCTTGACTGCGTGACCAAACAAGATCGGGTCGCTGACCTTCATCATGGTGGCCTTTAGGTGCAATGAATAAAGCACGTTGTCAGCCTTGGCCCGCTTTAGGGTCTCGGCCAAGAACTCATCAAGCGCGGCCGCGTTCATGAAGGTGGCATCGATGATCTCGCCCTCAAGAACCTTCAGGCCCTTCTTAAGGTCTGTGACAGTGCCATCTGCGGCGATATGGCGAATGTCTAGAACATCCGCGTTGGCAATAACAACTGACTTTTCGTTTGAGAAGAAGTCGTCGTGACCCATGGTTGCAACGCGGGTCTTTGAACCAGCAGCAAAAGGCTTGTTCACGTGTGGGTGCTTGCGAGCATAAGCCTTGACCGACAGCGGAGCGCGGCGGTCGCTGTTGCCCTCGCGAAGAACTGGGTTTACTGCACTGCCCTTGACCTTGTCATAGCGGCCGCGAGCCTCGCGCTCTGCGTCGTTGGTTGGTTCATCGGCATAATCTGGCACGTCATAGCCCAGAGCCTGAAGTTCGGCGATAGCTGCCTTTAGCTGCGGGATTGAAGCTGAAACGTTTGGAAGCTTGATGATGTTTGCTTCAGGTGTCTTGGCTAGTGCGCCAAGCTCGGCAAGTGCATCGCCAACTCGCTGGCTCTCGTCGAGGCGATCTGCAAAAACAGCAAGGATGCGGGCAGCCAGAGAAATGTCGCGAAGTTCGATGTTTACGCTTGCCGCAGAGGCGTATGCCTGCACAATCGGTAAGAAAGAAGCAGTAGCTAGAGCTGGGGCTTCATCGGTGTGGGTGTAATAAATAATCGATTCGTTCACGACGCTGTGTCTCCGGTTCTGAAAGTTTGCAACTAACCGTTTAAGCCTAGCGGCTGAGCGACGTTGAGCAGGTCGCTATCACTCGTGAAACTGGGTCACTTGCCGCCGGGAAAGCGGCCGATTCCGAGGGCGTGGATAAGCGGCAAAGACGAAATGCCGATAAACCAGTATGAGAGTGTTTCGTTGCGATCAAGCAAAAGAATGCCGGCAAACAACAAGGTGGCAAAAACCAGACCCGAGGTTACCCGCCTGACCGACGCATCGAGTGACCTAACTCTTCTCTCGAGCTCTGGATTCCTGATCGATAGCTCACCGCGTTCCGCACGGGATAAAAGCAGGTCAAGCCTGCCCGGCAGGCGAGCGACTGTGTTTAGAGTTGCGAGCGTATCGCGGCCGACTTTGCGAAGAGCACCTGTGCCGGAGCCGTTTAGCAGACTGCGAGCAAATGGATCGACGGCATCCCAGATGTTGAACTCGCGATTTAGCTCGCTGGTCACGCCTGAGATAAGCGAAAGGGCACGGATTAGGAACAAGAAATCGTTTGGTAATTGGAATGGCAGGGTTCGAATCAATTCGCTGAACTGCAGTGCAAAGTCTCGCAGTTCACGCGGGTCGGTTTGAATCAGCTCGCCGACTCGAACGCCACCGAATCGATCAAAGAGCTTGACGATGGCGTCTTCAAGAACAACTCGATCGGCCGTTGGCAATAGCAGGCCAAGGCGCTCACAGGCGGCCACCCAAGCTCTCGCATCACGCGCCGCGACAGCAAACAAGAAGCTCTGCAGATTACCGCGCATGACCTCATCGATTTGGCCCATCATGCCGAAGTCAATAAATGTCAGGCTGAAATCAACGCCGGATTCATCGTTTTTAGGGGTGACAAAAATATTTCCGGGATGTGGGTCGGCGTGAAAAAATCCGGTCACAAAAAACTGCTCAAAAGTGACTCTGGCGAGCTCTGCCGCCACTGCATTTGGGTCGATGCCGGCGGCATCGAGGGCGGAAACATCCGAGATTTTTATGGCGGAGACATCCTGGAGAGTTAGTACTCTTCTCGCACTTCGCTCCCAAATGACATCGGGGGTAGAAACTCTTGGGTCGCCAGAAAAGTCGCTTGCAAAACGCTCAAGGTTCTCGGCTTCTTTGAGGTAATTGACCTCCTGCAGTGTTATCTCGGCGAACTCTTCGACCAATGCAGGTGCGTCTGTGCGCCTTGAAACCAGCTTCACCCGCGAAAGCCACTTGCCAATCTTGCGAAGTGCTTTGAGATCAACCTCGACAATATCTTCGATGCCCGGTCGCAGCACTTTGACGATGACATCTACAACGTTGAGGTCAGCGGCTAATCCGCCCGATAGCGTTGCGCGGTATGCCTGACCAAGAGAGGCGGCGGCAATTGGTTCAGGGTTCAAGGTCTCAAAAGCAACCTCAATCGCCATATCCAGCTCTCGCTCAATAGCGGCACGGATTTTTTCGAAGGGCTCGGGCGCAACCTCGTCTTGCAGGCCAGCAAGCTCTTTTGTGATTTGTTCGGGCAGAACATCGACACGCGCAGAC
>JBEEOO010000023.1:0-9327 GCA_041191585.1 Actinomycetota bacterium
CCAGCAGGGTTTCGCCAGCTGGTGCTTAGTGAAAATTGTCTAACCGATGCCGGCTCAGCGCTGAAGTCGCCGGCGAAGTCTTCGAGGTTCGATGAGCTGGCGCCGCGCCAGCCATAGATGGATTGATTTGGGTCACCGACGGCATAAACAGCACTGTCGGCAAAAAGGCCTCGCAGAAGTCGAGCTTGCAAGAACGAGGTGTCTTGATATTCATCAAGCAGAATTTGGCTAAAGCTGTGGCGTTCGCGTTCTTTTGCCGACGGCACCGTGCGAGCGGCGAGCTCGGCCAGCGCAACCTGATCCGAATAGTCAACGAATCCGAGTTTTTGTTTTTCTTCTATGAATGCCTGCGATAGCTTGGTAAGAATCTGGTTAGTGCCGAGCTTTGATGCGATTTCGTCGATGTAGGCAAAACGCGAAAGGTCGCTCGAGCCGGCCTTTTTGGGCAGACTCGCCAATTTGTTTATGACGCTTGAAATTTCGACACCGACGTCATCTGCCGATGCAAGGTTGTCATTCATCGACTGCGCCAGGCTAAGAATTAGCTCAACCATGGCGTCGGGAGTTTTGTCTAGATCGGCTAGTCGATCATCGATGTCGCCGCCATGGGCAAGCAAAACCTCGCGGGCTAGCGCGAAGGCGGCCCCTTCGGTTAGCAGTGCCGCTTCTGGCTCGTGACCAATTGCCAGAGCAAAATCTCTGAAGAGGTTGTTTGCATAGGCGTTGTAGGTCGAGATTGTCGGCGGTGCAAAATCGTATTCGAGACCTTCTGGCCAAAGTTCGCTGTCGCGCAGCTTTAGAAGGCTTTCGAAGATGCGCTTTGAAAGTTCGCTGGCCGCTTTTCTGGTGAACGTGAGTCCGAGAATTTGATCGGGCCGAGCGAACCCGTTAGCCACCAGCCAGAGCACTCTGACTGACATAAGTTCGGTTTTGCCAGAGCCAGCGCCAGCGACAATCAAACTTGGGCTGGTGGTGCTGGCTAATTCAACTGCTGCTGCCTGCTCTTGGGTCAGGCTGAACGGTTTGACAACCTGATAAACCTGCTGTGCCGACCACTTGAGGCTTCTCGGGCTATCCGACATAAGACACCGCCTTGATCAGATGCAGTTTGCAGCTGCCATATTCGTTTTCACTGGTGCAGTGGCTGTCTACTTGAGCGACAAAAACTCGATCAGCCATGCCTGCTGTTGCAGATTGAATTTGCTGCAGAAACTCTTCGCGCAACCCAGAAGGGCCAATCGGCGGTTGTTCGCGTTGAACCAGTTTGTCTTTGCCCACCAAGACAAGCTTTGCGCCACCCAAAGTCAGAGCCTCAACCCCGCGCTGGGCAACTTCAGCAACCGCATCAGAATTGTCGGTGGTGAGGCCCGCGAGTGCGGCCTCGAGACTTTGGTCTAGCGCTCCGGCTTCGAAAGCCAGTTGATAGAGGCCCAGCTGACTGTGATGCACAGCCTCATTTGCAGTTGGCTGGCGCTGCCCTGTTTTTAGGTCGATCACAAGAACCTGGCCACCCTCAAGCATTTCGATTCGGTCGATTTTGCCTCGAATGTTAGCCCGACCCTCTACGAAATTGAATTCCATCTCGCTGCCTAAAAGCCTGGTGTTTTGAGCTTTAGCTTGATTCAAATATTCAACAATGTTGGCAATCATCAACTTGGCTTTTCGCTGCGCTGCTCGCTCTAGCCAATCGGCTTCGAATGCAAGGGTGTGCCACTGCGATTCAACCGACTTCCATAGTGATGCTTCATCAAAAGCAGAATCGCTCGCCAGCTTTTCGACTGTCTGATGAACGATTGTTCCTAGGTTTGCTGAGAAGCTGCCATCGTTTGCGCCATGGGCATCTAAGAACCAGTGCAGTGGGCACTTATTAAAGTTTTCGAGCCTAGAAGGGCTGATCGACACCAGGTCGTCTGAATTCAAATCAACCAATGGGGCGTGGGTGCTTAATTCAGCTAGGCCATACCAGGATTCAGGATTTGCTCCGGGCGAACCGGCAATGCTCAAGCGAACCAGATTGATAGCCGCCAGTTCAGCCTCGGCCGCATTTGCAACCTTGACCGCAGAGGCTAATCTCTTGCGCTGCTCGGCAGTGATGGCACGCAGATTGAATCTGCTCTGCGCCTCTCTGCTGACATCTGGAATTGAGCCCAGCATTAGCATCACAAATTGCGAAACCTGCTGATCCTCTTGCGCCGCAGCCGAGACCAGCAGCTTTTGAGAGGCTGAGCCGACAGCTTTGTGAAGCATGCGAAGTTCATCTGGCAACTCTGACCTTGATATGGTCTGAAGTTCTTGAATTCGACCGCTTTGCAAGTCATCGAGTGGCTTTGCTCCTAGTAGCGATGACCTCGCGCGCAAATTTGGCCAGGCTCCTTCGATTAGCCCGGGCAGTGCAACTGCCTTGAAACGACGGCCAATCAAGCCGGCCGGAGTCAGCACAGCCACAGCATCGATCAGATTAGACCGTGTTGCCAAAGTATCTTCGGCGACACTGAGGCCCAATTGCTGCTCGATAAAAATCGAGGAGTCGCCGTGCGGATAGCGCTCAGCAAAGCGATTAGCTGCCGCAAACAGTGCCACCACCGCGTCGAGATTGCGGTTGGCCTGCAGGCTTACGTCAGAGGTTCCGCGAGCCAGCTCGGCCCACCTTGACGCCAGCCCTGAGTTGTTCCAGAGCAGCCATAGTAGGTCTTCAATCGAATTTTGAACCGCATCGCGTTGCTTGAGCAACTCAATCGCCTGATCAATTGATTTCAGAAAGTTTGCAACAAGTCGGCCCTCAGGGCCTTTGATTGTGGCAACAGAGCCAAGGGATGCAAATAGGGCGACTATCAACTGATCGCTGTTGCGAACGCCGTCGCCAGACATTTCTTCACGGCGAAGGGCTCGACGCAAACGACGAAGTGAAATGGCATCGAGGCCACAAAATGGCGAACTGAGTAATTCGAGAGCCATCGGCAGAGTGGTTTCGAAATCAGGATTTTTGGACTTCAGACTGACAAATTGTGCGAGTTCTAAAAGTGAGCGCGACGCAAACTCATCTTTAGGTGCGGTCAGATTTGCAGCGGTTGCAACAGGCACCCCGTGGTGGGCCAAATCAGAAGACCATTGCTCGAGAGCATGCCTTGAACGAACCACGACGGCGAGATCTTTGTATTCATAGCCGTCGATGAGATGCAGTTCGCGGAGGCGACGTGCCAGCCATGAGATTTCGTCTTGGGCTTGGCTGAAAATCTTGCCTTCGACCGCGGTTTGATCTGACTCGGTAATTGCAGCAATAGTTGGATTAACGCCTTTGCGTTGACGGCCAGCTCTTGCCACCGAGATTTGACCGGAAATCTTGGCCAAAACTGCGCCAATTTGCGGCTCGCGCACTGCGTGAGCGGCTAGCAAGTTGACCTCTGCGATCGACACGGTGTGCAGTTTGGCGACCGACTCGGCGAGCTCACGCATGCCGGTTGGGTCGGCAGCTCTAAACGAGAGCGTGACTGAGTCTGGGTCACCGAACAGCACCAAACCAGCCTTGCTCACTCGACAGAGTTCAAGCAAAAAACGGCTGGCAGCAGGTGTTAACTCGTGTGCATCGTCAACAATTATGGCTTTGATGCTCGCGACGGCAGGTGATTCTGCCACCAACTCAGTGGCGCGAATCAACAGGCTCGAGGCATCAAGACGCCCGCTGAATTCTTGACTAGCCAGCATCTTGAGGTAGTCATCAAGAATTTGCGCAGCACCGACCCACTCTGGCTTTGAATGCTTGGCGGCTAGTTCTTTCAATTGCTCTGGTTGAAGCTGATGTTCGATTGCAACCGCAAGCAAATCGCGCAGCTCAGCCCTAAAACCAGCCAGCTCGAAAGTGGTTTTTGAAATATGGTCTGGCCACAGCCCCTCAGGGTCATGTGACGCCATGATGTCGGCCAAAATTTGGTCTTGCTCAGCACCGCTGATCAACTCGGGCGCTGGCAACCCCGAGCCAAAAGCCCGATGGCTAATCAGCGAAAAAGCGAAGCTATTTATGGTCTTAGCTAAAGGCCCAGCTGTGGCGGTTTGCAGATCTAGCGCCAATAAATCACGCAGTGAGCTCGCGCTCTCGCGAGTGGCCGAAAAAATCAAAATTTGATCAGGTGAAATGCCCGAGCCAACCAAAGAATGCAGACGAGCTTGAACCGCAATGGTTTTGCCCGAACCAGGAGCCCCGTAAACCAAACCGATTGAATCAACGGGCAACTCGGCAACCGCCAATTGCCCATCAGCAAGAACAATATCGGCGAGCGCGCTTTTTGCTCGATGCAGCCGAAAGCGCGGTTTATTCATGAGTTCAAACTAAACCAAGCCCACGACATTCGCTGTCTCGGCTGAATTTAGTAGCGAGCCTGTTCTGGCTCAATCTTTTCAACCCAGTCGACTACTCCGCCGCCGACGTGGACCGCGTCTGAGAAGCCGATTCGCTTAACCACTGCCAGCGCATCTGCCGAACGCTTGCCCGACTTGCAGTGAATCACAATTTGCTTATCGCTAGGCAGCTTCGCAAAGGCCTCGCCAGTCAAAAATTCGCCCTTAGGAATCAGCACCGAGCCAGGAATTCGGTTGATTTCGAACTCGTTTGGCTCGCGCACGTCAATCAGAACGAAGTCATCTTCGCCGCGTTCGCGCGCCGCAAGACGCTCTGATAGCTGGTGAACATCGATGGTTGAATCTTTGACTAGCTCTTCATTGTCGCCACCTTTTAGGCCACAGAAATAGTCGTAGTCAATTAGCTCGGTAATCGGCCCAATCTCTGGGTCTTTGCGAATCGGCAGTTCTCGCCACTTCATCTCAAGTGCGTCAAACATCAACAGGCGGCCAAGCAGCACATCACCTATGCCGGTGATCAACTTAATTGCTTCGGTGGCCATGATCGAACCAATGGCAGCACAAAGCACACCAAAAACGCCACCCTCGGCACACGAAGGTGCCATCGCGGCTGGCGGCGCCTCTGGATACAGGTCGCGATAAGTCGGGCCGTGACCCTGCCAGAACACTGAAACCTGGCCGTCGAAACGATAAATCGAACCAGAAATGTATGGCTTGCCCAGAATCGCTGCGGCGTCATTGACCAGGTAGCGAGTGGCGAAGTTGTCTGTGCCATCGAGAATCAGGTCGTAGCCGCTAAAAATGTCGAGCACGTTGTCGTTTTCTAGGCGAACTTCGTGCAGCACCACGTTCACATTCGGATTGATACCGAGCACTGACTCTTTGGCCGAAAGGGCCTTTGAACGACCCAGGTCGGCCTGCGAGTGGATCACCTGACGCTGCAGGTTCGACTCATCGACAGTGTCAAAATCAACGATTCCAAGGGTGCCCACACCGGCCGCCGCTAAATAAAGAAGCGTTGGTGAACCCAAACCGCCGGCACCAATAATCAAAACTTTGGCGTTCTTGATGCGTCGCTGACCCACCAAACCAACCTCAGGAATAATCAGATGGCGCGAATAGCGCTCGATCTCGTTTTGGCTGAGTTCGCCGGCTGGCTCGACCAGTGGCGCAAGTTTGATTGATTTAGTAGACAACAGGGCTCCGTTTTTAGGCTCGAAAATCAAACACAAGTTTAAGTGCTTGGCGTCAGGCCCAGTTTGGCTGTCGTAATCTATTGAAAGAAAAGAAAGGCATCGATGGACGTCAAAATCGGCATTCGCAATTCGGCCAGAGAAATCTCGTTCGAATCAGAGCAGTCAGCGCAGCAAGTAGAGGCAGCAGTTGCTGCAGCTCTTGAGGCTGGCGCAAAGGTCTTGAAACTGAACGACTCAAAGGGCCGACTTTTTGTAGTGCCAACCGACGCTCTTGCCTACGTTGAAATTGGCGCCGAGGAACAGCGCCGGGTTGGATTTATCGCCTAATGGAACTTACATTTCTAGCTGTCTCAGCAGTCATACTGGTTTACGCTGCCATTCTTGGCTTGGTTGCCCCATACATCGGCATTGAGAGCGAGCACCTTGGCGAACTAGTGCCAAGCGCCTTTGCATTTGTCGCTGGTTCATTGCTGTCACTGATTTTGACCTGGGTCGGATTGCCTTTTGCAAACGCCTGGTTCTGGATCATCGTGATGTTGCTTATGCCTGCTGCGGCTTGGTTCGGCCCGCGCTGGATGCTTGCCCGTCGCGCCAGTGCCGAGTAATCAAAGCAAATACAAGCGTTTAGGCAGTAAGCCCTAGGGCATCCATTCGCAGTGAGTGCGCACCGTTCAGTTCGGTGATTAGAGGCTCAATTTTTGCGTAGGCCATCAAGTTCACTTCGCGCTCTTCGGCATCTGTCAATGCTTTGCCCTTAGGCACGCCGGCCAACTTGCGGTTATCAAAAGCTGCGCGCATCTCAAGCAAAACATCGCCCATTAAACGGCGACCATAGAGTGCCATGCGCGAGGCCAACTGCGGGTCATCCTGCATTGATTCTTTGAGAACCTCAACCGCAAATTGCCCAAAGGATTTGTCTGAGAGTGCCTTGTTGACTTCGCTGCGGGTGCCCACATCTAGGCCAACTGACAAGCGGGCATAAAAATCATCGAGCATGCCCGAAACCAAATAAACCTTGATGACGCTCTCGTGCCAGTCGGTCGGTGCGGTGCGTGAATGAAAAGTCTCGATGCGTTCAACAAATGGATCCATGGCATCAGTGGCATCTTGACCCTGCTGTGAAAGCTTTTTAGCCAGGATGCGATATTTCTCAAAACTCTTGGCCGCAGCCTCTGAAAGTCGGGCCTTGTAAGCGGTATTTGGTGAGTACTTCAGCTCATTAGTGAGAATCTCGAACTGGCTGAGCTGAAGATAGGCCAACTGACCAAGAAAGGCTTTTGTATCAGGCGTATAAGGCTTCAGATCAATCGCCTCGGTGTTTCGGCTGGCACGGTCTTCGCGAGCCGGCAAGGTCAACTTGCGCGCTGTAGAGCGAAATCTTTTTAGCCAATCGAACACAGTGACAAGGATACCCATACCGAGCAGGCAAAGAGAGTCGAAGGCTAGACTGTTCAGGACTTAGGAGACTCATTGAATTTTGCGGAATTAGGCATCGACCCGGACATCGTTGAAGCGTTGGCCACCAAGGGCATCACCAGCCCGTTCCCGATTCAAGAGCAGGCAATTCCGCTAGCCCTTACCGGCCAAGACATCATTGGTCAGGCAAAAACCGGAACAGGAAAAACTTTTGGCTTTGGTCTGCCATTGATTCAGAGCTTGGGCATGAACCCAGAGCCGGGTGCAAAGGCACTTGTCGTTGTTCCGACTCGCGAACTCGCGATTCAGGTCGCTGAAGACCTCGTGCTTGCGACTTCAAACCGCCCAACTAAGGTTGCTGCGATTTATGGCGGCAAATCATACGAGAGCCAGATTGCTGAAATCGAGGCTGGCGCCCAAATTTTGGTCGGTACTCCTGGTCGCTTGATCGACCTTTCGAAGCAAAAGAAGCTAGACCTCGGCAACATCCGCTTCATGGTTCTCGACGAAGCCGATGAAATGCTCGACCTCGGATTCTTGCCAGATGTTGAGAAGCTTTTTGCCTACACACCAGATGGCCGTCAGACCATGCTGTTCTCGGCAACCATGCCCGGCTCGATTGTCACCATGGCTCGCCGCTACCAGCAGCGCCCAGTGCACATTCGCACCAATGACCCTGACGAGGGCCAGACCAAAGCCGACATCAAGCAGTTCGTTTATCGCGCCCACGCCCTCGACAAAGACGAGGTTGTCGGTCGCATCCTGCAGGCCGAAGGCCGCGGCAAGACCGTTATTTTCTGCAAGACCAAGCGTCAGGCTTCAAAGGTTTCTGAAGAACTTGTCGACCGCGGATTCAACGCAACCGCACTGCACGGCGACATGTCGCAAGAGGCTCGCGAGCGCTCAATGGCATCATTCCGCTCAGGCAAGCGTGACATCCTGGTTGCCACTGAAGTTGCTGCCCGAGGCATCGATGTTGATGACGTGACCCACGTAATTAACTACACCGTGCCTGAAGACGAAAAGGCTTATCTGCACCGCGTTGGCCGCACCGGTCGTGCTGGTCGCACCGGAATCGCAGTCACTTTTGTTGACTGGGAAGACCTGCCTCGCTGGAAGCACATCAATGATGCTTTGGAGTTCGGCCAGGCGGATCCGACTGAAACATATTCGAGCAGTGCTCACCTTTTTGAAGACCTAGGCATCGAGAAGGGCACCAAGGGCCGAATCAAGGCCGCCAGCCCAAAGACCGAGCAGCCAAAGGCCAACTCAGGCAAGTCTGGTGGTCACTCAGGCGGCGGTCACCGTCGTTCAGATCGCGATCGTTCACGCGGTGGCGACAAGCCACACAAGGCAACCGGCGAGAAGACTGCAGGGCACGAAAAACCTGCGCACGGCGATGGCGAGCACAAGCGCCCACCACGTCAGCGCAACCGCACCCGCCGCACTTCAGATAGTTAGTCGCTAGAGCAGAGCCGCAGTTCCGCTGGCTCGATCAATTATTTTCTGCAGCATTTCGGGCGCCGTGGTGTTTTCACCAAGACGATTCGGCTTGCCGTGCAGGCCGTGATAATCGCTCGAACCGGTCACAACAAGGTCGTGCTTTGCCGAAAGTTCTAGCAACCAATCTCTCGCCGGCTGCGGCACTTCGCGGTGATAAACCTCAAAACCACCTAGACCGGCGTCAATCATTGCGGCAAAATGCTCGTGCGGCAGATCTGCGCGATCTTCGTTAGCCACATAGTATTTGCCGCTTTTGCCCAAAATTCGATCGAAAGCTTCGGTTCGATCAGCCACGACACCAAGAGTTACCAGCGCATCGGCGATAGCCGGCCGGCCGATGGTTGCACCATCTTCTAGGTGTTCAAGCACGTGATCCCAGGTGATCTCAAAATCAGCCGACAGGCGCTCGACAATGTTTTGCGCTCGACCGATTCGGCCCTCGACAGAGTCATCCAAGGCGGCTTTTAGGCCAGCATGATTTGGATCCGGCAGATAAGCCAGCATGTGAACAGCGATAAAAAATTCTCGACCTTCGCGCTCGAATCTGGCCCTGGTGGTGACTTCAATGCCGGGCACAAATCCCAGCCCGAGCCTATGGGCTGCAGATGCCGCCTCGGCCCAACCGCTGGTGGTGTCGTGATCGGTAAGCGCCAAAACGTTAATGCCCGCGGTGGCGGCGTGCTCAAAAACCTCGGTTGGCGATTCTTTGCCATCCGAGCGGGTTGAGTGTGCGTGCAGATCGATTCTCGAGACCATCCCTTCAAGACTATTGCCGTCGCAATGGCAGAATGAACGCATGGCCAGTGAAGATCAAAAACCCAAGGATGATGTTCGAGCGCGCACCCCGCACTCGCAGAAA
>JBEEOO010000024.1:0-7562 GCA_041191585.1 Actinomycetota bacterium
TTTTTATACCTCCAGCAAGGGGCTACCTTGCCCGCCAAAGCACTACCGAAGTGTGCTTCGACGGCCGCTGGCCTCTGGCCAGACTTTCAACGCCCTGTTCTCCGGCCGCAAACACGCGGGCTCCTGGCCGGTTCATCATCTCGTTGGCGAGTGCCTGCTCAAGGTCACGCACTCGTTGCTGCAGTTCAGAATTCTGGTTTTCAAGTTCCAAAATTCTGCGGATGCCCTCGAGGCTAACTCCCTCGGCCGATAGGCGAGAGACTTCGCGCAGTTGGGCGATGTTTCGCATTGTGTAGCGACGGGTTTGACCGCCGGTTCGCTGCGGAACAACCAGACCGATGCGGTCATATTCACGAAGAGTTTGCGGATGCATCACGGCAAGCTCAGCCGCAACACCGATCGAGAAGATCGGTGAGTTTACGTCTAGCTCTTCCATGGCCATCGCTCCTTAGAGAAGCCCTGCTTTTAGCAGCAGCTCTGCTCTTGGGTCTTCGTCGGGCAGAAGGTCGTTGAATTCTTCAAGGGCCTTCTTTGCCTTGTCAGTGATATGACTCGGCACGGCAATCTCAACTGTGGCCAACAGGTCTCCCTCGCCCTTGGCCGTAACCACGCCACGACCCTTGACTCGAAGCACTCGGCCATTTGGGGTGCCCGGGGCAACCTTTAGTTTGACCGGGTCGCCGCCCAGGGTTGGCACCTGAATGGTTGCGCCCAAAGTGGCTTCGGCAAAAGTCACCGGCACACTCACACGGATGTTGTTGCCATCGCGAGTGAACACTGGGTGCGGCTTGACCGTCACGGTGATGATCAGATCGCCCGCCGGGCCGCCGTTTGGCGACAGCTGACCCTTGCCCGCAATCTTGATTTTTTGACCGTCGTTGACGCCGGCCGGAATCTTGATCGAGGTTGGTTCAGCACCATTGCGCAACTGCAGCTTGATGGTCGTGCCTTTGACCCCATCGATGAAATCGATCGTGGTCGAAGTGGTCATATCCTGACCGCGCATCGGGCCACGTGGGCCACCAAAGCCACCGCCGCCAAACAGATTCGAGAAAACGTCGTCGAACCCGCCGCCACCAAAGTTAGAGCCACCCGGAAAACCGCCCGGGAATCCCTGACCACCGGTGAAACGAGCACCGCTGCCCATGGCACGCATCTGGTCATATTCAGCGCGCTGCTCTTTGTCGCTGAGCACCGAATAGGCTTCGCTGATCTCTTTGAACTTGGCCTCGGCCTTGGCATCACCCGGGTTGGTGTCTGGGTGATACTGGCGCGAAAGCTTGCGATAGACCTTCTTTAGCTCAGCGTCAGAGACATCCTTGGCAACGCCAAGGACTTTATAAAAGTCCTTTTCGAACCAGTCTTGACTAGCCATTTATGTCTCTCTATTCAGCGGGGATGAAAACCGCGACCATTGCTGGTCGAAGCAGTCGGTCACCGAGCATGAAGCCCGGCTCGACCACATCGGCAATCACGTTTTCGGTTACATCTGGGTTAGGGGTTTGCACCAGCGCGTTGTGTAGCTCTGGGTCAAACTTTTCGCCTTTGGCGCCAAACTGCTTTAGGCCAAACTTGTCGCCGGCATTTCGCAGCTTGGTGACCACAGCGGCGAACGGTGAGCCTTCAAGGTCGCCGTGCGCTTCGGCGCGGGCTAGGTCGTCTAGCGCTGGCAAAAATGCACGGATAGCTTCGGCGATCGCGTTGTTGCGGGCAACATCGCGGTCGCGTTCAACGCGCGCTTTGTAGTTGACGAACTCTGCCTGCAGGCGCTGAAGGTCGGCTAGCAGTTCTGACTCAGCGCTAGCAGCGGCGTCCGCTGAGGAGACGCCGTGGTCTGCAGAAGAAGTGTCCCCCACTTCTGATGCAGACTCGGCATCGATCTCGGCAGACGACGCTTCTTGCGCCTTTGCGTCGTCGGATGAAGCTTCTTGCGCTAGCAAGTCAGCTAGTTCTGAGTCGATCTCGTCGCTCATTACTTAGCGTCCTTGTCGGTCTCGTCTTCGTCGACAACTTCGGCGTCAACTACGTCTTCGCCCGAAGCCTCGGCTGCTGCTTCACCCTCAGCTGGCTGCGCTGCATAGATTGCCTCGCCAAGCTTCTGCTGTGATGCGTTTAGCGCGTCGAATGCAGTCTTCACGGCTTCGATGTCGTCTCCGGCGAGCGCGCTCTTTAGAGCATCAACGTCGGCTTGAACCGAAGTCTTAACGTCTTCTGGCAGCTTCTCGTCGTTGTCTTTGATCAGCTTCTCGATTTGATAGACCAAGTTCTCGGCCTGGTTGCGAGTTTCGGCTTCTTCGCGACGCTTCTTGTCTTCGGCAGCGTGCTCTTCGCCCTCGCGAACCATGCGCTCGATGTCTTCCTTTGACAGTGATGAACCGCCGGTGATGGTGACCGAGGCCTCCTTGCCGGTGCCCTTGTCCTTGGCAGAAACGTGAACGATACCGTTGGCATCGATGTCGAAGGTCACTTCAATCTGCGGGATGCCGCGCGGTGCAGGTGCGATGCCCGATAGGTCGAAGTTGCCCAGTGACTTGTTGTCGCGAACGAACTCACGCTCACCCTGATAGACCTGGATAGAAACCGAAGGCTGGTTGTCGTCAGCAGTGGTGAAGGTCTCTGATCGCTTGGTCGGAATCGCAGTGTTGCGCTCGATTAGCTTGGTCATGATGCCACCCTTGGTCTCGATGCCAAGTGATAGCGGGGTCACGTCGATTAGCAGAACGTCTTTGCGCTCACCCTTTAGAACACCGGCCTGAAGCGATGCACCAACGGCAACGACCTCGTCTGGGTTTACGCCCTTGTTTGGCTCGCGACCGCCGGTCAAGCTCTTGACCAGTTCGCTAACCGCAGGCATACGGGTTGAACCACCAACAAGCACAACGTGTGCGATGTCGGCAACCTTCACGCCGGCCTCGGCGATGACATCGTTGAAAGGCTTCTTGGTGCGAGCCAATAGGTCTTCGGTCATCTGCTCGAACTGAGCGCGGGTTAGGGTCTCGTCGAGGTTGGCTGGGCCGTTCTCGGTTAGAGACAAATAAGGCAACTGGATGTTGGCCGAGGTTGACTGTGAAAGCTCTTTCTTGGCCTGCTCAGCTGCTTCTTTCAAACGCTGAAGCGCGATCTTGTCGTTAGACACGTCAACACCGGTGGTCTCCTTGAACTTCTTGACTAGGTGGTCAACGATGCGCTGATCCCAGTCGTCGCCACCTAGGCGGTTGTCACCAGAGGTTGCGCGAACCTGAATGGTTGAGAAGCCCTCATCCTTGCCCACCTCAAGAAGTGAAACGTCGAAGGTTCCGCCACCAAGGTCAAACACCAAGATCAGCTCGTCTTCTTTGCCCTTGTCTAGGCCGTAGGCCAAAGCAGCTGCGGTTGGCTCGTTGATGATGCGAAGAACGTTTAGGCCCGCGATCTCACCGGCATCCTTGGTTGCCTGACGCTCGGCGTCGTTGAAGTAGGCCGGAACGGTAATAACAGCGTCGGTCACTGGCTCGCCCAGGTAGGTTTCGGCGTCGCGCTTTAGCTTGGCCAAAATGCGGGCGCTGATCTCTTGCGGGGTGTACTTCTTGTCGTCGACTGCGAACTTCCAGTCGGTGCCCATGTGGCGCTTGACCGAAGCGATGGTGCGGTCAACGTTGGTGACTGCCTGGCGCTTTGCGGTCTCGCCGACTAGCACCTCGCCGTCTTTGGTGAAAGCGACGATTGATGGGGTGGTGCGAAAACCTTCAGCGTTAGCGATAACGGTTGGCTCGCCACCCTCTAGAACGCTAACTGCGCTGTTGGTGGTTCCTAGGTCAATACCTACTGCACGTGCCATGTGTTGCTCCTTCTTTGTAGCTGGTCTGTTGGTCAGTTTTAAGTCACTGTGGCTCAGGGTTGAGCCGAGTTGACTCAAGTTTCACACGAGGTTTTTTAGCTGTCAAGTATTCTCAGCAAAATCTAAGCCTTCTCGACTCAAGTTTGGTTTTTCTAACGAATTCGTGAATAAACTGTCGATGTGGGGTGGCTGCCAGCAGCCCGCCGATAGTGTGTGGCTATGACCTCGACAGACGCCAAAATCCAAAAACGCCGCGTATGGGCCTGGGCCCTCTGGGACTGGGCCGAACAGCCTTTCCCAACCCTGTTCCAGACCTTCATCTTCGCGACCTACATCACCTCTTCATACTTTGGTGACCCGGATGAAAACGCGCAGAAGCTTTCGGTAGCAGGTTTGATCGCTGGCCTTTTGGTCGCGGTTATCTCGCCGGTATTTGGGCGTCGCTCTGACGAGGCCGGCAAGCGCAAGTTCTGGCTGCTGGCCAACAGCCTGGGGCTCGTGGTCATCATGGCTGCCGCCTATTTTGTGGCACCAACCCCTGAGTTCTTGATCTTCGGCCTGGTGCTCTATGCCCTCGGCTCGGTCATCCAAGAGTCAGCGTTCATTAACTACTACGCCATGCTCAAGCAGGTTTCGAACCCAAACAACATTGGCAAAATCTCCGGCTATGCCTGGGGTCTGGGTTATGCCGGAGGCATCCTGTTGCTTTTGGTTTCACTGGTTGGCTTTGTATTGCCAGACAACCCTTGGTTCGGTGTCTCAACCGAGGGTGCCGAGAACATTCGCATTCTGTTCCTATTCAGTGCAGTCTGGATGGCCGTCTTCACCGTGCCACTGATGCTGTTTGTTCCTGAGATCCCGGCAACTGGGGCCACCAAGGGCGAGAGCATTTGGGGTTCATATGTGAAGCTGTGGTCTCAGCTAAAGTCGCTGCGAGAGCAAGCGCCGCAAACTTTGAAGTTCTTGATTTCATCGGCGATCTATCGCGATGGCTTGGCCGGCGTGTTCACTTTTGGCGCGATTCTGGGCACTGTGGCATTCGGCTTCTCTAAGACCGAGGTTATTTTCTTCGGTATCGCTGCAAACGTGGTCGCCGGCATCGGAGCGGCTTTGGGTGGCGCGCTTGATCAGCGCTTGGGCACCAAGAACACCATCGTGGGTTCATTGATTGGCTTGTTGATTGCTGGCTCGGCGGTGTTTGCTTTTGCCGACGCTGGGCAGATCACCTATTGGATTGGCGGTTTGGCGCTTTGCCTATTCGTTGGCCCAGCTCAGGCTTCGAGCCGCACATTCGTAGCGCGCTTCACCCCGGCTGGTCGCGAGGGCGAAGTGTTTGGTTTGTATCAAACCACCGGTCGTGCAGCCAGCTTCTTGAGCCCGGGTGCTTGGTGGGTCGCCACCACCATCGCTGCGGCAATGGGAGCAACTGCAACCGCGATTTATGGTGTGCTCGGCCTAATGGTTGTTTTGTTGGTTGGTCTGTGGCTGTTGCTGCGGGTCAAGCCTGGCCAGGGCGCTAGCTATTCAGCTGGCTAAAGATTGGTTGACTAAGCCCGAACCGGGCTTCACGTAAGGTCTTTGCCCCCGGTTCTACGCAACGTAGAATAACCTTATGTCTAAACGCGGTCGCCAACAGGGAGAACTTGAGTCACTGGTTCTCGACGCACTCTGGTCATCAGACGAACCTATGACATCGCAGCAAATCCTTGAAGCAGTTAGCAACAACGGCGACTTGGCGCTAACCACAGTGCTAACCGTTTTGAGCCGATTGGCCGACAAAGGAATAGTCGAGCGCGAGTCAGGATCTGGGCGTGCGCTGCTGTTTAGGCCAGCAAGATCGCGTGAGGCATTTGCCGCCGAATCAATGCTCAAGGTTTTTGCAGCTGCAGGCGAACCAGCCTTGGCGCTAAGTCATTTTGCCGACGGCCTAAGCGCAAGCCAAATTGCCGCCCTCAAGAAAGCACTCGGCTAGGTTCTCTTGAACGGCCTGCTAATTCCGCTGGCTTTTGAGTGGATCGCTCTAATCACCCTGATTGCCCCGTTGGTCTTGGTCGGCAAGTTCTCTAGCCGCCCCAACCTGGGGCTAGTGGTCTGGTTCGGCGCGTTTCTTTCTGCCGGTCTGGCATCAGTGGTCTTGATAATTTCGCTCGGCAGTTCAATTTTTGAAACCTGGATAGAGCTTCACGCCAACCCAAACGGCACCGAGAAATGGTGGCTGGCGTTGCTCGCTGGTTTTGGCCCGTGGTTGTTCTTGGCAACAGCTGGCATCGGCTTGGCTCTTATGAACACCAGACTTGCACCGTTGGTTGAGTCGGGTCGCGAAATCAGCCCATTGGCTCAGTTGGCCAGTCAGCAAATCGAGATTTTTCGCGAGATAGAAGTGCGAATGATTGAAATCCCGATTCAACATGCCTTCACCGACGGTCGAGCAATCTATGTGAGTCGCGAACTTTGGAGTTCATGCAATGCGCAAGAGCGCAAACACATTCTGGTTCACGAATACGAGCACATCAGGCTGCGGCATCCTTTATTGAAACGAGTGGCCCAGGTTATCTATGCACTAACCCCCAAATTCGCCGCATCGCGTGCGCTGCAGTCTGAGGTCGAGCGACTGACCGAGATTATTGCCGATCGTCGCGCTCAAATGGCCTAGGCCAGGATCGTTCGCTTAGCTAAAAAGTTCTTCGGCAAGAATCTCGCCAGGTTTAAAGCCGCGAGGCATAGCGAATAGCGCCGAGCCAATTGGCGTGGTCCACTTGTTTAGCAGATCGAATTCATCCAAGCGCTTCTGCACCGGAACATATTGCTTGTGCAGGTCGCGGCCATAGGCAGTCCAGAGCAGGCCGGCGCGCAGCTGGTTGGTTTCTGGGTCGACAACTTGATAGTTGAACGGGCGCCTAAAGAATCGCTCGTCAAGGTTTTGGCCTGAGGCCCGGCGCACGTGAGCAAAAGGCGCAATGAGCGGCATGCCATTTTCGTTTTTAGCGTCAAAGTCAATCGCATCTCGCTCATGCTTTTTGCCCAGTGGCGCACCGGTGTCTAGGTGGCGACCAATCACTTCTTCTTTTTGGTCGCGACCCAGCTGATCCCAGGTTTGCAGGTTCATCTCGATTCGACGAAGCAGCATCGTTGTGCCGCCGACTGCCCACTTAGGGCCAGCTTCAATCCAAACCTGCTTGGCAAAATTGTCGCTGCCGAATTCTGGGTTGTCGGTGCCGTCTACCTGGCCCATCAAGTTGCGCTGAGTTGTGCCGGGCTTGGTGCTGCCGACAGCGTTGGTGAATCCGGATTGAACCCAGCGCACCTCGCCGAAGCTTTGGCTGTCACGCAAGAGCGTGCGAGTCACGTGACTCAAAATTTGCAGGTCATCGGCACCGGCCTGAATCAGTACATCGCCGTCGCTGAACTCTGGTTTGAGCTGATCGATTTTGAAAGCCGGAATCTGCTTGAAGCCCTCGGGCAGTTGTGACTCGAGCCCCAGTTTCTTGAACATTGATGGGCCAAAGCCGACCGTGATGGTGAGGTTGGCCGCACCTAGAACCAAGTCGGGCTCTGGGTCGGCCAGCGCCGGTTTGCCCGAGCATAGGCGAGTGATGTCGTCGGTGAGTAACACCATCCAGCGCAGCATATCGTCTTTGGTTATGCCTTCGGCGATGTCATAAGCGATGAAGTTTGCGTGCGCTTGGGCAGGGGCCTCGATGCCGCCCTGGTGCCTGCCAGACCAGCGCGCTTGATTTTTGACCAC
>JBEEOO010000025.1:0-7446 GCA_041191585.1 Actinomycetota bacterium
CGCATGGCTAAAGACGTGCACCCGCCCCGCGGCATGCGCGATTTCCTTCCTCTAGAGAAATCCCGACGTGACCTGGTTCTTTCGCGCATCCGCGAAACCTATCTTTCGCACGGCTTTCAAGAGGTCGAGACGCCGGCACTAGAAGATCTTGAGCGATTGACCTCGGGTCAGGGCGGCGACAACGAGAAGCTTGCCTTCAGAGTCATGAAACGCGGCGAAGAACTCGATCGCGGCATCGCAAAGGTGCTTGCCGGCATCGACGACGAAGATGGCGTTGACGTTGCCGATAACCTAGCCGACCTTGGCTTGCGGTTCGATCTAACTGTTCCGCTAACTCGCTATTACGCAACCAATCGCGCCAAGTTGCCTAACGTTTTCAAGGCGCTACAAACCGGGCCAGTATGGCGCGCAGAGCGCCCACAAAAAGGTCGATACCGCCAATTTGTTCAATGCGATATCGACATAATTGGCGATGCTTCTGAGCTAGCCGAAATCGAACTTTTGAACGCCTCGCTTGATGCGCTGGCTGCCATTGGCTTGAGCGACGCAACCATCCGTGTGAATCACCGCATTCTTCTGGCCAACCTGCTTGAAGGGCTCGGGGTGCCGGCTGAGGGCCGTGGTTTGGCGATGATCATCATCGACAAGCTCGACAAGATTGCTGCCGAGGGTGTCACCAAAGAGTTAGCTGAAAAATTCGGAGATGAAGTTGCCGCTCGTGCTGCTAAGTGGCTGGCAACCATCGAGGGCAAACTCGACGCGCCAGCTGAGCTTCAAAACATCTTCAGTGCAGTCGAGGCGCGCTTTGGTTCTGGCCGCTTGCGCTTCGACCCAACACTGGTGCGCGGAATGGGTTATTACACCGGCGCAATTTTCGAGATTGAGCACCCAGGTTCTGGGTCTTCAATCGGCGGCGGTGGCCGCTACGACGGAATGGTTGGGCGTTGGCTCGGGCAAGACGTTCCGGCCGTGGGCATCTCTATTGGTTTCGAGCGCGCAGTTGACCTAGTCGAGCAGCCACAAGAACTTGATCCAAAGGCACTGGTTCTGGTGCTTAGCGAAGCTAATCCTGTTGTGATTGGCAACGCGCTAAAGATTCAAGCTGAAGCAATTGCAGTTGGATACCGAGTGCGCATTGAAACCAGACCAAAGAAGCTGAACATTTTGCTTGAGCAGTTAGCTGAAAACGGCTTTGGCACATTCGCATCGGTCAATGAAGAATCTGCAAATTTCAGCGCTCTAGAGCTTCGTTCACTCGCGAAATAACTAGAATTAGACCGACTACAAAGGCGTAATTTTTTCAGCCTGCGAATCTGCAGGCAATCACAAATAATCCAAAAATAGGAGCATTCCCTTGTCAAAAATCGAAGCCGTAGGCGCTCGCGAAATTCTAGATTCACGCGGAAACCCAACCATCGAGGTTGAGGTTCTTCTAGAAGACGACAGCTTTAGCCGCGCTGCTGTTCCATCAGGCGCATCAACCGGAGCATTCGAGGCTCACGAAAGCCGCGATGGCGACAAGTCACGCTACATGGGCAAGGGTGTTCTAAACGCAGTCCACGCCGTTCTTGACCGCATCGACGAGGCCCTTACCGGCCTAGACGCAGCAGACCAGCGCCTAATCGACGAGACCATGATCAAGCTTGACGGCACCGACACCAAGTCAGACCTTGGCGCAAACGCAATCCTGGGTGTTTCACTTGCAACTGCACGAGCTGCTGCTGATTCTGCTGAACTACAGCTTTACGAATACCTAGGCAAGGGCGAGGGCGTGACCCTTCCTGTTCCTCTAATGAACATCATCAACGGTGGCGCGCACGCTGACACCGGCGTAGACATCCAAGAGTTCATGATTGTTCCTCTTGGCGCCGAGACCTACAGCGAAGGTCTTCGCTGGGGCGTTGAGGTTTACCACACACTTAAGGGTCTAGTTGCTGCCGCTGGTCTTTCGACCGGCCTAGGCGACGAGGGTGGTTTCGCACCCGAGCTTCCTACCAACCGCGCCGCTCTTGAGCTAATCGCCGAGGCAGTCGCCAAGGCTGGCTACAAGCTAGGCAGCGAAATCGCACTTGCACTTGACGTTGCTTCAACCGAGTTCTACTCAGAGGCAACCGGCAAGTACACCTTCGAAGGCAAAGAGCTAAGCAGCGACGAAATGATCGCTTACTACGCTGGCCTGCTAGCCGACTTCCCGCTTGTGTCAATCGAAGACCCACTGGCTGAAGACGACTGGGCTGGTTGGGCAAAGATGACTGCAGAACTTGGCGACAAGGTTCAGCTCGTTGGTGACGACCTATATGTGACCAACCCATCACGCCTGCAGAAGGGCATCGATGAGAAGGCCGGAAACGCCATCTTGGTAAAGGTGAACCAGATCGGAACCCTAACCGAGACTCTTGACGCTGTTTCATTGGCTCAGCGCAACGGAATGAAGGCAATCATTTCTCACCGCTCAGGCGAGACCGAAGACACCTTCATCGCTGATCTAGCTGTTGCAACCAACGCTGGTCAGATCAAGACCGGTGCACCTGCTCGTTCAGAGCGCGTAGCCAAGTACAACCAGCTACTTCGCATTGAAGAAGAGCTAATGGACAAGGCTGTTTACGCGGGTCGCAACGCTTTCCCACGCTTCAACGGCTAATTACTAGCTAAATGTCTGACCGTCTAAGGGGCCTGCAGGTCAACTTTCAGATGCTGACTGTTTTGGCAGTCATTGTTCTGGCTGTTGTCACGCTGGCCCCGACGGTGCAGACGCTGTTTGTTCAGCGACAGCAGATCGCCGACTTGCAGCACCAGGTCGAACAGGCCAAAAAAGCCGTGGCCGACATGACCGAAGAACGCAAACGCTGGGAGGACCCGGTTTACGTTCGCGCTCAGGCTCGTGACCGCCTCTACTATGTGATGCCAGGCGAGGTTTCATACCTGGTCATGGATGCGCAGGGCGTCGACATGTCAGACACCACCGGAACCGTTGGTGAAATGCTCGCAGAGCGCGCCAACACGACCGAAATAACCACAAATCTGCGCAAAACCAAGCAAAATTGGGTTGATTCAGTCTTGTATAGCGTGGTTCGCGCTGGCCTAGACGAGCCAACCAATACAAAGGCCACAAATTAATGCCAATTACTCCAGCAACCGAAGCTGACATCGCTGCGGTTTCAAAGCAGCTTGGTCGCCCGGCTCGCGACATCGCTGCAATTGCGGCGCGATGCGTCTGCGGCAAGCCGGTTGTGGTTCAGACTTTGCCGCGACTGTCTGATGGCACGCCTTTTCCGACCACCTATTACCTAACTCACCGCGGGGCGACCGCGGCAGTTTCAACCCTTGAGGCTTCTGGCTTCATGGCCACTCTGCAGCAGCGTCTAGCCGACGAGCCAGAGTTGGCCGAGGCTTATCAAAAAGCCCACGAGGCATACATTCGCGACCGTGATTTGCTAGGTCTTGATGTGCCTGAAATTGAAGGAATCTCGGCGGGCGGAATGCCCGTGCGAGTTAAGTGTCTGCATGCCCTCATCGGACACTCGCTAGCCGCCGGCCCTGGAGTAAATCCGATCGGTGACCTAGCACTCGAAGCCTGCACTTGGAACCCATCCAGGTGCGTATGTGAAAGCGACTAAAGTATTACCCATGCCTAAAATCCTTATCGTCGGTGGCGGTTACGCCGGTTTCTACACCGCTAAAAAGCTAGAGAAGCACCTGTCAAAGGGCGAAGCAGAGGTCACCTTGGTTGACCCGCTTCCATACATGACCTATCAGCCATTCTTGCCAGAGGTTGCTGCCGGCTCAATTGACCCTCGCCACGCGACTGTGTCACACCGCCGTCACCTAAAGACCACCAAGATCGTAAACGGCAAAGTTACAGCTGTTGACCACAAAAAGAAGACCGCAACCATCGAGGTTCCTGGTCTAAAGCCTTACAAAGAGACTTACGACCACATCGTTGTAACTGCTGGTGCAGTTTCACGCACCTTCCCGATTCCGGGTGTTGCAGACGAGGCAATCGGCCTAAAGACCATCGAAGAGGCAGTTGAAGTTCGCGACCGCATTCTGACCAACCTAGACAAGGCTGCTCAGCTGCCTGCCGGCCCAGAGCGTCAGCGCTTGCTAACTTTCGCAGTTATCGGTGGTGGCTTTGCTGGTATCGAAGCGTTCGCTGAGATGCGTTCATTCGTAAGCGCACTGCTAAAGCGCTACCCAGAGATTTCATTCGAAGACACTCACTTCCACTTGGTTGAGGCGATGGGTCGCATCATGCCTGAAGTTTCGCTTGAGACTAGCCAGTGGGTGCTTGCCAACCTAGATCAGCGTGGCGCAACCGTTCACCTGAACACCCAACTGCAGTCAGCAGAGGGCGGCAAGCTTCAGCTATCAACCGGCGAGGTATTCGAGTCAGACGTTATCGTCTGGACCGCAGGTGTTATGGCTAACCCGGTTGTTCGCAACACTGACTTCCCTCTAGACGAGCGTGGTCGCATCACCGCAAAGGCAACTCTTCAAATTGTTGAGGGCGAGAATGTAATCGATGGTGCCTGGACTGCCGGTGACGTTTCGGCCGTTCCAGACCTTTCAGGTGGCGGCGTTGGTGGCTTCTGTGTTCCAAACGCGCAGCACGCTGTTCGTCAGGCCAAGCTACTTGCTAAGAACCTAGTTGCCGCACTGCGCAACGAAGGAATCCGCGAATACGTTCACTACAACAAGGGCGCTGTTGCCGGCCTAGGTATCGGCGTTGGCGTATTCCAATACAAGAAACTAGCCATCAAGGGTCTAATTGCTTGGTTCATGCACCGTGGTTACCACGGTCTTGCAATGCCAATGTGGGAGCGCAAACTTCGCGTATTCTCTGGCTGGATCTGGAACTTCTTCCTAGGCCGCGACCTTGGTTCGATCGACGCACAGAAGACCCCACGATTAGCATTCGAGACCTGGGCATCTCGTCCGAAGGCTTAATAAGTCGTTTGAGAGGCGCCCGAGAAATCGGGCGCCTCTCTCTTTTTATAACTTAATAATGGGCCTTGCCCCTATATTCCAATGGCAGAGAAGGGCGACTTAAAATCGCTACAGTGTCGGTTCGAGTCCGACTAGGGGCACAAAAATATCCTGACCACGAATGTGGTTGGGATATTTTTTGTCCTTAGTCAACTCGAACTGCTCTTGGTCCCCAGCCGGGTTCGATCGATTCGAAGAATCGAGAGTGAAGGCTGGGCGGGGTTCGAGTCCGACTAGGGGCACCAAATAAGAGAGACCACGTTAGTGGTCTTTTTTATTTGGCTGAAGGGGGGCGTTTTGCAATCTGCGAGTTTGCTGAATATGTCTTGATAGGCGCGTGAGCGAGCTTATCCTTGAGGCATGGACATCACCCTCATTATCGTCATTGCAGTTGTTGCCGTTATCGGCATCTTCCTCTGGAGCACCTACAACGGTCTAGTCACCCTTAATGTTCGCGTAGACGAGGCCTGGAGCGACATTACTGTTCAGCTCAAGCGCCGCGCTGATTTGATCCCAAATTTGATCGAAACCGTCAAGGGCTATGCAACCCACGAGCGTGAAGTTTTCGAGAATGTAACCAAGGCGCGTGCCGCTACTGTGTCACCAGACGCAATGGCGCACCCAGCAGCAGCAGCAGCAGCTGACGGTGCTTTTGAATCTGCACTGAAAAGTCTGTTCGCCGTAGCCGAGGCATATCCGCAACTGCAGGCTAACCAGAACTTCTTGAGCCTTCAATCAGAGCTAACTGACACCGAAGACAAAATCATGGCTGCCCGTCGCTTCTATAACGGCGGCGTTCGCGAGCTAAACACCAAAATTAAGCAGTTTCCACAGGTTCTGTTCGTTCGCGGCTTGGGCTTCAAAGAGCGCGAGTTCTTTGAGGTTGCTGACATTGCCAGCATTCAAGAGCCACCTGCCGTCAAGTTTTAGGGGTTAGCCAGGCATGTATTCAGCCATTGCGGCTAATAAGCGCAACACATTCATCATCATTGGCCTCTTTGTTGCTCTTCTCTCAGGTATTTCTTATTGGTGGGGCGTTTCAACTGGCAATGGTTCCAGCGCAATCCTGATCATTGCTTTTGTTTTTGGCTACGCATTGCTTCAATACTTCATCTCTGGGGCATTGGCTGTGGCTATGAGCGGCGCAGTGCCAATCCAAAAGAGCGACAACCCGAGACTTTGGCGCATTGTTGAAAATCTGAGCATCACCGAGGGCATTCCGATGCCTAAGGTTTACATCATCCCAGATGAAGCGCCGAACGCATTTGCCACCGGTCGCGACCCGAAGCACGCCATTGTCGCTGCGACTACTGGCCTGCTGGCAATCATGGATGACAAAGAGCTTGAAGGTGTCATGGCGCACGAACTTGGGCACGTCAAGAACTACGACATCCGAGTCTCAACCATCGTCTTTGGTTTGGTTAGTGCGGTGGGCATTCTTGCCGACATGGCAATTCGCGCAGCTTTCTTTTCGGGCGGGCGTCGCGACGAAAACGGCAACAGTCTAGGTGCAGCTTTGATTTTGATCGGCATCGTCGCTAGCGTGGTTGCGTTTCTAATCGGGCCACTGGTTAGCGCGGCTGTTTCAAGACAGCGTGAATATTTGGCCGATGCGTCAGGTGCTCACACCACCAGGTATCCAGAGGGCCTTGCCTCGGCACTTGAAAAGCTTGGCCAGTACGGTCGCCCAATGCGTCGCGCAAGCTCATCAATGGCTCACATGTATATCAGCGACCCAATCAAGCCCGGATTTGTTGAACGCTTGTTCTCAACCCACCCGCCGATTCCGAAGCGCGTGGCACGCCTTCGCGAGATCGGAACCCGTTTCTAGTAGACCATCGGGGTTAGCCCTTGGGTAAACTCTTCTGTTATGACTAACGCGCCGACCAAAGCACCAACCCTTGCCGATTTTGAGGCTGCACTGGTCAATGTGCGCCAGGTTGCGTTAGAGACTCCAATTATTCACAGCAACTACCTAAGCAATCTGCTTGGGGTTGAGGTTGAACTAAAGTGCGAACACCTACAGCGCACCGGTGCCTACAAGCTTCGCGGTGCATTCAATCGCATGAGCAAGCTAACCGCGGCCGAACGCAAAAAAGGTGTCGTTGCGGCCAGCGCCGGAAACCATGCTCAGGGTGTAGCGCTAGCCGCCAAGAAGCTTGGTATCAAGGCAACTATTTTCATGCCGGTAGGAGCATCGCTTCCTAAATTTCAGGCCACCAAAAACTACGGTGCAACAGTAATTCTCGAGGGCGCGGTTTTTGCCGAGACGCTCAAGGCAGCCCAAGAATACGCGGCAAAAAAGGGAGCAATTTTCATCCCTCCTTATGATCACATCGATGTTGTGACCGGCCAGGGAACCGTTGGTCTTGAAATCATGCAGCAGGTTGACGATGTCGAAAATATTCTTGTTGCCATAGGCGGTGGCGGCTTGGCTGCCGGCGTTGCAGTTGCAGCAAA
>JBEEOO010000026.1:0-7127 GCA_041191585.1 Actinomycetota bacterium
GGCACCAGCCACCACCTCGGGCTAGATGTTCACGACTGCGCACAGGCTCGCCGCGACTTATACCAAGACGGAGTTCTTGAACCTGGAATGGTTTTCACCATCGAACCTGGGCTTTATTTTCACCCGGATGACCTGCTGGTTCCTGAACAGTTCAGAGGCATCGGGGTTCGAATCGAAGACGATGTTTTGGTCACCGAGACCGGGGTTGAGAACCTAAGCGTCGGCCTGCCCAGAACTGTCGCCGACATTGAACGCTGGATGGTTGGTTAGTCCTACCGGAACCTGCACCTGATATTTGGCCGCAACCATGCTGCTCTGGCTAATAAAACCGCGCTTGCGCTTGGCCAACGAGAAACGAATCACGTTGATGAGCATTCCGATTCCGGCACCGATCACCAGTGATGAGGTCATGCTGCCCATAGCCGCCGAGCTGGCGTCGGTCGCAGTTGCTCCGCTTCCGAAAATTAGCCCTACCAGCAAGCCCATCCAGGCACCGGTGGTTGCACCACTCATTGCAACGCGGGCATAGCTCAGTTTTCCTCGAACGCGCTCGACGCTTTTTAGTTCTGAGCCAACGATCAAAATCATGTTTGGTGGAAAGTTGTTCTTGACCAAATTCTCGACATAACCAGAAGCTTCTTCATACTGACTAAATTCAGCTACTACTTGGCCCTGCGGCACCGGAGCCGGGTTGTTTTTGGTGGTTTTTGGCTTTGAACTCATGTCGCAATTCTTTCACGCATTAGTTGCTGCCGATTCATTTTGGGGCTGGCTCAACCTTGAACCGCTCGTCTAAGGTTGTAGGGTGAGCGCAACTCGAGTTTTTGTAGCCAGATTGGCGGGCTGTGGCGTCTTTGACCCAGCCGGCGATCGCGTCGGCAAGGTGATCGACGTTCTTTTGGCGTACCGCAAAACTGGTGCTCCGCGTGCAACCGGAATGCTGGTTGAAATCAGCGGTCGTCGTCGTGTTTTTGTGCCTATTTCTCGAGTCACTTCAATCTCTCCTGGCCAGGTAATCACCACCGGCCTAATCGATTTGCGTCGCTTTACTCAGCGTGGCCAAGAAAAGCGCGTTATCGCTGAAACCCTCGGTCGCAAAGTTCGGCTGCTCGACGGCAGTGGCACCGCCAGCATCGAAGACTTGGCCATTGAGCAAAACAAGAGTCGTGACTGGCTAGTATCCGAGTTGTTTTTGCGTCGACCAAAGACCAGCGCATCACCATTTGCGCGAGGCGCAACACTATTTGCTGCCTGGGAGTCAGTTGCCGATGACGGCAAGGGCGAAGAGGGTCAGAGCGCGACTGCACTGATTGCGACCTATTCAGAATTGCGACCTGCCGACTTAGCTAGCGCACTGCTTGATCTGCCAGATGAGCGCATGATCGAGGTGGCTGAAGAGCTTGATGATGAGCGCCTGGCCGATGTGCTTGAAGAGCTGCCAGAAGACGAGCAGATCGACATCATTCAGGAGCTAGATGACGAGCGTGCCGCTGAGGTTCTAGATCTTATGGAGCCTGACGATGCAGCCGACCTAATGGCGAACCTACCCGAAGAGCGCACCGAAGCAATTCTTGAGTTGATGGACGAAGAAGAAGCCGACGACATTCGCATGCTGATGCAGTATGACGAGTTCACCGCGGGTGGTCTGATGACACCGGAGCCAATTGTCTGTGCCTCTGATTCAACCGTTGCCGAAGCAATGGCGCTAATTCGCAAAAAAGAAGTTTCACCGGTTCTGGCTGCATCGGTATTTGTGACCCTGCCGCCTTATGAAACCCCAACCGGTCGCTACCTGGGCACCGTGCATTTTCAAAAGATGCTTCGCTACCCACCGCACGAGCGACTATCGAACCTGCTAGACACCGAGTTAGAGCCGGTTCACCCAGACACTCACATCTCAGCGATTCACCGAATGTTGGCTAACTACAACTTGGTTGCCCTTCCGGTAGTTGATGATGAAAAACGCCTATTGGGCGTGGTCACAGTTGACGACGTTCTAGACCACTTGCTGCCAGACGACTGGCGCTCAGAAGAAGACGAGGTGCGCAAATGACAAAGTCACGCAACCGTCTTGACGCCCCTATCGGCGCACGTGGCCGCCTAGTTCCGAGAATCAAAATCGATCAAGAGCGGTTTGGCCGTGCATCTGAAGCTTTCGCCCGCGCCATGGGCACCGGCTCATTTCTAATCTGGATGACCCTGATTGTTACCGTCTGGCTCACCTGGAACACCCTGGCGCCAACCGGATCGCAGTTTGACCCGCGCGCAACCAACTTCACGCTACTAACCCTGATTCTTTCGATGCAGGCGTCATACGCGGCACCGCTGATCCTTTTGGCCCAGAACCGCCAGGATGACCGCGACCGTGTCAAGTTTGAGCAAGATCGCCAGCGCGCTGAGCGCAATCTTGCCGACACCGAATATCTGGCTCGCGAGGTTGTTGCGTTGCGTTTGGCTATCGAAGATTTGGCAACCAAAGATTTCGTGCGCGACGAACTAAAAGATCTGTTGAAAGAACTGCTCGATGAGCGAAAGCGCAATTAGTCGAGCGCTTGCGAAAGTTATCGATCCTGAGCTGCGTCTGCCAATCACCGAGCTCGACATGGTCGAAATCGTTGAGGGTAATTCTTCAATCTCGGTAAAAATCAAACTCACCGTCGCCGGCTGCCCGGCCGCTCAGAAAATCGAATCTGATGTTCGCGCAGCGCTAGCCACTTTTGAAACTTCAGTCGAGATGTCAGTGATGAGCAAGGCTGAGCGCGAGGCGCTGACCGAGAAGCTGCGTGGCGGTCGCCCACCGAAGTTCAATCCGTTTGGTGCCGAAACTCTGACTCGCGTTTTTTTGATTGGGTCGGGCAAAGGCGGTGTTGGCAAATCTTCGGTCACCGCAAACCTGGCTGTTTCGCTAGCTAAAGCCGGCCATCGAGTTGGCCTAGTTGACGCCGACATCTTTGGTTTCTCGATTCCGGGCCAGCTCGGCATCACCGCCAAACCAACTCGCGTTGACTCGCTAATTCTGCCGCCGGTGGCATTTGGCGTAAAAGTTATTTCAATCGGCATGTTTCTTGAAACCAACCAACCGGTCGCTTGGCGTGGGCCGATGCTGCACCGCGCGGTCGAACAGTTTTTGACCGATGTATTTTGGGGCGACCTGGATTTTCTGCTAGTCGATCTTCCGCCAGGCACCGGCGATGTGGCGATCAGCCTTGGGCAGCTGTTGCCGACAGCAAAAAGCATTGTCGTAACCACACCGCAGGTTGCCGCCGCCGAAGTGGCCGAGCGCTCTGGTGCGGTGGGTCTACAGACCGGTCAAAAAGTTTTTGGCGTCATCGAGAACATGGCTTGGCTAGAGCAAGCGGATGGTTCACACTTCGAGCTGTTTGGTTCGGGTGGTGGCGCTGCGGTGGCCAAGAAACTTGCCGCTGCCGCGGGTCAGTCGGTTGATGTGCTGGGGCAGATTCCGATTAGCGTTCGCCTTCGCGAAGGTTCAGATTCTGGGTTGCCAGTGGTTATCGAAAACCCGGATGATGCCGCAGCGCAAAGCATCGAAGCAGTTGCGGCACTTATTAGTGCTGATCGAATTGGACTGGCTGGAAAAAAACTCGACCTAAAAGTTAGTGCTAAGTAGCTTCGCTATCGTATGGAGGAATTTCACCGGGGGTTAGAGTGGCCGGCTTAGGGCGATTGGCGAGGGTGGCCGGCTTGGCTGCCGAGTCGAGGTCTTCGGTTAGCGCTTCGCGAATAATGCGACGCGGGTCATACTGGCGAGGGTCAAGCTTCTTCCAGTCGAGGTCTTCAAAACCTTCACCAAGTTCGTTTGAAAGCTGGTCTTTAGCCCCATCGGCCATTCGGCGAAGGCTCTTAACCAACTTGGCTAGCTGCTGCGCGTAATAAGGCAGGCGATCTGGACCGAGCACGAAAACGGCAATGATTCCAAGAATCAATAATTTCTCGCCGCTTAGCCCAAACACCCTTTCAGATTACCGCCTCGCATCCATAGATTCAGCCGTCAGAACCTTATGCTTTCAACGAGGAGCAATCAATGGCAGACAAAATCAGCAGCTGGAAATTCGCTGAAGAATTCAACACCGAAACCGAAGCCCAAGAGCACGCTCGAGCGCGTGCCGAAGAGCTTGGCATCGAGTGCATCACTCCTGCCACCGGGGCCCACCTTGCAGTGATCACTGCAGCAATCGGAGCCAAGGCAATCGTTGAAGCCGGCTCGGGCACCGGAGTCTCAGGCCTTTGGTTGCTAAAGGGTGCTCCGAACGCAGTTTTGGCCACCATTGAGAGCGAGCCGGAAAACCTTTCTGCTGCCAAACAAGCATTCGCCGATGCCAACATCCCAGCCAACCGCACCCGCGTTATTCAGGGCCGCGCGCTTGATGTGATGTCGAACATGGCCGATGCTGCTTATGACCTAGTTTTTCTTGACGCTGACCGCGAGACCCTAGAAGAGCAGCTTCGCGAAGCATCGCGCTTGCTTCGACCAGGTGGTGTGGTTGCTATCGCTCACGCTCTCTGGCGCGACCGCGTGCCAGACCCAGCAATGCGCGACGAGTCGACTTCGGTCTATCGCGATGTCCTTCGCTATTTCAAAGACAACAACGACTACCTGAGCGCGCTCTCAAGTGTGGGCGATGGCCTTTTGCTAGCCAGCAAGGCACACTAAGCACAAGAACAAACAAAAAAGCCAGTCCGATTGGACTGGCTTTTTTATGGGCTCGTTTACTTCTTGATTACGCCTTCGAGAACCTTGTGAAGAGCTTTGACTTCTTCGTCGTTCACCGAGACAACCAAGCGGCCGCCACCTTCAAGTGGCACTCGCAATACGATCAGACCGCGAGGCTCGCGCTCCGCTTCCATTGGTCCGTCTCCGGTGCGTGGCTTCATTGCTGCCATGAAAACTCCTTGATGCTTGCTGGCAAAATTGCCGAAACTCTATTATCGCACTGACAATTGGCCCAAATTGTCACTTAATAAAAGCTGACCGGCCGGCTTTAGAAACCGCTAAACCGCCAGCCAGTTGCGCAAGCCGGCCTCGCAGGCATAAATCTGGCTAACCGGCAGAGCCTCATCGTCGGCGTGCGCTTTGCTCGGGTCACCTGGGCCATAGTTAACGGCCGGAATTCCAAGTGCGCTAAATCTGGCTACGTCAGTCCAGCCATACTTTGGTCGGGCCTGTGCACCGGTTGCCGCGACGAAATCAATTGCCTCTTGGCGGTCTAGTCCAGGTCTGGCACCTTCGGCTTCATCAACGATTTCAACCTCAAAGCCTTCGAATACTTCACGGATGTGCGCGGCGGCCTCAGCCGCTGATTTGCTCGGTGCGAAGCGATAGTTGACCGTGACGACGCACTCATCTGGAATCACATTGGTCGCGATTCCGCCGTTGATTAGAACGGCGTTCATGCCTTCGCGATAAACCAGACCATCAACCTCAACCTCGGCCGGCTCATACGCCTCAAGGCGATTCAGAATTGCCGCTGCTGAATGAATTGCATTGGCGCCCATCCATGATCTTGCAGAGTGGGCTTTGACGCCACGGGTGCGAAGATCGGCCCGCATGGTGCCGTTGCAACCACCCTCGACCTGGGCTGCGGTTGGCTCGCACAAGATAGCAAAATCGGCTTTGAGCAACTCTGGTGTGTTGCGAGCCAAACGACCAAGCCCATTCTTCGAGGCCTCAACCTCTTCGTGGTCATAGAAAATCCAGGTGATGTCAGAGTGTGCATCGGTCAGTTCAGCAGCAAGCTTTAGCTGCACTGCAACGCCGGCCTTCATGTCGACCACACCGCGGCCAAACAAAACCTGTTCGCGCTCCATCGAAAGCATTCTGGTTGGCAGATTGTCGGCAACCGGCACGGTATCAATGTGGCCGGCAATCACGATTCGCTTTGGGCGACCAAAATTGGTGCGCGCAACAATGGCATCGCCATCACGGATAACTTCGAGGTGAGAGTAGGCACTCAAAGCCTGTTCAATAGCATCGGCAAGCTCACGCTCGTTGCCCGAAACCGACTCAATGTCGCAGATGTTTCGGGTTAGTTCGACCACGTCTTTTTGAAGATTCAAAGTTATGCCTGACACAAGAACGAGCCTAGCTTGTAACCTTAGAGCGATGACTAACGCGACTTTTCTTGATTCAAAGGCTTGGGGCCACGGCCTGGCCACCATTGCAGCCGACGGCACCGTTCTTGATGTTTGGTATCAAAACCCACAGCTTGGCGACGCGCCAAAGAACGATTCACTTTGGGTAGTTCCAAAAGAACTCGATGCTTTGGTTGGCGAGGATGCTCGTCGCAAGGTCACCACACAGGTGATTCGCACCGAGATCGACCTAACCCTTCCGGTTATCTCAACCGCCGATGCCTACCTTCGTTTGCAGCTTCTTTCACACCTAGTTGTGCGACCAAACTCAATCAACCTTGAAGGTCTAATTCCAAATCTTCCAATTGTGGCATTCACCAGCGCCGGCCCGGTTGCCCTCGATGAGCTCGACTCGCTTCGCCCAACTCTGCAGCGCCACGGCATCACGATTTTGGCAATCGACAAATTCCCTCGCTTAGTTGACTATGTGACTCCAAAGAAGGTTCGCATTGCCGATGCATCGCGCGTTCGACTTGGTGCATACCTGTCACCGGGCACCACGATCATGCACGAGGGTTTTGTGAACTTTAACGCTGGCACCCTAGGCACCTCGATGGTTGAGGGTCGAATTTCGCAGGGCGTTGTGGTCGGCGATGGCAGCGACATCGGTGGCGGGGCTTCGATCATGGGCACGCTATCTGGCGGTGGCCGCGAGCGCGTGACCATTGGCGAGCGTGCGCTATTGGGAGCCAACGCTGGCGTGGGCATCTCGATTGGCGACGACTCAGTCGTTGAGGCGGGGCTGTATGTTACGGCTGGCACCAAAGTGACCATCATCGACGAGACCGGCGAGCGAGGTTTTGCCTCGAGCAGGTGTCGGCATTCAGCTGAACAGCCTGCTGCACGGTTAGCCGTTTATAGAATCCCAGCCGAGTTCAGGCAGCGCCTGTGCGCCAAGCATCAAGTTTGCAGCGCCTTTTGGCAAAACCACTCCGATCGGCTTGTAAGCCCGCGGAATCAGCGCGTCTGAAGGAAAG
>JBEEOO010000027.1:0-6823 GCA_041191585.1 Actinomycetota bacterium
GCGGGCAAGGCGACGAGTCATCTCGAAAGATTCACGGTCTGGAACACCGATGATGCGGTCGACCACGGTTTCGTCATAAGCCTCAGGCAAGAAATCATCGCCGCGGCCAACGCCTTCGACTAAATAAGGACGGCCGACTCCGTTGCCGTTTGAATAAATAGAACCAGCCGGGTCGCAGCCAATAACCTGCACAGCACGATTGCTGATTTCTTTCAGGTAGCGACCGGTTCCGCTGATTGTTCCACCGGTTCCGATGCCGATAACAGCGTGGGTTACCTTGCCGTCAGTGTCGTTCCAAATTTCAGGGCCGGTCGCCTCGTAGTGCGAAAGCGGGCCGTTCTGGTTTGAATACTGATCCGGCTTCCAGGCACCAGGAATCTCGCGGGCAAGGCGGTCACTCACCGAGTAGTAGCTCTCTGGGTCTTCGTGAGCAACAGCAGTTGGGGTGACCACAATCTCGGCGCCATAGGCAACTAAGGTGTTGCGCTTGTCATCGGCCACCTTGTCAGGCAAAACAAAAATGCAACGGTATCCGCGCTGCTGTGCAACTAATGCTAGGCCGATGCCGGTGTTGCCCGAAGTCGGCTCAACAATGGTGCCGCCGGGCTTTAGTAAGCCCTTTCGCTCGGCCTCGTCAACCATCTTGGCTGCGATGCGGTCTTTTATTGAACCACCGGGATTGAAATACTCGACTTTTGCCAGCACGGTACAGGCGATTCCGTCGGTGACTTTATTAAGTTTGACGAGCGGCGTGTGGCCAATTAGCTGGGTGATATTGTCGTAGTACTTCACTCCACTAGCCTAGACATCTAAGGCAAAACCGCCTAACCAACTTGAGGGCCCAGATTGACCAATTCATCCAGAAGATTGACAACAATCGGCTTGCTTGGGCCAGCAATTGTTGCTGGTGTGGCCTATCTTGACCCAGGCAATGTGGCAACGAATCTGACCGCCGGTTCAAGCTATGGCTTCTTGCTGGTTTGGGTGATCATCGCAGCAAACCTAGCCGCTGCGCTGGTGCAATTTTTGTCGGCAAAGCTCGGCCTCGTCACCGGCGAGAGCTTGCCGGGTGTGCTGGGTCAAAGATTTAGGTCGCGTCCAGCGCGATTGGCATTCTGGGCCCAAGCTGAACTCGTTGCCATGGCCACCGACCTTGCCGAAATCATCGGTGGAGCGTTGGCTCTATATCTTCTGTTTGACTTGCCGCTTTTTGTTGGTGGCCTAATCACCAGCGTGGTCTCAATTCTGATGCTGCAGCTCGGTGCCAAGCGCGGCGTATTTAGCTATCAGAGCATCATCATTTCTTTGGTGGCGATCACTGCAATCGGCTTTGTGGCTGGCCTATTCGTTAATCCACCGCAAACCAGTGACGTTTTGGCTGGCATGGTGCCACGGGTTATTGATCAAGGTTCGCTTCTTCTGGTGGTCGGCATTTTTGGCGCCACGATTATGCCGCACGCGATTTATGCCCACTCAGCGCTGGTGCGCGACCGCTTTGGTTCTGATCTCGAGGTGCAAGAAAAAAAGCGGGTTCTTAAGGTCATGAAGTGGGATGTTGGCATTGCGATGACCATCGCTGGCTTTGTGAACCTTGCTATTTTGCTGGTAGGTGCCGTGAACCTATTCGGTGTGGTTGGCACCGAGACTATTGAAGGTGCTCACAAAGCCATTGAATCGAGCCTTGGTGTCGTGATTGCCACCACTTTTGCCATCGGGCTATTGGCTTCGGGTTTGGCCTCGACCTCGATTGGCGCCTACGCCGGCTCAGTCATCATGGGCGGCTTGCTCAAGGCTAAAGTTCCATTGCTGGCTCGCCGAATTGTTTCTCTTATCCCTGCTTTGATCATTCTTGCTTTGACCAATGATGCAACCTGGGCTCTGGTGCTAAGTCAGGTTCTGCTGTCTTTCGGAATCCCATTTGCTCTGTTCCCGCTAATTCGATTGACCTCGATCAGCTCAGTGATGGGTGAATTCAAGAACAAACTCTGGGTCAGCCTTCTCGGCTACTTGATTGCCGGCGTGGTTAGTTCGTTGAATCTGACTTTGCTCTGGCTGACTTTGTTCGCCTAATAGCAATCCAAGCGCCTCCAGCGGCGACCAAAACCACCAGCGTGGTGCTGACCACCAATCCACTGATGTCGCCTAGTTCGCTGGGTGAAATCCAGGTGTTTGGGCGGTTTGGTGGTGGTGCATTATCGATGCCGGTGGTTGACGCCGGGTCGCCATCGCTAAAGTTCTCAAGACCGTCACCATCGATATCTGAATCTTGGCCGTTAACTGTGCCATCGCCATCGATATCCGGGTCTTCATTATTGAAAACGCCATCGCCATCGGTGTCAATCTCGATGCTGGCCACCGGATCATCGTCTGCAGCCTGAGCGGGGGCGGTTGCCAGTGCGCCAACCAAGAAGGTGGCCACAAATGACAGCGCCAAAATAATGGCGATGATTCGCATGTATTTCTTGGGGAGCATGACTAAATTATGCCGGCGAGCTTTAGGGTCACGATGAACATGATCACTCCACCGATTCGATAGACCCAGGCAAACATTGGGCGACGAAGCAATCTAACTTCGCCCTCTTCGCCGTGGCGGCCAATCATGCCAAGCAGGCTAAGCGCGAGCATCGGGATCGGCAATAGGGCGAATGACCAGTAGACCAGGTCGGCGCTTGGTCCAAACCATGAGTTCACCAGCGCTGTGGTTGCGGAGGCCACGATCAAGGTGAGCGCCAGGCCAGGAATGCCGGTTGGCATGATGCGCCAGATCCATGGGAAGTTCGGGAATCGGTCTTGATAGAAACCAATAACGGTTGGCACAACGAACAGGATGCTTCCGAGTACCACTCGCCAGTCATCGCCCATCAAAGCGGCGGTGACGAATACGAATGTGCCGAGGCGAAGTGCGACCGATGTCCACTTTTGAACCGGGATGGTTTCGGCGACCACGGTTGGGTGCAGACGGTCGAGGCGACGAGGTGCAAGGCGTGCGACCGATTCTTCGGCAATCACACGAAGTGCAACAGCCACGGCAACCGCCAGCGAGAAGTCGGTGACGTGGTTGGCCACCGCAAGAGTCACGCCGGCTAGCGCTGGCAAGGTGCTGATCATCGCTGAAGTTGACCAACCTGCGATAAATGGCAGAACTGCAAGGTCAACTACGCGCTCCCACCAATAACTGTCTTCTTCGTCGGGCACACGGCGGAATGCGCGGAAAGCGTTTGCTAGCAGCGCTGGTCCATAGCCAACAATTACAACACCAAGCAGCATGCGGATGTCATCTAGGCCAAGGATGTATCCGTGGGCAATTATCGAGCCAATAACGAAGATGGCGGTTCCAACCAGGCCGGCAAAGGTATCGAAAATTCCAAGGATGGCAATCGCTAGGAATAGCTGCCAGGCCGGAGGGGCTACGTTGTCACCGTTGATTACTAGGCCGGCGATGGCCAGGCCGGCCGCGGCGATGCTTGGCAACAACGAGAAGCTGCCCGCAATCGCGCGAAGATAGGCGCCGTCAACCAAGATGCGTGAAAGCAGCGGTGAGAACTTGGCGCTAGAGACGGCAGCCTTGATGCTTGGCTTGTCTAGCCAGGTCATAAAGCGTCGGCGCCATAGCTTCCAGCGGTCTGCACGGCCACGGCGACGAAGCTTGTATTCCTCGTGTGCGGCATCAACCGTTGCTAGTGAGCCACCCTCGCCTGAGCCACCACCCGAGCCTGATCCGCCAGACGAAGCCGCGCCCGCTGCCCCAGCGGCACCTGCTGCAGCTGCAGCTGCCGCGGCTGCCATCGCAGCAGCAACTGCTGCGGTCTTGCCAACGGTGTCAGCGAGCTTTGCCGCGGCCTCTGGGGTGGCAAGTGGATCGAATGGAACTGAAGGTGCGTTGTCGTCACCGGTAGCACCGATGCTTGGGTCGGCAACTGGCTGACCAGGGGTAATAACTGGCAACTCAGGCAATAGTGGACCTAGACCGCCATCGCCCGAGCCGCCGTTTCCACCTGGCTGAGGAGCTGCGGTCGGGGTGCCCGAGTCGCTTGGGCTTGCCGACGGTGATGCGGTTGGCGAAGTTGTTGGGCTTGCGGTTGGGCGTGCAGTTGTTGCACTTGGTCGCGGAGTCGGACGAACAGTCGGGCGACGAGTCGGGGTCGGGCTGACCGTCGGGGTAGGCGAAACCGTTGGAGTCGGCGTCGGAGTCACAATAGGTGCAGCGCCACCGCCGGATGCAGGTGCTGCAGCGGTTGTCAAAATACCCTCGGCAGCTTCACCGGTTCCGATTGCGTTAGTTGCGGTCACCGAAATTCGATAGGTCTGGCCATAGCCGAGGTTGTTCATGATGCACTTTGAAGGCACGGCGCTAACACAAAGTGGTGTGCCGTTTACATCAACGTCATAACGGGTTACAGCCGAGCCACCGTCGAATGTTGATGGACCCCACGCTACAGACATCTTCAGGCCGGTCAATGTGGCATTTAGGCGCGTCGGTGCACCAGGGGCAACCTTCGGAGTCTGAACCGCAGTGGTTGAGTTTCCACTTGAACCAGAGGTGGCCGTTGTGGTCACAGTGACAACCTTGAAGACGTATGCAGGGGTGGCCACCGGTGTTGGAGTTGGGGTCGGTGTGGTCGACGGAGCAGTAACCGCGGCAGCCCTGAATCTAATCGAAGCACGACCGAATCGACCGGCGCCTGAGTCGACCGAAGCACTGCTGAACGAAGCGGTTGAAGCGGTCGGGGTAGGTGTTGCGGTAGCGGTTTCAACTGGCGCAACTGGCAGGTCGTTGGCGTCAATTGTTGTGCGACCTACCGCGAAGCTGGTCACCGACTGAATGCTGGTTTCGCTAAATGAGGTGGCACTCTTTAGCTTGGCAAATACCTCATAGCTCAAGAACTGACCCTCGATAGCTTCAGGCTGAATCCAGGTAAGAGTGAAGCCACCGGCGTTGTCTGGAACGGCCATCAACTGAGTCACAGCCATCAAAGAAGGTGAAGGCACGAATACTGGCGACGCAGGTGAAGGCAAGCCGGTGCCGACCGCGTTGATTGCTGAGACAGTCAAGGTGTATTCAACGCCATTGACCAAACCGTATAGCGAACAGCTCTGGTATTCGCTGGCAACCTGAGGCTGATCACAAGCCGAAGAGCGAACCACACCAGCAGAAATGTTGCTCACCGGAGTCGCGACAAGCTCATATGCCGTGATTGGAGAACCGCCGTTGTAGGTCGGGATCGTGAAGGTTGCGGTAACTGCACGGTTCGCGGCAGAGATCGAAGTGATCATCGGCGAACCTGGTAGGTCAGCAAAGATGCGGAATGAGCGCAGAACCGGAGTTGCTGGCAAGTAGACAGTCTGGTTGGTGCCCGGAACGACAACCGTGCCCGACTGGGTGGCCTGAATCTCACAGATACCGGCATCAAGCAGAGTGACTAGACCGGTGGTTGCGTCAACCGCACAGACACCCGCGCCAGACGCTGCGCCAAGCGACAGCGCAACTGGCAAACCAGAGTTTGAAACCGGGGTCACAATCGGGCTCGCGTCGCTGATGTAGATGTCAGCCATCGGCTCGAACATGATGGTCTGGTTCAGTGAACCCACGGTGATGGTTTGACGCGCAGGTGTAGCTGGGAAGTTATCGCTGTCACCGGCCTGAGTCGCCTCAACCACACATTCGCCATCATCAAGGAACTTCACGGTGTCGCCGGTGATTTCACAGTATGGAGCCGAGGCGCTGGTGATCGAGTAGCTAACTGGCAATCCGCTTGATGCAACGGCAGTCAACTTGTAGGTTGACGCGACAGTTGCAGTCGACTTAATCGGATACATCGGAATGGTTGAGGTGATGTCAACGCGCTGGATGTTCTTAGTGATCGCAATTGTTGACTGAGCGCGCGCAGGGGCGGTCAGGTTAGAAGAGCTTGAGGCCTTGTAGTTGCGCGAGGCTGCCTTAGAAACCTCAACGGTACAGTCGCCTACACCAAGTGCGGTGATCTCATTTGTGGCCGAATCCAGCGAACAGATTGTTCCCTCACCGGCAATAATCGCATAGCTAACCGCACCGTCTCCGGCACCACCGGCATAGTGCAAGACGGTCTTGTCGCCAATGTGCATAGTTGACAGCGTGACAACCTCGACCGCAGGCATCGCGATCTTGACGGTTGATACGGTGATTGTGCTTGAGGTCGGCAAGAAGTTGTCGTTGCCAGGTCGAGTGACGGTGACCTCACAGTCGTCGCCAACTTGACCGGTGAACAGCGTCGAACCGGTGACCATACAGCCCTCGCCCCGAACACTGAAGGTCAACTGAGTGTTTGGCAGGTCAGCGATACCGTTTGCAGGCTGCGTGACATCAAGAACAAGCTTCTTTGAGTATTCAGTGACCGAAGCGTTGTTGAAAACTAGAACGCTCTGAGTCGCCTTGGCGATGGTGAAACTCGCGGTAATGGTGTTCGATAGGTAGCTTCCATTGGTTGGAACATACTTCTGAATCACACACTCACCAGCACCGGTCACAGTCACATCACCGTTGGTTGAATCCACGCGACATACTGCGTTTGAAACCGCTGGGATGGTCGAGTAGACCGGGACGCCAGCACCGGTTTCGCTGAAGTTTGAGGCCTGTTGCGCAGAAGCGGTTGCGGCATAGTCGGCTGGGTTTTCAGCGGTGTTCAAGACAGGTGTAATCAACGCGTCTTTGACATAAGTGGTGTCTTGGTAATCCAAGGCTAGGTCAGCAATCTTGGTTACCTTGACTTGGTTCTGGAAGGCAGAGGTCACGTCAGCGCCACCATCGAATTCGATCTGATATTCGACACCAGGCATACCGACCATG
>JBEEOO010000028.1:0-14276 GCA_041191585.1 Actinomycetota bacterium
TCTGCCCGCTGGTTTGCTCTTGAGCAACTCGCAACGCTTCGACAATCGAAATTGCATCGCTGGTGGCAACCACATTGTGAACGCGAACACCCCAAAGTTGGCGCTGTAGCAGTAACGCGGTGAGCACCGCAGTAGCGAGGTCGCGTCGACTGTTGTCAGCTAGTGCAGGCTCATCTGGCTCAAGCACTCCGGCAACAAATCGCTTGCGGCTGGCGCCCACCAAGATCGGCAAACCGAGTTTTTCGAGTTCGTCAAGGCGGGCAACCAACTGCCAGTTTTGCTCGAGGTCTTTGGCGAAACCAAGACCCGGGTCAATGATGATTTTGTTGCGGCTGACTCCGGCCGCAACTGCGGCCGAGACTCTGGCCTCAAGTTCGATTGCAACCTCTTTTGCAACATCGAGATATTGATTCAGCTGATCCATCTCAGTGCTGAAGCCTCGCCAGTGCGAAATCACATAGGTTGCTCCTGTGGCAGCCACCAACTCAAGCATTTTTGGGTCGGCCAAGCCGCCCGACACATCGTTGATGATTGAAGCGCCAGCGGCAACCGCAGCCAATGCAGTTTTGGCGTTCATAGTGTCAATGCTGATTTTAACATCGCGTCGATTGGTCTCGATTAGCTCAGCGCTCAGGGCCTCGATGATTGGCACGGTTCTCGAGAGCTCAACCTCGATTGACACGCGGGTTGCCCCCCTCGAGAGTGTTGTGTTGACCACCGTCGCTGAATGAATCTGGGGTGACATTGAGCACGCCCATGATTTGCGGCCTTTGGAATGTCATGTTTGCGCCCACGGTCACTTAGTAATTAGTGCCATGACCTCGGCGCGAGCGGCCGGCTCTGAATAACAACCGCGGGCAGCCATAGTGACCGTGTTGGCTTCTGGCTGGCGTGCCCCGCGTGAGATCACGCAGTGGTGGCGAGCCTCGATAACCACGATCACGCCTTTGGTGCCGATGCCTGCCTCGAGTGCGTCAGCAATTTGAGCAGTTAGGTTTTCTTGAAGTTGTGGGCGCGATGCCAGAATCTCGACCAGTCGAGGCAGCTTGCCCAGCCCAACAACTTGATCGTCTGGCAAATAAGCCAGGTGGGCAACGCCAGTGAATGGCAGCAGGTGGTGCTCACACATCGACACAAAATCAATGTCTTTGAGAATCACAACTTCATTGTGTTCAGCAGAAAAAGTTTGACCGAGTGCCTCGAGTGGATCTAAGTGAATGCCCTTGAAAAACTCGGCATAGGCTTCGGCAAACTTTTTTGGCGTTGCCTGAAGCTCGGCGCGAGTAGGGTCTTCACCGATTGCAGAAATTAGCTCTGCAACCGCCTTCTCTACTCGACCTGCGTCAAACATTTATGCCTTTGGCTTGCGCGGAGCGCGAGGTTTTGCAGCTGGTTTAGAAACAGCGGCTGAGCCGACCGACTTCTTGACTGCAGGCTTGCGAACTGCCGGCTTGCGGGCGGCAGGCTTTTCAGCCGCCGCCTCGGCCTCGGCTTTTGCTTTCTTCGCGGCGGTTGAACCCTTAACCGGGATAGCAATCGGACCCAGCTTTGAAACCGGGCGGGTCTTTTTACTTAGCCACTGCGCGCGCTTTGGCAGCTTTTTGACCGCCTTGAAGATAGCGGCAATTTCGTCAGCCTGAAGAGTCTCACGTTCCATTAGCTGCTTGGCTAGATCATCGAGCACCTTGCGGTTCACGGTTAGCGCCTTGTAAGCCTCGTCTTGAGCAGCATCGAGAATTGCGCGAATCTCGGCATCGATCTGCTGCGCAGTTGCCTCGCTGTAATCCTTGGCTTGTGCCATATCGCGACCGATAAAGACCTCGCCGCCGTTGCCAAATGAGATTGAGCCAAGTGCCGAGCTAAAGCCGTATTGGGTCACCATTTGGCGAGCGATGCTGGTGGCCTTTTCGAAGTCGTTCGAAGCGCCGGTGGTTGGGTCGTGAAAGACGATTTCTTCAGCAACGCGACCACCCATTGCATATGCAATTTGGTCAAGCAGCTGGTTGCGTGAAACCGAGTAGCGGTCTTCGAGTGGCAACACCATGGTGTAGCCCAGTGCGCGACCGCGAGGAAGAATGGTCACCTTTGTGACCGGGTCGCTGTGGTTAAGCGAAGCAGCGACCAATGCGTGACCAGCCTCGTGATAGGCGGTGTTCAGGCGCTCTTGGTCTTGCATCAGGCGAGACTTCTTTTGCGGGCCGCCAATAACGCGATCGATTGCCTCATCAAGAGTTGACGCGGTGATCTCTGTTTCGTTTAGGCGGGCGGTCAATAGAGCAGCCTCGTTTAGAACGTTCGCAAGATCTGCACCGGTGAAGCCAGGGGTGCGGCGAGCGATAAGTGCCATGTCGACGTCTTTGGCAATTGGCTTGCCCTTGGCGTGCACGTGCAGAATCTGCTCACGGCCCTTTAGGTCTGGTGCGCCAACGCCGATTTGACGGTCGAAGCGACCCGGACGCAAAAGAGCTGGGTCAAGAATGTCTGGGCGGTTGGTGGCTGCGATCAAAATCACGTTGGTGTTCGAGTCAAAACCATCCATCTCAACCAAAAGCTGGTTCAGGGTCTGCTCGCGCTCGTCGTTTCCGCCGCCGATTCCGGCGCCACGGTGGCGACCAACTGCATCGATTTCGTCAACGAAGATGATTGCTGGCGCGCTCTGCTTGGCCTGCTCAAAGAGGTCGCGAACGCGTGAAGCACCGACACCGACAAACATCTCGACAAAGTCAGAACCTGAGATTGCAAAGAATGGAACTCCGGCTTCGCCAGCAACAGCCTTGGCGACCAAGGTTTTTCCGGTTCCGGGAGGGCCATAAAGCAAAACACCGCGAGGAATCTTGGCGCCTAGGTCTTGGAACTTCTTTGGCTCTTTGAGGAACTCTTTGATTTCTTGTAGTTCTTCGAGAGCTTCGTCTGAGCCGGCAACATCGGCAAAGGTGACCTTTGACTGCTCTTTGGTGACTAGCTTGGCGCGGCTCTTGCCGAAGTTCATGACACCGCGGCCACCGCCGCCGCCCATGCCCGACATCAAGAACCAGAAAATTGCACCGATCAAAATGAACGGAATCAGTGAGCCAAGCAGAGCCAAAATCCATGGGGTTGACTGAACGTCATCGTTGTAGCCCTTTGAAATGTAGGCCTTGGCAATGGTGTCGACCACCTGTGCGCCGCGTGGCTGCACATAAAAGAACTGAATTTGCTTGCCGTATTTTGAGTCTTCGGTGGAAAGAACAACATCGACGCGCTGATCGTTGCCTAGAACGCGAACCGACTCGGCCTTGCCCTGCTCGATAAACGACAGACCGACCTGGGTGTCAACCTGCTTGAACTGTGACCCGCCGATCATGGTGGCACCGATGAACAGCACGGCGAGCGCCGCAAAAATCCAGATAAAAGGGCCACTAAACAGCTTTTTAAAATTCATGGTTCAAGGCTACCTTCTGCCCCTGACATGTTGGGCGGTGTTCGCCCACAGCTTGCAAGAGCTGGTTGTTAGATTTGACCGCCTATTGAAGGCAGTTCGGGTCAGCTTTAGCGGTTAGCTGTATACCTCTGGAGAAAGCACGGCCACGCCGGTTAGCGTGCGGTATCTCTCGTCGTAGTCAAGGCCATAACCGACTACAAATTCGTTTGGAATATCGAAGCCAACCCACTTGACCGGAACATCGACCTTGGCCGCTTCTGGTTTGCGAAGCAGAGCAACAACCTCGACCGATGCCGCACCGCGGGCCTCAAGGTTTGAAACCAACCAGCTCAGAGTCAGACCCGAGTCGATGATGTCTTCAACAATCAAAACGTGACGACCCAAAACATCGGCATCAAGGTCTTTCAAGATTCGAACCACGCCAGATGAAACCGTGCCGGAGCCATATGAAGAAACCGCCATCCAGTCCATCTTGACCGGGATGTTCATTGCGCGCGAAAGGTCGGCCATGAACATCACAGCACCCTTTAGAACGCCGATCAAAAGCACATCTTTGCCTGCGTAGGCCTGGTCAATCGTGGCAGCAAGTTCAGCTACTTTGCTGTCGATTTGTTCTTTGGTGACAAGCACCTTGGTGATTTCGTCGCTTACCTTCGAAAGGTCCACTTAGCAGGCTCCTGGATTGAGGGTTTTAGTGGTCTTGAAGCTGAGTTCGTCAGCTTTGCGTATAACTCTAACCCCTGGCAGGGTTAGCTCTTTTTGCCCGTGCCAATTTTCGATAAGTTGATCAATTGCGGTCAGGTGGGTGCGTGAATTATTGACCGCAAAAATCTCAAGCGCCCGCAGATAAATTCGCACCCGAATAACCTTCGGCAGCGCATCAAGATCTGCAATTGGCAGCACAATCGAGGTGGGCCCGATTTTTGAAATTCGTTCAAACTCGGCGACTGCCAGGCCGTCTAGATAATCGATGTCTTCGGTCAAAATCTCGCCGGTTCTCGCAAGGGCCTCAGCGATCCCGGGGCCAAGCTGCTCCTCGAGCATTGGCAGCACCGCGTTTCTGATTCGAACTCTGGTGAACTTTGGGTCTTGATTGTGCGGGTCATTCCAGAATTCGATGCCGCTATCCGTGCAAAAGGCTTCGGTCTGAATTCGGCGAATGCCAAGCAACGGGCGCAGCCAGATGTCGTTTTGGGCTCGCATGCCGGCGATTGATTTTGGCCCCGAACCGCGGGTCAGCCCCAGCAGCACGGTTTCGGCTTGGTCATCAAGAGTGTGCCCGAGCATCACAAATTTGGCACCGGTTTCTTTTGCGGCCGATCGCAAGGCTTGATAGCGGGCGGTCCTGGCTGCTGCCTCCAGGCCGTCTTTAGCCCTTGGGTCAACATCGACCGCACGCACCAAAACCGGCTTCAAACCAGCGTTGGTGAGCATTCTCGCCGTTGATTCAGCAACCGCTTTTGTCTGCTCCTGAATTTGGTGATCCACGATGATGCCACCAACAAGAATCCCGGCTCGATCACCCTCGAATTTTGCTGCCATCGCCAGGGCAGTTGAATCAGCTCCGCCCGAGCAAGCAACCATAACGATGTCGCCACTTTCAACGCCGGCGGCATCCCAGTTTTCACGAATCGCACGACGCACATCAGCCATCGCCGGGGTTAGGCGTGGGCGGTCTGGCATATGCGCTCTTTTCGGTAACCTTATTGAAGTGCGAGCAAGGGTCTCGCGATAAGCCTATTTAGGAGAACCATGGGTTACGAAGTAGTAATCGAAATTCCACGCGGAAGTCGCAACAAGTATGAGATCGACCATGAAACTGGTCGCGTTCACCTAGACCGTGTTCTATTTACCCCGTTCACCTATCCAACCGACTACGGCTACTTTGACAACTCACTAGGTGGAGACGGCGACCCACTAGACGCTCTAGTTCTACTTGAGTACCCAGTTTTCCCAGGCGTTGTTATCGATGTTCGCCCAGTTGCGGTTTTGCCGATGGAAGACGATGGCGGCATCGACGAAAAGCTAATCTGCGTGCAGACCAAAGACCCTCGCTGGTCACACATCCAGGATGTCAACGACATTCCTCAGCAGACCAAAGACGAGATCAAGTTCTTCTTCGAGAACTACAAGGGTCTTGAGCCTGGCAAGTGGGTCAAGGTCGGCGAGTGGCAGGGCAAGGATGTTGCCGAGAAGCTAATCGCCGAGGCATACGAGCGCTTCAAGGCGCAGCACTAATTCTTAGCTGTATGAAAAAGGCACCCGAAAGGGTGCCTTTTTTGTTTAAGTTCTGCGGCGGTTAGGCGCTTGGTCGCCCGGCGTAAGCGAGAGCCGAGCATGGCTCGCAAAAATTTCGAAGTTATCGGAATTTTAGAGACAGGCTGCTCGAATCCACCGAAGGTGTCGGGTTACTTGAGGCGGTTAGGCCGAAGGCCTACCCGCATAAGGAAACAACTCGCCGTAGCGAACGGGAACCACACGAACGGTGCGGGCTGGGTTCGGCGCCTCGAGCATGTTGCCTTCGCCGACATAAATTGCAACGTGATATTTGTCACCGTCGAAAGCACTCGACTGGGTGTACCAAATCAAATCTCCTGGCTGCCACTGGTCAAGCGGAACCAACTTGCGGTCGGCAGCCATCTGCCTGAACTGGTTGGTGGCCGAGTGAGTGCCGATGTAGAGACCGGCAGCTGCATACGAAGCCTTGGTGAGACCCGAGCAATCCCAAATGTCTGGCCCCATGCCGCCGAGCACATATCGCTCGCCCAACTGCTCGCGACCAAATGCAATAGCCGTGTTCACGATGTTCATATTTGGTGCACCAACGGCATAAAGCTCAGGAGCAATCGGCTTTGAGGTGCCGGCATTTTGGCGAGCCTCGGCAGCTAGGCCCTCAGCGCGCTGGCGCTCAAGATCTGCAGCAGTGCCCTTTAGATCGGCAAGTTGCCCATAGGCCACGGCGTTCTTGCGTTTGCTCTCATCGACAATTGCCTGCACTTCGTTGGCTGCAGTTTGCGCCTCGGCAAACGCTGCCTTAGCAACCTTGGCCTGCTCGCCTAGCTCAACTTTGGCAACTGCCAGCTGGTCTGAAACCGACTGCGCATAATTCTGCTTGGCGATTGAACGACGATAAATCTCGTCGCTCTGAGCCGCAACCTTGTCTTGCGCGCCCAAGCGATAAAGCAAGTCGTCAGCTTCTTTTTGGTTCAAGAACATTTGGAGTGCGGTTCCACCCGAACCATCGCGATACATCTGAGCTGCAATTCGACCGAGCTGAACCATTGCAGCTTCGGCGGCCGCATTAGCTGCATCGGCCTGTTCTTGCAAAGTGTTCACTCGGCTGGTCATCAGGTCAACTGCGTCTTTGGCCTGGTTGTAAGCCTCGCCCTTGATCTGAGCTATGCGGCCAGCAGCATCCGCGATTTTGGCCTGGGCAGCGATGATGTCTTCAAGACGCTTGATCATTGCCCGCTTTGCCTCAACGTTTGCCTTAGCGGCAGCAACTTCTGCGGCACTCGGATAAGACGGAACAGCAAACGCGGGACCAATAACTGAACCGGTAACGAGCAAGCCAGCAACCACCGTGGTGGTGATTAGGGCGCGCGAAATCTTGCGGTTCATATTTTCGAACCTAACACGGGTTGCCGGATTGCAGCAGTAACCGCTAGGATTTCCTCTTGGTGCTATGAAGTATCTCTTTGTAGGCCCCATCGTTTAGTGGCCTAGGACGCTGCCCTTTCACGGCAGTAGCACGGGTTCGAATCCCGTTCCCGTTGGGGTCACCACATAGAATGTTTGTAGCAACTAAGGTCCTGTAGCGCAGTTGGTTAGCGCGCCGCCCTGTCACGGCGGAGGTCGCGGGTTCAAGTCCCGTCAGGATCGCTGAAACAGCCCCCATAAAAAGGGGCTTTTTCAAATCGGCGATGAAAATCGTCGAGGCTCTGTAGCTCAGTTGGTAGAGCGAACGACTGAAAATCGTTAGGTCACCGGATCGATGCCGGTCGGAGCCACTAGCAAGCTAAAACTTCACAACGGTGGGTCTCCACCGTTGTGCCCACGAGGAGCAGGATTTCTTTTTTAAACCTGCTCCCGTGAGATCGAAACAGTGGGTCACCACTGTTTCGCTCACGAGACGCGGGGTACTCCTGTTGAGCAGGATTTCTTATTTAAGGTGGAGAAATGATTACTGCCATTTTGGGTTTGCTAACCGCTATTACATACGGCGCAGCAGATTTCTTTGCCGCTCTTGCAACACGAGGGCTTCGCGTTTTGGCCGTCACTCTCGGCTCATCGATAGCCGGACTTGCAGCCCTACTCACACTTTCACCAATTTTTGGCGCAGATTACAGCGACGCATCATTGGCATGGGGCGTTATCGGCGGCGTCTGTTCAGTTGGTGCCCTAACCGCTCTCTATGCATCTTTGGCGATCGGGCCCATATCGATAATTTCTCCGCTAGGCGCTTTAGTGTCGGCAATTGTGCCGGCAGTGATCGGCGTAGTTGTGCTCGGCGACAAGTTCAGCCCAACTGGATGGCTTGCAATTGGAGTCGGCTTAGTGGCCGTTGTCTTGATTGGCATTGTTCCGGATGCAACCGGATCGAGGCCCAAGATAAAAGGGATTGTGTTGGCAATTGTTGCTGGCGTTGGAATCGGCCTAACGGTCACCTCTTTGGCACAGTCGCCACATGATTCAGGCATCGCACCGGTGATTATCACTCGATTTACTGCGTGTGTAATTTTGGTGTTGCTAAATCTGCCCTGGATTATTCAGGTAGCGAAAAAGAGACAGCCGCTGATGATTGAATCCGTTTTGGCGCCTAAGCCCGGAAAACTGCTAGCGATTTTGATTGCAGCCGGCTTGTTCGACGCCGCTGCGAACATACTTTTCACTCTTGCCAGCCGCAGCGGTTCACTGACCGTCGCGGGTGTGCTGACGGCTCTATATCCACTCGGCACAATCTTGCTGGCCAGGGTTGTGCTCAAAGAGCGCATCACTCGCGTTCAAGGGGTCGGGATTTTCTTAGCCTTAGTAGCGTCGGTGCTGCTTGCTATCGGCTGATGCCTTCGCAACCATAAGAAGATAAAGGCGATTGTTGAGCTAGCCTCATAGCTATGACTAAATCGCGCAATCGCTGGATCGGCCTCGTCTTTATTTCGATGGCTATCTCGCTCGTCATCATCGATGGCACCATCGTCAACACCATTTTTCCAAAGGTCATCGAAGACCTAAGTCTCTCCTCGAGCCAAGTGCAGTGGGTGCAAGAGGTATACGTTCTGGTCTTTGCATCGCTGCTTCTAATCTGGGGCGCTGTCGCCGACCAATATGGCCGCAAGCGCCTTTTGATTATCGGTATTGTCGGTTTCACCGCGGCCTCAGTTTGGGCCGGATTGGCGACCGATGCCAACTCGATGATTTTGGCTCGATTGATTCAGGGCATCGGCGGAGCAATGGTTTTGCCGACCACGCTTTCGCTGGTCAACGCCAACTTTCAGGGCAAAGAACGCGGCATCGCATTTGCGGTGTGGGGCTCAACAATCGGTGGAATGGTTGCTGTTGGGCCGGTGCTCGGCGGCTGGCTAGCCACCGACTTCAGCTGGCGCTGGGCATTCGGCATCAACTTGCCGCTTGGCATCGCGATCATCATCGGTCTTTTGATGTTTGTGCCTGAGTCAAAATCGCCAAGCGCAGGCAAGGGCATCGACGTTATTGGCGCCGCACTTTCGGCTATCACTTTTGCAACCTTGGTATTCGGTCTTATTGAGGGCCGCATCTATGGCTGGTGGACTCCGAACCCAGATCAGCAATTTACAATCGGAGACTTCGCTTGGCCAACGGATGGAATTTCTGTGATTCCGGTTTCGCTAGCGATTTCAGTTGTCGGTGCCTTGCTCTTCGTTCTATGGGATCGCCACCGCCAAGCAAGAGGCAAGAGTGTGATTCTTGATCTCAAGCTTTTTCACATCACCAGCTTCAGAAACGGATCGATTGCTGCCGGCGTAATTTCGCTCGGTGAATTTGGAATTCTGTTTGCGATTCCGCTTTGGTTGCAAAACGTTGAGGGTCTTACCCCGATTTCAAGCGGTTTGGTTTTGCTTTGGTTGGCGGGTGGCTCGTTCCTGGCCTCAGGTGTCGGCGGTGCCATGAGCGGCAAAATCGCTCCGGCCCGCGCAATTCAAATCGGTGTTGGTCTTGAGACCATCGCGGTGGTCGGAATCGCTTTTGTGGCTAGCACCGAAGCTGGCTGGTTGGCACTAGCCCCGTTCCTATTTATCTATGGTTTGGGCATCGGTCTGGCAACCGCTCAGTTGACCGGTGTGATCATGGTTGATGTGCCTGCCGAAAACATCGGGCAGGCTTCGGGTTCTCAGAGCACGGTTCGTCAAATCGGTTCAGCTTTGGGCATCGCTGTTTTGGGCACGGTGCTATTCACCGCAACTCAAACCTCACTTGAGACTCGCTTAACCGAGCTCAATGTGCCTGCCGAGCAGAGCTCTCAGGTGGTCAACGCGGTGGTCGATTCAGCCGGCGCTGCAATTCCATTCCTAGAAGATCAGCTTGTTGAGCAGCAGGTTCCTGAAAAAGTTGCTCATGAGGTGGTTATTGCCTCTGGCGAAGCATTCACCGACGGAGCTCGCGCAGCAGCAACTGCGGCTGGAATCTTCTTGATTCTCGGCTTTGCCTCAACTTTCAAGTTGGGTTCTCGCCGAGAGAAAAAAGTCAGCAAATAACTAAATCTGGATTTAGCGGGGCTCAGAAATGGGCCCCGCTTTTTGTTTGCGTGTTTCTTAGAAAGGCCTAAAACCGCTCGCAGCAAGAGGAGTAATGTAATTCCTCGTGAACGAAACGCTCAAGCCGAAACGGCTTTTTCTTGGCAAGAAACTAGCTAGCTCAAAACTTGAGGGGCAGTTGCTTCCAAAATCAATCGCACTGCCGATTTTCTCTAGCGACCCGCTCTCATCCGTTGCCTATGGTCCGCAAGAACTGTTGATGATTCTGACCCTGGGTGGCATTTCGTTTTTAAACTTTGCCCCCGGCATTGCGGCCGTGGTTGTGCTTCTGCTCAGCGTCATCATCCTTAGCTATCGTCGCGTGATTGCGGCTTATCCGTCGGGCGGTGGCGACTACGAAGTAGCCATGAAAAACCTTGGCAAAAAGCCAGCGCTTGTTGTCGCTTCGGCACTCTTGCTCGACTATGTGATGACTGTTGCGGTGTCTATTGCCGCTGGCACCGACAACATCATTTCGGCCTTTCCGGCCCTAGATCCATTCCGCGTTGAAATTGCAGTTGGATTCATTCTGATTTTGACCGCGGTCAACCTTCGCGGAGTTCGCGAATCTGGTGTCGCCTTCGCTATTCCGACCTATCTATTTATTGCCACCGTGATGCTGATGATTGGCTCTGGTCTTTATCAGCTAGCCACCGGCCATGCACTGGCCGCACCGAGCGCCAACTATGAGGTTGTGGTTCACGACTCGATAGTCAGCACATCGCAGGCGGCTCTGGTTCTGTTGTTGCTTCGAGCTTTTGCTTCGGGTTCGGCTGCCCTAACCGGTGTTGAGGCAATCGCCAACGGCGTGCCTGCTTTCCGCAACCCAAAGATTAAGAACGCACAGACAACTTTGGTGCTCATGGGCATCACAGCCATCACCATGATGGTCGGTCTAATCACCCTGGCGCTGGCATCAAATGTTCATTACGCCGAGTTCCCTTGTGAGCAGCTTCCGGGTTGGGCCGAGTGTGACACCGCTCCGCAGATGTCGCTGATTGCTCAGGTTGGTTCAGCGGTTTTTGGTGCCGGTTCACCACTGTTCTTTGTGCTGCAGGCCGCCACCGCCGCCATTTTGCTTTTGGCCGCTAACACCGCCTTCAACGGATTCCCACTGCTTTCATCGGTGTTGGCCAAAGACAAATTTGCACCAAAGGCACTTCTAACCCGAGGTGACCGCCTGGTTTACTCAAACGGCATGCTTTCGCTAATGCTCGCTGCCCTAACCATGATCCTGGTTTTCCAAGCCTCGGTTACCGCGCTAATTCAGCTATACGTGCTGGGTGTTTTCACCTCGTTCACCATCGGCCAGATCGGCATGCTGCGCCACTGGGGCAAGATGCTAAAGCCAAAAAAGAAGCAGAGCAACGATGAATATCAAGCGCTGCGTCGCGAGGCGACTTCGGGAATCTTGATTAACGGAATCGGCGCGGTCATGACCGGCTCGGTTCTGGTCATCGTGACGATCACCAAGTTCACCCACGGCGCCTGGATGGTCTTCATCATCATGCCGCTGCTCTACACGGTGATGTTCTACACCCACCGCTACTATCTGCAGGTTTCTCACGAGATCAAGATGGATGGCGAGACCAAATTTGGATCAAAGGGTGACTATGCGATCGTTCTGATGGACAAACTGAACAAGCCACAACTGAAGGCTCTGGATTATGCACTGTCGAGCCGTCACACCAAGCTTGAGGCTGTTCATGTGGCAATCGACCCTGCTGCTGCAAAGGCATTCGCCAAGCAGTGGAAGAAGTATGAAAAAGAACTCGGCTTGCCACTGCGAATCATTGAGTCGCCTTATCGTGAGTTCACCGAACCACTAATCGCTTTCCTGCACGATCACCGCGCAGCAAACGGCAGCGAGCGCATCTCGGTCTACCTTCCGAAGCTAGTTGTTGGTCACTGGTGGGAACACATCTTCCACAACCACCGCGCCAGCCGCCTTCGCAAAGAACTTATGTATCTTCGCGGTGTGATGGTGACTTTGGTGCCTTGGCGCCTTGAGTCAGCGGAATACAAAGACATCTTCTCGCGCAGACCGCTGCCTGGTGATGCTCGTCGAGGCCTAGTGCGCCCGGCGCCGAGACGCCACTCGGGCAGCGCCAATGAGGTCGCTCGCGTGCGCGCTAAGCGCATCGACGAAGACTAGTCGACCGGCATGAAGCCAACTCTTAAGACCACTGCGCTGGTGTTTGCCGGCGGTGCCATGGGCACCTGGCTTCGCTGGGCAATCGGCCAAGGCACGGCTTGGTTTGTCGATGCGCCAGAGGTGTGGCTGATTGTTGCGGCACTAACCGGCGGCATCTCGACGTTTAGTTCGGTGGCCGCAAACACCTGGCAATTCATCTCTCTAAAATTGCGTGCGCGTGCATTTCTAAACCTGCTGCTCAACTTTGCACTGCCCTACATGGCAGCTATCGCCGGCTTATCGGCAGACCTGCTGATAAGATAACGGCAGGTTTTTGGTTGTTTTTAGAGCAACCTGCATTCGTATCCCTCAAAAAAATTTGAGGCCAAGTTTTGGTTAGGGGGCTCGCCATGGGGCGTGGCCGTCAAAAAGCAAAGCACACCAAGGTGGCTCGCGAGCTGAAGTATTTCAGCCCAAACACCGATCTTTCTGCGCTCGAAAAAGAAATCGGCCATGTGGCTCCGGTTGCGACCGGCAGTTATGACGATGAGCCTGAATACGAAGATAAATGGGCCGACTTGTATGACGACTCTGAAGAAGACGAGAGCGACAAGTAGATCGGATAAAACTTTAAAGAAATCGCCACCCGCACTGAGCCGGTGGCGATTTCTTTTTAAGTTCTAGCGGTTCGAAACGAAAACTTGAGCGTCGCGGTCGACAACCTTGATGCGCTCACGGCCCTCGGTCTCGCCAAGCATGCGCTCATGCGCATCGAGCTTTAGCCAGCCCTGCCAGTCGGTGAACTTCACTCCGCGAGCTGTCAACTTAGCTAGCAAATCTTCGGTTCCGGCAGTCGGCTCGGCCAATCCCTCAAGGTCGGCAACCAAATTAGTAATGGTCTCTAGGGCATCACTCTTAGTGTGGCCAATTAGGCCAACCGGTCCACGCTTGATCCATCCGGTTGCATAAAGACCCGGCACCTGGGCACCAGACTCGTCGATCACGCGGCCACCGTCGTTCTTGATCACGCCGTGTTTTGCATCAAACGGCACGCCTGGCAACTCGCTGCCGAAATAACCAATAGCTCGATAAACCGCCTGCATCGGATATTCAACAAACTCGCCAGTGCCTTCGACAGCGCCCTCGTTGCCCACTGGGCAAGTGCGCTCAAACTTAATGCCGGTGACCTTGCCATTGGCACCCAAAACCTCAACCGGCTTGTGCCAGAAGTGCAGGTGAAGGCGGCGACTCGCGCCAGTCGACTCGCGCTCACGCCACGAGTTCAAAACACGAGCCATAACCTTTTGCTGGTTGGTCACGCCCTCGGCGTCTTCATCGAACCAGTCGCCGCCATTGACACCGACGAAGTCTTCTTCATAAACAACTAGGTCAACGTCTTCGACCTCGCCAAGCTCACGAAGTTCGATCGGGGTGAACTTTATCTGCCCCGGGCCACGGCGACCGAACACGTGAACATCGGTGACCGGCGACTCTTTTAGACCCTCATAAACATTCGCCGGGATGTCGGTGCTCAGCATGTCATCGGCGTGCTTTGCCAACACTCGAGCCACATCCAGGGCCACATTGCCGTTGCCCAAGACCGCAACCTGCTCGGCCTCGAGCGGCCAAGTGCGCGGGTAATCAGGGTGGCCGTCATACCAGCTAACAAAATCTGCTGCACCATAGGAGCCATCTAGGTCGACGCCTGGAATGTTGAGGTCGGCATCTTTGATTGCGCCAGTGGCAAAAATCACCGCGTGATAGTGGGTCTTGATGTCATCCATGGTTAGGTCGCGACCAAAGGTCACGTTGCCATAAAAACGAATGGTGCCCTCGTTGAGCATTTCGTGCAGCGAGTTAACAATGCCCTTGATGCGAGGGTGGTCAGGCGCCACGCCATAGCGAATCAAACCGTATGGGGCCGGAAGGCTATCGAACAGATCGATCTCGA
>JBEEOO010000029.1:0-6210 GCA_041191585.1 Actinomycetota bacterium
CGCAGGCCCGCTCGCGGCCGACATGTGGATCGGCCTGCCAACCGAACAGCTTGGCCGCGTTGCAACACTGATTAGTGACGGCGGATTCCAATCATCGAACCCAGATCACGGCACCGATGCCTACTGGGTCGAGAAAGCTATGACCTTTGGTGGGGCGTTCCCGACAGACCCTACTTTGCCCGGCGGATTCAACGATGCCGAAACGCTTGCTGCCGAATTAGCCGGTGCAAACGGTGTCACTAACGCGCGAGGCTTGGCAAGAATTTATTCCGCCGCGGTCACCGAAACCGAAGGCATTCGCCTGGTGAGCGATGCCGCATTGAAGAACGCATGCATGCCCGCCTCGTTCGGCGAGAACGTTTGGCACGAGCCGGGCCCATATCCGGTTTGGGGCCCATGACGGCCTGGGTGGGCAGGCTGGCTGGGGCAGTATCGAACACCGCTTGGGATTTGGCTACACGACGAATTTCCTGAAGAGCACAGAAGAAACCCAGGCAAACCAGCAGGCATTGGTTGCCGAATTGAACCGAATACTTGTCAGCTGACTCGCAAAACTGTAAGCGTTTACAAATCGTTATAAATTTTGTTACTTTGGCCGGACATAGCGTTGTAGTTTTGATGCAAACGTCTCTCTGTTTGGATGGGCGTTTCAGGAAAGGACAAACTCTCGCATGAACAAAGCAATGAAAGTTGCAGCTATTGCACTAGCGTCAGCGCTATCAATGTCTGCAGTTGTAGCTCCTGCGGCTAACGCAGCGAACTGCACCACCAAGACCAAGGTTGTAATGCTTGGCACCATCAAGGACGAAATCAAGGACCAGTTCCTAGGTGCAGTTGAGGCTTACAACAAGAGCCAGACTTGCTACACCCTAGAGTCAATCCAGGGCGACAAGAAGCTCACCTTCCTTCAGAACGTGACTCCGATGTATGCAGCCAACAAGGCTCCAACCATCATGTACACCCTTCAGGAGATCCCAAACATGGCCGACAAGGTTATGGACTGGTCAGGCAGCAAGCTTGCAAAGCTTGTTCCTACTTCTCTTCTAGAAGCAGGTAAGGTCGGCAAGAAGCAGGTTGGTGTTCCATCAACCGTTGAGGCTTTCGGTCTTGTCTACAACAAGAAGGTTCTTGACAAGGCAGGCGTTAACCCTAAGAAGATCAAGACCCGCAACGACCTAGAGGCAGCTTTCAAGGCTGTCAAGAAGTCAGGCACCGGAGCAATCCACTTCTCAGCTCTTTGGTGGTCACTAGGTGCGCACTTGCACAACCTATACTTCACCAACGTTTCATCATCACACGAGGGCCGTCTAAAGGTTCTTGACCAGATGGTTGACGGAAAGCGCGACCTAATTGGCGACCCAATCTTCAAGGACTGGCTAGCTACTTACGACCTAATGAAGAAGTACAACAACGGCAAGCCAAACCTAACCGACACCGAGTACGACCGCGCAGTTGCTGACCTAGCAAAGGGCAAGGCCGGATTCTGGTTCATGGGTAACTGGTCAGAGCCAAGCCTTCTAACTGCTGACCCTAAGGGCAGCTACGGTCTAATGCCATTGCCAATCAGCAACAAGGCAACTGCATACGGCAACGACTCAATCTCAGTTGGTGTTCCTGGATACTTCATGGTTGACAAGCAGCAGTCATCTGCAGAAGAGCGCGCTGGTGCTGTTGACTTCCTAGAGTGGCTATTCACCACTCCAGCAGGTCAGAAGTACGTTGCAGGTCCAGTTTCACAGGGTGGAATGAACTTCATCCCTGCGTACAAGGGCTTCAAGGTCTCACCTTCAACCTTCATGGCTAAGGAAATTGCAGGCTACGTAAACGCTGGCAAGACCCTAGAGTGGATGAACACCTACTTCCCAGCAGGTGGTCAGGAGCTTTACGGTGCATCAAGCCAGAAGTACATGACCGGCAAGATCAACGGTGCAAAGTACGCAGCAGAGCTAGAGGCAGCCTGGAAGGGCAAGAAGAAGGCATGGCGCGAGTAGTCTAAATTTTAGACAACGCAATAACCTTCTAGAAATCTAGAATCACTAAAAGACCATCCTGGGGAGAGGATTCTCTCCCCAGGATGGTCTTAGGTTTCATCACAGTTTCAAATCGGCAATCAGAGGAGAGCCCGATGCCAAAGTTAAAAAATCTCAAGAAGTTCCTGATCTTCGGGGCACTCCCTTTATCAATCTTTTTCATAGTCCTGATCGTTCCTTTCGGCAACGGTGTGATGTATACCTTCACAAACTGGGACGGCTTCGGATACGACGCATTCGTCGGATTCGACAACTACGTACTTTCTTTCCAAGACCCGACCTTCTGGTCGACTCTTCAGTTCACCGGCGCATACGTAATCATCTCTTTGATTGCCGTGAACGTAGTGGCCTTCGGCCTAGCACTCTTGGTCACTTCTAAGCTCAAGAGCTCAAATCTCTTCAGAACCTTCTTCTTCATCCCGAACCTAATCGGTGGTGTGGTTCTTGGTGTTATCTGGCAGTTCATCTTCAACAGTGCACTGACCTCTCTGGCCTACACCTTCGAATGGCCTTTTTTCCAAGACTCATGGCTAAACGAGACAGACACCGCTTTCTGGGCGTTGATCATCGTTACCGTTTGGCAGTCATCTGGCTACATGATGATCATCTACATCACTGGTTTGATCAGCATCGAGCAAGACGTCCTTGAAGCAGCAAAAATTGACGGCGCATCTGCACTTCGCACCATGTTGGCAGTCAAGATTCCGCTAATGGCCCAGGCCTTCACAATCTCGCTGTTCTTGACCCTTCGCGGAGGCTTCATGGCATACGACGTGAACTTGGCCCTTACCGGTGGTGGCCCATACCGAAGCACAGAGCTTATTTCGATGCACATTTTCCAGGATGCATTCGCACTCGGAAACTTTGGCACCGGACAATCTAAAGCAGTAATTATGTTCTTGATGGTTGCACTTGCTGCACTTGTTCAAGTTGCAGTTAGCAAGCGCATGGAGGTCCAGCGATGAAATTCCGTTTGAATCTCGGCAAGAAGATTATTTTCATTGTCGGACTAGTTCTATCAGTGGCATATGTAATGCCGTTCTTCTTGGTGCTGGTCAACTCATTTAAGCCAAAGTTTGAAATTCTTGACAACCCGTTGGCTCTGCCAATCGAGTTCACCTGGGACAACTTCGATCAGGCTCTTCAGAAGATGAACTTCTTCTCGTCGCTGGTTAACTCAGTCATCGTCACCGTTTTGAGCGTTGGTGCGCTAATCATCATCTCTTCGATGTTGGCCTACTACCTATCGCGCACCAAAACTAAGTTCTCAAAGTCTGTGTTCTTGATCCTGGTTGCATCGATGATCGTGCCTTTCCAGGCATTGATGATTCCGTTCTCTGCGATCTTTGCCCCACTGGTAGACCTAAACCGAATCGGTGCCTTGGTCTTCTTCTACATGGGCTTCGGTGTCGCGCTTTCGGCTTTCCTCTACCACGGCTTCATTTCGAACATCCCTACCGAGCTAGACGAAGCAGCATCTATCGATGGCGCTAGCGACTTCACAATTTTCTGGAGAATCATCTTCCCGATGTTGAAGCCGGTTACCGCCACAGTAATGATCATCAACGCGCTATGGATCTGGAACGACTTCTTGTTGCCACGATTGGTGCTAGACAGCGAAACCCAGACCCTTCCGTTGTCTACCTACCTCTTCTATGGCCAGTATTCAACCGAGTACGGTCAGGCAATGGCCGGTCTGCTTCTAGCAGTCATTCCGATCATCGCCTTCTACCTGGTTTTGCAGAAGCAGTTCATCTCAGGCATTTCGTCTGGTGCTGTGAAGTAATAGCGAGATTGAAAAACCCGACTTCCGAGAGGTGGTCGGGTTTTTCATTTTGGCGAATAAAGTGAAGCCAATCTGAATTGACAGCTAGGGATAACCACGGCGCACCAATCGGCGAACAAGGAGAAACAATGGCAACTGCACTAATAACGGGCGCATCCAGCGGAATCGGTGCTGAGTTTGCCCGACGCTATGCAGCCCAGGGATTTGACTTGGTGTTGGCGGCCAGGCGCACTGGCCGAATGCAGGAGTTGGCTGACGAACTGTTTGCCGCTCACGGCACAAAGACCAAAGTGCTGGCCGCAGATCTATCGCTGCCGGGTGCCGCGATGATGCTGGCGAACCAAATTGATCTAGAAGTCGACGTGCTAATTAACAACTCAGGGTTTGGGCACATTGGCCCATTCGACCTAGAGAACTTCGATTCGATTGCTGATGAAATCAATGTCAACATCGCTGCCCTGACTCAGCTCTCACGAATCTACTATCCGCTTATGAAAGCAAGAGGCAACGGTGTGATCATCAACATTGCATCCACTGCCTCTTATCAACCGATTCCAAACATGTCGGTCTATGCCGCTTCAAAGGCATACGTTTTGAATTTCACCGAAGCGCTCTGGGGCGAGGCCCAGGGCACCGGCGTCAAAGTTTTGGCCGTTTCACCTGGGCCAACCGAAACCGAATTCTTCAATATCGCCGAAGGCCACAGTCTCGATAAAAAGATTTTGAAGGCCTCGGATGTTGTCGACGCCGCATTTGCCGGTCTAGAAAAGAACCGTAAGAAGCCAAGTGTGGTTGTCGGTGGCAAAAACTCAACGATGGCAGCCCTGGCAAAGTTTGTGCCAAAGCGTTTGGTAATCGCAGTTTCGAAAAAGCTACTTCGCTCGAATTTAGATCTGCTTGAAAAGAATCAATAGCCCGTTTTTTCGGGTTTCTAGTCGAGGCTGAGAATGGCACGCGAGGCAAAAACAAAGAATGGGCATGAGCCTAAAGTTTGCGAGCGTTGCGGCCTGCCGTTTGAGTGGCGCAAAAAGTGGCAGCGCGATTGGCCCAACGTGAAGTATTGCTCAGAGAAGTGCAAAAAGTGAGTTTCACCCGCATTGTTTACGTTGCTCACGATCACTTAAATCGTGAACGCGGTGCCCTCAAGTTGGCCAACCCCAAGACCGATGTGATTGTGCTGGTCGAGAGCCAGCGAATGCTAACCGGCCGCAATTGGCACAAAGAGCGACTCGTCTTTCTAACCTCGTCGGCCAGACATTTTGCAATTGAGCTTGAGGCAGCCGGATTCACGACTCGATACATAAAGTCACCAACAACCATCGATGGGCTGAGGCGGGCCAGGGCCGAGTTTGGTGATCTGCAGATTGTTTGTGCCGAGCCGTCATCGCACAAGCAGTTCGAGCAACTCAAAGATTTTGGAGCGCAGTTCGTCGAGAACGATTTGTTTTTGACCAGTCGCGCGCACTTTGCACTGTGGGCAGATCGCCAAAAGTCATTCGTCATGGAGAACTTTTATCGCGCCCAGCGTGTGCGCCTTGGAATCCTTATGAACAAAGGCGAACCCGAAGGCGGCCGCTGGAACTATGACTCCGAGAACCGACTGCCACCCCCGAAAAACTACACCTGGCCCCCTTATCTTGAGCATGCGCCTGACGAGATAGACCTCGAGGTCGCAGCGCAATTTAAGCACCAACCAACTTCAATCTGGGCCACCACCCGCGCAGGCGCCTTGGCTCAGCTCGAATACTTCATCGAACATCATCTCGCCGGCTTTGGCCCATACGAAGACGCAATTGCCGCCGACAATTGGGCCCTTCACCACTCACTGCTCAGCCCATATTTAAACAACGGCCTGCTGCACGCCCAAGAAGTCGTAGACCGGGTTATCCTGGCCTATAAAAACGGCCAAGCGCCGATCGAATCAGTCGAGGCATTCGTGCGCCAGATAATCGGCTGGCGTGAATACATCAACGGCATGTATTGGTATCTCGGCGAGAGCTATCGAGACCTAAATGAGCTCGGTGCGACCCGCAAGCTGTTGCCGCTGTTCACTGACTCAACTAAAACGCAGATGAACTGTGTGCGTGCCGTGGTCGAGGGCGTCGAGCAGCGCGCTTGGGTTCATCACATTCCGCGACTTATGGTGCTTAGCAATTTGGCATTGGTCACCGGGGTCAACCCGCAGCAATTCTTGGATTGGATGCGCGAGCAGTTCATTGATGCGGCTGAGTGGGTGATGGTGCCGAACATAATCGGCATGGCCACTCACGCTGATGGGGGTCAGCTGATGACCAAGCCCTATGCAGCCGGCGGCGCCTATCTGAGCAAGATGACTCAGCACTGCAAATCCTGCGTCTATGACCCAAAGAAACGGGTCGGCCAAGATGCCTGCCC
>JBEEOO010000030.1:0-5929 GCA_041191585.1 Actinomycetota bacterium
GCAAAGGCTGCCGTCAAGGGTGCCGTTGCAGTCAAGGGCAAGGCCAAGGCTGTTCCAATCAACATCGATTTCAAGCTTGGCGAAAGCATCATGATCAAGGACGGCTCATTCGCAGGTCTTCCTGGAACCATCAGCGAGATCAAGCCAGAAAGCGGCAAGCTAACCGTTTTGGTCTCACTGTTCGAGCGCGAGACTCCTGTGGAACTTGGCTTCGAGCAGGTTGGCCCACTGGCCTAATCCAGTTTTAAAAGAGTTACAAACCCTAGTAAAGGAATAACAAATGGCACCGAAGAAAAAGATCACCGGCATGATCAAGCTTCAGATCAACGCGGGCGCTGCTAACCCATACCGGTTGAAATCACCGTTTACGAAGACCGCTCATTCACCTTCGTTCTTAAGACCCCACCAGCAGCCGAGCTAATCAAGAAGGCTGCCGGAGTCGCAAAGGGCTCAAGCACCCCTCACACCGTGAAGGTTGCGCAGCTTTCGAAGGACGCCCTATACAAGATTGCTGAGCAGAAGATGTCTGACCTAAACGCCAACGATGTTGACGCAGCGGCAAAGATCATCGCGGGAACCGCACGCTCAATGGGAATCACCGTAGAGGCCTAAGCAACAACCGCCCGCAAGGGCAACCGCAAACCGCACATCCGTGTGGTGAGCAAAAGAAGTCGTGGGAGATTCGCGCGCGAATCGTTGAACCACAACTGTGACCAAAGAAAAGGAACAACAGAATGGCAAAGCGCTCAAAGGCTTATGAAGCCGCAGCAGCCCTAATCACCGAGGGCAAGCTATACACCCCAGCCGAGGCAGTAACCCTAGTTAAAGAGACTGGCTCAAAGAAGTTCGACGCGACCATCGAGGTAGCCCTAAAGCTTGGTGTTGACCCACGCAAGGCAGACCAGATGATCCGCGGAACCGTATCGCTTCCTAACGGAACTGGTAAGACCGCTCGCGTTATCGTGTTTGCAACTGGTGCCGCAGCTGACGCTGCAGTTGCAGCCGGTGCCGACGAGGTCGGTGGCGACGAGCTAATCGAAAAGGTCGCCGCTGGTTGGGTTGACTTTGACTCAGCAGTATCAACCCCAGAGCTAATGGGCAAGGTTGGTCGTCTAGGTAAGGTTCTAGGTCCTCGTAACCTAATGCCAAACCCAAAGACCGGAACCGTGACCCCAGACGTAGCTAAGGCTGTTACTGACATCAAGGGCGGAAAGATCGACTTCCGCGTTGACAAGCAGTCAAACCTACACTTCATCATCGGCAAGGCTTCATTCACCAAGGAGCAGCTAGGTCAGAACCTAGAGGCAGCTCTTGAAGAAGTTCTTCGTTTGAAGCCATCAAGCTCAAAGGGTCGCTACATCATCAAGGGTGCAGTAGCAACCACCTTCGGTCCTGGTATCCCACTAGACACTAACGTGACCAAGGTCGAGTTCTAAGAATTCACAAAACCTTAAGACAAGGGGATCGGGTTCTTTATTGACCCGGTCCCTTAGTCTTTCTAGACTTTTCAAACCTGATCATCCCAATGGTGGTTAGGCAACGTGAGCTCGGCGAACGACCGAGACCTAAAGATAGGCGGGATATTGCCTCAGCACGCATTTGGCGCAGCCACTCTTCTAGACACTAAAGATCCAATGGGGTTGCGCTCATCCGCACCCCTGCTAGATGCATGGATCCGTGACATGGAGACAGATCGGTCACCGTTCCAGATTCCTGGACACAAAGGTCGCACCGATCTAACCGGCGCAATTGTTGATGGCGATATTCCAGTTCTTCCGGGTAATCACCCGCATCGAATTTCACCAAGCTTGATTCTTGAGGCCGAGCGCTTGGCGGCCATCCTATGGAATGCAGACCTATGCCGTTTTGGCGTAAATGGTTCTTCGGGGTCAAACCACGCGGCTGTTATGGCGGTTGCCGGCCCTGGCGACAAAGTCATTGTCTCGCGCACACTCCACAAATCGGTTTTGGTTGGTTTGGTTTATGCCGGCGTGACCCCGATTTGGGTTCGACCCGAAATCAACCCGGCAACCGGACTGCCTGAGTATTTGCCTTCAACTCGCTTGCGCGAGACTTTGGCTGCACACCCTGATGCCAAGGCCGTGCTAATTGGCGAGCCTTCATATGTTGGCACCATGTCGAACATTCCACGCTTGGCCGCTGCAGCGCATGATTACGGAATCCCACTTGTAGTAGATGCCGCTTGGGCCGCACACTATGGTTTTCACCTAGAACTGCCGAACCACCCGCTGGCCGAAGGGGCCGACATTGTGGTGACCTCGGCGCACAAGACCTTGCCGTCTTATTCACAGGCTTCTTTTGTGCTGGTCAAGGATGACTATGTCGACCTGGCTCGCTTCAACAAGATGTTTGATTCAACCCAGACCACATCGATGTCTGGTCGAATTCTCGCTTCTATCGATGCCGCTCGAGCACTGCTTGAGCGCCACGGGCATGAACTCATTGGTCCGGTTATTGAGGCCACCGAACTCGGTCGCGCAGCCTTGGTCGCTGCCGGCATCGATGTCATCGATGGCGAATACATTGACCCGCTTAAGTTGGTCATTTTGTTGAGCGGCTGCGGTGCCGACGGCAATCTGGTTGAGGCCGACCTGTTAGCTGCCAACATCGATGTCGAGATGGCTAACCGCGATGTGATTATCCCGATGATCACGTTTGCTGACACCCCGGATCGAATCAACGACCTAGTGCAGCGCATTATTGAGTCGGTCGATCGCCACCGCGGCGAGGCCCGCCCAATCGAGATTTTGCCTGCGTTCTCAATTGAGCCGCAGGTTGTCGTGACTCCGCGCGAAGCATTCTTTAGCGACTATGAGGTTGTTGATTCTGCTGATGCGGTTGGTCGCGTTAGTGCCGAGATGATCTGCCCATACCCTCCGGGCGTGCCGGTGTTGTCGCCAGGTGAACTAATCACCGAGGCTGCGCTTTCGGCACTGTTTGAGGCGCGCGACATGGGTGTTCGAATCGCGTTTGTCGCTGACCCAACGCTCAAGACCCTAAAGGTGCTGCCAAAGGCCTAGGCTTTTTGGATGCCCAAAAAAGAAACTGACCCAACCCAGCAAGAGAACGCAACAAGCACCGACGCCGCAGCCGAACCGCTGGCGAGCGACTCGGTGCCTGGGTGGGCACGCCGTGCTGGCCTTTTTTTAACAGCGCAAACTGTATCGATGTTCGGTTCGTTCTTGGTTCAGTACGCCATCATGTGGCACCTAACCCTGACCACCAAGTCTGGCTTTATTCTTGCGTTGGCAGCAATCTTTGGATTCTTGCCGCAGGCAATCGTCTCAATTTTTGCCGGCGTTTGGGCTGACCGCGTTAACCGAAAAACCATGATTATTGCGGCCGATGCATCGATCGCCGCCGCAACTTTGGGCCTTGCCTTCTTTATGCTTTCAGGCATCGATGACCTCTGGTTGATCTTCTTGGTTATGGCAGTTCGGTCAATTGGAGCCGGCATTCAGATGCCAGCTGTGTCAGCCGTAATCCCGCAGATTGTGCCTAGCGACAAATTGATGCGCATCAACGGCATCAATAGCAGCATCCAGTCAGCAATGGGGCTGTTGGCTCCGGTGGCAGCAGCAGCCGTCTATGCAAACATGTCTATCGTGGCCATCTTCTTTATCGATGCGGTCACTGCTGTGATCGGAATCAGCATCTTCGCTTTCATCAAAGTTCCGAGCCTCGATCGAGTAAACGCAGCAGATAAGCCGAGCTATTTCACTGACCTCAAAGAAGGCATGAGCTACATTTTCACCCACGACCTTGTTCGTTGGGTCATGGGTGTTTTTGCCATTGTCTTCCTTTTGGCGGTTGCACCTTCAAACCTCTCACCGCTGCTAATCGCCCGTAACTTTGGCGCAGAAGTCTGGAAGCTCACTGTTGCCGAGATCCTCTTCAGCATAGGTATGGCTTTGGGCGGCATTCTCTTGGCCACCTTTGCCACCAAGGTCAACAAGATCTCACTTATCATCGGCACATCGGTCGGCTTCGGCGTCTTGTCGATATTCATGGGCTTCTCGCCAAACCTTTGGGTCTTCTACGTGTTGTTCTTCGTGATTGGTTTGGTGGTGCCTTCATTCTTCACTTCGGCGATGACCATTCTTCAAGAGACCGTCGAACCTGAGCGACAAGGGCGCGTGTTCGGCTTTGTTGGAATCGTCATCTCGGTAGCAATGCCAATCGGCATGTCGGTATTGGGTCCACTCGCCGACGTTTTTCCGGTTGAGAGTCTTTTAATAGTCGCAGGAGCAACACAGATTATTGCGGTTGGTTTGGCAATTTTGCTGCCGGCCGGCCGCCGCGCAGTAAAGGCTGCTCGCGCTTCAAGCGAGGCTAACTCGCAAACGCCAGCAGACCGACCAGTCGGCTGACGCTTTTTATGTCGGTGACGGTGGCAAACCGAGTGCGCGTTAGCGCCGGATTGAACACCAAATAGCAGTTGGCTTTTGCACGTGAGATTGCGACGTTCAAGCGATTTCGATCGAGCAGAAACTCAAGCCCTCTTGGCGCATCGGCAGCGCTTGATGCAGCCAAACTCACGATAACTACCATTGCCTCGCGGCCCTGGAATTTGTCTACGGTGCCAACCTGAACCAGATCAAAGCCCGCCGAATCGAGGGTGTCTCTGATCAGGTCAACCTGAGCGTTATAGGGTGCAACCACCAAAACCTGTGATTGGTCGAGCTTGGCGCACTGTGCCCGAACCAGCTCAAGCACAACCTGCGCCTCTTCAATTGAGTGTGAGGCGTTGCCAAGGTGTTCGACCGGCACCGCAATTAAACCAGGATCAACTGACTCGACGCGATTGGCCGAAGTTGATTCGTGTGCATGCAACATGCCTTGGTATGAGAGCCAAGAGACCGGTTTATTCACGGCAGCGTGCATTCTTCTGGTGGTGTCGATAAAGAATCCGTTTGATTCGGCAATGATTTGCTGTTCGCCCATATAGTGACCGAGAGCCGAGTTGTCGACACCGCCCGGGTGAACGGCCTGCACTACCTGAGTCAGCTGCTGTGGGTCGCCCAGCAGAACTATGTTGTTGCTGTTTGATCCTGCGCAGATGGCATCTACTAGCGAGAACTGTGCTGCTTCATCTATGAATAGGTAGTCAAAAGGCTGGTTTCGAAGCGCGGCTGAAGCAAAGTTCCATGATGTGCCACCGATTATGCAACCCGCCTGACCCTGTGAAAGCAGCCAACCGCCCAGGTCTGAATTTGTTTTGGGCACTCGCCAGGGTTTGGCATCAGAACTGCCGGTTTGGTTGCGCTTGGCAATTTGGCTGCCGTCAACCCCGGCATCCAGGCAGGCGATCAGAAGGTTTTCGATTGCCGAGTGGGAGTTTGCGGTGATGCCAACGCGCTTGCCCTGGGCTACCAAGTGGGCGATTGCGCGTGACGCCAAATAAGTTTTGCCAGCGCCGGGCGGGCCTTGAATTGCGAGCGTGGTGTGGTCTAGTTGGTCGACGGCCGCCAGAACGGCAGGCAGGGCATCGGCACCGTTAATGGTTGGCAGCGACTGCCCACCTTTGAGTTTTGGTGCCCTGCGCATTAATAGGTCAAACAGCGGGTGAGTGGTTGGCACAGGGTTAGCTGGCGAACCCCATTCGGAGGTTGCCTGGGTCACCCAGTCGGCCACCGCGTTCGGCTTGTCGGCAAGGGGCATCCATTCGTTTGCAAAAATCGCGTTTGGTTCAAAGCTGGCAACTGCCACCGTGGTGTTGCGCACAAAGTTCACGCGGTCGCCATGCACCTCTTTGACGATGCCATAGTCGGTGTCTTGTTGATTGGCGCCGGTGTTGTAGCGAACGAAAATTGCGTCGCCGGTTTTGAGAAAGTTGGTTTGCCCGGGTGCCAGGTGATATGAATACTCGATCTTCAACTTGGCGTCGGAAGCTAAACCAAACAGGGTC
>JBEEOO010000031.1:0-5478 GCA_041191585.1 Actinomycetota bacterium
GCCAAGCGAGTTGCCTCACCAGCAAAAAGTTGCTGGCCTACCATGCCGTCATCAACCGCATTGAATGCATACTTGAGCATTCGGATGCTCTGCGGTGACTTGCCAAGAATTTTGGTTGCCCACTCAACGCCGACTTTTTCAAGGTCTGCGTGTGGCACAACGCGGTTCACAACACCCATTTCATAGGCACGCTGGGCGTCATATTCTTCGGCCAAAAAGAAGATCTCGCGAGCAAACTTTTGACCACTTTGGCGAGCCAATAGGGTGCTGCCATAGCCGCCATCGAAAGAACCAACATCGGCATCGGTCTGCTTGAATCGTCCATGTTCGGCTGAGGCGATTGACAGGTCAGCGACAACGTTGAGTGAGTGACCGCCACCTGCTGCCCATCCGGGAATCAAAGCGATAACAACTTTTGGCATAAAGCGCATTAGGCGCTGAACCTCGAGGATGTGCAGGCGGCCAGAGCGAGCTTTGTCGATGGTTTCGGCGGTTTCACCGTCGGCATATTTGTAGCCGTCGCGACCACGAATTCGCTGGTCTCCGCCGCTGCTAAATGCCCAGCCACCGTCTTTGGGAGATGGGCCATTGCCAGTTAGCAGCACAGCACCGACGGTTGAATCGGCCGCTGCGTTTTCAAGGGTGCGAGCCAGCTCGTCAACGGTCTGCGGCCTAAATGCGTTGCGAACCTCTGGGCGGTTGAATGCGATGCGCACGATGCCGAGCGAATTGTGTTTGTGATATGTGACATCTTCGAGCTGCTCAAAACCAGCAATCGTGTGCCAAATGCTCGGGTCAAAAATCTCTGAAACTTTAGCGTTCATAGTTCTAGAGTAATCGCTCGGTTAGCCCTGATTTTCGAGTGCCGAATAGGCGGCCGCTAGGCGTTCAAGCCACCAGTCAACGCGGTGATCCTCGGCGCGGTGGCGATCCAGCGCGGCCTGGTCTACCTCAACTCGGCGAACATCGATTTTGCCGTCAACTGGTTTAAGCGGTTCGCGGGTGACATCGGCTGCCAACAAGCTTGCGGTTCCGAGGCCGGCGGCAAAACCGTGGTTTGGCAGTTTGGCAGCCAAGAATGCGCCCATGCTCAAACCAACCGATGAATCCATCGCACTGCTGACCACAACCGGCAGATTCGCTTGGCCAGCAATTTCAATCGCCTTCGAGATTCCGCCAAGTGGCGCGGCTTTTAGAACCAGGATGTCGGCTGCCTGCGCCCTAGCGACTGCCAATGGGTCGGCAGCTTTGCGCACATTCTCGTCGGCCGCAATCTTGATTCCTTTAGGCGCAAGATGCGCGCGCAGTTCAGCCATTTCAGCAACCGATGCGACCGGCTGCTCAAGATATTCAACGGCGATCTCGCGAGCACTCAGTTGGTTCGCTATTTCGAGTGCCTGCTGCACCGAATAGCCGCCGTTGGCGTCGAGTCTGATTTTTGCATCTGGGTTAAATTCAAGGGCGGCATCGATTCGGGCCAGGTCTTGCTCGATAGACTGCCCGGCTTCAGCCACCTTGATTTTTACGGTTGAAAATCGGCCAAATCGATTCAAGATTTGAGGAACTGATTCAGGTGCAACCGCTGGCAAGATTGCGTTGACCGCAATTGCGCTAGGTGTATCTGCCGGCAAGTTTGCGACCTCGGCCGACCAACCGAACTCGATCGCGGCGTTTAGCCAAATTGAGGCCTCAGCGTCTTCATATTCAACAAACGGTGACCACTCAGTCCAGCCTTGTGGCCCCTCAAGCAGCATTACCTCGCGTTCGATTAGTCCACGAAATTTGGTGCGCAACGGCAATGAAACCACGCGGGCACTGCCGCGCAGTTCATCCAGTGACGGCCGGGGTTTATAGGCCACTGTATACGTGCAAGCCCTTGAAATACAGGTTCACAATTGTGAAGTTGAAGATGATGGCCGCAAAGCCGATCAGGGCCAACCAAGCTGAGCGCTTGCCGCTCCAACCTCGGGTGGCATTGGCGTGCAGGTATCCGGCATAGATCGTCCAGATAATGAAGGTCCAGACCTCCTTGGTATCCCAGCCCCAATAGCGGTGCCAAGCTTTTTCGGCCCAGATCGCGCCAGCGATCAAGGTGAACGACCAAAGAATGAAACCGATGATGTTGAAGCGATAGCTGAGTTTCTCGAGCTTTGGCGCCTTCGGAAACATCGCCAAAATTCGGTTCACGCGCACCGTGAAAGTGCCCTTATTGGTCTTGAACCAGGTTGAGGTTTTGAGCAGGTAGGCAACCGAAAGGGCGGCAGCGATGTTGAAGAATGCGGTTGCCAACACGGCAACGATTACGTGAATTACCAACCAGTAATCCTGCAGTGCAGGCGGCAGGGTCTTTACGCCGACATAGAACGCGGTGGTGGCAGTGCCCAGAACCAAAAGCGTGAAGCCCGAAACAAAGGTGGCAACTAGGCGGGTGTCTTTTACGTACATCGCGATCAAGAAAATTAGGCTCACGATGAATGCGCCAGTGATTGAGAATTCATACATGTTTGACCACGGCACACGGCTAGCCGAGATGCCGCGCAAAACCACACCGACACCGTGAACTGCAACGGCCGGCACCATAGCCCAAATGCCGAATTTCTCTAGGCGAGAAGCCGACTGACGAACTGCTTTTTTATCGCTCGCCAACTGCGATAGGTGGGTGGCAAAAGCCAAAAACGCAATGGTATACAGCGCCATTGAGGCATAGATAAAAATCAATGAAATCTGAGCGAGCTCAGGATTCAAAATTTGATTCACTTCTTGTCCTTTTTCTTTAGGATTTTGCCAATTTCTTCTATCACGTTTTCAAGCGAAGGGTCGTCACCGCGAGCCAGCGCCGCGACCTCATAGCCTTGTTCGGTTTTGCGAACCCAAACACGGCGGCGAGGCACCAAAAGTGAAACGGTCACGCCGGCCAAGGCCAGTAGTGCGAACACCAACACCCAGCCTGCGCCAGGGTTGTAGTCAACGTCAAGTGAGGCATATCGCTTGATGCCATCGAAAGAAATTGTGCCCATGTTGTTTGGCAGTTCTTGCACTTGGCCAACCTCGAGCTGAATGCCCTTGACTCCCGATTTGCCACCGGCAACCTGCTTGAGGCCGTGGGTGTTCAGCGCGAAAACATTCTTTGGGTCTCCGCCATCAAGGCCAAGGTCGCCGACGTATACGTTCATGGTCAAAAGCGGCAGAGCGGCCTGCGGGAACAGAGAGGTCAAGGCACCGGTCGAAAGTTCACCAACGGTCGGATAAAAGAATGAGACGATTCCGAACTGATCTGGCTTGGCATCTGGCACTTTAATCACGCCGAGAGAGGTGTAATTGGCGTCTTGCGGAAGGTAAGGAGTTGGGCCCGAGAAGGCAACCGCGCCTTCGGCATCTCGAATGGTGATAATTGGGGCATAGCCGTTTCCGGTCAGATAAACCTTTGCGCCCGGCAATTCAAGCGGTTCATTGACACGGATAAGGGACTTCTGTGGCTTGCCGTCGGAACCGATTTTTGCTGTGACAAATGCCCTAAAGTCAGTAGGCGAACCCTTGCTTTCTGGGTTCTCTTTGTCGAAATAGAAATCGGCCTCGAAGCGGTCGAGCGTCAAAGTTAGCGGGACCAGCTGTTCGGCCTTGAAGAAGGTGCCCGGCGAAAGCGAGTCATAGCCCGAGAGGTTGTTCACGAAAGTCTCACCCTCGACCAAAACTCGCTGACCGCTAAAGCTCTGGCCGCCGCCAATGCCAACCGCAAGAAGCACGCCGATCAAAGCAAAGTGAAAGACCAGGTTTCCGGTTTCGCGAAGATAGCCGCGTTCTGCGCTGACTGATTCGGGGTTTCCTTGAGCGTCGGTTTGCACTGAAACGCGATAGTGCTTCTTTTTGAGCAGTGCCTCGGCGCGCGAAAGAACATCCGGTTTGGTTGATTTGAATTCAGCAAAAGCTGGCATGCGGCGAAGGTTGCTTGGGGTGCGAACCGGGGCACTGCGCATGGCCTCGAAGTGCACCTTGGTGCGCGGCAGCACGCAGCCGATTAGCGAGATAAATAGCAGGATGTAGATGGCTGAGAACCAGGCCGAGGTGTAGACATCGAACAGCTGAAATGCGTCGAGAATTGGTGCCAGCGTTGGGTTCTCTTTGAAGAATTTGGTGACACCGTTTGGGTCGGCCGAGCGCTGAGAAACAAGCGACCCTGGGATCGCAGCTGCGGCCAACATCAAAAGCAAAATCAGCGCGGTGCTCATCGAAGTGAGCTGGCGCCAGATCCAGCGCAACCATTCAAGCGGGCTCAATTTAGGCGAGTTGACAGGGTTCACGACCTTATCGTTTGCAGTCGGTCTAGATACCAAGTTGATAACCTCCGATCAAGCCAACCTGCAGCCAGGCAACCAGACTGTTCCAGATTCCAGTGACCATCAAGATGCCAAGCGCGATCAAAAGCACTCCGCCACCGATATTGAAAGTGCGCAGGTGACGCTTTATAAAGCCGACGCTCTTGGTGGCCCAACCGAAACCAGCGGCAATCGCCACAAAAGGCAGGCCGATGCCGAGTGCATAAACAAAGGCCAGGGTCGCGCCCTTGGCCGGTGAGGCAACGTCGCTGGCCAGGGTCAAAACCGCGGCCAAAGTTGGGCCGATGCAAGGGGTCCAGCCAAGGCCAAAGGCAATACCCAGAAGCGGCGCACCCCATAGGCCAAGACCGCGAGCCACCTGAAACTTGACCGTGCGCTGCATGAACGAGAACTGGCCGACCAAAACCAAACCCATCAAAATAACCAGGATGCCCAGCACGCGTTGAACCCAGCTAAGCCCAGCCGAAAGCACAACTGCACCAAGGCCGCCGAAGAGGGCACCGAACGAAACGAAAACAAGCGAGAACCCGAGCACAAATAACCCTGAGCCAAACAGCAGTCTTGACCGGCTATTTGAATTGCCCGCGATGAATCCCAGATATCCAGGCAAAAGCGGCAAAACACAAGGGCTGATGAAAGAGACGATTCCGGCTAGCAGCGCCATCGGTATTGCAGCCAACATCGACCCGTTGAGGATGATCTCACCCGGGTTCAAAGCGACCTCAATCAATGGCACTACTCGCCCACCGCGCTCTGAATTAGCGACTTAAGAATGCCCTTATCGATTCGCCCAAGAATGCGCGCCGAAACCTTTCCGGATTTGTCGAGTACCAAAGTGGTCGGAACTGCTTGTGGGGTCACGATTCCGGTGAAGGCCAAAACCACTGATCCGGTTTGCGCATCAATCACCGATGGCCAGGTGATTTCGAAAGCCAGCGCGGTGGCTGCGGTGTCGCGAACGTTCACGCCAACGAATTGAATCTTGCCCTCAAATTGCTTGGCCAGATCGACCAAATCTGGAGCCTCGGCACGGCAAGGTGCACAACCGGCATACCAAAAGTTGATTAGCTGCGGCACGCCCTTTAGCTGATCGCTGCTGATTTGTTGACCCGATTCAGTGATGCCAGACCAAGGGTTAGGCGCT
>JBEEOO010000032.1:0-5251 GCA_041191585.1 Actinomycetota bacterium
GGCTCAGAAGAAGGCATCGACTTCACCAACATGTATTTCTACACCGTTGCCTACCACGCAATTCGCGCCAGCAACGTGCTAGCTATCGAGCACAAGAGCACCTTCGAGGGCTTCGAAAACTCAAAGTATGCAACCGGTGAATACTTCGACAAATACATTGACCAGATTTGGGCACCTGCCACACCTAAGGTCAAAGAGCTTTTCGACAACGCCGGAATCGCGATTCCGACCCAGAGCGACTGGTCAGAACTTGCTGAGTCAGTAAAGAAGCACGGTATCTATAACCAGAACCTACAGGCAGTTCCGCCAACCGGTTCGATCTCATACATCAACAACTCAACCTCTTCGATTCACCCGGTTGCGTCACAGATTGAGATCCGCAAAGAAGGCAAGCTAGGTCGCGTTTACTACCCGGCTCCGTTCTTGAGCGACGACACCATGCCTTATTACACCGATGCTTATGAGCTTGGACCAGAGGCAACCATCGACACCTATGCTGCGGCAACTCAGCACGTCGACCAGGGCTTGTCGCTGACCTTGTTCTTCAAAGACACCGCAACCACTCGCGATGTCAACCGTGCACAGATCTACGCATGGCGCAAGGGCATCAAGACCATTTACTACATCCGCATTCGCCAGCAGGCTCTAGCCGGCACCGAGGTTGACGCCTGCGTCAGCTGCATGCTCTAAGCCAGCAACCTATCCCAGTTTTATTCACCACTAAAAACAGGAATCGAAATGTCGACAACTCAGAAGATCATTGCTCGCCCAGTCAACTGGAACAAGATCGAAGACCCAATTGACCTTGACGTCTGGAACCGCCTGACCTCTAACTTCTGGCTGCCAGAGAAGGTGCCACTGTCAAACGACATTCAGTCATGGGCAACCCTGCGCCCACACGAGCAAAAGTTGACCATGCACGTGTTCACCGGCTTGACCATGCTCGACACCATTCAGGGCACCATCGGCGCCACCAGCCTGTTGCCAGATGCAATCACTCAGCACGAAGAAGCGGTAATCACCAACATCGCTTTTATGGAATCAGTGCACGCCAAGAGCTATTCATCGGTGTTCTCAACTCTGTGCCAGACCTCAGAGATTGACGAGGCATTCCGCTGGTCAGAAGACAACCCTTATCTGCAGCGCAAGGCCGAAATCGTTCTGAGCTACTACAACGGAGAAGACCCACTCAAGCGCAAGGTTGCTTCAACCCTGCTCGAGAGCTTCTTGTTCTATTCAGGTTTCTATCTGCCTATGTATTGGTCAAGCCGCGCCAAGCTTACAAACACTGCCGACCTAATCCGCCTAATCATTCGCGACGAGGCTATCCACGGTTATTACATCGGCTACAAGTTCCAGGTTGCTCTAGCCAAAGAGTCAGCTGAGCGCCAAGAAGAACTTCGTGCTTACACCTACGACCTTCTTCTAGAGCTCTACGAAAACGAGCTGAAGTACACCGCAGACCTGTATGACGAAATCGGCCTAACCGAAGACGTCAAGAAGTTCTTGCACTACAACGCCAACAAGGCTCTGATGAACCTTGGCTACGACGCACTATTCCCTAAGGATGCCTGCGATGTTAGCCCTGCGATTCTGGCTGCGCTGTCACCTAACGCTGACGAGAACCACGACTTCTTCTCGGGTTCGGGCTCTTCATATGTGATCGGCAAGCACGAGTCAACCACCGACGACGACTGGGATTTCTAATGTCTGAGCCGCGCCAAGTTAGGCCGGCTACCGAGGGTTGGACTCAACAGAAAGACGCCACCGGCAAGCCGCTGCTGCAGTTTGCCGAACCAAAGCGTTCGATGCCGCCGACCCACTGGGTCGACCTATCGATCGACGAGCGCGTTGAGCGAGTGAAAGAAGCAGGATTGCCTGGCTTTCGTGCCAAGCAGTTGAGCACGCACTATTTCACTCATTACACTGCCGATGCCGACAAGATGACCGATCTTCCGGCTGCAGGCCGAGCCGAGTTTGTGGCGTCAGCTTTTCCGACTTTGCTAACCGAGGTCAAGCGACTAAAAACCGACAACGGCGACACCATCAAATTCTTATGGCGTCTGTTCGACGGCGCGCTGGTCGAATCAGTGCTTATGCGCTACACCGGCCGAATCACCCTTTGCATCTCATCGCAGGCAGGTTGCGGAATGAACTGCCCGTTCTGCGCCACCGGTCAGGCTGGCCTGACTCGCAACCTTTCGGTTGGCGAAATCGTCGACCAAATTGTGGCTGCCAACCGCGTGATTGCCGCCGGCGAGCTGGGCGGCAGCAAAGCCAAGCTAGAGAACGCCCCAGAGCGCGTGACCAACATCGTGTTTATGGGCATGGGAGAGCCGCTAGCCAACTACAACCGAGTGATGCAGTCGGTTCGCACCATGGTTGAGCCTCAGCCAAACGGTCTGGGCATGTCGGCTCGCAACATAACGGTTTCAACCGTGGGTCTAGTGCCGGCGATCAAAAAACTTGCCGACGAACAGATTCCGGTGACCTTTGCGCTTTCACTGCACGCACCTGATGACGAACTTCGCGATGAGCTGATCCCGGTCAACTCGCAGTGGAAAGTCGATGAAGCCCTCGATGCCGCTCACGAATATTTTGAGAAGACCGGCCGCCGCGTATCAATCGAATATGCGCTGATCAAAGACATGAATGACCACCAGTGGCGTGCGCAGCTCTTGGCCGACAAGCTCAACGAGCGCGGTCGCGGTTGGGTTCACGTCAACCCGATTCCGCTGAATCCAACCCCGGGTTCAATCTGGACGGCCTCGTCGCCTGAGACCACCCGAGTGTTTATCAAGACCCTTGAAGACGCCGGAATCACCGCAACCTTGCGTGACACTCGCGGCAAAGAGATCGACGGAGCCTGCGGTCAGCTAGCTGCTGCGGACTAGTTTTTGGTCGCATCGGCCACGTTTGTCGGCCAGCCGGCAAGGTTGTAAACCCCCACTTGACAAAAATAAAACTCGGGTTTAGTTTTGTCTCATGAACGATTCAGCTAACGCGGCCCAAAAGGCAGATTCAGCGCTTTCAAACGATCCAGCCGACATCAAATTTGGCCTGGATACCTTCGGTGACACCAACGTTGACGATAACGGCAACCCGGTTGCTGCCGGACAGGTTATCCGTGATGTTGTCTCGCAAGCACAGTTAGCCGACCAGGTCGGCATTTATGGCATCAACCTTGGCGAGCACCACCGACCAGATTTCGCGATCAGCGTGCCCGACACCGTGCTTGCCGGCATCGCAACCGTCACTAAAAACATTGTGCTTGGCACTGGCGTGACCGTGCTTTCAAGCCAAGATCCAGTGCGCATCTATCAGTCGTTTGCCACCATTGATGCACTGTCTCATGGCCGCGCTGAAATCACTGCCGGCCGCGGCTCGTTCACCGAAAGCTATCCAACCTATGGATACGAGCTCAGCGAATATCACACCCTTTTTGAAGAGAAGCTCGGGCTTCTAGTTGAGCTACTCAAAGAGAAGCCGGTTCACTGGAGCGGCACGGTTCGCAAGTCACTAGATGGCCTGCAGGTCTATCCAAAGACCGAGCGCGGCGGAATCCCGCTTCGGGTTGGCGTTGGCGGTAGCCCAGAGTCTGTGGTGCGCGCTGCGCGTCACGGTGCCCAGCTGGCGCTGGCCATCATCGGTGGCGACCCAGCCCGCTTTGCGCCTTTCGCCAAGCTTTATCGCGATGCGCTCGAACAGCTTGAAAAGCCACAGTTGCCAATCTCAATTCACTCACCTGGTCACATTGCCGAAACCGATGAGCTGGCCTATGAGCAGCAGTGGCCGCATTATCAAGAGATGTATGGTCGTCTTGGTCGCGAACGCGGTTGGGCGCCGACCACCAAGAACCACTTCATGAGCGAGGCACTGCACGGTTCGCTTTATGTCGGCTCACCAGAGACCGTTGCTCAGAAGATTGCGTATGCAATTGACTCGGTTGGTGCCCAGCGCTTTGACCTGAAGTATTCAACTGGACCTATGCCACACTCACAGCTTATGAAGTCGATCGAGCTTTATGGCACCCAGGTGATCCCTCGTGTTCGAGAGTTGCTTGCTGACCCAAGCCAGCAAAAGCACGCTTCTGGCTGGAACTAGTAAATCACTGAGAATCGGTTGAACTAGATTCGGTTAGCACTACATGCTGCGCAAATCTTCTTAGCTTTGCTGAAACAATTGAGGGGCTTCGCAATTGCGGACATCGACTAGGGGTTTGCCTTGTTATTAAAGAAAATTGCACAGTTCATTTCGCCGATTTTTATCGCCGCATCATTGGTTGGCCTAGCCGCCGCCCCAGCGCATGCGGTAACTCTAGACGCCAACAACGTCACCCTCGACTTCACCGATAGCAAGAAGTCAAACATCATCGGCACCAACGGAACTGCCGCCGGTGACATTGTGAAGTACAACGCCGTGGCTGCTATAAATGGCACCACAATCGACGCAGTAGTAGAAAACCTAGAACTGCTTGGAATGAGCAACCTAGATAGTTTTGACGTCACTGGCAGCGGCTTTGATTCCAATAGCAGCGCGCAGGACTTATTTCAGCTTTCATTCAATAACGTGCCCAACTCAGGAGGCTTCGTAAGGTTTCGCTTCTCCTTCTATGAACAAGGAACTTACTCAGGTCCTGGAACCGGTATTCCGGTAACACTTCAAAACGTACGACTAAACGCCTATGACATCGATGCTGGTCAGTACGTCGAATTCAGCGGTTTTCAGCAGTACAAGTACGCAATCACAAATAACCCCGATCGCTTCGCGCCAAGCGTAGTGTCAGGTTCTTCACCAGTTAGAACTAAATTTGCTTGGGCTAGCTCAGCGTCCTATGACACAAACAATTCCGCCGGCTCTAACTCCTACGATGCTGGCCGAATGGAGCTAAAGTATGCCCAAGTCACAACACTCGAGGCTCTAATTGGTGACGCTAACGGCGGCGGAGCCGTATATGGCTTGGAGTGGGGAATCGGACCAGCATGGCCAGATGGCACCACCGATGCTGCGTTTGTAAATAACACCAACAACACCCCGCCATCTTCAACAGACACAACTCTCTACACCCCAGTCAATGATTCGATCACGCTTTCAGTTCGTGACTTTGGAAACTACTCAGACCCTCAGGGCGATGGAATGGCGGGTGTGACCATCACCTCGCTGCCAACAGTTGGCACACTAGAAAAATTTGTCAACAACGCCTGGGTTGCCGTTGTCGCAAATGACTTCATTTCAAAAGCGGATATCGAAT
>JBEEOO010000033.1:0-6345 GCA_041191585.1 Actinomycetota bacterium
TTGGCCGGCGGCTGGCTGGCAGACACCGGCGAAGGCCAGATCAATACCGCGGCACCGTTCTGGTTCTCGGCAGTTATTTTTGCCTTGGGTGTGGCAGCTTCTATATCACTGGCTAAAAACAGCACCCCAAAACATAGCGAGCAAAAAGATGCCGCCAAAGTGACAGCCCGAGAAGTTCTGGCGCTGCCCAAATTCAAATCAGCCATCTATACGGCTTCAGCATCAACCTCGGTGGTCGATGTGCTGCTGATCTTCTTGCCGCTTCTAGGAACACAAAACGGCATGACTCCGACCCAGATCGGAGTGCTGCTAGGTATTCGTTCTGCCTCATCGATGCTCGTGCGAGGAGTTCTCGGGCAGATCAGCAAGAAATTTGGCATGCGATTCACTCTGGAAGCTGGGGTAATCGTGACCCTGGTTTCTTGCGTGCTGCTGATTTATGTGACTGACTTTTGGATCATCGCGGCGATTTTGGCAGTCGCAGGATTCGCCATGGGGATCGGACAGCCAATGACGATGGCTTGGGTGTCCCGAATCTCACCAGCGCACATGCGCGGGCTAGCGATCTCAATTCGACTCACCGCCAATCGATTCGGTCAGGTTGTGGCACCAGCAGCAGCGGGTTTGATTGCCGGCGCCGGTGTTTCGGGTGTTTTCTGGATGCTTGCCGGCATTCAGGCGGTATCAATTTGGACGGCATCCAAGGCTGACGGCGCATCCGATTAAATGCACCGATTAAACTTGGGCCTATGTCTATAACCTCAGCGGCCTCGGCCGGCAATCGCCTGCTGGCCGGCGACAATCTGGGGTTGCTTAAGACTCTAGATTCTGAGTCAGTTCAGCTGATCTATATCGACCCGCCGTTCAACACTGGCCGCAAACAAACCCGCGGTTCGGCAATCACCAAGCGCACCGAAACCGGTGGGCGAGTGGGATTCAAGGGTCGTCGCTACGAGACCATTCGCGAAACCGTTTTGAGTTATGACGATGAGTTTGCTGACTACTGGGCATTTCTAGAGCCCCGCCTTGAAGAGGCGTGGCGTTTGCTAAGCAACACCGGCACGCTTTATTTGCACCTGGACTACCGAGAGGCGCACTATGCCAAGGTGCTGCTTGACGCTCTTTTTGGCCGTGATTGCTTCTTGAATGAGATTATTTGGGCCTATGACTATGGTGGCAAGGCCAAGAATCGCTGGCCGTCAAAGCACGACACCATCCTGGTTTACGTTAAAAATCCTGACGCCTACTACTTCGATTCAACCGCAGTCGATCGCGAGCCATACATGGCCCCTGGTTTGGTGACCCCCGAAAAGGTGGCCAAGGGCAAACTGCCAACCGACGTTTGGTGGCACACGATTGTTTCGCCAACCGGCAAAGAAAAAACCGGATATCCAACCCAAAAGCCGCTGGGAATTCTGCGCCGCATCATTCAGGCATCTAGTGCCAAGGGCGATCTGGTGCTGGACTTTTTTGCGGGATCTGGCACAACGGGTGCTGCAGCAGCAGAGCTAAAGCGTCGTTTTATCCTGATTGACCAGAACCCAGAGTCAATCGCGGTTATTTCTGAGCGCCTTGCGAAGACCGGCGTTCAATTTGAACTGGGCTAGGCCCACCAAAAGCAGAGTCAGCAGCACCAAAATGGCGGACATTGCCATTGCCATGCCATAGTTGGCACCACCCGGCCGGCTGATTAGCTGGGCCAAAACTGTTGAAATCGTGGCTTGATCGGCTGCCACCAATAATGAAGCGGCACCGAACTCGCCAACCGAAACCAAAATCGCAAAAACCGCGGCTGTTTTTAGTGCTGGCGAGATAAGTGGCAGCTCAAGTTGCCACCAGATCCGCCAGGGGCTGGCCCCTGAGGTGGCTGCAGCCTCGAGTTGCTCGCGTTCAATAGATTGAAGGGCCGGCTGCAGCACTCGAACTATCAACGGCAGGGCAATTAGGGCTTGAACAATTGGCAGAACCACCCAACTAGAACGGATAGCTAACGGCTCATGGCCGAAAGTAACTAGGTAGCCAAGGCCTAGGACAACCGATGAGACACCCATCGGCAGCATGAAGGCAGCATCTAGCCACCGGGCCGGCCTGCGCCTTGAGGTTAAATAGGAAACCAACATGCCCAGCGGCAAGCAAATCAGCAGTGCTACCACCAGGTTGCGTATCGAATTGAGGCCAGCCTGCCAGACGGTGATGTTCAGAAGATCGCGCTCACCCTGACTGGCTAAGTTGACAAAGTTTTGCATGCCAAGACCGTCCGGTGCGTCAAAAGCCCTTGCCAGCAGAAGCAGAATCGGCACAACGAGGACTCCCCAAATGAATAGCAGAGTCACTATCAATGCGGGTCGATCACGATTATCTAGTGTTGCTCCGGTTTCAACATCAGCAAGTTGATCCAAGCCGGTTGAGCCTGCTGCGTAGCGCTGACCAACTGCAAAAGCGATAAGAGTTATCACCGTTTGCACAATCGCGAGAATCGACGCTTTTGGAATATCCAAGTATTGAAGAGCCGCGATGGAAATCTGGGTTTCAATCGAATTGACTTGACCGCCACCGAGAATCAAAATCACACCAAAGCTTGTGAAGCAAAACAAATAGACCAGGGCGGCAGCCGAAACAATCGCTGGTCGAAGCATTGGTGCACTAACCAAAAAGAAAATTCGCAGGCGCCCAGCGCCGGCTAATTCGGCTGCTTCTTCAGGTGCCTTGTCTAGGCCAGCCCACATAGCGCCGATAGTTCTAACCGCGATAGCGAAATTAATAAAAACATGCGCTGCAATGATCCAATAGACCTTATTTTCTGCGAAAAAACTTATTCCGATATTGGAATACATCTCATGCGCTTTTTGGAATGAAGCGAAAATTATTGCGACAACAATGGTGGGCAAAACCAGTGGAACGGTGATGACGGCTCGATAAAACTGCTGTCCACGGAACGACTTTTTATATAGAACGTATGCAGAAGGAATAGCAATCGACAATGTCAATAGAGTCGAAACTGCTGCCTGCCAAATCGTGAACCAGATCGCAGACTGAACGTCTGGGTCGACGAAAGTGCGAAGGGTGTTGCCTAGAAGCGCGGGCAGTTCACCATTGCCTTCAAACAGACCGATGCGCAGAATCTGAGCAACCGGTGCCCCAAAAAATACGACCAAGAACCCAAGTGGCAATAGCCACAGGGCAGCCGACTTTAGAAGATTTCTGACCAAGTCTTGAGCCACTTCTCGCGGTTAGCGGCGATGTCCAGTTTGCCGCCCACAGGGTTCTCGGCAACTGGGGCCCACTCAGCCCAAGCTTCGGGCAGGGCGATCGACTTGTCGATCGGGTAAACATACATGGCATCAGGCAAAGCGGTCTGGAACTGCTCGGCCAACATGAAGTCGATTAGTGCCTGAGCACCTGCAGGGTTGTCGGTGCCCGAAAGAACGCCGGCAAATTCGGTCTGCCTAAAGCAACCACTCAAGACCGATGCGGTTTGGCTTTGACCGTCTTCACGAATCTCAAAGGCAGGTGAGGTCGAATAGCTCAAAACAATTGGGCGCGGACCCTTGCCTGACGAACCAGAGAAGTCTGTGAAATAGGCGTCTTCCCAGCCGGCAGCAATCTTTACCCCATTGTTCTTAAGTGCCTGCAGGTATTGCCCATAACCGGCTTCACCAAATACATCGACCGCGGCAGCCAAGAACGCCATGCCTGGTGACGAGCTAGCCGGGTTGGTCAAAACGGTTAGATCTTGATAAGCAGGCTTGGTCAGATCTGCCAGCGACTGGGGTGCCGGCAGCTCGTTCTTGGCGAACCACTGTTTGTCATAGTTGAGACAAACATCGCCAAAATCAATTGCGGTCAACTGACCGTCGATGATTGAGTTTTGCTTGGCTATCGGCGCATAGGTGTTATCAATGCCAAACACCACATCGCCCAGTGGCTGATCTTTGGTGAGCACCAACTTGTTAGTCATCGCGCCTGCATCGCCAGACTTAATAATTTCAAGCTTGTAGGTTGTCTCGGCTTCGAAAGCGGCCACCAATTCTTTGCTCATGGCAAATGAATCGTGGGCAATCAGAGTCACAGTCTTTAGGTCAGTATCTGCGGCCGGTGTCGTTTCACTTTGCGCGCAACCAGTTAAACCCACTGCGAGTGAAACGGATGCAAAAGTTGCAACCGAGATATATGCAAATTTTGGAATACGACGAATAGCCATTTTTTCTCCCTACGCTGGCATGATCCAAACAGGTTCTACGGTCGAAGACTCCCAGTCTTCCTCTCAGCTCGGTGACACCGAACTCCCGTGTGAAAAAAGCTTATACCTAGTGCCCCATCGATGCAGCCGCGTTTTCTTCGGCCTTGGCTGCGACGCCAGACTGGGTGCGAAGCGGAATCTCTTTGTTGAAGAGCGCCACAACGAAGGCCAGTGATACAACAATCGCGGCCGACATAAAGACCACGTCAGCTGCCTCGGTGAATGCCACCAAAATCGGCTGCGCGATCTCAGGTGAGATCACCTGCAAGAACGACGAGTCAGAGTTGACCAGTTCGCCAAGACCCGCAGGACCTGCATCACGAATAATCGCATTGCGAGGCTCAGCTAACAGGGCCGGGTTGGCCTTGATGGCAGCTGCAATCTGTTCTCCGATCCATGCGCCCTTCTCTTGAAGAACCGCGAACAGCATCGAGATAAACACCGCAACACCCAGGGTTCCGCCCATCTGTCTAAAGAAGGTTGACGACGAAGTGGCAACACCAATGTCGTTGGCCGAAACCGCATTCTGAGCCGCAATGGTCAGCGTTTGCATTAATTGACCAAGGCCTAGACCCATGGTGACCATGCCGATTGAAATCTGCCAGATCTGCCAGTCGGCGGTCATCTGAGCGAAATAGAAGTAAGAGCCGGCCATGAAGGCGGTTCCCATAACCATGAAGATCTTGTATTTTCCGGTGCGACCGGTGATGATTCCAGAACCCATCGATGCAGTCATCATTCCGATGGTCATCGGGATCATCAAGAACATTCCGACACCCACGATTACGCCCAGAAGGGTGGTCAATGAGAACACGCTGCTCCTGAACAACTTGAGTGGCAAAAGCGCCGCATCGCCCATCTTGCGTTCCACGAAAATGAACGCGATGATTCCGGCAGCGCCGAGGGCATACATCGTCATTGATTGCGATGAACCCCAGCCCCAGTCACGACCCTGCTCGGCAACCAATAGCAAAGGCACCACACCGATGATGATGGTGACCGCGCCCCACCAGTCGATGCGGCTTGGGCGAGGAGTGTGCGGCACGTGCAAGAACGAGACCACCATGAACAGGGCGATGATGCCGATCGGCAGGTTCATCAAGAAGACCCAGCGCCAACCATCAACAAACAAGAATGAATCGATGTCGGCGAACAGGCCACCGATTAGCGGGCCAAGCACCGATGAGGTTCCGAAAACGGCCATCATGGCACCCTGATAGCGCGCGCGCTCACGCGGCGGAACTATGTCGGCCAAGATGGTCAGCGCGAGTGAGAACAGACCACCGGCGCCGATGCCCTGAAGGCCGCGCCAGATGGCGAGCTCATACATGCTGTTGGCGAAACCGGCAGTGACCGAGCCAACAATAAAGATTGAAATTGCGATCATGAATAGGCTGCGGCGGCCAAAGATGTCGCCGAGTTTGCCATAGATCGGGGTCGAGATGGTTGAGGTGATCAGGTATGCAGTGGTCGCCCAAGCCTGCAGTTCAAGACCTTTTAGGTCGTCGGCGATGGTGCGCATCGCGCTGCCAACCACGCTCTGGTCGAGAGCCGAAAGGAACATGCCAGACATCAGACCAACCAAAACCAAAACGATCTGACGGTGAGTCATCACTCCGGTGATTGCTGATTCGGCCGCAGCGGCTTTGCGCTTTTCTCTAGACATAACTGATTGCTCTCTCAAGGGGCATTTAGGCTTTATCCATGCGTATGCCTAAAGGCGAAAAATCTTCTAAACCGTACAACTCTAAATCGATTCGATTCATTGTCAAAGACACCGCTATTGCAAAAGTCGCGTCGGCAATTCTGTTGTCGTTTTCTCTCTTGGCCTCGGGCACATTTGCCGCGGTTTCGGCATCGGCCACCGAGAGCGTGCGAGACACCCCGATTGCTATAGGCGACCCTGTTGGCGCAGTCGGCTCACCAACCACCGGAACTGTGCGCAACCCCATCAAACTTTCGATCGACAAGCACAATTCGCTTTGGGTCGTGGTCAACAAACAGCGCCCTCTGAGTTATTTGAAATATGTGCCAAAGGGCTTGACCACCCCGCCGTTCAAATACCCAAACACTCATAACCCGTATGCGGTTGTGCTCACCAAAGA
>JBEEOO010000034.1:0-6223 GCA_041191585.1 Actinomycetota bacterium
ATAGCTCAGCAGGTTGCGCGCATAGTCAATTGCGTCGTCTTCGTCTGAGGCCAAATAGTGAGCAACACCCGAACGCTCGTTGTGAGCGCGTGCGCCACCAAGCTCCTCCATGCCAACGTCCTCGCCGGTCACGGTCTTGATTACGTCTGGGCCGGTGACGAACATGTTTGAGGTCTTGTCGACCATGATCACAAAGTCAGTTAGAGCAGGTGAATAAACAGCACCACCGGCGGCTGGGCCCATGACGATTGAAATCTGCGGGATAACGCCCGAAGCCATGGTGTTGCGCTTGAAAATTTCGCCGTATTTTCCGAGTGCGATTACACCCTCTTGAATACGTGCGCCTCCCGAGTCAAGAATTCCAATGAATGGAACGCCGGTGGCGATTGCAAGATCCATTACCTTGATGATTTTGTTTCCGGCTGCCTCACCAAGTGAGCCACCAAAAATTGTGAAGTCCTGAGAGAACAGTGCAACCTGTCGCCCGTTGATGGTTCCGACACCGGTGACTACTGCGTCACCATATGGGCGGTTTTTATCCATGCCGAATGCGGTGCTGCGGTGGCGAACATATTCGTCTAGCTCAACGAACGAACCCGGATCAAGCAGCATTTCAATGCGCTCGCGGGCAGTCTTTTTGCCCTTGGCGTGCTGCTTGGCGATAGCTGCCTCACCCGAAGCGTTGACAGCCTGGTTGTAGCGATCGCGCAGATCGGCAAGGCGGCCGGCGGTAGTAAGGATGTCTGGGTTCAACCGAATAGCAGTAGTAAAGGTCTGTTCCTGGGTCATGAGGTTCACTCTACTGATTGAAAAGCAGCATTTGCTTGAAGGTTTGCTACTGCGATTATCTAAATTCAATGGTCGAAACCTACAGAACCGGCCATCCGGCCCGACGGATTAGTCTGAACCTATGAACAGCACAGACTGGAGCAAGCCACTCGGAAAGCTCGGCGAAATCGTTTCTCAGCTGAAGATTGTCGAGACCACCGGGTCAACCAACACAGATTTGGTAGCCCAAGGGGCACAGCTGCCCGATCTTTCGGTTTTGGTAACTGATTTTCAGAGCGCCGGCAAAGGTAGAGCCGGCCGCGATTGGCAGGCACCGGCAAAGAGCTCACTGTTTGCTTCGGTTTTGCTAAAGCCGACCAGTTTTGGCCCAACGTCGTTCTCGTGGTTGCCTTTGATGGCCGGCCTTGCGATCAGCCGCGCGGCGCACCGATTTGGCGTCGAGCAGGCTGCGGTCAAGTGGCCAAATGATGTTTTGGTGGGCGATCGCAAGCTGTCGGGTGTGCTGAGTGAACTGCTTTCAAATCTGAGCGGTGTGGTTATTGGCTCAGGCGTGAACCTCACTCAGTCGCAGAGCGAGCTGCCGATCGCGGCAGCCACTTCGATGGCCATTGAGGCTCACAGTCAGGTCGGTCGCGATGATTTTTTGCAGGCTTACCTAGAAGAACTTATCTCGCTCTATCACGATTTTGAAACCGCCGCGGGTGACCCAAACCAGAGCGGCCTTCGCCAATCTGTGATTGAAAATTGCAGCTCTATCGGCCGCGAGGTTCGCGTAATTCTGCCAGGTGACAAAGAGGAATTTGGCCGTGCCATTGACATCGACGACACCGGTCGGTTGATTGTCGACCTGGGCGATCAAAAGGGCAAGCTCGCCGTGGCCGCTGCCGACATCGTTCATCTAAGGCACAATTCTTTGTAATGAGTTTTCAATCTGAACTTCTATTGGCACGCGTGCGGCCGCCGATCGCCGGGTTGGTTTTGCCATACCTTGCGCTTTTTGCTTCGGCCGTGCTGGTGGGTTTTTATGCCGGTCGTTTGCCAGAGCAGTGGCAGAACATCCTGGTTTGGACAATCGCCGCAACAATTGCAATTTTCTTTTGGTTGGTGCCGCTAATCGGTTATTTGACTCACTTGTCGAACATCACCACCAGCCGAATCAGCTCTCGCTCTGGCCTTTTTGGACAGCGCCACCGTGAGGTTTCGCTGAGCAAGGTGTCGGGCGCTCAAGCAGGCCCAAAGCACACCGTCGTTCTAACTGTTAGCGGCGAAGAGCCTTTTGTGTTGTCTCGGGTGCCGCGACCAAAATCGGTGGCCAGCCAAATCAACCAGCTGCTTGCGACAAAATAGAGACAAACAATTTCTAAGGATGTATCAGTGACCACACCTCGCGTTGGCGTTATCGGCGGCGGTCAGCTGGCACGAATGATGATCGTTCCGGCTATTAATTTGGGGCTTGAAATCAAAGTTTTTGCCGAAGCCGAAGGGTCTTCAGCGGCTCAGGCCACCACCCAGGTTGGCGATTACACCCACCTGGCCGAAGTGCGCGAATTCGCTGAGACCGTTGATGTAATCACGTTTGATCACGAGCACGTTCCACTTGAGGTGCTCGAGGCGCTTGAGGCCGAAAGCATCAGTGTTCAGCCGCCATCAAAGGCCCTCAAGTTCGCTCAGAACAAACTTCACATGCGCCAGCGCCTAGGTGCTTTGGGCTTGCCAATGCCAGCCTGGGCCGAGATCAAAACCGCAGCTGAGCTCGAAAAGTTCATCGGCGAAAACGGTGGCGTTGCAATTCTCAAGACTCCAATTGGTGGCTATGACGGCAAGGGTGTTCGTGTTGTTCGCAGCGCCGATGACGCCACTGACTGGCTAAGTTCAGATGGCCTAGCCAAGGTCGGCGGCAGTCTGCTAGCCGAAGAAAAAGTTGACTTTGTTCGCGAGTTGGCTCAGCTAAGCGCTCGCCGCCCGAGCGGCGAGTTCAAAGCCTGGCCTCTGGTGCAAACCATCCAAGCCGATGGCGTTTGCAGTGTAGTTCTGTCACCAGCGCCGAAAGCCGATTCGGCACTGCTTGCCAAGACCGCCAAAATTGCCTCGGATGTTGCCGAAGGTCTTGGCGTCACCGGCGTGATGGCGGTCGAAATGTTTGAGGCTCGCGATGGCCGGATCCTGATCAATGAGTTGGCGATGCGCCCACATAACTCGGGTCACTTCAGCATCGAAGGTTCAGTCACCAGTCAGTTCGAGCAGCACCTGCGCGCAGTTCTAGACCTGCCGCTTGGCTCAACCGAGGTTCGCGCACCGCACGCCGTGATGGTCAACCTGCTCGGCACCAACGACATCAATGACTTCATCATGAACTACGACAAGGCACTGGTTGAGTTTCCTGACGCCAAGGTTCACACCTATGGCAAATCAGCTCGAGCCGGTCGCAAAATGGGGCACGTCACCGTGCTCGGCAGCGATGCCAAAAAGACCCTCGACTATGCCCAAGCGGCAGCCGAGGTGCTTCGATCCTAAGGCGCTAAATCCCAAGCATTTGAAGCCCAAAAGGTAAAATTTAGGGGTTCAAGGCGTTGGATTAAGGAGCCAGAATGACCGAATCAAACTCAACAACCGCAGGCGTTCTTGTCGGCGTAGTTATGGGTTCAGACTCAGACTGGTCTGTCATGTCAGATGCCGCACAGGCGCTAAAAGACTTTGGCATCAGCTTTGAGGTCGAGGTTCTCTCTGCACACCGCACCCCAGAACGCATGATTCAGTGGGGCAAATCAGCAGCCGAGCGTGGCCTCAAAGTAATCATCGCCGGCGCCGGTGGCGCTGCTCACCTTCCTGGAATGCTGGCCTCGGTCACAACTCTGCCAGTCATCGGCGTTCCGGTTCCGCTAGCCAAGCTAGACGGCATGGATTCACTTCTTTCCATCGTTCAAATGCCAGCCGGCATCCCAGTTGCCACTGTTTCTATCGGTGGCGCAAAGAACGCTGGCCTTTTGGCTGCTCGAATGCTGGGTGCTTTTGATGCAGATCTAGCCAAGCAGATGGCTGACTATCTAGTTGGGCTGGCCGATCAGGTCGCCGAAAAGAATGCGAAGCTAAAATCTCAAATTTGAATTACCGCGGCAACAGCCCGTTTCGAAGCCTAGATCGCGCCACCCCCGAACAGATTCACCGTCGGGCGTGGTGGCTAATTGCGCTCACTATTTTTGTTCCCGGTGCTGCTCAATTGGTCGCAGGCAATCGCAAACTAGCCCGCGTTGGCATTGTGGCCACCATGGTGATTTGGGCGTCAGTCCTGATGGCTATCCTGCTGGCTCTAATTAATCGCACCTGGTTGTTCTCAATCGCCACCCAGCCTGTGGTTGTGGGCATTGCCTCGGTGGCTCTGTTTGTTTTTGCCGCAATTTATTTGGTTTTAGTGCTCAACACTTTGCGCCTCATTCAGCCAAACCGCATGTATTCACGTGAGCGCTGGATTACCACCGTTGCAATGCTTCTGGTGGGTGTGGTTGGCGTCGGTGCTTATGGATACGTGGGCAACGTGGCTAGCGTTCAAGCAGGTCTCATCAACACCGTCTTCAACCAATCAGGGGGCACCACCGCAGCCGACGGTCGCTACAACATCATGCTTTTAGGTGCCGACTCGGGCAAGAATCGATTTGGCATTCGTCCTGATTCAATTTCAGTTTTGAGCATCGATGCCGAAACTGGTCACGCGGTTAACATAGGCATTCCGCGAAACCTTCAACACGTCGGATTCTCTAGCGGCTCACCAATGCGCAAGGTTTATCCAAATGGCTGGAATTGCGGTCTCGAGTGCTTAATCAATGCGATCTACAAAGATGTCAGCGACAATCACGAAGGCCTATATCCAGATGCCCGCAAGAACGGATCAACACCAGGCGTTGAAGCAACCCGTGAGGCTGTTGAATATGTCACCGGCCTAGAAATTCAGTCATACGTGATGGTCGACATGGCCGCTTTTGAGAGCCTGGTCGATGCTCTTGGCGGTGTTGACATCAACGTAAAGCAGCGCCTGCCGATCGGTGGTCAAAACGACGACCTTTCAGACGTGCAGGGCTGGATCGAACCCGGCAAGCAGCACATGGATGGCAGAACTACGCTTTGGTATGCCCGCTCGCGCGCTCGCGCCACAACACCAGTGACTATGACCGCATGGCTCGCCAGCGCGAGGTGCAGAACGCAATCTTGCAGCAGGTAGATCCAGCAAACGTGCTTACGCGCTTCCGCGAAATCGCAAACGCCGGCGAAAAGCTGGTCAAGACGGATATTCCTTCGGGCATGCTCTCGACCTATGTCGACCTTGCATTAAAAGCCAAAGAGTATGGAATCAAGCCTCTTGAGTTGGTGCCACCAACCATCGATGTGGTCTGGCCAAACTATAAACAAATTCACAGCTTGATTGCTAAGACTTTGAAGAGCAACTCGAAAGGAAACTAATGAAGCGCATAGCGTTTAGTGCCGTATCGATTTCTGCAGCCCTGCTTTTGTCGGGCTGCAGTCTGCTTTATCCAAACTGGGGCACCGATCAAAAGCCGAGCGACCCGCAGACCTCGAGTTCCACTCCAACCAGCACGCCGACTGAGACTCCATCTGAGACTCCGACCGAAACCAGCACGCCAGTGGTGGTTCAAAAAGCTGTGCTAAACATCATTCAGTCAGGCGTCGACACCGCTAACGGCGAGCTTTATGCGGTTGCCGAAGTCACCAATGCGGTTGAAGATGGCGGCACTTGCACGCTCAACTATTCGAGCGGTTCATTCACCAAGTCGGTCACAGTAAAGGCCGAATCAAACGTGCACACCACGCAGTGTTTTCCGATTAGCCTTCCGCTAAAGGGCCTGCCAAAAGGTGCTGGAACTTTCACAATCACCTACGAGTCGGCAGCTTTCAAAGGCACTTCGGCGGCGAACGCGGTAGCGATTCCCTAAATGAAGACGGCCGACGCCTCGCGTTTTGATCCGGGTCTAATCATCAGCGACAGCGTTTTCTATGATTTCGCGACAATGACGGTCGACGAAATCCAACGCTTCTTAGACAGCAAAGTTTCAAACTGCATTGCCAAGCCAACTGCTCCACCGTGTTTGAAAAACTACGTGATGGACACCCCTGCGGTGACCGGTGAAGATGGTCGATGCGAGTCATTGCCGGCCAAGACCGGGCAAAAATCCTCGCAGGTGATCTATGACGTGGCTCGCGCCTGCAAGATCAACCCAAAGGTTTTGTTGGTCACCCTGCAAAAAGAGCAAGGGCTAATCACTTCTCCCAACCCAACCGAATATAAATATCGTGCGGCCCTAGGAATGAGTTGCCCCGACAGCAACCTCGCGCAGTGTGGCAAGGTCGATGCCGGTTTCTTCATGCAGCTTTATAAGGGCGCCGGTCAGTTGCAGTGGTACAACGACCCTCGAGGTTCATACAC
>JBEEOO010000035.1:0-4464 GCA_041191585.1 Actinomycetota bacterium
GTCACCGCAGAGCATCCGAATGCTCAAGTATGCATTCAATGCGGTTGATGACGGCATGGTAGGCCAGCAACTTTTTGCTGGTGAGGCAACTCGCTTGGCCTATGGCACTGACGAGGCTGTCGAGGGCCGCGATTCTTTCTTAGAGAAGCGCGCACCTGACTGGTCAGCTTTTCCTTGGCACTACTGAGAATCCGGCCTTGACTCGCAGCATGCCTAAACCCCTAAAAATCATCTCAGCCAACGACACTTTTGGTGCGTTGGTGGCGTTCGGTGAGATGCTGGCCGGCAATCAGGCTATTTTTGTCACACCGATTACCCGTGACGGGGCATCCGAGTCGGCAAGCAAGCTGCCCAGCAGCTATGGATTGCCAGATCAGGTTGATGACAAACTCGGTCTAATTGTCGAAACCTCGGGCTCAACCTCGCAAGAGCGCGTGGGTGGCCCGGGCCAGTGGTTGTTGACCTTGCCGATCAATCACATCGCCGGGGCCAATGTTTTGATTCGCTCGCTCTATGCCGAGACCCAGCCGGTGCTAATGAACACCTCGATGCCGTTCACGGTTGACGCTTTTAGCCGCGCGGCTTCGCTGATGACCGGCGACCGCAAATATGCCTCGCTGGTGCCAACTCAGCTGGTTCGCTTGCTTGACGCTGTGGCACTCGGCGATGACTACACACTTGGTCTGCTTAAGCGGTTTGACGCGATTTTGGTCGGCGGTGCCGCCCTATTGCCTGAGTTAGCCAACAAGGCCGCTGAACTCGGCGTCAATCTGATTCAGACCTATGGCATGACTGAAACCTGCGGCGGCTGCGTCTATGACGGCGAGCCACTCGATGGCGTTGAGGTTGACATCTATCGGGGTGTGCTGCGCATCTCGGGCGCGACCCTAGCTTCGAATATTGAAACCGAGGATGGCTGGTTTAGCACCAACGACATCGGTGATCTAACCGATGACGACAAGTGGATTGTGATTGGTCGCGCAGATCGCGTTATCAAATCAGGCGGAATCAAAATCTCGCTTGACCGTGTTGAGCAATTGGCTTCGAATGTAGCCGGAGTTCTTGAGCTCGTGGCGGCCCCGATTGAAGACCGCGAGTGGGGCCAGCGAGTTGGCATTGTTTATGTGGGCAGCCCTGAGGTGGCCGATGACATTGCCCGCGCACTAGCCAACGACCTTGGCCCAGCCGGAAAACCGGTTAGAGTTTTGCGCACCGACAAAATTGCAAAATTGCCCAGCGGAAAAATCGATTATCAGACCGCTGCACGACTCTTTGAGATTGGCTAAACATGACCAAGCGCGCACGCAACAAGCAGATCAAACTTTGGGTTGAGGGCGCTCGCCTGCGCACCTTGCCGCTGGCTGTGGCACCGATTGCAATCGGTGCGGGAGCTGCGGCATCGGTTCAAAAGTTCAACCTCGGGCTGACTTTATTGGCGCTCGCCGTGGCTTTCTTTTTACAGGTCGGTGTGAATTATGCCAACGACTATTCAGACGGCATTCGAGGCACCGACAACCAGCGCGTTGGCCCACTGCGACTAACCGGATCTAAGTCTGTGCGCCCAGCTGCGGTGAAATATGCAGCCTTTGCTTTCTTTGGTTTGGCCGCGCTTGCCGGCCTGTCAATCGTTCTGCTAACTCAGCACTGGTGGTTCTTGGCGGTTGGCGCTGCTGCAATCACAGCTGCTTGGTATTACACCGGCGGCAAGAGCCCTTACGGATATGCGGGCTTGGGCGAGGTTTCGGTTTTTGTATTCTTCGGACTCGTGGCCACCTATGGCACGGCATACATTCAAATCGGAGGCTTCTCAGAGACCGCAATTATGGGTGGTTCGGCCGCCGGCCTTTTTGCATCAGCGGTTTTGATGGTCAACAACATCCGTGATCTTGATTTGGATCGTCATGTCGGCAAGCGCACCCTGGCCGTCAAGGTCGGACGCAACTGGGCCAAGGTAATTTTCTTCGCGATGATTTATCTGCCGTTTGTGATTCTGGTGCCAATCGCACTGATTTATCCCGCTACGTTCTTGGCGATGTTTGTGCTGCTTCTGGTGCTTCCGGTCACTCTGATTGTCGCAACAGCGCACTCGGCTAAAGAACTGATTCTGGCACTAAAGCTCACTAGCTTTGCCGCACTGGGTTATGGCTTGCTGCTTGGCTGGGGCTTGGCCACCGTTAACTTCGGGCTGTAGGCCCAGTTGATTCTTAAATCAGCTGCAACCTATTCGGCGCTATCTTTGCCGTCTTCAACGGCTTCGTCGTCGCCACGTTTTTTGCTGTTGACCGCGTTATAGATGCTCTCTGACAGGGCGTCACGGTGCTTGTTGAAGAACAGCAGCGAGATTGCCAGACCCACAATTGCGCCGATGAAAGCCGAGAAAATTGCGTCTTGGGTGATCAGATAAACCAGCAGCGTGGCACCGATAAATAGGCCGATTCTGATGAGTGCAAATTTGAGCAATGGGTTTTTCATGAAATAAGTCTAAGTTTTGGCTGGTTAGAGTTAGACCATGAAGCTAATTCTGTTCGTGGCAATTATCGGCGGCATTTTGGCTATTTTTGGCATCGTCTACGGCATCAGTTTTTTGGTCGAAAAGAACAAAAAAGGCAAGCGCCCAAAGACTGTTACCAAGGCCCCCGACGACGACCCACAGTTTTTGCGCGACCTAGCTAGGCGCCTGAACGAAGAAGAGCAGAACAAGGGCAAGGCTCCAAATGCCGAGGCGGGCAGCGAGTCGACTAACCAAGATGACGAGTCTGGTCAGGGCCAGCCCAAAGATAAAACTGATGACTGAACCGGCACCAGCACAGGTTTTTGCAGCCCACCTGTTAGCCACTTTGGCTAAGGCTGGGGTGCGTGAGTTTTATCTGGCTCCGGGTGCCAGATCTCAGGCACTTGCAATTGCCGCTGGTCAACTGGCTGGGGCTGGCAAAATCAATCTTCACGTTCACCTGGATGAACGATCACTCGGTTTTAACGCACTCGGCTCGGCGATGACTTCTGGTGAGCCAGCTGTGATCATCACCACCTCAGGCACTGCGGTCGCCAACCTTCACCCTGCAGTTCTTGAGGCAAGTCACTCGGGAATCCCGTTGATTTTGTTGACTGCCGATCGCCCGCACGAACTGCGCGGCGTCGGTGCAAATCAGACCACAAATCAGGTGGGTATTTTTGCCGATGCTGTTCGAGAGTGCATTGATGCGCCAGCCCCAAACGGAGCCGATGGCGACCGCACTGAGGCCATTGACTTGGCGGTTTCGGCCATTGCCACCGCGCTTGGTTTCGATGGCGTTCAGCCGGGCCCGGTGCAGCTGAACTTGGCTTTCAGAGAGCCGCTATCGAGCCTCGAGCCCAACGCATCCAAATTAAATCCCAGCTATCAATTGCCAGATCGCTTTGAAGCACGCCCTGATTTTGCAGTGCTTGATGCAGCGGTGCCAACCGTTGTCGTGGCCGGAGCTAATGCAGGTGAGGCCGCCGTTGAGCTGGCTGAAAGCTTTGGCTGGCCGCTGTTTGCCGAGCCTTCTTCGGGTGCTCGCTTTGGCGCCAATGCGATCAGCAACTATCGATATCACCTCGACAACAAAACTGAGTTGGCCAAGCAAATTGGTCGCGTGATTGTTTTTGGCAAGCCGACTTTGAGCCGTTCGGTGGTTGCCCTATTGAAGAACCCAGATGTTGAAGTCGTTGTGGTTCGCAGTGCGCAAATGGGATTCTTTGACGTTGCCCGCCGGGCTTCATTCATCGTCGATGAGGTGTCGGTTTCTGACGAGGTTGATTTTGAATGGCTAGCCAGCTGGCGCCAGGCCGACCTTGTTGATTTTGCTCGCGGTCAATCCCATGACGCAGTGACACGCCCCGAGCTAGTGCGCCAGGTTTGGGCCGCCACCGAAGAAGTTGATCGCTTGGTTCTTGGAGCAAGCCGCATGATTCGCGAGGCAGACCAACATGCACCGGCCAAGCCAATTGCGGTTTTTGCCAACCGCGGATTGGCTGGCATTGATGGCACGGTGGCAACAGCAACCGGCATTGCCAACATCGCCAAGCGCGATGGCTTCGACGGAAAGACCCGCGTGTTGTTGGGTGATTTAACACTGCTGCACGATGCCGGTTCACTCTCGTTTGATCAGGCAAACAAAGATTCCACGCTCGACATTCAGCTGATCGTTGCAAATGATTTTGGTGGCAGCATTTTCTCGGGCTTAGAAATGGCCAAGCTGCTCGATGAGCAGACTTTCGAACGCCTATTCCGCACGCCGCAACAGGTTGATTTTTGGCACCTTGCGGCGGCTTATGGCTGGAACTACGTTCTGGTTCAAACTGTCGGCGAGCTCGAAACGGCTCTGGCCGAAAGCGGCCGAGTGCTTATCGAAGTGCGCCTCGAACCGGCGCAAGCTTAAGTTCGGTCTCAGCCAACTCGGCTTCAGGTTCTGAGTCGGCAACAATTCCGCAGCCGGCAAAAAC
>JBEEOO010000036.1:0-6427 GCA_041191585.1 Actinomycetota bacterium
CACCGAAAGAATCGGAACCAAAATTTGCGAAGAGCTAACTCGCAGAGCTGCCGCGGCTGGGGTCACCAGCAAGCTCAAAACCAAGAGTGCACCGACAACCTGGATGCTGGCCGCGACCGAAAGTCCTAGAACCAACATAAAGACAATCGACAGTGCCCTGGTCGGCACTCCTCGAGCGGCGGCCACCTCGGCATCCAAGCTGGCAAAGCTGAGTGGGCGCCAGACAATGGCCAGTGTCAATAGCACCGATACGCAAATAGCGATTAGCCAAATCAGTTGTGGGTCATCAACCGCAACGATCTGACCAGTCAGCAAGCCGAACTTGTTGGCGGCTCGCCCTTCATACAGTGAGAGCGCCAAAATGCCGACGCCCAAACCGGCCGGCATCAACACGGCAACTATTGAGTTTCGTTCTTTAGCCTTGGCGCCTAGCATGCCAATAATCAGTGCGGCGGCTAGCGAGCCAACCACTGAACCGGCCACCACATTCAGACCCATCAATAGCGCGATAGCAGCACCGGCAAAACTCAGTTCGCTAATGCCGTGAACAGCAAAAGACATATCGCGAGTCATCACGAACACACCAACCAGGCCACCGATTAGCGCCAGCAGTGCTCCGGCGATCAGCGAGTTGGTCACCAACGGGATCAACTGGTCGTAGTTGCTGAAATCGAAGAGGGTCGGCATTAGATCCACTCCTCATGATCGTGGTGATCGTGCTCGGCGCTCGCGCCAACCACAACGATGCGGCCCTGGTTGCGCAGCACATCAACCGGTGCGCCATAAAGCTCGCTCAGAACCTCGCTGCGCAAAACCTCATCTGGGGTGCCGTTCGCGGCGCTCTTTGTCGAGCAGGTCTGCCACGATCTGCTGTTGGTTTGGGTCAAGTGCGCTCAAAGGTTCGTCGGCCAAGATCAAGTCAGGCTGGCCAACCACGGCCTGAGCCACGCGAATTCGCTGAAGCTCGCCACCCGAAAGTTCGCCGATTGGCTTGTGGCTCAGGTGGTTTGCGTCAACGCAGGCTAAAGCCGCGGCAACTGCCTGACGGTTTTTTAGGCTCGGCAAGGCCAGGCCAAATTTGTGCCCATCGAGCCCCAGGTGCACCAGATCTTTAGCTAGCAGCGGCACACCGATGTCAAAACTGCGATTCTGCGGCCGGCGCTCAGCTTTGCCTGGCCGAGTATTGCGCGCAATAGGGCAGTCTTGCCCGAGCCGTTAGCGCCGATAATCGCGATGAATTCGTGCGGCTGAACCTCAAGACTCAGGTCACTCCACAGGGTGCGGTCGCCATACGCCAAGGTGGCGTTCTGAATTTTTAACACCGGGTTGGCGCTAAATTCGCTGGCGGTCATCGGTCTGCTCTTTGTCTAGTCGAGTTTCTTTGCTGGCCTACTTGATGGCCTTATCTAGAGCCACAAGATTCTCGCCCATCCAGTCGACATAGGCCATGCCCTTTGGCATTAGCTCACTCAGGATGACCACAGCCACACCGGCGGTTTTCGCCTTGGCAACAATCTGCTTGGTCTGAGTGTTCTCGGTCTGAGCATTAACAACCAAGACCTTGATCTTGCCCGAGCCGACTAGGTCAAGAGCTGCCTTCATCGCAACCGGTGGGACATCGGTCTCATTTTCAATTGCCTTTGAGAAATCTGCAGGGGTTTTGTCGACAAATCCCAAGTCGTCAAGCAGCCAATAGGCAAGCGGCTCGGTTGCAAAATAGGCCACGCCCTCGGTCTTCTTTTTGATTTCGCCATAACCGGCTGCGATACCGGTCAGACCCTCAATTAGCTTGTCGGCGTTGGCCAAATAGGTCTGAGCGTTATCGCTATCGATCGCGCCGAGTTCGTCTGCTATGGCATAGGTGGTTTTGCCCACTGCTGAGATGTTGTACCAAAAGTGTTCGTTGGTGTTGACGTCTGAGCTGCTGACCAAGTCGGCCACCTTAAGAACGTCAGCTGCTTTGCCGGCATCGGCGAGGGTCTGGGCAAAGTCGTCGTATCCGGCGCCATTGATCACCAAGAGATCGGCATTCTTGACTGCGAGCTGATCACGAGCCGACGCCTCATATGAGTGTGGGTCTTGAGCAGCACTGTTCACGATGCTGGTGACCTGCACTAGGTCGCCGCCAACTGATTCGGCGATGCTGCCCCAGATGTTGGTCGAGGCAACAATCTGAATCTTGCTGCTGTCAATTGGGGTTTCAGACTGAGTGCCGGTCTGGCCGTCGGTTTGCGATTGACCGTTTGATTCAGTGCCGGTCGAAGTTTCCGTCGATGCTGCGGCGCATCCGGTTAGAGCCAAGCTGGCAGCGACAAATAGGGCGGCGATTCTCAGATTCTTCATGCCCAAAGGCTAATCGTTATTGATAATCGTTGTCAATAAACCGGTCTATTCGCCCGAAGGGCGACGAATTTATTTTGGACTTTAGTCGAGCAGCAGTGCTGGCTCTTCGATAACCGAAGCAACATCCTGCACAAAGCGGCTGGCAACGTCTCCGTCGACCACGCGGTGGTCAAAGGTCGCGCCGATGGTGGTCACCTGGCGAACCACGATCTCGTTGTTTACTACCCAAGGCTTCGGGCGAATCGATCCCAGCGCCACAATGCCAACCTCGCCCGGGTTCAAAATCGGGGTTCCGGTGTCGACACCAAAAACACCGATGTTGGTGATGGTGATGGTTCCGTTCGACATATCAGCTGGGGTGGTTTTGCCTTCGCGGGCGGTGGCTGCCAGCTGCTCGATAGCCTGCGCCAACTCGAGCATCGACATCTTGTCGGCGTCCTTGATGTTTGGCACGATCAAACCGCGCGGGGTCGCCGCAGCGATACCAAAGTTCACATAGTTGTGAACGATGATTTCTTCGTCGGTCCAAGTTGAGTTCACGGTTGGGTTTCGGCGCACTGCCCAAATCATCGCCTTAGCCATGATCAAAAGCGGGGTCACCTTGACACCGGCGAAGTCGGTCGAGGCCTTTAGGCGCTTGACATATTCCATGGTGCGGGTGGCGTCGACGTCAACAAAAATGCTCACGTGCGGCGCGGTGAAAGCTGACGAAACCATTGCGTTCGCAATCGCCTTGCGCACTCCCTTAACCGGTATGCGCTCCTCGCGCTCGGTTGGCGCGGCCGGAGTGGTCAAGTTCTTGAATACTGAAGCCTGGCTAGCCGAACCGACAACATCTTCGCGGGTGATCTCGCCGGCGGTACCGGTTGCGGTCACCTTGGTTAGGTCAACGCCAAGGTCTTTAGCGAGCTTGCGAATTGGCGGCTTGGCAATCACGGCATCTTCGGCAGCGAGTGCTGCCACATTGATTAGTCCGGTTGCCGGTGCGCCAGCGATGATCGGAATCGCCGAGGTGGCGGCAGCAACTGCAGGCAGTGAACCGGCGGCACCGCGGTGACGACGACGAGATCCGCCGTGCGAGCCTTCCATCACGCCATAGCCAACTAGGTTTGGGGTCTTCTCTTGAGCCACGGTGGCTGCGGTGTCGGCCACGGCCTGGTGCGCAGAGGCAGCTGCGGCGGCAACTGCCGGGTCAATAATCGGGATAGATGCAGTGGCAACCGCACCAACTGCGCCATCGGCAACGGTGGCCGAAATAATTGGCTTGCCAACCTCAACGGTCTCGCCTTCGGCAGCAAGCAGCTCAGAAACCACTCCAGCAAACGGGCAAGGCAGTTCGACCAAAGACTTAGCGGTCTCGATTTCGACGATCACCTGGTTCACCGAAACGGTGTCGCCCGGCTTAACTTTCCAAGAGACGATCTCGGCTTCGGTTAGGCCTTCGCCAACGTCTGGCAAATTGAAATACGCGATTTGAGTCATTTCAGCGAGCCTCTCTTAATAGGCCAATGAGCGGTCAACCGCTTCAAGAATTCGGTCGGCGTCAGGCAAGAACTTCTCTTCGAGCTTGGCGGCCGGATAAGGAATGTCGAAGCCACCGACTCGCAAAATCGGCGCCTCTAGGTGATAGAAAGCCAGTTCTGAAACGCGAGCGGCGATTTCTGAGGCAACCGATACGTTGTTGCTGGCCTCTGAAACCACAACTAGGCGGCCGGTGCGACGAACAGATTCGATGATGGTGGCAAAGTCGATCGGTGCCATCGAGCGAATGTCGATGACCTCGATGTTGGTGCCTTCGCCGGCTGCGATCTCAGCTGCCTGCAGCGAGGTGGTCACCATCGGGCCATAGGTTGCGATGGTCACATCAGTGCCCGGCTTCAAAATGCGTGCGGTGTGCATTCCGGCCGGTGGGGTGTCTAGGTTGACCGGGCCCTTTTGCCAATAGCGACGCTTTGGCTCAAAGAACATCACCGGGTCTGTTGACTTGATGGCCTGCTGAATCATCCAATAGGCGTCGTTCGGATTGCTCGGGCTAACGATTCGCAGGCCGGCAGTGTGAGCAAAAAGCGCCTCTGGGCTTTCGCTGTGGTGCTCAACCGCGCCGATTCCGCCACCATAAGGCACACGGATAACCACCGGCATTGGGGTGAAGCCTTCGCTTCGGTTCTGCATTTTGGCCAGCTGAGTGGTGATCTGGTCAAACGCCGGAAAAATAAAGCCGTCGAACTGAATTTCGGTGACCGGGCGATAGCCGCGCATGGCCAAACCGATTGCGGTGCCGATGATGCCCGACTCGGCAATTGGCGTGTTGAAAACGCGCTTCTGGCCGAATTCTTTGTGCAGACCCTCAGTCACACGGAACACGCCACCGAGTTCGGCAACGTCTTCGCCGAACATCAAAACCTTTGGGTCATCGATCATGGCCTGACGAAGGCCAGCGTTAATCGCTTTGGCGATAGCCATCTCAACAAAATTGCTCACTATGCGGCACCGCCCTCGTCAAATGAGGCCTCATAGGCCTGCAGCCAAGAAAGCTGCTCTTCGATCAGCGGGTGCGGCTCTGAATAAACGTGCTTGAACATGTTCTCGACCGGTGGGTTCGGCATCGCAAAGATTGCTGCGCGAATTTCTTCTGACATCGAATTGCCGGCGGCCTCGCACTCGGCAAAGAAGCTTTCGTCTACGCCCTGGCGGCGCAAGAACTTCTGCAAGCGGTCCAGCGGATCGCGGGCCTTCCAATATTCAACTTCTTCGTTGCTGCGATATTTGGTCGGGTCGTCAGAGGTGGTGTGAGCACCCATGCGATAGGTGAAAGCCTCGATCAAGAACGGGCCTTTGCCTGAGCGGGCGTCATCCATGTGTTTTTTAGTCACGGCATAGCTGGCCAAAACGTCGTTGCCATCGATGCGGATGCCCGGCACACCAAAACCTGAACCGCGCTGATAAATAGGCACGGTGGTCTGTGATGAAACCGGTGAAGAAATTGCCCACTGGTTGTTTTGCACAAAGAAAACGATTGGGCTGTGGTTGACCGCCGCGAACAGCAGGCCTTCGCTCACGTCACCCTCGGCGGTGGCGCCATCGCCAACGTAGGTGATAACCGCTAGGTCTTCTTCTGGGTTGCCGGTGCCGACCTTGCCATCAAAGGCAACGCCCATTGCATAGCCGGTGGCGTGCAGAACCTGCGAACCAAGCACGATGGCATAGAGGTGAAAGCGGGTTTCGTCTGGGTTCCAGCCGCCGTGGTTAACACCGCGAAGCATCTTCAGAATCGAAAGCAGGTCGATTCCGTGAGTGATGGCTACGCCGTGCTCGCGATAGCTAGGAAAAATGTGGTCGTTGTGGCCTACCGCATAGCCAGAACCGATTTGAGCTGCTTCTTGACCGACAGCCGGAATCCAGAGACCAAGTTGGCCCTGGCGCTGAAGTGCGGTGGCTTCGTTGTCGAATCGGCGCATGATGGCCATGTCGCGATAGAACTTTTTGATGTCTTCGACCGAAAGTTCTTTGATCAACTGGCCGTATTCGGCATATTCAGCTGGCACGCTCAATTCACCCTCTGGCGAGAGAAACTGCACCATCGGAACTTTTGAGGAATCCACTGAAGTCATCTAAACCAGATTAGTTGTTCTCGTGGCACAATCGAGCCATGATTCGATTTCTGCTTGGAACTGTTATCAACGCCGCTGGCCTCTGGTTTATGACTTTGGTGGTCCCGGCTATCCAGTTGATTCCTTATGGGGGCCGTGACATCTGGACCTCAATCGGTTCATACCTTTTGGTCGGCGCCGTTTTCGGCATCATCAACGCGATTGTTGCCCCGGTTATCAAGGTTCTGGCGTTCCCGCTATACATCTTGACCTTTGGCCTGATCGCCTTTGTAATCAATGGCGCACTGCTGCTTTTGGTGGCCTGGATCTCGCAGTCAATCGGCAGCGACATTCTGACTATCCAGGGTTTCACCAGCGAGGGCTTGGCCATCGAGAGCCTTGGTTGGGCAATTTTGGGTGCCATCGTGATGAGCATCGCGACATTTTTTGCCCGTATGTTCTTCAAGCTTTTCCGCCTCATCTAGGGCATCCAC
>JBEEOO010000037.1:0-4600 GCA_041191585.1 Actinomycetota bacterium
GCCTTCACTTTGGCTGTGGTCTCGTTCGAGAACGAAGTCTTGACCCTCAAGTTCTTGAGCCAAAAAGATCTCGAGTCATTCAAGACTTCAAATGGGGCACCAGATGTTTTGCGCAAGGCTATTTTCGATGTGCTTGGCATCCAGGTGAAGTTCAAGCCACTGATCGCCGAAGTTGCCACCAGCACTAAGGCAATCGACGTTGTCGCACCGGTTTCGCTGCCGAAGGTCGAGGCACCTGCACCAGTGGTCACCGAGCCAATAAAGGTTGTCGAGGCTGAGACACCAGTTGCGTCAGAGCCAGAGCTGCCAGAGGCCGACGAACAAGAACCTGTCGAAGCCGAAGCCGAAGAACCAGAGCTGCCAGAGGTCGACGAACCAGATGTAGAGCCGGCTTTTGAGGCCGAAGCCGAAGCGCCAAAATCACGCAACTCCCACATGGTCGACGAAAGCGCACGTTATGGCGAGAGCCTGTTGCGCGAGATGCTTGGCGCTAAGCCAATCGACGAGAAAGGCAAAAAGTAATGTACGAGGGCGTAGTTCAAGAGCTCATCGACGAGCTCGGTCGCCTTCCTGGGGTTGGCCCAAAGTCTGCCCAGCGCATCGCTTTTTATCTATTGCAAGCCGACGACGAGCAGGCCAAAAAACTAGCTCAGGTGCTGAACGAAGTTAAAGAACGCGTTCGTTTCTGCGAAACCTGTGGCAACGTCACCGAAGAGCAACTCTGCAACATTTGCCGCGATGCCCGCCGCAGTCGCAACACAATTTGCGTGGTCGAAGAATCTAAAGATGTTCAGGCCATCGAGCGCACCCGCGAGTTCCGCGGCCTCTATCACGTGCTTGGCGGTGCCATTAGCCCGATCGAAGGCATTGGCCCAGACCAACTGCGCATCAAAGAACTAATGACTCGCTTGAGCGACCCAGATATTCAAGAAGTCATTATCGCCACCGACCCAAACCTCGAGGGCGAGGCCACGGCTACCTATTTGACCCGCATGCTTTCACCGCTTGGAATCACAATTTCACGCTTGGCGTCAGGCTTGCCGGTGGGTGGCGATCTCGAATATGCAGACGAAATCACCTTGGGCCGAGCCTTTGAAGCTCGCCGAATTGTAAAGTAGACTTTTCAAGTTCGTAGCGACCAGTTTCGCGCTTTCACCCCCTAAAAATCAGGAGACCTGCCTTGGCTCTTATCGTGCAAAAGTACGGTGGATCATCTGTTGGCGATGCCAACAAAATCATGCACGTTGCAAAGCGCGTTATTGAGACACAAAAAGCAGGCAACCAGGTTGTAGTAGTCGTCTCCGCGATGGGCGACACCACTGACGAACTAATCGATCTAGCCAAATCAGTTGCCGACAACCCATACAACAGCCCGCGTGAGATGGACATGCTGTTGACCTCGGGTGAGCGCATCTCGATGTCTCTATTGGCTATCGCAATCAACGCACTTGGTGCACAGTCACGCTCTTTCACCGGTTCTCAAGCCGGCATTATGACCAGCTCAAAGCACGGCGATGCTCGCATTGCTGAAGTCACCCCAACCCGCATCCGTGAGGCTGTCGACGCCGGCGATATCGCCATCGTCGCTGGTTTTCAGGGTTTCAACAAAGACAGCAAAGACATCACCACCTTGGGTCGCGGCGGTTCAGACACCACTGCAGTTGCGCTTGCCGCAGCCCTAAACGCTGATGTTTGCGAGATTTATTCAGACGTTGACGGTGTCTATACCGCCGACCCACGTGTTATCCCATCGGCTCAAAAGTTAGACGCAATCGACATCGAGTCGATGCTCGAGCTGGCCGCAGCCGGCGCCAAGATCCTTCACATCCGAGCCGTTGAATATGCTCGTCGTCACAACGTAGATCTTCGCGTTCGTTCAACTTTTAGCACCGACCCTGGCACCATCGTTTATGCAGCCAAAGCAGGAGGAAAAATGGAAGAGGCAGTAGTTTCAGGCGTAGCCATTGACAAGGGCCAGACCAAAATCATGGTCATCGGAATTCCTGACGTTCCTGGCAAGGCTGCCGAGCTGTTCACCGTTATCGCTGAGGCTGGCGCAAACATCGACATGATCGTTCAGAACACACCAACCGGTTCTGACGTCACCGACGCAGTTAGCGACATCGGATTCACTTTGCCTGAAGGCGATGCCAAGCGCGTTGCTGCGGCAATCGAGAGCGCTAAGTCAAGCCTCGGATACCGCGTTCTCGAAATCGATGAAGAGATTGGCAAGCTTTCTGTGGTTGGCGCCGGCATGCGCACCCATTCAGGAGTATCTGCGACCCTATTCAAGGCACTTGCTGATGCTGGCATCAACATCGAAATGATATCAACCTCAGAGATTCGCATTTCGGTTATCACCAGCGACGATCAGATTGACGAAGCAGCGCGTGCTGTTCACACCGCATTCGGCCTAGACAGCGAAATTGAAGCTGTTGTTTATGCCGGCACCGGTCGCTAATTACCTAGCTAATTAGCTCCAGGCGAAATAGGCTTTTCTAACTAAACCCCAAAGGAGACGCTCATGTCACGCAAACCAAATCTTGCTCTCGTTGGCGCCACCGGTGCAGTTGGCACCGTTATGGTCGGCATCATCAACAGCCGCGAAAACATTTGGGGCGAAATTCGTCTTATCGCTAGTGCACGTTCAGCTGGCAAGAAGATCACTGTTCACGGCCAAGAGCTAACCGTGGTTGCTCTATCGCCAGAGGCTTTCGACGGCATCGACATCGCTATGTTCGATGTGCCAGACGAGGTTTCAGAGGTTTGGGCACCAATCGCTGCCGAGCGCGGCGCCGTTGCAGTCGACAACTCAGGAGCTTTCCGCATGAACGACCAGGTTCCACTTGTGGTTCCTGAGGTCAACCCAGAGAAGGCAAAAGAGCGTCCACTGGGCATCATTTCAAACCCAAACTGCACCACTTTGACCATGATGGCCGCAATGGGCGCACTTCACCGCAAGTGGACCTTGAAAGAACTTGTTGTCTCGAGCTACCAGGCAGTTTCTGGTGCCGGTGCAGCCGGCATCGATGAACTAGCTGAAGAGCTAGCAGTTGTTGGCAAGGATGCCTCGCTTGGCACCAACACCGAAGACGTTCGTGCGGCGCTCGCAGCAGCTGGCAACGACCTAAGCAACTCACCTTGGGCGCACCCAATCGCCTTAAACGTGATCCCGTTTGCCGGTTCACTAAAGGCCGGTGGCCACACTTCAGAAGAGATGAAGGTTCGCGACGAGTCACGCAAGATTCTTGGCATCAACGACCTTAAAGTTGCAGCCAGCTGCGTCCGCGTTCCAGTTCAGGTTGCTCACTCACTAACCGTGCACGCAACCTTCGCTAATGAGCTAACTGCTGATGAGGTTCGCGCGGAGCTAGAGAAGCAGCCAACTGTCAAGGTGGTTGACGACCCAGCAAACCACAAGTATCCAACTCCAAACCAGGTCGCTGGCCAAGACCCAACTTTCGTTGGTCGCATTCGCCAGTCGCTTGATTTCACCAACAGCATCGAGCTATTCGTGGTTGGCGACAACCTTCGCAAGGGTGCCGCACTTAACACCTACGAAATCGCCGAGCTGGTCGCAAAAGAGTTCTAAACTCAAACCGATTTCAAAACGCAAAAATTTATTAAATTCTCGGCGTTGCCAAAGGCTACCTAGACTCCTTGTCAAGGTAGCCTTTGCTTATGCGCAAGGCTTTGACAATTCTTTTGGGTCTAAGTCTCGCCATCACTCTGGGGGCGTGTGCGTCAAGCGATGGCGAGGCACAAAACCCCGACAGCTCTGTTCAGGCAATTCCAACCCCTGACCCTGCATTGATTCCCGAGCCTGCCGCTGCCGGAATCCCAGAAGCCGACCCAGCTGTCTATAGCGATGGTTTCGGTGACTTTGTCTTTAAAGTTGGCGATGGCCCAACCTGGTGTTCAATCAGCCCAGAATCTGGCTTCGTGCTATGCGAACACAACGAAGCAGCAGCTAGCTACCCAACAATTCCTGTTCCGGCCACCTGCGATTACAGCTTCGGCTATCAGGTGCGCCTATGGGCAAGCGGTCAAAAGCTGTCGGTACCACCGTTCAATTGCTACGTTGATGAAATCACAGCTCGATGTGAAAACGAGTCTGGCAAATACATTGCCCTTGGCCCAGAGGTTTGGGCGCTAGGCAACTAGACAAGGCAACTAGACACCTAATAGATCTAGACATGGCTGCGACGAGTGTATAGCTCAGCCTTATGCCCTAGGCAGCAGGGTCAGCAGTCGAACTTCAGGGCGGCAAGCAAATCTAACCGGCGCATAAATTGAATGCCCAAGCCCGGCGACCACATTCAGCACCGAGTGACGCCCACCGAATTTCCAGCTGCTCAAGCCCTTAGCGTGCTTCACCGGCAGGTCGCAGTTGGTTGTCATTGCGCCAAACCCCGGAATGCAAACTTGACCGCCGTGCGTGTGGCCAGCAAAAATCAGCGATGCACCCATGGTGGTCATGGATTCAAGCACTCGCAGATAAGGCGCATGTGTGACACCGATTATCAGCCCGCTGCCGTCGAGGCGATTGCGCTGCGTTCGAAGCGAATCCAAGTCATCGAGCTCATCGTGGGCATCATCC
>JBEEOO010000038.1:0-3959 GCA_041191585.1 Actinomycetota bacterium
CCGATAAAAACATCGCCCTCGCCATATTGCCCGGGGCCAGTTTTAAAGAACCACTCGTATGCCTTGACTTTGTCTGGGTGCGAAAAAGCCCTCAATGCATTTTCAACATCGAGGGCTGTTTCGTGAGACATGCGATAACTATAGGTCTACTCGACCGCACCAATCACAATCAGGCTGTCGCCGGCAACTGGGGTGTATTCGGTGGTCTTGGTTGGGTTCAGCTCAACGCCGGTTGATGCGTCACCGGCAACGTGACCGCCAAAGCGGTATCCGATTGCTGACTCACCGTGACTGCGGGCAATGGCAACCAACTGAGCAAACTCAAGAGTCTTGCCAATCGGTGCGTAGTGCTCGATTGGCTTGACGTTGATGGCCGCACCCTGAGCGTCGAATAGGTCGTCGAAAACAGGTGACAGCGCTGGGTTCTCGGCAACCTGCGCAATTAGCAGCGCAGCTAGGTTGTCGCTAACCACTAGATCGTCGGCTGCAGCAACGCGGGCCAGCTCGGCCTTGCGGCTATCAAGAATCTCGGCAACCAAACGGGTTGGCTCAACACCGTTGCCGTCGGTAGCAAACAACTGGTTCATCTGCAGCATGGTCAGCATGGTCTGAGCATCTGCCTCGGCCTCGCTAATCGCATTGCGATAACCAAGGATGATGACCTCGTTGTATTTCTTGGCCTTGGCCGCTGCGATTAGTTCATCGATGTCACCACTGGTGGTGGCAAAGCTAACCTTGACGCTGCCGAACTTGAGTGAGGCCAACTCGGCTGGGTCGACATAGCGCTGCTGAGCAACGATGTGAATGCTTGAGCCCTTTGGCAAGAAGGTGGCAAGTTCGTTTAGAACCGCGCGACCCATTGAAGACCAGCCGATAACCAGCAGGTGCTCCGGTTTGCGCTCGATTGGCTTGCCAGCGGCAACCTTCTTTTTGGCGATCTCGTCGCGAACACCGGTATAAACAACCTTGTCGTCATCTTCGGCAATTGCAATCACCTTGGTGCCGACGGTCAACTTGGTGGTGGCCTTCGGGTTCAGTTCGGTGGTGCCGTTTTCATGAACCAAACCGATTACTGATGCGGTGTTGAATGCCAACAGGGCGTCGGCATAAGTCTTGCCGGCAAGAGCTGGAACGTTCGAGAAATAGATCTCGTCGCCATCAAAGTCGAGCAGGTCGAGTGTCACGGCAGCTAGTCCCGGTTGGCGTGATGCCTGTGCGGTCACGCGAGCAATGACATCCATTGAACGAACGGTCAGCACCTGGCCGTTGGTTGCTGTGGTCAGCGCCTCGGCAGTGTTTCGGTCGTCAACCTCGGCGATGATGCGCAGCGCAGGGTTTGGGTTCACGGCCTTAACTGCAAGCACGGTTGAGACCACATTGGCGTCGCCGCTTTCATCCTCATCAAGAATGATCACTGACTTTGCCCCGCCAACATTGGCGCGCTTTAGGTCTTCTGGGTTGGTCACATCACCGCGGCGAGTAACAACCTTTAGCTTGCCCAGGTTGCCGGCGCGCGATGCAATCGCGTCATCCATGGCCTCGCGGTCTTTGTCTGAAAACACCACAACGAGCGGTTTGCGCACGTTCTCGTTGGCAACAGCAAGCTCTTTAAGAATTGGAAAAATGCGGTTTGACCAACCCAAGATAAGGGTGTGGTTTGACTCGATGACCGGGCTCTTGCCCTTCTTTAGGCGCTGCACGGCCTCGCCGATTGAGCTGGCCACAAAACCGATGATGGTTGCGGTCACCGCGGTGGTGATCAACCAATACATGATGCTGATCAGACGCTCGCCCCAGGTGGCGTCTTTTGCCTTGTCAAGGATGGTCGAGAAAGCGCCCCAAACCTTGTCGATAAAACTGCCGTCTGGCGCCGGTGAAACCAGCGGTGTGGTGAAGATAAAGTCTTTGATCACTGCCATCAGGATTGACAGCACGATGAGTGCGCCAAACACATATGCGGCGAATGCGCCACTGCGGCGTAGTGAGTTGTCAAAGTTGTAGCGCAGGCGAGTGCCGAAGCTAACTTTGGTTTTGGTTGGTGCGGCGATTTCGCCCTGTGCACCCTGGCCGTATGAACGCTCTGTTTTGTCAGTCATAGGCGCCATATTAGCGATGCCGCACGGCCGATAGGCCCCTTATGTTCGGGCATTGCGGGTTTTGGGTGGGGCTAAACCCGGCGATTATTCGCCGGGTTCAACCACCAACTGCACTCCATCTTCGGCAACGTCTACGCGCACCATTGATCCGTCGTGAATTTCGCCGGCAAGGAGGCGAGTGGCCAGCTTGTCATCGATCTCGCGCTGCATCAATCTGCGAAGTGGGCGGGCGCCATAAATCGGGTCATAACCGTGCTCGGCCAACCAGGTTCGGGCGGCCGGGGTCACTGCCAACTGAAGGCGTCGCTCGCTCAGACGCTTGGCCAAGCGATCGATGTTCAGCTCGACAATCTGACCGAGCTCGAGGCGATCAAGTGCGGTGAAAATCACAATGTCGTCGAGGCGGTTCAAGAACTCTGGCTTAAACGTGCCGCGCACCATGGTCATCACAGCCAGCTCACGCTCGGCTTCGTCATATTCAGGGTCGGTCAAGAACTGCGATCCGAGGTTCGAGGTCAGAATCATGATCACGTTCTTGAAATCAACCACGCGACCCTGGCCATCGGTTAGGCGGCCGTCATCGAGCACCTGAAGCAGCACGTCAAAGACCTCGGGGTGAGCCTTCTCGACTTCGTCGAGCAAAATCACCGAGTATGGCCTGCGGCGCACAGCCTCAGTCAGCTGACCGCCCTCTTCGTATCCGATGTATCCCGGAGGGGCACCGATTAAGCGCGAGACCGAGTGCTTCTCGCCGTATTCGCTCATGTCGATGCGCACCATTGACTTCTCGTCGTTGAACAAGAACTCGGCCAAACTCTTGGCAAGCTCGGTTTTGCCAACGCCGGTCGGGCCCAAGAACAGGAATGATCCGGTTGGTCGGTTTGGGTCGCTGATGCCAGCTTTGGTTCGGCGAACCGCATCTGACACAACCTTGACCGCACGCTTTTGGCCAACCAGGCGCTTGCCCAATTCGGCTTCAAGGTGCAGCAGCTTTTCGCTTTCGCCGGCCAACAGGCGGCCGGTCGGAATGCCGGTCCAAGCTGAAACCACAGCCGCGATTTCATCTTCGGTCACCGAATCGCCAACCATGCGCTCGGCTGCCTGCTCGCCTGATTCAGCCTTTTCGGCCTCGGCCAATTGCTTCTCAAGTGCCGGAATCTCGGCATATAGAAGGCGTGAGGCCTTCTCGAGATTGGCTTCGCGCTGAGCGCGTTCGGCTTCGATGCGCAGGGCGTCAAGCTGGGTCTTCAAATCACCAATCTGATTCAGGCCGGCACGTTCGGCCTCCCAGCGCTTATTCAATTCATCGAGAGCGGCGGACTTTGCATCCAGGTCTTCGCGGAGCTTTTCGAGACGCTCTTTCGAAGCCTCGTCTTTTTCTTTCTTCAGAGCCAGCTCTTCGAGCTTCAATCGATCAACCGCGCGGCGCAGCTCATCGATCTCGACCGGGGCCGAGTCAATTTCCATGCGCAAACGAGAGGCTGCCTCATCGACCAAGTCGATTGCCTTATCTGGCAACTGACGGCCGGTGATGTAGCGATTCGAAAGAGTCGCGGCAGCAACCAGCGCGCTGTCAGCAATAGCAACTTTGTGATGTGCCTCATAGCGCTCTTTCAATCCACGCAATATTGCAACGGTATCGACCACAGATGGCTCGCCCACGAATACCTGTTGAAAACGGCGCTCGAGCGCTGGGTCTTTTTCGATTCGTTCACGATATTCATCGAGCGTGGTGGCACCGATTAGGCGAAGCTCACCACGAGCCAGCATCGGCTTAAGCATGTTTGCGGCATCTTGACCATCGGCCGCACCAGCGCCAACCAGGGTGTGCAGCTCATCAATAAAGGTGATGACCTGCCCCTC
>JBEEOO010000039.1:0-3759 GCA_041191585.1 Actinomycetota bacterium
GCTAGGCCGTCTTTGCCTTTGTCGACAAAGCGACCAATCGGAATCGCTAGCAGCAGCGGTGCCACTGCCCAGGCGGCTCCGATGACACCGATCCAGGTGGCATCAGCACCTAACTCGATGGACTTGTAGGTGACGATTGGGCGCACCACATAGATGCCGCCCTGAATAAATAAAGAGTTGAGCAGAACTAGCAGCAGCCAATTGCCGCCACTAGTTCTGCCCAACTTAGTCATTTATTTTGAAGCCTCGGTGCCCTTTTTCTTGACTGCCTTCCAGATCATTGGCCCAAACACAGTTAGAGCCAACAACGGATAAAGAACATAGGTGAAACCGGTGCTGAAGAAGATTCCCGGATCGCCCTCGCTCAATTGCATTGAACGACGGAATTCAACCTCGGCCATGGGGCCAAGAATTGCACCGAGAATCATCGGAGTGATGGGGTAGCCAAATCGTCTCAGCAACATGCCGAAGATTCCGACGCCGATTGCGACAAGCAGATCGAAGTTGGAATTCTTGATTGCATAAGAGCCGACCATCGCGAAAACCAAAATGCCACCGAACAGATAAGGGGCCGGGATGCGAAGGACCTGAACCCACATCTTGATCAGTGGCAGGTTAATAACCAAAAGCAACAGGTTTCCGATGAACAGCGAGCCGATTAGCGTCCAGACCAAAACTGGCTGCTCTTGGAACAGCATTGGTCCCGCAGGGATGCGGAACTGGTCAAAGGCGGCCAACATAACTGCAGCAGTTCCCGAGGTTGGCAAACCAAGAGCAAGCAACGGAACCAAGGCTCCAGCTGCATTCGCGTTGTTCGCGGCTTCTGGTCCGGCGACACCCTCGATTGCACCCTTGCCGAATTCATCCTTGTTTTTGGCAAGGCGCTTTTCAAGGCTGTAGCTCAAGAAGGTCGGAAGCTCAGATCCACCGGCCGGCAATACACCGGTCGGGAATCCGATTGCGGTGCCTCGAAGCCAAGGTCTCCATGAACGTGACCAGTCCTGGCGGCTCATGCGGGTTGAACCATCAAACTTGTTCATCACACCGTTGACCAAGTGGCCAGAAGATGCGATGTAAAGTGCCTCACCGATTGCGAACAATGAGACGATAACGACCACGGTCGAGATGCCATCTTGCGCGTCAATTGAGCCGAAAACCATGCGCGGTGCGCCTGAGTTAGGGTCTGCACCAACCAAGCCGATAATCAAACCAGCGGTTAGTGACAAAAGGCCACGCAGAATCGACTTGCCCATGAGTGAGCTCACGGTAATGAAAGCGGCAATCATCAGGGCAAAGAAATCAGGCGGGGTCATCTTTAGACCGAGCGCGGCGATTGCCGGCGATGCAACAGCGATAATCGCTGTTCCGATTGCACCTGCAACAAACGAACCGATGGCAGCGGTGGCCAATGCCGAGCCGGCTTTGCCAGCCCTAGCCATGCGATTGCCTTCGATAGCGGTCATGACCGAGCCAGATTCACCGGGAGCATTCAGCAGGATCGAGGTTGTCGAGCCGCCGAACATTGCTCCGTAGTAAATGGCGCAGAACATGATGAGTGCGCCCTCTGGGCCAACTGAGTATGTGACCGGGAATAGCAGTGAAATTGCCAATGCAGGACCAATGCCCGGAAGCACTCCGACGAGAGTTCCGAGAAGTGACCCGAGCAAACCAAAACCAAGGTTGGTCAGGGTCAGGGAGTTAAGAAACCCCTCTAAGAAGTTTGAGAAATCCATTACCACTCCTCGTCTACGACGACTTCTTGCGAGGTCTGGTTGAACTCAAATCCGAGAGGCAAGTCGATTTGAAGTGCGTATACAAAGCTCAGATAAATCACTGCCGAAAATGTGATTCCGATTAGCAAGACTTTGTACCACTTGGTTTTGTTCGGATTCAGTGCATAAACGATCAACACGAATGTGATGGTTGACGACAGTGGAAATCCGATGACTGGCAAACCAAGGGCAAAAATCAAAAGCCCGAGAACCATTAGAGCGAATGGCTTCCAGTGAATTTTTGCGTCTGATTCGCCACCCTCGATGCCCTCAGGTTCGCCAAGGTTTCCTCTGGCGACAGAGATCAACTGAAGGGCCGAAAGGATTACCATTGCCCAACCGATAATGCTCGGAAAGGTTTTTGAGCCGACAAAGTCGGCCATCATCGATTCAGGAAGCTGGGATGCATCCCAGAGCACAACTACGCCAGCAACAAAGAGGAAGCTGGTAAAAACCAGCTCCCCCAATGCTGAGCGTTTTTCGGTCAAACTCATAGAAGGCCGACGTCAGTAAGAAGAATTCTTACGCGACTCTCGTGGTACTTCAGCCAGCTAGTGAAGTCGTCTCCGGCCAAGAAGTTGCTGAACGCAGCGTTAGCAACTAGGTAGTCGTTGAATGACTTTGAGTGGGTGACAACGTCAAGGGCGCGGATAACTAGGTTGCGGCCCTTTGACTTGCTAGTGCCTGGAGGCAGGATGATTCCGCGCCAGTTCTCGACAACAACGTCAACCTTCTTTGAAACCAAAGTCGGGGCGTTGACGCCCTCTAGTGGCTGAGGAGAAGTCACAGCAAGAACGCGAAGGGTTCCGGCCTTTACGAACGGTGCGAAGTCTGCATAACCAGAAATACCGAATGCATACTTAGCGTCGCTAAGAAGAGACGAGGTGACCTTGCCCTGGTTGGCAACGTATGACATCTGCTTAATGCTTAGCTTCAGGTTGTCGAAGATCTGAGCTGCGGTGTAGTTGTCGATACCTCCGACGTTTCCGCCGACGATGGTCATGCCCTTAGGGTCTGCCTTTAGGTCTGCAAGCAACTGCTCAATGGTCTTGTACTTTGAGTCAGCCTTAACAGCAATTGCCTCGTACTCAGCCATCATGCGAGCAGCTGGAACACCAGCTGATGGACGGGTTGCGCTGCGAGTGGTGTAGGCACCGCTCACCTGGGCGAATCCGGTGACGCCAAGCTTGCCGGCCTTGCCGTAAAGCTCTTTGTTTAGGTAGTCCAAAGTTAGGTTGTAGGTAAGCGCCTTCTCAGTGAGAACTGGCTCGCTCTTGCTAAGGCCTTCTGCCTTTAGTGCGTCAGCGATTGCTTTTCCGAAGCCACCGAACCCTGAGGTCAGTTTGTTCGGGATTACCACGTCAACGTTTGAGATCACAGGCAGGGTTGGGTATAGCCAAACCTTGCTGCCCTTTTGTGAACCTACCTTGGCAACTCCACACTTTAGGTCTGAGCCGTCGGCTCCGCGGCCCTTGGCGATTTCGCCGACTTTTGAACACGATGCGAGAACGTGTGCCTGTGACGCAGAAGCAGCCTGGGCTGGAACCGCGGTGATTGATGTTGCAATCATGGCTAGCGCCGTTGCTGCGATTGCGAGTTTCTTCATTTATTCCTCCGAATATCAGTGAGAGCTTTCCAACGGAAAGTTCGACTTCGGAGGTCGGGGTCTAGTCTCCTGGCCCGGCCATCCGAAGACTAAGTCTCTCCACCAGATTTCTCTGGCTAGGTGCCCGGGCTTTCGCCGGTTATGTCGATGCACCTACGTGGGATACTCCCCTAGTAGAACCGACACTAAACCTTTTGCTTAACGGCAAGCAAACTGAAACGGTAACGGTTTGATAAAGCCAGCGAAAGCGCCTATTCACACCCCAAGTTTTATCATTTGCCCCTGGCCCGGCAATGCGGGCTGATAATAGAGGCATGGATCCTGTTGTCACTCATAACCCAGCCGAACTTCGCTACGAGATTCACCTCGATGGCAATCGAA
>JBEEOO010000040.1:0-3602 GCA_041191585.1 Actinomycetota bacterium
GGCACTTTGAATATTTCAAGCAACTCTTGATCCCAGTTGCCCTCATGAATGTTCATTAGCTGGGTTCGCGAAGCGTTGCTGGCATCGGTGATGTGAGCCTTGCCACCAGAAAGCTTGGCAACCAAATAGCTGTCGATTGTTCCGATGGCAACCTCGCCAGCTTCGACCCTTGACCAAAGTGCAGGCTCGTTTTCGGCTAGCCACAAAAACTTAGAAGAAGAAAAATATGGATCAAACCCGAGGCCGGTTTTGTTTCGGACCTTGCCTTCAATACCCTCGGAGCGAAGTCGGTCAACTTGAGCGGTGCTTCGGCGGTCTTGCCAAACGATAGCTTTGCGTGCCGGTGAAAGGTCGCTTCGATTCCAAAGTGCGATTGTCTCGCGCTGGTTTGTGATGCCGATTGCCTGAGGGCCAACCCCGGCCTCGGCAATCGCGTTTCGAACCGAATATTCGACCGCTGACCAGATCAAATCCAGGTCGTGCTCAACCCATCCGGGTGACAAAAAGAACTGCTCAAAATCTTGACTGCCGCGCCCAATAATGTCGCCACTGGAGTTAACAATTAGGGCGGTTACGCCAGTGGTTCCGGCGTCAATTGAAAGAATCGGCATGTGGTCCTAAAGAATCTCGATACAAATACAAGCAAACCAGCAAATCACTGGCTTTTAGGCCGAAATTCATCACAATTCGATAGATAATTTAAGAGTGAAAAGCGCCCCGAATTTGGCTGATATCGAGCAACGTAATTTTGACGTGGCAATTATCGGCTCGGGCATCAATGGTGCTGTTTCAGCAGCCGCTCTTTCGGCTACTGGGCTTTCAGTTTTGCTGGTCGATGAACGCGATTTTGCCGGCTTTACCAGTCAAGAATCAAGCAACATGGTGTGGGGCGGAATCAAGTATCTGCAGACTCTTGAATTCAACTTGGTTCGCTCGCTTTGCAAGTCGCGTGCGCGTCTGTTCAAGAATTTTCCCGATCAAATTCGAGAGATCGGATTCTTCGCTTCACTTGATTCGAATGCGCCAACCAAGCCACTTTTTATTTATGCCGGAGCATTGCTCTATTGGGCAATCGGCGGGTTCTCAACCCAGGCGCCCAAATACTATTCACGCCAAGAGGCCAAGTTATTTGAACCAGCTTTAGCTTCGGACAAATCTCCGGCGGTCAAATATTTCGACGGCATTCTGGTTGATAACGACTCACGATTCGTTTGGAACTTCGTGAAGACCGCGAAATCACACGGGGCAGTGGTCAGAAACTATACGCGCGCCTCGAACGTTCGCAGAGCGCAGACTGGTTGGCAAATTGATCTTCACAGCTCACTCTCGACAGAAGCTAGCCGCGAGGGAGTTTCGGTTTTGGCCAAGGTATTGATCAATGCCGGTGGCCCATTCGCCGATCAAATTAATCAGTCGGCTAAGAACCCGACAAAGTCACACATTGCACTTTCAAAAGGCATTCACTTGGTGGTGCCAAAAATCACCAGCGATGATCGCGTCCTAGCTTTCTGGGATGAAGAAGGTCGCCTGTTTTACGTTCTTCCGATGGGCGATCGCAGTGTGATTGGCACGACGGATACCAGAGTCGAGAACCCACACACTGATGTAAATAATCACGACCGTGATTTTGTGTTGGCCCAGATCAACCGCCTTTTGGCGCTGCCACAGCCGCTAACTCGCGCCGACATCATCGCCGAGCGCAGCGGCGTTCGTCCGCTGGTTATCAAGCCAAATAAAACTGCCGCTCAGGCAAAAGAAATCGATTGGCATAAGCTGTCTCGCGAGCACGTCATCGAGACCAATCCAAACAATTTCGCGATCTCGATTTTGGGCGGCAAGCTCACTGACTGTCTAAATGTTGGTGAAGAAATCGTCGATGCTGTGCGCGAACTAATCAATGTGCCAACTTTGCCAAAATCCTGGTTCGGTGCCGGGTCGCAGCGAACCAACTCTCAAGTTCTAAAGGCTGCAAAAAATCAGTATGGACCTCGCGCTAGCGAGATTGCAGCTGCTGTTTTGCGCCGCCACGGCAAGGCAGCCGAACATATCGCCAAGGCCTGGCAGCAAGACGCAACCTCAGCCGAAGAAGTGTTTCTTGGTTCGGCTGTGACCTTTGCTGAACTCGAGCACATTTTGCAAAACGAGATGATTGTCACGCGTCAAGATGCCCTGCGCCGGCGTTTGCCTCTGGCTCTAGTTCGCTCAGAAACCGAGATTCAGGCTAACCAGCGCCTTGATGCTCTGTTTTCAAAATACAGCCTTTAAATCTCCTAGGCTTGTTGTGATTTCAAAGAAGAGGTTCACATGTCTGTCATCGAGCACGAGCTGCTAGCTAAGGTTCCTACCCAGCTATTTATCAACGGTCAGTGGGTTGATGGGCATGCTGATCAGCAAATTCAAGTCGAAGACCCAGCAACCGGCAAGCCTCTGGCATCAATTGCCAACGCCAACGCTCAAGACGCCCTTGCTGCCCTAACCGCGGCCGATAATGTTCAGGCAAAGTGGGCTCGCACCGCCCCTCGCGAACGTGCCGAAATCCTGCGCCGCACATTTGACCTAGTTCGAACCCGCAGTGAAGAGTTCGCCACCCTAATTTCACTAGAAATGGGCAAGCCGCTTGCCGAGGCGCGCGGTGAGGTCGCCTATGGCAACGAGTTTTTGCGCTGGTTCAGCGAAGAGGCCGTTCGCATCACCGGCCGCTACAACACCAACCCTGAGGGCACAGGCAAAATCCTGATTTCTCAGCGCCCGGTTGGTCCGGCATTCGCCATCACCCCATGGAACTTTCCGCTTGCAATGGCGACCCGCAAAATCGGACCAGCTTTGGCAGCCGGTTGCACCATGGTCATCAAACCAGCCGAACTTACACCGCTAACCACCTTGCTGCTGGCTAAAACCTTCGAAGAAGCCGGATTGCCAGCCGGCGTGCTAAACGTAATCACCACTTCAAAGTCAGCTGCCACCTCGGCTGGCATCATTAGTGACCACCGCTTACGCAAGATCACCTTTACCGGCAGCACCCAGGTCGGTCGCAAGCTGCTTGAGCAATCGGCCGAGCGCGTGCTTAGAACATCTATGGAACTAGGCGGAAACGCGCCATTCGTGGTGTTTGAAGATGCCGATGTCGACGCCGCAGTTTCTGGCGCAATGCTGGCCAAAATGCGCAACATTGGTCAGGCCTGCACGGCTGCAAACCGCTTTATTGTTCACGAATCAGTGGCCGGCGAGTTCGCTTCAAAGTTCGCCGAGAAGATGTCAGCGCTGCAGCTAGGTCGTGGCGTTGCCGAAGGCACCACTTGCGGCCCAGTCATCAATGACAAGGCTCAAGCTAACCTTCAGCGCTTGGTTGACGTTTCAAAGTCTGAGGGTGCTGATGTTCTTGCCGGCGGCGCTGCGGCTGACCGCGAGGGCTATTTCTTCGAGCCAACCGTTATCGATAATGTCGACGCCAACTCAGCTATTTGGCGCGAAGAGATCTTTGGTCCAATCGCTCCGATCACTCACTTCAAAACTGAAGAAGAGGCCGTGGCCTTGGCTAACGACACCGAATACGGTTTGGTTTCTTATGCGTTCACTAACGACGCGAAGCGCCAGCTGCGTTT
>JBEEOO010000041.1:0-3467 GCA_041191585.1 Actinomycetota bacterium
CCGGTGATCATCAATCCCTTGATTGATAGTGACAGGTTGTTTACCTGCTCGCCGGCAGGGTAAAGCAGACCGACCATGACCAAACCGGTCACAAGTGCAAGCCAAGAGCCGTGAAGTATGCCTGAGTTAACCTTGGCGCCGGTCTTGAAGTTTTTAGTCTCTGAAAGCACGCCACCAAGGATGGTTGCGAAAGCTAGCAGGTGAAGTACAACGAAAATTCGGATGATGAGTTCAATAGGTTCCATGTGCCGAGTCTAACTTTCGGCGACGCAAATCACGCAGATGTGGCGCAATCGGCCAAATGTGGCGATGCTAGCCCAGGCGAGCCATCAACACCGCCGCCTCAACGGCCTCGGCGCCTTTGTCTTCGCGAGAGTCAGGCAAACCCGCACGATCAAGGGCCTGCTGCTCGGTGTCAACAGTCAAAAGTCCAAAGCCGATAGGCACGCCCGAGTCAAGCTGAACGCGAGTTAGGCCATCGGTGGCCGACTTACAAACGTAGTCAAAGTGTGGGGTGTCGCCCTGAATCACAACGCCAAGGGCCACCACAACATCAGCGCCGGAATCAATGGCCTTTTGTGCAGCCAGTGGCAACTCGAATGCACCTGGAACACGCCACACTTCATAGGTGTCGTTGCCAGCAGCTTGAAGTGCGCGCTCGGCACCAGCCAAAAGCCCATCGGTGATGTTGGTGTGCCAGCTGGTTACAAGAACCGCAACCTGCAAACCACTTGCATCGATGTTTAGTTTTGGGGCGCCACCGCTCATAAATTAGGCCTTTGATAGATCGGGAATGATGTGTCCCATTTTCTCACGCTTGGTCTCGAGGTAGCCGATGTTCTCTTCTGCCGTGCCAACGATGATCGGAACATAGCTATTCACCGGAATGCCAGCATCCTGCAAGAACGAGCTCTTGGCTGGGTTGTTAGTCATCAACCGAACGCTGGAAACACCAAGGTCGCGCAAAATTGCCACTGCCGCACCATATTCACGGTTTTCGCTTGGCAAACCCAAAGCCTCGTTGGCCTGCACGGTATCTAGACCGCTTTCTTGCAGGGCGTAGGCCTTTAGTTTGTTGAGAAGGCCGATGCCGCGCCCCTCTTGACCACGCAGATAAACCACGATGCCACCGGTTGGGCTGGCACAAATCTCGTCTAGGGCAAAATCAAGCTGGGGGCCACACTCGCACTTGAGCGAGCCAAATGCCTCACCGGTGATGCACTCAGAGTGCATGCGCACCAAAACGTTGTCGCCTGATGGATTGCCGGCAATTAAAGCAACGTGGTCAGCGCCGGTTTTTACGTCATAGTAGCCACGCATGCGCAGCGGCCCGTGTGTGGTCGGCACGTTTGCTTCAGCTTCGAAGCGAATTCGATCCTGAGCCGGTTCGTGCAAGTCAAATGACTTTTCGGTTAGGTGGTTTGCGAGTTGTTCAATGGTGATCACTGGTAGCCCCTCTTCTAGACCTACCTTCTTCAACTCATCTAGGCGCATCATTGTTCCATCTTTTGAAATCATTTCTCCGATTACGCCAACTGGCTGCAATCCGGCAAGTTTCAAAAGGTCAACGGTGGCCTCGGTGTGGCCTGGGCGAGCCAGCACGCCGCCTGGATTTGCTCGCAACGGCAGGATGTGGCCTGGGCGAATCAGATCGGTGGGTTTGCTGCTCGGATTTGCCAACACGTTTAGTGTGTAGGCGCGATCGGCAGCCGAAATTCCGGTGGTCACACCCGAGCTGGCATCAACTGAAACGGTGTACTGAGTGCGCAGGCGATCCTGGTTGTCACGCTGCATCAGCGGCAATTCAAGCCGATTGGCCAGCGTCTCTGGCATCGGAGCACACAGATAGCCAGATGTATTGCGAACCATCCAGGCAATCCACTCTGGAGTGGCAAACTCGGCTGCCATGATGGCGTCACCCTCGTTTTCGCGATTTTCGTCGTCGGCTACCAAGATCGGCTTGCCGGCGCGAAGCGCATCTAGGGCTTCCTTAATGGTGTTGAGGGTCACTTAAGATTGCCGCTTTCTTGCATTAGGCGCTCGATGTGCTTGGCCATAACATCTGCCTCGATGTTTATCTTGTCGCCAGGCTTTTTGCTGCCCATCGTGGTCACATCCAAGGTCTCAGGAATCAAACTAAATCCGAGCACATCGCCATTGATCTCATTCACAGTTAGAGAAATTCCGTCAATTGTGATTGAACCTTTGAGCACCACGTATTTCATTAGCTGTGCTGGAATCTGGATGCGCACCCAATCCCAGTTGTCGCTCTTGGTGCGCTCAACAAACTTGCCAACGCCATCGACGTGGCCCAAAACCACGTGTCCGCCAAAACGAGTGCTGGCCAGCATGGCGCGCTCAAGGTTGACCGGGTCGCCCTCGGCAATGCCGTCAAGGCTAGTTAGCTTCAGGGTTTCGAGCATGACGTCTGCAGTAAAAGTCGTGTCTGTTATCTCGATCGCTGTGAGGCACGCACCGCTGACTGAGATTGAATCGCCGCGCTTCAAGTCGCTAACGATCAGCTTTCCTTCGATAGTCAGTCGAATTGCATCCTCGAGCTTGTCGATCTTCTTGACTCTGCCCAGTTCCTCAATGATTCCGGTGAACATCAGGCCTCCTTTGTTGTTGCTCTAATAAAAATGTCTTGCCCAAGTTGCTTGGTTTCGAGAACCCGCAAGTGCTTTGCCTCGCTGATGTTGCCAACCCCAATGTCGGTGAGGGCAGTGCGAGGGCCAGCAAGAAGCATCGGGGCTAGATAAACGATGTATTCGTCGACCAAATTCTCGGCAACGAATCTGCTGGCCACACTTGGCCCACCCTCGACCCAAACGTGACGCACCCCTCGCCTGAAAAGCTCATCAAGCACCTCGGTGAGTGAGTGGGTTTTGAAGATAACGGTCTCGGCATCGGCATTAAAGATGCGCAGGTTGTTTGGCAGTTCGCGCTCGCCGACGATCACGCGCAGCGGCTGGTGATCATAAAGCGATCCATCTTGTTTGCGCGCGGTCAGCTCGGGGTCGTCAGCCAGCACAGTGCCGGTGCCAACCAAAATTGCATCAACGTTCGAGCGGCGCAGATGCGATTCGGCTCGGCTTTCCGGCCCGCTAATCCACTTTGAGGTTCCATCTGCAGCAGCAGCTCTGCCGTCGATCGAAGTTGCCCACTTAAGGGTCACAAATGGGCGCTGATTACGCATAGCGGTGAACCAAACACGGTTTAATTCTTCAGATTCGTCAGCCATCAAACCAGATTCAACCTGGATGCCTGCGGCGCGCAGGTTGGCGGCACCGTTTGCAGACTCGAGACCAGGATCGTCGGAGGCAAACACCACGCGACTAATGCCAGCATCGATAAGCGCCTGGCTGCATGGGCCAGTTCTGCCAGTGTGGTTGCAAGGCTCAAGGGTTACCACCGCGGTTAGGCCGGCAGGCATTTTGCCGCTGGCATCACGAAGATTTTGAATCTTG
>JBEEOO010000042.1:0-3684 GCA_041191585.1 Actinomycetota bacterium
GAGGCAGTATTCGCTCGTTCACTTTCATCTCAGGCGTCTCAGCGTGCCGCCGTAAGTGGGCTGCCAGCTGACTCAACCGCTTGGTCAATCGAAGACAAGGCCGCGTTCGTTGAAGACGTGCGTCGTGCGCTTTACGCTTCAAAGTTGGTCGCTTATTCACAGGGCTTCGACGCAATTCGCGCCGGCGCAAAGGAATACGGCTGGAACATCAACCTAGGCGCAGTTTCAAAGATTTGGCGCGGCGGTTGCATTATCCGTGCACAGTTCTTGAACCGTATTGCTGACGCTTATGACACCAAGGCTGACCTCGAGTCTTTGATCTTTGACCCATACTTCAAGCAGGCAGTCGCTGAGTCGGTTAGCTCATGGCGCACCGTGGTTTCAAAGGCATCGCTTGCTGGTATTCCAATTCCTGCATTCGCATCTTCACTGTCTTACTACGACGGCCTGCGTTCACCTCGACTATCGGCATCGCTTGTTCAGGGTCAGCGCGACTTCTTTGGCGCTCACACCTACAAGCGCGTTGACATGGATGGCACCTTCCACACCCTGTGGTCAGGCGACCGCTCACCTCGCCATTCCTCAGTGAAGGCGAGGGTGTTTTTGTTTGAGCTAGGCTCGAACAATGGCCAAAAAAGCTAAGAAATCTTCTGCAACGACGCAAATAGATATCGCGTTGCTGGGCGCAGCGGCCGTTTGGGGCGCAAGCTATCTGGCATCAAAAGAGCTGACTTTAAACCACAGCCTGTGGGGCATGATGGCTATTCGCTTCACTTTTGCAGCCGTTATTTTGGCCGGCATCGGCTGGTTTATGAAGGCCAAACTGAGCCTCGCCGAAGTGCGCATTGGTGCACTTATCGGCGTTGGGTTAGCCGTGGTTATGGCGTTTGAAACCAACGGAATCGCATTAACTTCGGCCACAAACTCCGGCCTGATTATCAGCCTTTCGATTATTTTCACCCCGATTATCGAGGGCTGGGTTCGCAAATCTTGGCTGCCAAAGAACTTCTTTTTGGCAGCGCTCGGCGCAATTATCGGTGTTGGCTTTTTGATCGGTGGCAACGGCATCAGCTCGCCAAATTGGGGCGACGCGCTCATGCTTGTTGCTGCGGTTTTGCGCGCCGCCTATCAGGTTTATCAAGCCAAGCTAACCGAGGGCAAAACCCTGAACACAATTAATCTGACTGTCTTTCAAACTCTGTCGGCTGGGTTGATTTTTTTTGCGGTCGATGCACCCGGCACGGTTGATGCGGTTCTCACCTATGGCACGCGCGAATGGGCACTGGTGGGCTTTTTGATTCTGTTCTGCACCGTCTATGGATTCTTCGCCATGATGTGGGGCATCCGCAAAACCTCTGCCTCGCGCATCGCGCTGTTGCAGGGCACCGAACCGGTATGGGCGGTAGGCGTGGCAGTAGTTATCGGTGGCGAACTTATGGGCTGGGTTGGCGCAATTGGTGCGCTGCTAATTATTGGCAGCTGCTACTTTGGTCTGGGCATCGAGACTAAGTGGCGCCAGCGCCAAATGGCTACGATTCTGAACTAAACCAGCGAGCCAGAAACCGTTAAGACCGCTAAAAGGTCGGACTGCTCAGCGGAGCAGATGACAGACGTTCTTGGGTGTACCACTGCTGGTTATAAGCCGTTGTCGACGCCATCAGATCTAGATAAGCGGTTGAGTCAAATGCTTCGGCGCCAAGGACACCAGCGCCTCGCCAGATTCCGTTGGCAATCAGCTCAAGTGCGATAACTGGGCCCATGGCGGCTTGAACAACCACACACTGAGCTTCGTATTCAGCCATGGTCTCGTTGTTGTCGGCCACGTTATAGAGATAGGTTGCGCGAGCGGTGCCGTTTTTATCGCGGCCGGTGACCAAAACTCCCGAGCAAATCTTGCCGGTCATTTGAGGCCCAAGCTTGGCTGGGTCTGGCAGAACAGCAGCCAGCATGTCTCGAGGTGAAACATCAACTGGCCCCTGCGCCGAGCGCACACGAACCTGTTTAGTGCGGTCGAGGCCAAGAGTGTTGAGCATCTTAAGAACTTTTATGAACTCGGCACCCAAGCCATATTTGAAGGTCACTTTTTTGGTCGAGATAGTGCGAGGCAGCATGTTGACCTCTTCGTGTTCAACATTCACACATTCAACCGCGCCGATGCCCTCTGGAAACTCGAAAATCTCAGGCTCACTAAATGGCTGAGTGGTTCGCCAGCCAATGTTGCGCTCATAAACCAAGGGAGGGTTCAAGCACTCTTCGATGGTCGCCCAGATTGAGGATGCCGGAGCAAAAATCGGTTCACCGTCTTCGTCACGAATGACCAGATTGTCGCCCTGGCGAACGGCAATCTCATCTATTTCGCTAAACAGGTAGTCAGCGGCGTGGCGCGCAAGCACATTAGACAAACCTGGCTGTGCTCCCATGCCCACCAGCGCCAAGCGACCGGCTCGCTCCCACTGGTCATTCACGGCAAGCTGCGCATCACCGATTTTGATTCCTGGCCGGTGATAGGGGTCATTTTCATCGGGCTCTGAAAGACTCATCGCCATGTCGATGTAGTGGCAGCCTGCGGTGAATGCCGCCGAGAAAATAGTTGGCAAGAACTTTGGCTCAACGGCGTTCACTATGTGAGTGATGTTATGAATTTTTGCCAGCTCAACTACGTTAGAGGCGCTGCTGGCATCGATTTTGGCAGCTAAAAACTTGGAGGAAAGCTCTGGGCCAAAGCGATCTGAGATCCACTGAATGGTTTTTTCAACTCGCACGAAGTCAAAGTCAGCGATGACCATGATTTCGAAAAACTCACGACGTGCTGCAATTTTGGCAATCGCGTCGCCGACACCGCCGGCGCCAATTAGCAAAATTCTCATTCGCTTATTTTACTTTCAGGATTAGTGCACGCGCAGGTCGGCGGTTGGGTCAAGAACCCAATCAATCACGCCCTGCCATCGGCCCCAGCCCTCGTCAAGCGTTATGTGGCCAGCGCCAGGAATGATGACAGCATCAAGTCCAAGAGGGTCACCGAAGGTTTCCTGCACTCCCCTAGGTGCCCAGGGGTCTTTGTCGCTGCCCACGACAGTTAGCGAACGCGCTGAAGCCAATACCGACTGCGCTACATCGGCATTGGTCAGGTCAACATTCATGCCCGGAACCTCATCTAGAAGCTTCGGGTCTGCCGGTGCCACAAGCAGCACTCGATCTACTGGGTTCACGATCTTGCCGGTTGCGGCGGCCTGAATCCAGTTGATGCAACCGAGTGAGTGGCCGATAAAGATTGTTTCGCCAGCACCGGCCTCATCAAGGTGCTCGAGCTCATCGATCAGTAGCTCCTGCCACTCCTCAAGCACCGGATTATCAGTGTTCGGAAACTGAGGGTAAATAACGACGTGCCCATCTGCACGCAGTTCGGCGGCCAGGTGACGAGCCCACATACCCTTGGGGCGGCGGTTGGTCCATCCGTGATTTATTAGAACGCGAGCCATTTGTAATCCTTTAGTGTTGCGACATTCTGGCCATTGTTTTTGGCCGCGAAATAAAGAAGATGCTGGCCAAGCCAGCCAAATAAAGCACGGTCATCATCACGCCAGCATCAAGACTGCTGTCGGTGCGAAGTTGGTTGTAGACCACGGTGGCGACCGCTGGCATTATGAAATTCATCGTGCCCAGCAGCGAGGCCGCGGTTCCGGC
>JBEEOO010000043.1:0-3067 GCA_041191585.1 Actinomycetota bacterium
GCCGACCAAAACCGCCGTCTATACGAGGCATCAAAGGCAATCTTGAAAGAGGTTGGCTATCAGGGCGCCGGCACCTGTGAATTCTTGGTTGCTCAAGACGGCACCATCTCATTCCTTGAGGTCAACACCCGCCTTCAGGTTGAGCACCCAGTTTCAGAAGAGGTCACCGGCCTAGACCTAGTTCGCGAGCAGTTCCGCATCGCTGAGGGCGGTCAGCTAGACCCACGTGACCCAGAGGTTCGCGGTCACTCATTTGAATTCCGCATCAACGGCGAAGACGCCGGCCGCAACTTCATGCCGGCTCCGGGCCCAGTGCATGTATTCAAGGCACCTTCTGGCCCAGGCGTGCGCGTTGACACCGGTGTTCAGTCAGGCGACGAGATCTCAGGATCATTCGACTCAATGGTGGCCAAGCTAATCGTCACCGGTGCAACTCGTGAAGAAGCTCTTGCTCGCTCACGTCGTGCGCTAGACGAAATGGAAGTCGCTGGTCTGCCAACCGTGCTTCCGTTCCACCGCAAAATCGTCAATGACCCAGCATTCATTGGCGAGGGCGAGACTCACAACGGTGGTCGCTTCGGCATCTATACCCGCTGGATTGAGACCGAGTGGGTAAACGACATTCCTGCATGGGGTGGCGTTGCCGAGCCGGCTGCCGAGCCTCAGGAGCGCAACAACGTTGTGGTTGAGGTCGACGGCAAGCGCATCGAAGTTTCGTTGCCAAAACGCCTTTTGGCCCCACACGCCGGCGCTGGTGGCGTTGCAACCGCAGGCCACGCACCAAAGCGCAAGTCACACGGCACCGCCGGAGCATCTGGCGCTGCGAGTGGCAACGCAATCAAGGCACCGATGCAGTCAACCGTGGTAAAAATCGCAGTTAGCGTTGGTGACACCGTTCAAGAAGGCGACCTAGTTCTTGTGCTTGAGGCGATGAAGATGGAGCAGCCGATGAACTCGCACAAGGCTGGCAAGGTCAAGTCAATCAGCGCCGAAGTTGGCGCAACTGTTCCTGCTGGCACTGTGCTGGTTGAGTTCGAAGACTAAAACGTTTAGCAAAAAGCCCCAGCCGATTTGGCTGGGGCTTTTGCATTTGAAACCGAATTGGTTTGTGACTATTCAGATGGTCGGTGCAGTGCGCGGGCCGCATCTGAAATTGAGCCAGTGAGCGCCGGATACACGGTGAAGGTCTTTGAAACCTGATCAACGGTTAGGCGGTTTTCAACAGCGATTGCAATCGGATAAATCAGGTCAGAAGCGCGCGGGGCAACAATCAGGCCACCGATAACAGTGCCACCGGTAGAGCAGATTAGCTTCACGAAGCCGTCTTGAAGGCCAAGCATTTTGCCGCGTGGGTTCTGGGTTAGATCAATCTTCTCGACGAAGCCAGAGACTAGGCCGTCTTGAACGTCTTTCTCGGTCCAGCCGACTTGAGCAATCTCAGGTGAGGTGAACACGTTCGAAGCCACGTTGCGCATGTTGGTTGGTGCAGCGACATCGCCCATGGTGTGAAAGACGGCAGTGCGACCGTTCATAGCGCTGATTGAAGCCAGCGGCATAAAGGTTGTGCAGTCGCCGACCGCATAGACATTTGCGCGTGCGGTTCGAGAAACCTTGTTGACCACAACGTGACCAGATTCGGTTAGCTGAATGCCGGCTTCTTCGAGACCAAGACCCTCAGTGTTTGGAATCGCACCAACGGCCATTAGGCAGTGGCTGCCCTTAATGATTTCGCCGGTTGAAAGTGTGACCTCAACGCCATCACCGGTGTTGACCACCTTGTCAGCGCGAGACTTGTTGCGAATATGCATGCCCTTGCGGCGGAAAACGTTTTCGATAACCTGTGCGGCTTCGATGTCATTGTTTGGCAGAACCATGTCGCGGCTAGAGATCAAAGTGACCTCAACGCCAAGCGATGCATAAGCTGAGGCAAACTCGGCACCGGTGACACCAGAACCAACCACGATTAGGTGGTCTGGCAATTTTTCAAGACTGTATAGCTGGGTCCAGCTGAAAATACGCTCGCCGTCTGGCTTGGCGTCTGGCAACTCGCGAGGGTGTGCGCCAACCGCAACGATGATGGTCTTGGCTTCGATTCGCTCTTCTTGGCCGTTTTCGTGAGTGATGATCACATGGTGGTTGCCGTCTAGTCGACCGCGACCGCGAATCACATGCACACCTTCGCTAACCAGGTGGGCAAGCATGTCTTTTGACTGAGCTTCGGCTAGGTCTAGCAGGCGTCGGTTGACGGCCCCGAGGTCAACCTTCATCTGAGGTTTTACGGTCTTGCCGTCGAGGGCAAAATAAATGCCGAGGTTTGAAGCGTGTGATACACGGTTGGCTGCCTCAGCGGTTGCAATCAGGGTCTTCGACGGAACAACGTCGGTGAGAACCGCGTTTCCGCCCACCCCGTTAGCTTCGATAAGTGTGACTTTGGCGCCTAGCTGACGGCCAGCCAATGCGGCTTCGTATCCGCCTGGGCCACCACCAATAATGACGATGTGGTGAACGGGGGTTTGATTATTTGACACGAGAACATTCTCGCAGGATTTAGGAAAGTAAACTCAAAGCCATGACTAACCCTCTCGAAATTTCAACGGCGAATCCTTTTGAGATTGCCAAGCAGGCAGCAGCAAAAATTGCCGAACTAACCGGCGTTGAGCGCCACGATATCGCCCTAACTTTGGGCTCTGGTTGGGCCAAAGCAGCCGACCTAATCGGTGAAACCACCGCAACCATCAATGCTGTAGACGTGCCAGGGTTCTCTGCACCAAAGGTCGAGGGTCACGTTGCAACCATCCGTTCGGTTTTGCTTTCAAGCGGCAAGCGAGCGCTAATTCTCGGTGCTCGCACTCACTACTACGAGGGTCACGGGGTTCGCCGTGTTGCCCACGGTGTTCGCACTGCAGCGGCTGCTGGCGTCAAGACCATGATTCTGACCAATGGTGCCGGTGGCATCAAAGAATCTTGGGCGCCGGGCACTCCGGTTTTGATCAGCGACCACATCAACCTGACTGCTGACAGCCCGCTCGAAGGTGCAACTTTTATCGATCTAACCGACTTGTATTCA
>JBEEOO010000044.1:0-4519 GCA_041191585.1 Actinomycetota bacterium
ATTGGCCGTTCGCTTTCAACTTCGATGTGCGAGCCGTTCAAATTCTCAATCGTCTTCAGGTTCGCGGTTTGATCCATCCAGCGTCTGCCAAACGAGAGTGGCCGCACTACTTTGTTTTGCCAAGTTACGCGCGACCAAAAATCAATCCAGTTCCAAAAGCGTCTCGGGCCAACCGCAGCAACATCCAGTTGACCATCGTCAAGTCGGGCATCAGGCATCAGGGTTATGTTGCCCGGCAACCAGCCAGCGTTGCCCACCAGCAACGAATGCAGCTTCAGCCGACGTGGCTCGCGCCCATCAACCGAGACCAGCAATCGCTCAAATTTTGCAGGAAGAGTTTTCAGCCCACCCTCGATATAGGCAATCCAGCCAATTTTGCGCTTCAGCTCGAGGTCGGTGGCCATCATGATTTTGGCATCCAAGCCCACTCCGGCCATGCCGGTGAAAAACCTCTCGTCACTATTGCCATTGGCAAAATGCAATCTTGCGCGACCAACATCGATCGCGAATTCGTTGCCATTCACAGCTCGGTGCGCGGCACGCTGCAGATTGCCAAGTTCAATATTTAGGTTGCGAGCCAGCACATTGCCAGTGCCGATTGGCAAAATGCCAAGGCTGAATCCTGCTGCATTTGATGCCACCAGAGATTCAGAAACCGATCTAACCGTTCCGTCACCACCAGCTACCAAAATGTGGGTCGCTCCCTGAGCTCGCGCGCGAACAGCCTGCGGCCCGCCGGTTTCGGTTGCGCTAGTTGGCAGCCATAGTGGTTCATCCCAGTTTGAATTGCCGCCCGATGCAGCCATGGCCGAATCGATGGCGGCACTGAGGCGATTGCGACTGATGCGCTCAGCGTGAAAGATAACCGCGATGCGATTTAGCTTCGATGCCGACCCCATGGGTTCAGCCTAACTCAGGGTTTTGTTGCCTCAGGTAGGCTAAAACTCGTGATTGACCTCAACTTACTTCGCGAAAATCCAGAAGCCATTAAGGCCTCGCAGCGCGCCCGTGGTGCCGACGAAGCCTTGGTTCACCAGGCCGCTAGTGCCGATGAACAGTGGCGTCGACTGCTGCAAGAGTTTGAGTCACTGCGTGCAGAGCAGAATGCAGCAGCCAAGGCTGTTGGCGCGGCTAGCAAAGAAGACCGCCCGGCAATGATTGCGGCTAGCAAAGATTTGGCCGACAAGGTCACCGCTGCAAACGAAGCAGCCAACGCAGCCAAGGCGCAGCTTGACGAACTGATCTGGAAAATCGAAAACGTTGTAATGCCGGATGTTCCTGCCGGTGGCGAAGACGACTTTGAGGTGCTTCGCGAGGTTGGCAGCAAGCCCAATTTTGATTTTGAGGCACGTGACCACCAGGCTCTGGGTGAGCTGCTCGACATCATCGACATCGAGCGCGGCACCAAGATCGCCGGGTCTCGCTTCTACTTCTTAAAGGGCATGGGTGCTCGTCTTGAGCTTGCCATGATGAACATGGCCCTCGACTATGCCAGCAAGCACGATTTCACCGCGCTAATCACCCCGACCCTGGTTCGCCCAGAGGTTATGGCCGGCACCGGTTTCTTGGGTTCTCACGCCGACGAAATCTACTATCTGCCAGCCGACGAACTTTATCTGACCGGCACCTCTGAGGTTGCGCTCGCCGGATACCACCGCGACGAAATCATCGATCTTTCAGACGGCCCGATTCGCTACGCCGGTTGGTCAACTTGCTATCGTCGCGAGGCTGGCTCAGCCGGCCGCGATACCCGCGGAATCCTGCGCGTTCACCAGTTCAACAAGCTAGAGATGTTCAGCTACATCAAGCCAGAAGATGCCGACGCAGAGCACACCAAGCTATTGGCATTCCAAGAGGCAATGCTTCAGGCCTGCGAACTTCCATACCGCGTTATTCACACCGCAGCCGGTGACTTGGGTTCAAGCGCGGCTCGCAAATATGACGCCGAGGCTTGGGTGCCAACTCAAGAGACTTATCGCGAGCTCACCTCAACTTCTAACTGCACAACCTTCCAGGCTCGCCGCCTAAACGTTCGCTATCGCGACGAGAACGGCAAGACCCAGACAGCTGCAACCCTGAACGGCACCCTGGCCACCACTCGCTGGTTGGTCGCAATCATCGAGAACCACCAGCAGGCCGATGGAAGCATCCGCATTCCGGTTGCGCTGCGCCCATACCTTGGTGGTCAAGAGTTCATTCACCCACCAAAGTCAAAGTCGGCAAAGGCTGGCGCTTAGCACTTTATGATCACTAACCCGGATGACCGCTGGCTAATTGCCATTGATATCGACGGCACCCTGGTGCATGACGATGGCTATCTGTCGCCGCGCGTTGTCGAAGAGGTTCAGCGAGTTCGCGCTTTGGGGCACGAGGTTATCGTTGCCACCGGTCGCAGTGCGGCTAACGCCTATCCGGTGATTAAAGATGTCGGCATTCAACACGGATTCAGCGTGTGCTCCAACGGTGCGGTAACCATCTCTCTAGATGCGACTCACGAGCGCGGCTATACCCAGCACGAGGTGATCACTTTTGATCCAACGGCAGTGCTGACTGAGCTGATCGAACACCTGCCGAACGCGCACTTTGCGGTTGAAAACCCAGACGGCACCTATCACTTTCACCGCGCTTTTCCCACTTATGCGCTGGGCGATCAGAATTTTGAAACCCCGATTGAAGACCTCATGGATCAGCCAGTTTCGCGCGTGGTTGTGCTGTCACCCGAGCACGATGTCGACGAGTTTTTAGCGATTATTTCTAAGGTCGGTTTGCAGTCGGTTTCTTATGCGATTGGTTATACCGCTTGGTTAGACATCGCACCTGAGGGCGTGAGCAAGGCTTCGGCGCTCGAGAAGCGTCGTCAAGAGCTTGGCATCAAGACCAACCAGGTGATTTCAATCGGCGATGGCCGCAACGACATACAGATGTTCGAATGGACCCGCGAGGGCGGCGGCTTAGCCTTCGCGATGGGGCAGGGGCCCGAAGAAGTGAAGGCTGCTGCAACCGCCGTGACCGCCTCGGTTGAAGAAGACGGGGTGGCTCAAGTGCTTGCCGGCTTCGAAGGTCAACGAATTGAGCTGGTTTTTTGCAAATGGAGGAAGCGGTGGGATTTGAACCCACGGTAGCTATTAACTACGACAGTTTTCAAGACTGTTCCGTTCGGCCGCTCCGGCACGCTTCCACGTGCTCGAACAGTTTAGACCAAGTAAACGCATGCGTTGAAAGAAAACTCCCAGTTTCGATTGGGAGTTTTTCTTTTAAGCTATTCCTGATGTTAAAACTCCCCACTCTTCGCAAGAACAAACCGCAACCACAGGGTTTTGCTCGCCACGGTCGAATCCGTTTGCAGTCAAAGGCCTCGGCTATCGGTGGTTTGTTGTTCAAGGGTCTCGCGGTTGTACTCGGTGCAACCCTGGCAATCACCGGCATTTCAGTTGCCGACATCAGCAATCAGATTCGCAGCAACGGCATCAAGCTGGCTAATTCAACTCCAATCACCGCTGCCGACCTAAAAGGCCCGGTCAACATGCTTTTGGTGGGCAGCGATACCCGCGATGGTCAAGACAGCGTCTTCGGCACCGAGACCTCGACCCTTGCCGACGTGATGATCCTGCTTCACATTTCAGCCGACCGCAAAAATGCAGTTGCCCTAAGTTTTCCGCGTGACCTATTGGTGCCTTGGCCAGCCTGCCCAAGCACCAGCGGGGGCCCGGGCTATCTGCCGCAGAGCCTTGGTCAGCTAAACGCAACCATTGCAAACGGCGGCCCAGGTTGCACCCTGCTCACCATCGAGCAGCTAACCGGCCTCAAGATTCCATACCTGGCCATGATCAACTTCAAGGGCGTTATCGAGATGTCAAACGCCATCGGTGGTGTTGAGGTTTGTGTTGCCGAGCCAATCGAAGATGACTACACCAAGACTTACCTTGATGCCGGTGTGCACAACTTAAAGGGCATGGCGGCACTTCAGTTCTTGCGCACTCGTCACGGTGTGGGTGACGGCTCAGACCTCAGCCGCATCTCGAATCAGCAGGTGTTCTTGACCTCACTGGTTCGCAAAATTAAGAGTGCCGGCGTGCTGAGCAATCCGATTTATTTGTATTCATTGGCCAATGCAGCCGCTCGCAACATGTCGCTCAGTGAGAGTCTGACCGACCTAAACACCATGGTCAAGGATGTCGAGCTCGACAAGATGACCTTCTTGCAGGTGCCAAGTCACGGCGGTTTGCCGGCGCCGTATTCAGGTCGCGTGGCGCCAAACTACGAGCAGGCGAACCTTCTGTTTGAAAAGCTTCAAAACGATGAGCCGCTAATTTTGGCTGAAGCCAACACCGGTTCGGGTGCCGTGGTTCAGGGCGGCGAAACCGCAACCGCTAGCCCGTCGGCTTCGCCGAGCTCTTCATCGAGCGCATCGGCGACGTCCGGTTCAACCGCCAGCCCAAGCCCATCAGCTAGCGAATCGACATTGCCTGAGTGGGCCCGTGGCACAAACGCTTCGGTCACCACCTGCTCGTCATAGCAT
>JBEEOO010000045.1:0-2934 GCA_041191585.1 Actinomycetota bacterium
CAGCTTTTGCTCGAGGATCCATGGGTCGATGAAGACACCGCCTGCCGATCGCTGCTCGAGGTGATTGGTTCATCCGCCTATTTCTCGCACCAACTAACCAGACAAGATTTGCTAAACGTTCTGGCTATCGATCGAAGTGAACCAGCTTCGATTGCTTCATCGCTAACTGCCGCTCGCGAAAACGCCAGGCGAGTTCGAGAAATCGTTTCAACCGAACTTTGGGAATGCTTAAACACGACCCGTTCACGCATGCCTCGAAAGATCTCAATTGAGCGCGCGCATGATTTTTTTGGCTGGGTGCGTGAGCGAACCGCGCTTGCCGTCGGCATTGTCGAGAGCTCAACTTCGCGTGACGAAGCCTGGACTTTCTTTAACTTGGGCAGGTCACTCGAACGAGTAGACATGACCGCCAGACTGCTGGCCACGTCAGAGTTGACGGAGGCCAGCGGACCATCTTGGACCACGATCCTCAGAAGCTGCGGCGCCTATGAGGCTTATTTGCGCACCTATCGAGGGGTGCCATCTGCCACCAATGCGGCCGAGTTCCTGTTGCTCGATCGCATTTTTCCGCGCAGCGTAATCTTTGCGCTGAATCGCGCCGAAAAGTCACTGGCTGACCTGGCGCCATCGACTGATCGCGTTGGCGTATCCGACCAAGCCTTGAGGCAACTAGGTCAAATTCGCACGAACCTTGAATACCGATCGGCTCCAGAAATTTTGGCCAACCTGACTTCAGAAATGACTCAGCTTCAGCACGGCATCTCTGAGGTCTCCGAGGCAATCAGGGCCCGGTATTTTCCGGTGAACGTGTTGCCAACCTGGATAGGTGAGACATCTTGAGTCGCTATCGCATTATGCACACCACCGGTTTCAAATATCCGGGCATGGTTGCAGCCTCTTATAACGAGGCCAGGATGAGCCCGGTTCGCGACGAGAGCCAATTTGTGCTGTCGTCAAAAATCGACATCCAACCGCACACCTCAGGCCACGAGTATTACGACTATTTCAACTCGAGGGTCTCAGTTTTTGAGGTTCTTGAACCGCACGATGAACTGCAAATCTCGGCATCTTCAATAGTTGAAGTTCGCCCAAAATCCGAGAGCCTTCCTGACTTTGACTGGCAGCAACTCGGTGAGGCAATTCCTCGATCGCTTTCGCTCACCGATGCAGCTGCTCAAACCAAGCGCACTACACCCTCGGCCGACCTGGCTAGGTTCGCCAAAAAAACTGCGGCTGCGGCGAACCCGCACCAGACCGCAATCGCAATTTGCAAAAAGATTTTTGCCGACCTGACCTACAAAAACGGGCACACCGGCGTTCACTCAATTGCTTCTGAGGCATGGGCCGCCAAGGTTGGGGTCTGCCAAGATTATGCCCACATCGCCATCGGAGCGCTTCGGTCAGCGGGCATCCCGGCTCGATATGTGAGCGGCTATCTGCACCCAAGTCGTGAGCCAAAACTGCATGAAAAAGTGGCCGGTGAATCACACGCCTGGGTTGAGTGGTGGGCCGGCGCTTGGTTCGCCTATGACCCAACCAACGACATAATTGCCGGCGATCGCCACATTGTGGTGGGCCGAGGTCGTGACTACGACGACGTTCCTCCGTTGCGAGGGGTCTATGCCGGGCCATTCGATGGCGAACTCTTCGTGAAGGTTGAAATAACCAAAGAGGGCTGAGCAGTCAGCGCGGCTCCAACCGATAATCTTTGGCTATGACTGCATTGCCACTGGTTCGCACATTCACTGATAACGAAGGCATCGAGATCACTTTTTATGAGTGGCCGGTTGCCAAATCTAAAGGCGTGGTGCAGTTGGTGCACGGATTAGGCGAGCACGCCCGCCGCTATGACCACGTTGCCGCAGAGCTCAACCGAGCCGGCTATAGCGTCTATGCCGATGACCACCGTGGTCACGGTCGCACCGGCTTCAAGATGCAAGATACCGGCGCAATTTCACGCCAGGGTCAGCTTGGCCCAGGTGGCATGGCGGCTGTCTTTGCCGATGTTCGTCAACTCAGCCACCTCATCTCGGGTGAGCACCCTGAAGAGCCACTGATCTTGTTCGGTCACAGCTGGGGCTCGCTGATCAGTCAACGCATCTGGAACCAATACTCAGATGAATATGACGGCCTAATTTTGAGCGGTTCAACTTTGGCGCTGCCAGGCATCATGCCAAGTTCGGGCTTCAACAAGCGCTGGGCCAACACCCCAAACTCAACCGGTTATGAATGGCTAAGTCGCGACCACGAGGTCGGCATCGATTTTATGAACGACCCACACAACTTCACCGAGAGTGCAATTCAGGTTTTTGGTGTTGCAAACTCAGCCAAGCTGCTGGGAACCCCGAGCAAAAACATCGATGCCCACGTGCCGATTTTGTTGATTGCCGGCTCAGAAGACGCCCTCGGTGGTGAGCGCGGCAACCGCATGCTGGCCAACGCCTACAAGCGCGCCGGTGTCGAAGATTTGAATGTGATTGTTTATCACGGTGGCCGTCACGAGATGGTCAACGAACTCAACAAGGATGAAGTTCTGGCTGACCTAGTTGGTTGGCTTGAAGAACGATTTGGGTAGTCGACACATCGCTACCGCTTCATCGATGTCGAGGGTCAGCAAATCCTGAGTTTCAGGGTGACGCTTCATATACATAACGACATAGCTGCAAACCGGGGTGACCTTTTGGTTACCTTTGGCTCGCACATCAGCAAGCGCCTCGCGCATCAAGATCGCCGCATAGTTCTTGCCGCGTAGCGCTGGATCAATTTCGGTGTGCACAAAACGAACCTCTGTGTTGCCGTCTGCCATCGGCGCAAGTTCATAGTCGGCCAAGCCAATTCGATTGCCATCGAGGTGAATCTCGTAGCGAAGTTCGGCTGGGTTATGAGTGACAACAGGATCCATGCCTCTATTATCAGCCCGCATTGCCGGGCCAG
>JBEEOO010000046.1:0-5194 GCA_041191585.1 Actinomycetota bacterium
TTCAGCGTCGACTCATAGCTTGTGCCGAACCAAACCAGGCCGGCCGAGCCGGCAAAAATGAATCCAAGGCCGAATTTGAAAACTACAAAACCGATGCCAAATGAAACCGCAGCGATGGTGCGCTTTATCCAGGTTGATGACTCAGGGCGAATAACGACCAAAATCATTAGACCCAAAACCGGCACCAAGAAAAGTGAGTGTGGCTTGACTAGCGCGGTTGCACCGAGCAATGCGCCGGCGCCCATAGCCCACCAAAATGTGTCGCGTTCGCGAAGTTCAAGCACTGCCCAAATCGAGAAAATGCTGAACGCGAAATACATGCTCTCTGGCATAAAGAATGAGGCATAGGTAGAGATTGGGCTAACCACAGCCAAGAATGCCAAGCCAGCACTGGCATAGAAACTCAAATAGCGACGAGCAACCAGATACAGGCCGATGGCGAAAATCAGCATGAAAATTACGTTGGCTTGCTTGGTGCATGAATAGAAATCAAGCCCGCAGCTGCTGGTTCCTGAATAAACCCAGCTGTATAAGAAGTTGGCGATTGGCGAGTCGCTCAATGGCAGCAGGCGCGAGTGCATGCTGTAGATCCACTCGTCCTGAAAAACCGTAGGAAAGACTCCGGTGACCTTTGCCTGTAGCCATGCGAAAGTCAAAATCAGACCGGTGGCACCCCAGATTGCCTGAGCGGTGTCTGCGGTTTTGAAAAGGTTTTTAAAGTTCAACGACTACCCCTTGTGTCGAACGCGCTTCGGAACCGAAGCGATGTCATGAGAAATAAATGCCAAAACCAGCTGGATTCCAAGAATCAATGGAACGGCTGAGAGCATCACCGTGCCGGCAGTTGCAGCTTGGCCGGTTTGCAGAGACTCGGCATACTTCACGATGCCGAAAATGAGACCGAACCATGAAAGCAGGATTCCAACCGGTAACTCGATTGAAGCTGCTGACATGTCGCGCAGATAGTAGTTATAAAACAGGCGCTTGTGAAAGTTGATGCCGTGCTTGAAGGTGAATTCAAAAAGGGCTCGGCTGATCTTCAGATTGCTTTTTTCGGTGCCATAGCGCGATTCCATCGGGACATCCCAAACGACAGCCTTAGCGAGACTTAGGCGAAACAGCAGGTCAGATTCAAAGAAGAATCGCTTGCTGAGCATGCCAAAAGTGATGTTCTTGAGCACGTCGCGGTGAATGGCAGTGAACCCGTTGGTTGGGTCGGTGACATTCCAGTAACCGGTTGAAATCTTGGTCATCAGCGAAAGTGCGCCGTTTCCGAAAATTCGGATACCGGGCATCTGGCGCAGGCCGGTGATGCTGTCAAAGCGATTGCCCTTGGTGTAGTCAGCCTTACCGCTAAGAATTGGTTGAACCAGGTCATCGATGAGTGCTGGGTCCATCTGGCCATCGCCATCAACCTTGACAATAACTTCGGCGCCATCTTCTAAGGCCGCCTTGTATCCGGTTAGAACTGCACCGCCAACACCCTGGTTTACCTCGTGAGTTAAGACCTTAACGCGCTTGTCTTTGACCTTGGTCGAGACTAATTTGCCCGACTGCTCTGGGCAAGCATCATCAACTACATAAATTAGGTCGATGTTTTTGCCGATTTCGGCGACAACTTCAAGAATGTGATTCGAAACTTTATAAGCCGGAATAACGACTGCGATTTTTGCCATGCGCTCCCCCTAGCTCACTGACTTTCGACCTGAATATTCTCGCACGCGAGCTACCAGTCTTTGCCCTTAGACGACATCGCGCGATCTGCTTCGCGCTTGTCCTGCTGTTCTTTTAGCGTTTGGCGCTTGTCATATTCTTTCTTGCCTCGAGCAAGAGCGATCTCGACTTTGGCGCGACCGTCTTTGAAATAAAGCGAAAGCGGCACCAGGGTGTAGCCAGATTCTTTGATTTTGCCGGCAAGCTTGGCGATTTCATGAGAGTGAAGAAGCAGCTTGCGGCGGCGGCGTGAAGGCCCGTTATTCCAAGTTGCCTGGGTGTATTCAGGAATGTGAACGTTTTCAAGCCAAGCCTCGCCGTTTTCAACGCTGCCAAAGCCATCAATTAGAGATGCGCGACCGGCTCGCAGCGACTTCACTTCGGGCCCGGTGAGGACTAAGCCGGCCTCATAGGTGTCTTCGATGTGATAGTCGTGGCGAGCTTTGCGGTTGCTGGCGACAACCTTTTGTCCACGTTCTCTAGGCATAAGGTTTCTATATTCGCAGGTATCGTTCAAATTCACAAAACTGGTAAATGGCAGGCGGGCCGCTAGGTATCCCTGAACGAAATACTGAACGATTGCAACCACTGCGGCGGCCGAAAGAATTGATCCAATTGCGGCTGCAACGACACCTTCAAGAATGAATGGCAACTGGATATAGAAGTTGCTGGCGCCGACCAAGCGCATGATGCCCAGCTCGCGGCGACGACTAAATGCCGAGAGCCTGATGGTTGTCGAAATAAGCAGCCCAGCCGAGAACAGCATCAAAGCTGCGATGCCGATTGAAGCAAGCGACGCTGCGTTTAGGATGCTGAAAATTTGGTCTAGGTAGCTGCGCTGGTCACGAACCTCTTCGACTCCTGCCATGCCACTAAAGCTCTCAGTGATGATCTGGCTGTCGGCGGCGTTGTTCAACTTGACCCAGTAGGTCTCATTTAGCTGCTTAGCTGTGACGTATTTTGCAACCGAGTTTCCGGCAAATTGCTCTTGAAAGTTTTTATAAGCCTGGTCGTGGTTCTCAAAATAGAACTCGTCTACATATGGCGCCAGCGTTGAAGACTGAAGTTTTGCTTCGATGGCAGTCTTTAGGTCTGGCGAAGCCTCGCCTTGGGGGCAAATCTCTTGTGGCGAAACGCTGCTGCACAGATAGACGGCAACCTGCGCACGGTCATACCAGTAGTTCTTCATTTGGCCGATTTGAAGCTGCAGGATGCCGGCCAAGCCGACGAATGTAAGCGACATAAAAGTGACCAAAATAATTGACACGACCATCGACGCATTGCGACGCAAACCCTGACCGATTTCGGCAAAAACAAAACCAAAACGCATTAGTAGGAACCGCCAGTCTGGTCACGAATAATCTCGCCATCGCGAAGTTCAACCACGCGCTTTTGGAGGCGGTCAACGATGCCGCGGTCGTGGGTGGCCATCACAACTGTGGTGCCAGCCAAGTTGATGCGCTCAATCAGGGCCATGATGTCTTCAGAAGTTGCCGGATCCAGGTTTCCGGTTGGCTCGTCGGCAAGCAAGATAGCCGGCTTGTTGACGATTGCACGGGCTAGGGCAACGCGCTGCTGCTCGCCACCCGAAAGCTCACTTGGCATGCGGTCTGCCTTTTCGGCAAGCCCGACCATACCCAGCACGTCTGGCACCGCGGTCTGAATAAAAGCCTGTGATTTGCCGATGACTTCTAGGCTAAATGCCACGTTTTGCGCCACAGTTTTGTTTGGCAGCAGGCGGAAATCTTGAAAAACTACGCCGAGCTTGCGTCTGAAAAATGGAATCCTGCGGCTTGGGATCTTTTTGAGGTTTTCGCCCAGAACGTGAACTGAGCCACTGGTCGGCGAGTCTTCGCGAAGCATCAATCGCATCAAAGATGATTTGCCAGAACCTGAGGCACCGACCAAAAACACGAAATCGCCTTTTTCGATCTCTAGCGAGACGTTGTTAAGCGCCGGGCGACTTGAGCCGCGATAGTGCTTTGAGACATTGGCGATGCTGATCATGATGCCTAAAGCCTAAATTGCTAGCCTGCAGATGCTGACTAGGCGCTGGCCTGTGTCTGCTTGCGCCAGCGAATTCCAGCTGAAATGAATCCGTCAAGGTCTCCGTCGAACACGGCAGATGGGTTGTTCACTTCGTGTTCGGTGCGCAAATCTTTGACCATTTGATAAGGCGCAAGCACGTATGAACGCATCTGTTCTCCCCAGCTGGCCTTTACGTCGCCGGCAATTTGCTTCTTTTTGGCTTCTTCTTCACGGCGGCGAACTTCGAGCAAACGTGACTGCAGAACGCGCATTGCGGCGGCTTTGTTTTGAATCTGGCTTTTCTCGTTCTGGCAGCTAACCACAGTGCCGGTAGGAATGTGCGTGATGCGCACTGCTGAGTCAGTGGTGTTAACGCTTTGTCCACCCGGGCCACTAGAACGAAAAACGTCGATGCGAATTTCGTTTTCAGGAATCTCAATGACGTCGGTCTGTTCGATCAACGGGACCACCTCGACCGCAGCGAAACTGGTTTGGCGTTTTCCGGCGGCGTTGAACGGGCTCATGCGAACCAATCGGTGCGTGCCAGCTTCGACTGAGAGAGTGCCGAATGCATAAGGGGCATCAATCTCAAAAGTTGCCGACTTGATTCCGGCACCTTCTGCATAAGACGTGTCGAGCACCTGGCATGCCATCTTGTGCTTTTCGGCATAGCGCAGATACATGCGCATAAGCATTTCGGCAAAATCGGTGGCATCGTCGCCACCAGCGCCAGAACGAATGGTGATCACTGCCGAGCGAGAGTCATATTCGCCGTTCAACAAAGTCTGAATTTCGAGCTCTGAGACAACCTCGGTCAGGCTGGCCATCTCTGCACGAGCTTCATTTTGCACCGCCGAATCATTCTCGGCATTTGCCATTTCAATCAATACTTCGATGTCATCTAGGCGAGTTTCGACCGACTGAATCTTGGTCAGCATGGCTTGTCGGTGCGACAACTGACTGGTCACGGCCTGAGCTTTATCGGGGTCGTCCCACAGTCCTGGGGATCCGGCAGCCTCTTTGAGCACGGCGATATCGGAAGTTAATTTAGTTAGGTCAACGACCTCTTTGATGCTGCCAAAAGTAGAGCGAAGCTCTTTGATTTCAGCGGTGAGGTCTAGTTCTGCCATTTGCTGACCAGTCTAAAGGCTGTTTCTAGGCTGATAATTGGAACATGACGTCACGCGATTCGAACTTCTCAATTCGGTCGCTGATTGTTCCGGTTTTTCTAATTCCTATCATTCCGGCCTCGGCTCAGGCATTGGGGGCCGATCTGCCAACTGCGGGCGCAGTAGCCGGTCTATTACTGCTGGGCACATTGATTGCCGATATTCCAGCGGCCGCGATTGTTAACCAACTCGGCGAGCGCAGGTCGATGGTTTTGTCTGCGATTGTCGGCATGTTTAGCGCACTGTTTGCCCTGTTTGCCACATCGATTTGGCAACTCGGCCTA
>JBEEOO010000047.1:0-3496 GCA_041191585.1 Actinomycetota bacterium
GGTGCGTTCTCTTCGTCGTCGGCCCAGATGATCTCGATGATCTCGCGGCGGCTGATGGTCTCGCCTTCGTTCTCGACTAGGTAGTTGATTAGCTCGAACTCTTTGTGGGTTAGCTCGGCGTTAGTGCCATCGACGAAAACCTTCTTGCGAAGAGCGTCGATCACGATGCCGGTTGCTGGCTTGTCGTCTTCGGCGGCCTGCTGGCCGACAACTAGCTTGTCAATAGCGCGTGGGTCACGAAGCGCGGTGCGAACCACGTCAACGCTCTTGCCGCCGATGCCCTTTGGTGCCAGCGCGACAGCTGCATAGGTTTCGGTTGCTGCCTGAGGCACTAGGTCGGCAACGGTCTGGCGCAGTGCGCTGACCAGCTCGGCCAGGCTAACGCCGGCTGCCTTGGCGGTTTCTTCGTTGATGCCAACATAAAGCGCAAAGCCGCGGGCTTCGGTCTCGGTTGGCACAGCGGTCAGGGTTGGGGCAGCTGCTGGTGCAGTGGTGGTTGCGGTTGTAGCGGTGATTGGTGAGCGGTATGCATCGATGTGTGCGATTGCCATTATGAAAAGTTCCTTTTGTGTGTATGCGAAGTTTTTTGACTAGATCTTGAGAGGTGATCTTTTGCCTTGGTCGAATGTCGACTTTTGGCTGGTGCATGAATCACATGCTTTTGTCGGGGTTCTGTGTCAGCTAACAAAAATGGCCGGGGTTCTTATCGAACTCGCCGGCCAGTGTGATCAGATGATCTGTATAACAGCCATCATCATCGAGGTGCGCTTAGCGCCTGCCTCAACTGAGAATGATGAAAGGTTGCTGTTAGTCATGTTTGAAACCATAAATGATGAATTACAAAACTGTCAAATAGAAATCGCGAGAATTTAAAGACTCAAAATAAACTTGCGGGCGATCGCGGGCTGGTCCGATCGCCCGATTCCCATCAGCTGCGGTTAGCGTGACTGTTGGAAGCATTGCGTAAGTGATTCAAATGGTGGGATTTTGACCCGCTTTTGAGGCACAATCCCCCTCATAATTGCCGGTTTTTAGCCCCGCTTTTGCACAGTTTTTTAATCCAGCAAAATGCGCGGGAGAAACCGCGTCAAGCTACTTCGCATGACTGACTACGCAGATCCCCCTAGGCCGATTTTGAGTTACTCAAGTCTCATTGGGCACTTCAATAAAACTGCGCTCGCCGCTATCGGCGAACTTCAATTCCTAGCTCATCGACTGGCCAATCATCCCGATGTAGGCCCAGGAAGTTTTAGAAATCGAGCCGGTCAAATTAACGCACTGAGCGTACTTTTGAAATATCAAGGGAGAGCAAACCGCTATCGCGCCATGCAGTGGCCGGAGTTTCGGCGCGTGGCTGAACCGGCAACGTTAGATCCGGCAGATTCTCTGAGTTTTGAGCGCGAGACATTGGCAGTGCTCGAGAAATTGAAGCACGATCTCGAAGAAACCAGAGAGATCCCACTTACAAGAGTCTCCACGTGCCTGATCGCGATTTGCAAGAGTCCAGTAATGAACATTCGTCAATTGAGTGACATGGCAACCATTTCGGAATCTACGGCGAAGCGGTGGCTGATGCGGCTGCAAAAAATGGGAATTATGCACGTGCAAAATCATCGAGGTCAGAATCAATACATCGTTATTGAACTGGTGGATCTAATTGATAAGTACGCCAAAACCAGGCGTTTTGCATGGGTAGAACCGGCAAATAATGAGCGGATAAAGGGTGCAAAGGTGGGTTGGAAAATGAAAAATTGACCTACTTGCGCGAGTAACCGTGAGTGGGACCCATCGGAGGTCCATTGGGAAAACGGCCGTTCGGGCCAGCCGACAAACGGCCTGGGCTATTCAGCTAGGCCATAAAGACGATCGCCGGCATCACCGAGGCCGGGAACGATGTAGCCGAGTTCGTTGAGCTTTTCATCGAGTGCACCAAGGACAATGCGCACATCTTTGCCGTGCATCGCGGCCTCAACCGCGGCTAGCCCCTCAGGGGCACCAAGCAAGCAGATCGCGGTGACTTCGTTAGCGCCACGTTCGAATACGTAGTTGATTGAATCAATCAGAGTGCCACCGGTGGCCAACATCGGGTCGATGATGTAGACCTGACGACCGCCTAGGTCATCTGGCAGGCGGTTGGCATAGGTGAATGGCTGCAGGGTTTCTTCGTCGCGCTTGATGCCCAAAAAGCCCACGGTTGCGGTTGGCAATAGCTTGATGATGCCCTCGAGCATGCCCAAACCGGCACGCAAAATCGGCACGATAATCGGGCGCGGTTTTGAAAGCTTCACGCCATCGGCGATTGCCACCGGGGTCTCAACCTGTATGCGCTCGACGCGAACATCACGGGTGGCCTCGTAGGCAAGAAGAGTCATGAGTTCTTCGACCAGCTGACGGAACACCGGCGAAGGAGTGTTTTTGTCGCGCAAAACGCTGAGCTTGTGAGTGATCAGAGGGTGGTCGGCAATGTGAACTCGCATAGGCTAAAACTAATGGATTTTGCAGAACTAATGAAACGAGCGCTCGCCGAAGCAGCAGCTTCGGGAGACGATGTTCCTGTGGGCGCGATTGTCGTGTCGGCATCGGGCGAAATTATTGGCCGCGGTCACAACATTCGCGAGGCTGAGCACGACCCAACCGGCCACGCTGAGATTGTTGCGATTCGCGAAGCTTGCAAAACCAGCGATGATTGGCGCCTTGAAGGCTGCACTCTTATCGTGACGCTTGAACCCTGTGTGATGTGCGCCGGTGCCATCGTTGCCGCCCGCATTCCTCGCGTGGTTTTCGGCGCCTGGGATGACCGAGTCGGCGCTTCGGGTTCTCTCTATGATCTGCTGCGCGACGCCCGCTTAGGTCAGCCGGTCGAAGTTATCGGGGGCGTGCTGGAGGACGAGTGCGGCGCAATCATCCGTGATTTTTTTGCCGGTAAGCGCAACTGATCTGACGACCGAATTCTGCTCATGCTGAAAGTTTGCTGAGCCTTATAGCTGAACCTAACTCGAATGTGTAGCCTGAGGCCATGAAGAAGATTCAGGTTTTTGTCGCTGCAGCTTTGGTTGCCGCGATGCTCAGCGGATGTGCTCAGAGTGATGTTTCGAGTTCGGTGGCCCCAGATGCCGGCGGCACTGCCACAGACCAGCAAAACTCAAAGGTTTTTGAAGGCGACGGCTGGATGGCTGTTGCCACAAATGACACGGCAGCGTCTGACCGCAGTGTTATCAAAACCGGATCAATGAGTTTTGAAACTGCTGAGATTGGCGGCGTGCAGGCCGCGATAAACGAGATCGTCACCGATAACAACGGTCTAGTCGAGAGCTGGTCTCAAGAAAGCAACAACCAGGGTGAGCTTTGGGCTGTCAACGCCACCGTTCGCGTTGAGGCTGGCAAATTAGATGCAACTATCGCTGCCGTTGGTGAACTCGGCAAGGTGCTGAGCACAAACGTTAACAGCACCGATGTGACCACGCAGGTTATCGATATCGATGCTCGCGTGAATTCA
>JBEEOO010000048.1:0-2842 GCA_041191585.1 Actinomycetota bacterium
GGCAGAGCAGCTCTGATCAAATTTCAAGAGGGCGATAACGCGGCACTAGCAGTGGCAGTCAGGTTTCTGCTTGAAGAACTAGCCGAGCAAGCCCCGGGCAATTCGGTTGAGGTGCGGGTTCCGCCGTTTGGGGCAACCCAATGTATCGAGGGCCCGCGTCACACACGCGGCACCCCGCCAAACGTGGTCGAAATGTCACCTGAGATTTGGGTGCGTTTGGCCACTGGCCGAATCGACTGGGCCGAGGCACTCAATCAGCACCTAGTTCAGGCATCGGGCACCCGTGCCGATCTCAGCGGAGTGTTGCCACTTATATAGGTGTTTAAATAGAGACATGGCCAAGACAACTTCTAAGACCGAGCAAGTGACAATTCGGCGCTCGCCGAAATACCTGACCTTTTTGTTTGCCGGCGCAATTCTCGGCATCATCGTGGCTCTGATTCTTGGATTCGCAATCCCAGAAGAGTCTCGAACGGCCAAACCATTGGTCACATACCTAATCGCCTTTTTAGGTGGCGCAGGTGCCGCACTCGGAATCATCGTTGCCGTCATTTTGGACCGCATTTTCGTGGCTCGGGCGAAGAGCGTCGAAGCCACTAAACTTGAGGGGTAAAGCCCACCAACCACCCACAAAAAGGGGACGATTTTGCTTCGTGGCGACGGACTTCTAAATCACGACCTTGCGGTTAGCGATGAGGACGAAAAAGCACCCAAAGATCAGTGTGGTGTATTCGGCGTTTGGGCACCTGGCGAAGAAGTGGCCAAGCTGGCATTCTTTGGCCTCTATTCACTTCAGCACCGCGGGCAAGAATCAGCGGGCATCGCAACCTCAAACGGCAAGAAAATCCTGGTCTATAAAGACATGGGTTTGGTCTCTCAGGTTTTCTCTGAATCAGCTCTCGAGAGTCTGATCGGCCACATCGCGGTTGGCCACAACCGCTATTCAACAACCGGCGCATCGCACTGGCGCAATGCGCAGCCAACACTTGGTCGCACCAGCGCTGGCACTGTGGCTCTAGCTCACAACGGCAACCTGACCAACACCGCCGACCTGCTCGACCTGCTGCAGCAGCGCTACCCAGATCAGACTTCAAACGAAATCACCGGTGGCAACACCACCGACACCGCCGTGCTGACCGCATTGATGGCCGGCGACCTTGACCACACCCTTGAGGCCACCGCACTAGAACTGCTGCCAAAAGTTAAGGGTGCTTTCTGCCTTGTTTTCATGGATGAAACCACGCTTTATGCCGCTCGTGACCCACAGGGCGTGCGCCCGCTGGTGCTTGGTCGCCTTGAGCGCGGCTGGGTGGTTGCCTCTGAAACCGCAGCTCTGGATATCGTCGGTGCGAGTTTTGTTCGTGAGATCGAGCCGGGCGAACTAATTGCAATCGACGAAAACGGCTTGCGGTCAACTCGATTTGCCGAAACCAAGCGTGCCGGCTGTGTTTTTGAATATGTCTATCTGGCCCGCCCAGACACCAGCATCAACGGCAAGGTTGTCTATGACTCCCGCGTCGAGATGGGCCGCACTTTGGCTCGCGAATATCCAGTCGAGGCAGACCTTGTCATTCCAACTCCAGAATCTGGCACCCCGGCCGCAATTGGCTACAGCCAAGAGTCGGGAATCCCGTTTGGTCACGGTCTGGTCAAAAACGCCTATGTTGGCCGCACCTTTATTCAGCCTTCACAGACCATTCGTCAGCGCGGAATTCGCCTGAAGCTCAATCCGCTTAAAGAGGTAATTCGCGGCAAGCGCATCGTGGTGATTGACGACTCAATCGTGCGCGGCAACACCCAGCGCGCGCTGGTTCAAATGCTTCGCGAGGCCGGCGCAGCCGAAATCCATGTTCGTATTTCTTCGCCACCAATCACCTGGCCATGTTTCTATGGCATCGACTTTGCAACTCGCGCCGAGCTAATTGCCACCGGTTTGGGCGTCGATGATGTTCGTGCCTCAATCGGCGCCGACACTCTCGGCTACCTTTCAAAAGACGGCATGATCGCCTCGACCGGCCAGCCAGAGCGCGAACTTTGCACCGCATGTTTCACCGGAACCTATCCGATTGAATTGCCAACCGCTGACCGCCTTGGCAAGAACTTGCTTGAAAAGGGCTCGGCCGGTGCCGACCCAGCGGCCTGCAACCCAGGGCCCGACAGCGAAACCGACGCGTTGATTCGCGCCCAGCAGGAGACTCTGAATGACTAACGCATATGCGGCCAGCGGTGTTGACACCGAAGCCGGCGACCTAGCCGTTGAACTTATGAAGCGCGCCGTTGGCGCAACCCACAACAGCCTGGTTGTCGGTGGCCTCGGTGGCTTCGCCGGCATGATGGACGTCTCATTTTTGAAGCAGTATGACCGCCCGCTGCTGGCAACCTCCACTGACGGCGTTGGCACCAAGGTTGCAATCGCTCAGGCGATCGACAAGCACGACACCATTGGCCAAGACCTTGTCGGCATGGTTGTCGACGACATCGTTGTGGTTGGCGCAAAGTCTCTGTTCATGACCGACTACATCGCCTGCGGCAAGGTCGTTCCACAGCGCATCGCCGACATCGTTCGTGGCATCGCCGAGGCCTGCTCGGCAGTTGATGTTGCTCTTGTCGGTGGCGAGACCGCCGAGCACCCGGGCCTGCTAGGCGCCGATGATTATGACGTTGCCGGTGCAGCCACTGGTGTGGTTGAGGCCAGCAAGTTGCTCACTGCCGACCGCGTTCAGGTTGGCGATGTTGTGCTTGGCCTAGAGGCGTCTGGTTTTCACAGCAACGGCTATTCGCTGGTTCGCAAAATCGTTGCCGATCGCAAACTTGACTACAACCAGACCGTCGCCGAGTTCGG
>JBEEOO010000049.1:0-2821 GCA_041191585.1 Actinomycetota bacterium
AGCCCAGAGATGATCAGGATCGATGTGGCCAACAGAATCATGCCGATCGAGGAAATCAACGCCCACTGAGCAGCTACTTTGCGGGCTCCCCAAGCGCCAACCTGCACGCCAATCCAAGATGCAACTGAGTTGACAGTCATAAACAACCCGAACTCAAGTGCAGACAGCCCATAGCTGTCTTGGGTGATAAACGTGAAGGTGTTCAAATATGTGAACAATCCGACGTGCTGCAGGAATGACATGATCAAAAGCCCCACATACACGCGGTCTCGCAACACGGCCTTGAATCGGCCGGCCATACCATCGAAGCCCTTAGCGCGACGATCCTCGGTGTGCAGAGTTTCAACCAGCATCAAATAAAGGCCCACCAGCAGCAGCAAGCCGAATAGCCCGAAGGCCAGAATTACTTCTTTCCAGCCCATGATGGCGAGAAGTTGCGAGCCGGCAAATGGGCCGATTACCGGGGTCAGCCCTTGAATCAAAAAAACTCGACCCATGAAGTTGATTAGCGACTGACCGGCATAGAGGTCACGCATAACCGCGAAGCCGATCACGCTTGCCCCCGAAGCACCGACTCCAACCAAAACCCTTAGCACCAAAAACGTTTCAAAATTTGGTGCCAGGTAGCAACCTATTTCGGCAAGCGCAAACAAACCCACCGAAAATAGCATCGGACGCCTTCGACCAAGCGAATCGCTAAGCGGTCCGACCAACAGCTGTCCTAGTGCCAGACCGATAGACAGGCCGGTCAGAGTCCACTGAACAACAGCATTGTCTACGTTGTAATGCTCACCAATCAAAGGAAAAGACGGCAAAACCGGGTCAATAGCGAATGGGATGAGCCCCATGGCTAGGCCGAGCAGAATGATATAGCCGATTCGTTGGCTGCGACTTAGTTCGTCGCCCGATCGAATGACTCGATGTTTTAGTTTTAGCTTTGCTGATGACATAAATTAGGCCAGGGCCTGCTTTAGGTCGGCCAAAATGTCGTCAATGTGCTCGAGTCCAACCGACAAACGAACGATGTCTTGGTCGACTTCGATTGGGGTGCCGTTGGCTGACGCGTGAGTCATTTCATATGGGTAGTTGACTAGCGACTCAACGCCACCGAGGCTCTCAGCCAGCGTGAATAGGTGCGTGCTCTCGCAGAAGCGCTTTGCCGCAGCTGGACCGCCGGCCAAACGAAGGCTGACCACACCAGAGAAGCCAGTCATTTGGCGCTTGGCAACCTCGTGCTGAGGGTGGCTTGGCAAACCAGGATAAAACACCTCTGATACAGCCCCGTGTTGGCTCAAGAACTCGGCCACGGCTTGGCCGTTAGCGGCGTGGCGATCCATGCGAACCGCAAGGGTCTTAAGTGAACGGTGAGTTAGCCATGAGTCGAACGGGCTTGAAACCGCACCGACCGCAAACTGAACAAACTGAACCTTCTCGGCAAGCTCGCCATCGTTCAAAATAATTGCGCCACCTAGAACGTCACTGTGTCCACCTAGATATTTGGTGGTTGAGTGCACCACGACATCGGCGCCCAGCTCTAGCGGACGCTGAAAATAGGGCGTCGCAAAAGTGTTGTCGACAACAACCAGCAGGCCAAGCTCGTGAGCCAGAGCCGAAATAGCAGTGATGTCAAAGACGGTCATCATCGGGTTCGAAGGGGTTTCGATCCAGATCATTTTGGTCTTGCCAGGCTTGTATGCCGCGCGGATTGCATCGAGATCAAGCAGGTCGGCAACATCGAATTCAACACCTGTGTGGCGGTGAACGCGGTTGAACAAGCGGAATGTGCCGCCGTAGAGGTCGTCGGCCAGAATTGCGTGGTCGCCAGGGGCCAGTGCGGCACGAATCAGCGCGTCTTCGGCTGCTAGACCAGAGGCAAAGCTGAAGCCAAAGTGACCGCCCTCGAGGCTGGCTAGGGCCTTTTCGAATGCTGAGCGGGTTGGGTTGCCGGCGCGGTTGTATTCATAACCACCGATGTGGTCGCCGATCGCACGCTGGCGGTGAGTTGAGCTCATATAAATTGGCGGGATGACCGCACCTGTGGTGCTGTCTGGGTCTTGGGCCACGTGAATAGCGCGGGTCTCGAAGTTGGTCATAATTGCCTCTTTCTAGGAAATCTCTTGAAACTTGTGATTCGGAGCTATTTGCTCAGGTAATTCAGAACATCGAAGCGGGTGACGACACCGACCGGCTCGCCATCTTGAAGCACCAAAAGCACTTCTTCGGTTTCGAGCAGCGCGCGGGCAGCCTCGATGGTTTCACCAATACCGACCACGCCCGGCTTTGCACCGATGTGCTTCGCAATTGGGTCACTCAACTTGAGCTCGCCAGTGAAAACGCGGTCGACCAGGTCTTTTTCTTGAATCGAACCGGTGACCTGCCCGATGCGAACCGGTGGTTCCGCAAGCAAAACCGGCAGCATAGAAACATCAAACTCTTTGCAGATGTCGAGGGCGTCTTTGACGGTGTTGTCTGGGTGAACGTGAATAAGTTCTGGCAGTTCGCCATCTTTGCGGTTCAGCAACAACTCAACCTTTTCGCCACTGCCGGCTTCCATGAACCCGTATGAGCGCATCCATTTGTCGTTGAATACCTTGGCTAGATAGCCGCGACCGCCATCGGGCAGAATTACCACAACCACTGCTTCGGCAGGTAGGTCTTTGGCGACCTCTAGGGCTGCGACCACGGCCATGCCGCAGCTTGGGCCAACCAATAGACCTTCTTCGCGGGCAAGGCGACGAGTCATCTCGAAAGATTCACGGTCTGGAACACCGATGATGCGGTCGACCACGGTTTCGTCATAAGCCTCAGGCAAGAAATCATC
>JBEEOO010000050.1:0-2801 GCA_041191585.1 Actinomycetota bacterium
CTCTATGACTACATCGAATCTTCTGAGAACAACATTTTTGTCACTGGCCGAGCTGGCACCGGCAAGTCGACGCTGCTGAACTATTTCATCGAGAACACCGACAAAAAGGTGGCGGTTTGTGCGCCAACCGGCGTGGCCGCGCTCAATGTTGGCGGCGTCACCATTCACTCGCTATTTGGTTTTCCGTTTGGCAACCTCGGTGAGGTCGATCTAGCCAAGCACCTGAACCGCCGCAGTCGCGATGTGCTCGGTGCGCTCGATGTTCTGGTGATCGATGAAGTCTCGATGGTAAACGCTGACCTCATGGATGCGATGTCACGCGCACTCGGCATTGCCCGAGGCCGACGCAAGCTGCCGTTTGGTGGCGCCCAGGTTGTGATGTTCGGTGACCCTTATCAGCTAGCGCCAGTGCCGGGCAATGCCGAAGAGCGTGCCTACATGGCCGAGAACTATCAGAGCTCTTGGTTTTTTGATGCACATGTTTGGCGCGAAGACAGTCTCGAGCGCTTTGAGCTCGGTGAGATTTTCAGACAGCACGACGAGCACTTCAAAGAGATTTTGAACGCGATTCGCGACGGTTCTTGCACCCAAGAAATGCTTGACCACCTAAACAGCTGCGGAAACAGATTCCCGCCGCATGATGACGTCATTCGTTTGGCAACCACCAACGAAACCGTGAACTCGGTAAACCGCAACCGCATGGCCCGCATCGAATCAAAGCCAAAGACCTTTGACGCCATTTTCACCGCCGAAGACGAGCGAGTTTTTGGTCGCACACTGCCGGCTGACCCGGTGCTTGAATTAAAAGTCGGCGCCCAGGTGATGTTTATTAAGAACGACGACTCAAGCACACTCAAAAACCCAAACGGCGGCACCCTAAAGCGCTGGGTCAACGGAACCATCGGCCACGTGAAGGCGTTGCCAAGTTCGGGCGGCGTAATCGTCGAGGTCGATGGTGAAGAACTTGAGGTGGGCCGAAGCACCTGGGAGAAGGTGCGTTATGAGATCGACGAAGAGTTTGACGAGGCCACTGGTCGCATCAAAGAGGTTCTAGTCGCCGTGCCGCTGGCTGAGTTTCAACAGATTCCGCTGCGCTTGGCGTGGGCGGTAACCGTTCACAAATCGCAGGGCCAAACCTACGACGAGGTCGTGGTCGACATGGGTCGCGGTGCCTTCAGCCCGGGCCAAACCTATGTCGCTCTCAGCCGAGTGCGCTCACTCGACGGTTTATACCTCACGCGTGCTATCCGAATGAATGATGTGATGGTTGACCAGGATGTGCTGAGATTTATGCAGGGAACCAAACAGATTGCTGCGGATCGAATTTTCTAGGCAACCTAACCGGAATTGAAAACATCAAAGCCGGACTACCTCGAAGACTGAGAGGAACAAATGCGTCGCCTTGCTCAGTTTGTAGTGCGCCGAAATCGAGCCGTGCTTGTGGGGTTCATTGGCCTGGTTGCTCTCTCATCAATTTGGGGGTTTCAGTCTTTCGGCCTGCTCAAAGGTGGCGGCTATGACGACCCAGGTTCTGACTCAGCCGCAGTCTCAGAAATTCTTGACTCTGAATTCAAAGAAGAATCACCTGAAGTAGTGATCATTGCCGACTTCGATCAGGCGGCGAATGATCCGGTTAGCTTGGGGCAAGCCGACGAACTGGATTCAGCGCTCGAGGCAATCGACGGTGTTCAAAAAGTCGAGAGCTATTTCACTCTGGGCAACCCAGCCACCCTGCTTAGCGAAGACGGCAAGGCGGCCTATTTCTTCGTCTATCTCGATGAAGAAGCATCGCAAATCTCACTCGCCAAGCAGATCACTAGAAATTTCGGAGCCGATTGGAACGGCGGACCAGACATTTATGTTGCTGGGTACGCGGCCGTAACTTCGGCCATCAACTCAGCCATCGAAGGCGACTTGGCCAGGGCTGAAGCAATCGCGGTTCCGCTGACCATCATCCTGCTGCTATTTGTTTTTGGTTCGCTGATTGCTGCCGGATTGCCGCTGCTGATTGGCGGCCTATCGATAATTGGCTCGTTCTTTTTCATTTGGCTCACCGCGCAATTCACTGACACCTCGATTTTTGCGCTCAACCTGATCACCGGCCTTGGCCTGGGTCTGGGCATTGACTATGCACTGTTGATGGTGAACCGATTCAGAGAAGAGCGCGACCGCGATGTGGCGGTCAAGCAGGCTGTGATCAACACTGTGACCACCGCCGGCCGCACGGTTTTGTTCAGTGGCCTAACGGTGGCAATCGTGCTGTCTTCATTGGCGTTTTTTCCGCAGTATTTCTTGCAGTCGTTCGCAATCGGTGGAGTGGTTGTGGTCTTGCTGGCAGTGGCGGGCGCGCTGCTGGTTTTGCCAGCAGAGTTGACCCGCTTGGGTGACCGAGTCAACAAATTTAAAGTTATCAAGTCAGCCGGCAAGCCAAAGCAGTCGGTGGGTTGGGCCAAAGTTGCTCGCTTTGTGATGAAGCGCCCGGTTGCCGTTTTGCTAATCACTACCATCGGGCTTGGCTCGCTCGTTGGTCTGGCCAATGGCGTTGAGTTTGGGCAAGTTGATGACCGCATTCTGCAGCAGACCGACAAAGTCGTAGTTGCCAGCAATGTGATTCGAGAGCGATTCAACTCGCGTGAAGGCTCACCGGTTGAAATCATCATGACCGGTGCCAGTCAAGATGACGTCACCGACTATGCACTTGAGCTCAGCAAGCTGGATGGAATCGTTCGCGTTCAGAGCACATCGGGAATCGCAATTGATGGCCAACTCGACGATGGCTACGCGCCGAAGTTCGCCAGCTA
>JBEEOO010000051.1:0-2796 GCA_041191585.1 Actinomycetota bacterium
TCTCTCAATCAAAGTGGCATCACTCAGGTTGGAACACTCGACTATTTGCAATTTAGCGTCTTGGCGGCGGGCACTGACGCCCCTGGAAAACTTCGCTGGAACGATGAAGACGGCACGCTGAACTTTCAAATGAAGGGTGGCAATGTAACTCTTCAGGTTGGACAGGAGGCGGTTCAACTGGTTAAGAATTTGTCTCCGACTCCAATTGCCAACGGTTCGGCAGTGCGTGTCGACGGCTCTTCAAATGGACGAATATCAGTGGTTGCCGCCGATAACTCAACTGCCCTCGGGGCAACAGCCGTGATCGGAATCGCGACTCAAAATATCGCATCGGGTGCAGAGGGATTCGTGACCACCTATGGATTGGTGCATGACCTCGACACCAGCATGTGGGCTGCCGGTGCACCGCTTTATCTAGACGGTGGCGGCACACTCACCACTGTTCGACCAACCAACGGACGTATTGTGCAGCTAGGTTTCGTGGTCACCTCACTGGCCGGCACTGGTGCAATTTATGTGAACCCGATTCAGAATTTTGAGCCAATCATCGGCGGTCAATGCATAGTTCCGGGGCAAACCGGCAGCGGCGTTTTTGCTTGGCACAACCTAGCTGGCGCGCGTTGGCTTATTGTTTGCGACTACTAAATTTGAGAACACCAATAAAAAGGGATAAATAATGAGCAAAGAAATCAGCCCTTGGGCTTCAGCTAGGGTTTCAACAAGAGCCGTTGTTGCAACTTTCGGCCTGTTTGTCAGCGTATTGTTTTGGCTGGTCGTGGCAACTTATCCGACCTTCTTTTTCTTCAATCCTTTTGCCGAAACTGATGGCATTCGTGCGGCAGTGCTTGCGGTATCAACTCTTGGTTGGATTGCAATCTCGACCGGCCCAGTAGTCATCTTTGCGCTCTACGCACTTGGTTATTCAGCATCTCTTCGACTGTTGCCAATCGTCGCCCTGATCTGGCCCGCCTCATTACTTGTCAATCACGTTTCGCTCTTCATTCAGAAGGGCCAGTGGTTCACCGGATACCTACTGGACTACCCAATTTTTGTAGCAACCGACATCCTTCTGCCGATTTTGCTAATGGCTATTTGGGCTGAATTGCGCCCTGCGATTGGTCGAGCACCGCACCACTCATCTGAGGCATAGCAATCAATAAAGGTGATTTTGACGGATCGCCCACGCCGGCCTGCCTAATTAGCCAGTCGGATTAGCACTTCGTTGCGTCTCAAAAAAGGTGGGGTCATTGGCGGGTTATAAACCGCGCTAAAGGCATCGCCGACGGTCTCGGTGCCTTGCTCTCGCAGTTTCTCCAGCAACTCAGACCGTTTTTCGTCAAAGCGATCCGAATTCCAGAACCCACGATATCGAAGCGCCGCAACCCGGCCACCGGCAACGTCATCAATTTTCACCATTGAGTTGCTGGGCTCTGGTGCCCCGGTCGCATAAAAACTTTTTGGAACCACAAACGAAATAGACCATCCGGCGTCGGCCGGCTTCTGAATCACCGGCACGGTCATGGCAACCTTTTGCCTCGACTGATTCTCACCGCTTATGTAGTTGAACAAATAGCGAAAACCTTGGCTCGAAGCGCGGTTCAAATCGTCTAAATTCTCGAGTCGACAAACTGCGATTTTGTATGGTTCGTAGTCGCGATACTCGATGCCGTCGAGAATCTTTAGCACTCGATAGCTGGGCTGTTCGAGTGCCATTTTGGCTCCTTAGTAGGTCGCTAGTTCAGAGACTGATTCGAAACGACGAACGCCGCTGGCACCAGTTGCTTCGATGATAAAGCTTGGTGAGTCAACTGTGGTCTTAAATTCAAGCGACAAACGCTCTGCACCGTTAACCCACTCAAGACGCATCGTGTCGGCATCGATAACTGCCCAAGCAAACTCACCATCAAAAGCAGGGTGCTTGCGCACGCGAGCAAGAGCGATGATTGCCTGAGTAACCGGCTGCTTCAGCGCTGCCTCAATCTCAGCGGGGGTGTAGTTGTGGCGGTTGGTGTCGCGGCCTTGACCAGACTTTGCAAATAGCTCCTGGTCATCCATGCCATTAAATAGACCGACATAGTAAACCTGAGGTTCACCTGGCAAGAAGAACTGAACCGCGCGCATGATCACATAGCCGGTGTCATTCTTGACAATGTTTGGCAGGGTCGCGTTGATCTGGTGAGGCAGGGTGAACCACTGCGGCACAACCGACGCGATTGCGCTGTGACCCTCGGTGTTCTTTTCGGCGACCTTAAAGATGTGTGCCATTTCGTCTTGGGTGATGATGCCAGGCTTGTCACCGATTGGGCCGCCGTCGATCACGCCATATCCGTCGTGGGTGTCAAGCACGTTTAGGCAGTTGGTCGGGCGAATCTTGAACCAGTCGTTTAGGCGGTCAACAGTGCCGGTAAACAGCGAGTGCAAAAGCAGCGGTGCAGTCTGAAAGTCATAAATCAGGTCAACCAGCGGTGCGATCTCTAGCTGCTGTGAATAGTGTGCGTGCACCTCAACCAAAACGCGCATCTCATAAGACTGAATCAGTTCGGTGATTTCGCTAACGAACTCAAGGGTCTCGGCGGTCATGAATGAGTCGGTGCCCGGGGTCTTGACCGCATAGCCGACAGCGTCAAGACGAACAACCTTTACGCCACCCGACTTGAGTGCTTCAAGAACGCGCACCAAATATGCCTTGCCGGCATCGTGCTTGATGTCGATGTCAACCTGCGAAGGCATGAAGGTGGTCCAAACCAAACGGCGCTTGCCACCAACCTCGTATGCGGTAAATGGCATGCCTGGGCG
>JBEEOO010000052.1:0-2657 GCA_041191585.1 Actinomycetota bacterium
GCAGCGGTTGAGGTTGCAGGCAGGTGTGTGTGCTTTGGCAAGTTGGCCTGCAGCCACTTGCGTGTTTGCGCATAGGCAACCGGATGTGTTGCAACCACACGAACATCTTTGAGCGCGACGCCTGGGCGGGCGACCAAATTGAAGGTGACCGGAACCAGGTATTCACCATAGATGCGGATGTTTTCGGTGGCGGCTAGGGCATCGAGAGTTGCAGATACGCCGCCCTCGATTGAGTTTTCAACCGGGATAACTGCACGATCAGCGCGCTTGCTGATCACAAGATCGATGGCCTCTTGAACGTGGGCAACCGGAATCTGCTGTTGGCCCTTGGCCTCTTTAATCTGAGCAAGAGCGAGCTCAGTAAAAGTGCCGACCGGGCCAAGGAAGGCGAAGGTCTGCTTTTTTGAACTGTTATTTGCTCGTGATGCCATAGACCAAGATTAGCCACCAATATGGGTCTATGAGTGTTCGCGCCGGCCAAAAACCATTGCCATCTGACCTTGTTGATGTCTCGAGATTGATCGAGCTCTATTTTGAAACCCACCCCGATGTCACCGTGCCCGAGCAAAAAGTTGCGTTCGGCACCAGTGGCCACCGTGGCACTTCACTGAATGGCAGCTTCAACGAAGACCACATCGCCGCAATCACTCAGGCGATTGTTGAATACCGTCGCCGCGAGAACATCCATGGCCCGATTTATGTAGGCAAAGATACCCATGCGCTTTCGGGCCCTGCCGAGCAAACCGCACTCGAGGTGCTGGCCGGCAACGACGTGATTGCGATGGTTGACGCTGAGGGTCGCTATGTGCCAACCCCGGCGGTTTCGGTTGCGATCATTAACCACAACGAGGGCAAGCATGCCGGCGAAGCCAGCTTGGCCGACGGCCTGGTCATCACCCCTAGCCACAACCCGCCAACCGACGGTGGCTTCAAATACAACCCTCCGCACGGTGGCCCGGCTGATTCTGATGCCACCAACTGGATTGCTGCGCGCGCAAACGAGATCATCCTTGGTGGCATGCGCGAAGTGAAGCGCTCTGCGCCAAACCCAGTCAAGTTTCACTATCGCGACAACTATGTTTCTCAGCTCGGCGATGTGCTGAACCTCGAAGCAATTCGCGACAGCCGCGTTTCGATCGGTGCCGACCCAATGGGTGGTGCATCGGTTGATTATTGGGGCGCAATCGGCGAGCGCTATGGGCTGAACCTAACGGTGATTAACCCCAATGTTGACTTTCAGTTTGGCTTTATGACGCTCGACTGGGATGGCAAGATTCGCATGGACTGCTCGTCGCCAGACGCTATGGCCAGCCTGATTGCTAACAAGTCGGCCTTTGATATTTCAACTGGAAACGATGCCGACGCTGACCGCCACGGAATCGTGACTCGCGATTACGGACTAATGAACCCGAACCACTTTTTGGCGGTTTCGATTGACTATCTATATCGCAATCGCCCAGAGTGGTCGCCTTCGGCTGCAGTTGGCAAGACCATGGTTTCGTCGTCGATCATCAACCGGGTGGTTGATTCGCTAGGCCGCCGCCTGATTGAGGTGCCGGTCGGATTCAAGTGGTTTGTGCCTGGCCTAATGGATGGCTCAGTTGGTTTTGGTGGCGAAGAGTCTGCGGGAGCATCGTTCTTGAGGCTTGATGGTGGATCGTGGTCAACTGACAAAGATGGCCTCATCTTGGCTCTATTGGCGGCAGAGATCACTGCTGTAACAGGCAAGACCCCGTCGCAGCACTATGCCGGCTTGACCGCCAAATTTGGTGAGCCTGCCTATGAGCGAATCGATGCGCCAGCGACTTTGGAGCAGAAGGCAAAGCTGGGCAAGCTGTCGGCAGATGATGTTTCGGCTACCGAGCTAGCCGGCGAAAAGATCACAGCGATCTTGACTCACGCACCGGGAAATGGCGCCGCTCTTGGTGGTCTCAAGGTTGAGACCGAATCAGCCTGGTTCGCTGCACGCCCATCAGGCACCGAGAACGTCTACAAGATTTACGGCGAGAGCTTCCTGGGCAACGAACACCTAAAGGTGGTTCAAGACGAAGCTAAGGCTTTGGTCGACTCTGTCCTGGGCTAGTTCCTCGAGCTCTGCGGTTTAGTAGCTTGGCGCTTTAGGCAGGTTGAAATAAGCCTCGAGTGATTTCTTGCCGCTGGTCTTAAACGCTCCGGCTAGCTCTGGCCCGACATACCTAAAGTGCCAAGGTTCAAATTGATAGCCGGTTGTGGACGCCTGGTTTTGCTGATAACGCAGCACAAATCCGAATCGGTGAGCATTATTGGCCAGCCATTTGCCGGCCTTGGTGTTAGCAAAACAGGTATAAATGCGGCAATCTTGGCCGGCTGCATAAACGTCAACCGCTAGTCCGGTTTGGTGCTCACTGAAGCCCGGTCGAGCTGCGAGTGCCTCGCCAACCTTTAGGCCATAGCGAGCAACCTGGCGCTGATGCACGGATTGCTGGGTCAGGAAACTTCGATAACCACTCGATGCCACCAAAGTGCCACCGCCCTCAACCGCCATCGCTTTGGCCATCGCCACAAGTGCGATTCCAGCCTCTTTGGTGAGCACAACCGCATACGGGTTATGAGTGTTTGGGTATTTGAACGGCGGGGTGGTCAAGCCCTTTGGCACATATTTCAAATAACTCAGAGGG
>JBEEOO010000053.1:0-2568 GCA_041191585.1 Actinomycetota bacterium
GAAGCCGACCTAATTTTGGCCAAGCAACGAAACGGACCAACCGGCACCATCGTGGTTGGGTTCCAAGGGCAATACTCGCGCTTCGCGAATATGAAACAGTAGTTGCATGCCTCGCATTAAAAACCGCAAAATAACTGCCGCAACTCAGGCTGTTTCAGCATTTATAGCCGGAATCCTTATCACCTTCTCTCAATCGCACAGCGCCGCGGTGGGCATGATCGCACTCGCAATAATTTCGTTGGGTTGGGCAGCCGCTTTTGGTCTTTCGGTTTTGCGCGACAAAAAACGACGGGGCATAGTTTTCAGAATTTTTGTCGGGCTTGGTTCGCTCGCGATGCTGGCTCTTTCGATTGCGCAGTTGGTTCAGCTAAGCGCAGCGGGCAATTCCGATAGATTCGACCTGATTTTCACCGCTTGGCTGCTTATTGGTGCCTGGGGATTCTTCGGAACTCTCGCCGAAGTCATCTTGGCGATTTATGCCAAACCGGGTTCATCGCGTCGCCGTGACCACCTAATTAGCGCGGTGCTGGCCACTGGGCTCGGTGTCTCACAGAGCATCGCTGGGCTCAGTGATTCAGTAAGCCACGTTGGCTTTTTGGGCGCATACGCCATTTTTGTTGCTGTGCACTTGGGAATCTCGGTGGCTTCGCCGACTGCCAAAGCCGATGGCAAAAAAACTGGTTCCAACAAAACCAAGTCAAAGAAGTAGGGTTAAGGCATGGCTAAAACCCCAAAAACCCCAAAAAAAGCTGATTCTGCCGGCAAACTAGTTGCGCTTTCAGCGCTGGCAGCAGTCGTAATCGGACTATTCGTTTGGGGCGGCGTTCGCTCAATCGAAACCACACTTATTTGGGCGGGAGTCACATTCATTGTTTCGCTGGTGGGCATCGCCACCTTGGCGCTATCGGTCAAAATGGACGACAGCGACCCAAACGAGCCAAAACTCAAGTAGTACTTTGCCCTGACGGGCTATCGAGCGGCCCGGTTTCACGTGGAACCGCCAAAGACTTAAAGCAAAAACCGCCTCGCATCGAGGCGGTTTTTGTTGTTTTGGTCTTAGTTCTGAATGCGACGCGCAAGTTCGGCGGCAAGGCCGACATACGTGTTTGGTCGCAGGGTTAGCAAACGATCTTTGGCCTCTTGGCCGATCTCTAGCTGCTCAACAAAAGCAACCATGTCTTCGCCAGAAAGGCGCTTGCCGCGGGTTAGCTCTTTGAGCAACGCGTATGGATCGCTGATGGTCGAGCGGCCAGCGGCAACTTCGGCACGGATCACGGTCTGGATTGCTTCGCCAAGGATCTCCCAGTTATCGCTGAGGTCAGCCTCGAGAACTGCGGTTGAAAGGTCGATCTCGTTTAGGCCGCGGGTGACGTTGTCGATTGCGAGAAGCGAGTGACCAAGGCCCAAGCCGATGTTGCGCTGCGAGCTTGAATCGGTGAGGTCGCGCTGCAGACGGCTGGTGACCAGGGTTGCAGCCAGGCTGTCGAGAATCGCATTTGAAAGTTCGAGGTTTGACTCGGCGTTCTCGAAGCGAATCGGGTTGATCTTGTGCGGCATGGTTGATGAACCAGTGGCGCCGGCAACCGGAATCTGCTTGAAATAACCCATTGAAATGTAGGTCCAGATGTCGGTGCATAGGTTGTGCAAAATGCGGTTGAACAGTGCAACTGCTGAATAAAGCTCTGCCTGCCAGTCGTGTGATTCGATCTGGGTGGTTAGCGGGTTCCAGGTGAGACCAAGGCCGGTGACGAATGCCTCTGACTCGGCTGGCCAGTCAACGCCAGGCGCGGCAACCACATGAGCCGAGAAGGTTCCGGTGGCACCCGAGAACTTGCCCAGGTATTCGTTTGCTTCGATGCGGCGAATCTGACGCTCAAGACGGTGAACGAAGACCGCAAGCTCTTTGCCCATGGTTGATGGGGTTGCTGGCTGGCCATGAGTGTGCGAAAGCATCGATTTGTCGGCATAAGCCGCGCTCAATTCGCGAAGTTTGGTCAGCAGGCCGGCAACACGCGGCAGCCATACATGTTTGATTGCATCGCGAACGGTGATGGCATAGCTGAGGTTGTTGATGTCTTCGCTGGTGCAGGCAAAGTGGGTCAGCTCGAGCAGGTCGTTGCGGCCTAGTTCGGCAAGTTTGCCACGGATGAAATATTCGACAGCCTTGACGTCGTGCTTGGTGGTGGCTTCGGTGGCTGCCAGGGTGGCCACGTCTTCGTCGCTGAAGTCAGTGACAATCGCGCGCAGCTTGGCTACGGTGGCGTCGTCAATCGGGGTGTTGGTGTTGAGCAGATCGCGGTTGGCCAGGTGAATCAGCCACTCGATCTCGACCTCGATGCGGGCGCGGTTAAGGCCGGCTTCTGAAAGGTGGAACCCCAGGTCTGAGACTGCGGCACGATAGCGGCCGTCTAGTGGGCTGATTGGCTGGATTGAAAGATTACTCACCCGTCTATATTGCCCGAGTTTGATGGCTTTCGGCCCCGGTTTGGCAGGTTGTTTGAAAAACGGGCTAGTTATGCACCGATAAATTTTGCGCGACCGGCTAGCGCCGGTTTTGGTCGAGGCTTT
>JBEEOO010000054.1:0-5437 GCA_041191585.1 Actinomycetota bacterium
ATTGCGTCGCCGGTTTTGAGAAAGTTGGTTTGCCCGGGTGCCAGGTGATATGAATACTCGATCTTCAACTTGGCGTCGGAAGCTAAACCAAACAGGGTCGGCTCGGCGATAGCTGCTGCGCCCTCGACCACGAGTGCTTTGCGGTCGCGATCTAGGGCATCAAAAGTTGCGTCTCGACGCAGGCGCCAATTGCGCCACTGAATTACCTCTTCGCGGTTGTAATAGAGCATCGAGTGAGTGAGCGCCAGCCAGATTTTGGCCTGATAATCGACTAATTCTGATTGCCCCCACGGCCAATCCTCGATAGCTGCCTTGAGGCTCTGAGTGCTCTGGTTTAGTCGCTCTAATTCGGCTTCGGCTTTGAGCGCTCGGCGACTCTCGGGTGAATCATCACGAGAGTCAGATTGCCGGCGCTCAAGTTCTTTTTTTGCGGCAACCGCCTGCCTAAATGCAGCAAACTTTTTGTGAGCACCGGGCATCGAGCTTAACCACTCATAAAGCTCGAGCGTAGAGACGCAATCATCGGTGTTGTAGTCGGCAATCTTTTGCAAAAGGTCTTGAGCCACTGCTGAATCTGTCTCACGAGTCTGACGAAAATCTTCATAGAACTCGATGCTTGAGCCGGCGTTTGTGACCTCGCCTTCGCGCTGCACGCCATAAAAAACCTCGAGATATTTGATTGAATAGCTCGGCTGGCTAACCATTATTGAACCGCGAACGACCTTATAGAGGTCAACCAAGCGGTCTTCTTCAATAAGCCAAGCAACTTCGGCTTCTCGAGTTGAGTGTCTTGCAGCCAGTCGATTTAGTGCCGTCAGTTCGTATGGTGCGTAGTGATAAATGTGCGCATTCGGGTCGGCTTTCATGGCTGCAACGGCAAAATCAACGAAACCCTCGAATGCCACGCGCTCTTCACGACGATCGTGTGCCCAAAAAGCGTGAAACTTTCGATCTCGATCAACGGAACCAAAAAGGTATTCCAGCCCACCGCGCTCTTCGAAGTATGGAAAGCCCTCCATGTCGAAAAATAGGTCACCAGCAGAAGTCGGTGGCAAAACGCCGATCTCTGGGTCATTCAAAAGCAGGTAATCGTGTTTGCCAGAGACTTTTGCGTTGTGCTGAAGTTTGGCTTGTTTAATGAGTTTGTCGAAACTGCCCGGCACAAAATCGCTCGGGCGTGCAGATTCATCGGCCTCAGCTAGCTGGGCCATAGTGGTGATGCCGACTCGCTTGAGTTTTTCTATTTGGCTGCGGTTGATGCCGGCAACTTGAACCAGCTGATCTTGTTGAATGCGTGTCTGTGCACAGAGGTCTGGATATTCACAAACCTTGCAGGCATCGGTTGAGTCACAGGCCAACGAAAGAGTCTCGAGCGCAAAATCTGAGAGGGCATTCGCCCCATCGGCCTGCGCAAACATCGCAATCAGCGTTGCGCGCGCCTGCTGCATAGCCGGCACAATCTCGCCTTCTTCAAAGGTGACAAGCTGGCGACTGCCCAGAATTAATCCGTGTTGCACCTGCTGCGCTTTAAGGCCTGCTTGTTCAAGAGCATCGACATAGAGCGCCAGCTGCAGCAGATAGTTTGGCTTAGCTGAGCTAGCTAATTTTGCATCCCAGGCGATGTATCCGGTGTTTGGTCGGCCAGGATTATGAACCGTTGTCAGCAGGCCATCGTGAAAGGCGAGGTCATAGTCGCCACGAACCAGAAAATCGGGCTTGCCAGAAAACACAGCCGGGCCAACTTGATGTTGCAAGCCACCCTGATAAATGACTGGCGCGCCGGCCCGCATCAGTTCGATGGTTGATTCAAAAAGGTCAACACCCTCGGGGCGTTGAAAATCTGAACCGAGCGATGCTCGAAGCTCGCCCTCTAGAGCGGCCTCGAATCGGTCGCCATAAACACCCGGCAAACCGATGTCGGTGACCTCAAAGCCGGCGATTAGTTCGGCAACCCCGGGCACGCCGAGTTCGCGCGCAATGGCCAATCTTGTGCAGTGGTCGCAGGCTGATGCCCGCATCAAATCGCGGGTGTTGTAAACCCAACGTGAATCGCTAAATTGTCGCAATGAATCCCCAGATTTTGTTCAAGCTGATCTCGCAGCTGTTTTCGTTATGAGCAAAGTCTGCCAGCACCCTCTGACAAAGCCAGATCATAACGGCAAGATGTGCAAAACCCACCCCGTTTATCGAGGTGGGCATTTTGCGATTTCGAAAATTAGTCGAGAGTCGGATTGAACTTCTGCAAGGCTTCGCCAGATTTGTTCTTGGCCAAAACCACCGACGCCATGATCAGATAACGACCCAGGCGATTCCGCTCCAGGCAACCTGGCTTGCGCCGCCCGCCACTAGCGAAAGCGAGAGTGGCCCAACGACATATGCACCCAATCCGGTGAAATAAAGAGTGCGGCTTAGTGAGGTGCGCACTGAATCTGGGGCTGCGATTGTGTCGCGCTGCTTGATGAAAACTGCGATGGTCGCCATGATCAACCAGCTCACGAAAGATAGGCCGAAGAACAGGGCAAAGCTGTAGCCCTTTGAACGAGCGGTCGCTCCAGATAGCCAGCCCGACGCAACATTCAAGACCAACCCAACAAAGATGACCAGATAAAACCAGTCTGGATAATTCGCGTCCATTAGATAGTTGCCAATACAGCGTTAAGGTCAGCGGTGGTCGGCGGCTCGGCACCAGCGCGCTCACAGGTAATCGACGCAGCAACACCCGCCACGCGAACATATTCGTGAAGTTGGTCATCGCTCAGTGAACCCAAACGCGCGAAGGCTCGCTCGCCCAATGAGTCTGAATCGTGCAGCTGACCAAGCAGGTTGGCACAGAAAGTGTCGCCGGCACCAACGGTGTCAACCACATTGATCTTGCGCGAAGGCACATCAAATCGGGTGCCACCCGGGCGATAAACCGAAACGCCGTCGCCACCGCGGGTGACAAAAACGTGACGGCCCGAGTCGCCAATCCACTCATTCACAATGCCGTCGATGTCGGTGCCAGGCTCAAGACCATATAGCCATTCGATGTCTTCATCCGATGCCTTGATCAGGTGCGAGAACTGGTTCACGCGTTCAACGCGCTGACGCTCAACATCGCGCTCAAAGCCAAGTGCTGGGCGCATGTTGATGTCGTGGCTTATGGTCAGACGCTCTTCTTTATAGAGTCGCTCACCCCACGCTTCGATCACGGCATTGCCCGGTGTCATCGCCATCGTCAAACAGCCAAACTGAAGTGCTTTTGCGCCAAGACTGTCGAGGGTCTCATCGGTTGGCAGTTCGGCCGGGGTCCAGCCCCAGTCAGCGGTGCCGTTCACATAAAACGCGTATGAAGGCACTCCGTGAGAGTCAATCGAAACCACAGCTAGTGTGGTCAGTTCGTCGGCGGCGATTGCGTGGTCAAGACCTACCCCGTTGGTCTCAAGTCGCTCACGAATGATCTTGCCGAATCGATCATCTGAGATTCGCGCCAAAAATTGCTGCGGTGTGCCGCGGCGAGCAAGTGCAATCGCAACGTTGGCATTAGCGCCACCCACGATCGCATTGAATGCGCCAGCCTGGTAGCGGTTTTCGATCAGGTCGATCAGTGCTTCACCAATAACGAGGATCATCTTTCACCTTTGTATTCGGGGTCATATTCGGGGTACATCTTTAGGTTTGCTACTGAACCTCTTGCGATTAGCTCGGTGGGCAACACAATCTTTTCACCTGGTTTGCCATCGGCGTCAATCTCTGCCAGAAGTTTATCCACGGCTAGCCGTCCAAGTTCTTCAACCGGGCGAGCGACAACAGTCAATCCAGGAACCATTGCAGCTGCCCAGTCTGAGTCATCAATTGTGATCAGCGACACATCGCGACCGAGCTGCAACTGCCTATTGCCGGCAACCTTCATAACCGCCAGTGCCATGTCGTTGTTTGAGGTGAAGATAACTGTTGGCCGCTTTTGCTCATCAAGAATCTTCATCACCGCAGCCTCGCTAACAGCGGGGGTATCTTCGCAATAAACCCAGGTGTGCTTGGTGCGGCTGCTAATGTCGGTCGCTGCATTCATAAAACCGTTTACGCGCTCGTCGACGGTGCTAATTAGTGCGGCTGGTCGATCGTTTGAATATCCACGGATGTCTGGTGCCGCGATCAAAAATGCAAAGCGTTTGTGTCCCATGGCATGTGCATGACGAACTGCAGCGTCGGCACCTTGAAAATCGTCGGTGGTGATCGAAGTCAGCCGCACACCGTCGAGGCGTCGGTCGATCAAAATCGCCGGCTTGCCATTCAGATGGTTTGGAGCGAGGTGGTCGTGAACTGCCGTGGTCGAGGGAACCACAGAACGGCGTGACGTTCCACTTCGATTGCCTCATCACTGTGAGTAACCAACACTTCATAACCACGTGCGCGACTGGCATCAACAATCGCCTTTGTGGCGCGATCAAAAAAGGCGTTCGTGAAATCGGCAACAATTACTAGCCCGATGGTGTTGGTTTTGCCGCGTCGCATCGATTGAGCAAGCGCATTCGGGCGATAACCAAGTTCAGCTGCCGCAGCCACAACCGCAGCTTTAGTTTCGGCATTGATGCGCCCATAGTTGCTGAGTGCTCGAGATGCAGTGGCCCTAGAAACACCCGCCTTTTCGGCAACATCGATGATGGTCGGGGCGTGAGATTTTTCGATTGCCATGATCCTCCATTCGATAAATGAGCTGCCGAATATTCCGGACCAATAATCAACACGTTATGAATGTGACTAAACCGTTATCCGAAAAAGTTGCTGGTAGAGCGTGGATGCTGTCAGGATTGTATCAGGATTTGCGAGAACGTTCTCGCAATTCTCTCACAAAACCCTATTTAGGAGATAAGTAATGAAGCGTTCACTACGTAGCGTTGCCGCAATTGGTGCTCTTGCAGCACTATCGCTATCAGTTGCAGGTTGCGCAGCAACAGAAGAAGAAACAGCAGCAGAAGACATCAGCATCGCATTCGTTATGGGTGCAGAGTCTGACCCATTCTTCCAGGCCATGAAGGTCGGAGCTGAAGAAGAAGCCGCTGCTCAGGGCATCACCCTAATTTGGGAAGGCGACCCAGCAAACTACTCACCAGAGACCCAGATTCCAATCGTTGACGCAGTTCTTGCAAAGCAGCCAACCGGTCTAGTTCTAATCCCAACTGACCCTAAGGCTCTTCAGGCTTCAGTTGCTAAGGCAGTTGCTGCCGGCATCGTTGTTGCCAACGTTGACACTCACGTAGAAGACCTAACCGACGTAGTTACCTTCATTACCGGTGACAACGAAGACGGTGGCGCTAAGGCTGCTGAAGCTCTAGCTGCAAAGATCGGCTACACCGAGGGCGAGACCTACGAAGTTGTAATCGGTCTAACCTCAGCTACCGCTACCACCAACGTTGCTCGTCTAGAGGGCTTCAAGGCTGCAGTTGCTGCTAACTAC
>JBEEOO010000055.1:0-2659 GCA_041191585.1 Actinomycetota bacterium
AGCGAAGTGTTCGCCGGCAATTACCTTGAATGGGGCAGGCTTGTTCGGCTTCAGCTTTTCAGTCCCTGCGCCAAGCTTTAGCCAGGTGGCTCCAGGTGCGAGCGCGGCCGGCTGCTGCCAGCCAAGTTCGCGCCAAGCTCGATAAAACGGGGTGTAAACCCGATATGGAGTTAGGTCTGATTTGGCCACCGTGCCCGGCAAAACGGCGTAATAGCTGTCTCGAAGCTCAAGCGAGATAGCGAGTGCGGCTAGCGCTTCACCCACCCTGTTCTGCTCGGCGACACCCTCTGGATCAAAGGCGCGAGTCGCAAAAACACTCTTGATTCCATTTACCTGAGCCAGTTTCGGCAATGCGGTCCAGGCGGCATCATTGCTTACTGTGAGATTGCCATCAAGGCTCGCATCCAGTGCCACCAGTGACTCAAAAATCGAGTGCTGACGAATGCCTTCAAGTTCATAAAAGACTTTGCTATCGACGGCATAAAAGGGAGCAACTTGGCCATCCGGGCTAGCTTCAATAGCGGCATTCAGTGCAATGTTGTCTGCGAGCCGCAGATCACGCCGAAACCAAAAGATGGTCGTCATTTAGACCTCGAGAGATTTGCCGCGAATCGAAAGCCAGTGAAAATTGGCTAGCGAAATTAGCAGCGAAGCCCCCAGCATGTGCAAGGCAACCAGCCCAGCCGGCACGCCCAGTCGAGACTGAAGCACGCCAACAATCGCTTGCCCTACGGCAACTAGCACCAAGATTGCGGCAATTTTGGTCTGCAGGCGCCAGTTTTTCTTTGCGGCAAGATCCTGTCGAATCAACACGGCTGCAGAAATTAAAGCAAGCAGCAAGAACACGTATGCCGGATAGCTGTGGAGGTGCTGCCAAAGTTCAAGATCAAGACCATTTCGGCCAGCTTCAACGTCGCCCGAATGAGGTCCAGCGCCGGTCACGAGAACTCCGACAATCACCGAGATCCAGGCAAAAATCGCAATCGGCCAGCTAAGGCTGAAAACAGAAGACGGGATAGCCTCGTGCACCGGGCGAACCGAGCGCCATACCAAAACAGTGGCGATAGAAATCATGATTCCGCTGAGCACAAAGTGTGCGCCAACAATCCATGGGTTTAGACCAGTGAGCACGGTGATACCGCCCAAAATTGCCTGCGCAGCAATTAGCAACACTAGGGCGATTGAAGGCGTTAGTACTGAACGACGAGTTGGCTTTGGCTGTCGCCAGGCGGCAATCAGGGTCAACAGAGCGATTACCAGCAAAACACCGGTCAGGGTGCGATTGCCGAATTCGATAATTCCGTGGATTCCCATCTCGGGAACCGTGGTGAAAGAAGTGTCGGTGCATTTTGGCCAAGTTGGGCAGCCAAGGCCAGATGCGGTTAGTCGAACGGCACCGCCGGTGACCACAATCAAAATCTCGCTGACTAGAGATGCCCAGGCATAGAGTCGCAGTCGTTTAGGTGAAAAAATTGCCCAGTTGCGCAATTGCGCCGCCCTTTCTTTGAGCTAGAGGTTGGCTCGCCAAACACTGCAGGGTAAACTTGCCCTCGGTTTGTTCCATTCCCAAGTCTTACACAGCCGGGCAGTGCCGGTTTTTCGTTGCGACGCGGGAATAGTCGGCTAAAAAGGCGAGTTGCAAATCTTAAATACCTAGGGTCGAGATAACCACTCGAATTCCAGATACTCAGGAGGATGACGTGTCAGAGACCATCATCGAACGCCCCGAACTAGACAGCCTCGGCGTCTATGAATTCGGCTGGTCAGACTCAGATTCAGCGGGCGCCAATGCACGTCGCGGAATCAACGAAGATGTCGTCACTGACATCTCGAACAAAAAGTCAGAGCCAGAGTGGATGCTCGAAACTCGCCTAAAGGGCTATGAGTATTTCTTGCGCAAGCCAATGCCTAGCTGGGGAAGCGACCTGTCAGGCATCGACTTTGACAACATTAAATACTTCGTCCGTTCAACTGAGCGTCAGGCCCAGTCATGGGAAGACCTTCCTGAGGATATCAAAAACACCTACGAGCGCCTGGGCATCCCTGAAGCCGAGCGCAGCCGTCTAGTCGCGGGTGTTGCCGCGCAATACGAGTCTGAAGTGGTTTACCACCAGATTCGCGAAGACCTAGAGGCGCAGGGCGTTATCTTGATACCGCCCTAAAAGAGCACCCGGAAATTTTCAAAGAGTATTTCGGCACCGTGATTCCGGCTGGCGACAACAAGTTCGCAGCTTTGAACACTGCCGTTTGGTCTGGTGGCTCATTCGTTTACGTTCCAAAGGGCGTGCACGTTGAGATCCCACTTCAGGCCTACTTCAGAATCAACACCGAGAACATGGGTCAGTTTGAGCGCACCCTGATCATCGCTGATGAGGATTCATACGTTCACTACATCGAGGGCTGCACCGCCCCGATTTACAACTCAGACTCACTGCACTCAGCGGTTGTCGAAATCATCGTCAAAAAGAACGCTCGCGTTCGCTACACCACCATCCAGAACTGGTCAAACAACGTCTACAACTTGGTCACCAAGCGCGCAATCGCCTACGAGGGCGCGACTATGGAATGGGTTGACGGCAACATCGGCTCAAAGGTGACCATGAAGTATCCGGCGGTTTTGCTTGCCGGTGAGCACGCTCGTGGTGAGACTCTTTCGGTG
>JBEEOO010000056.1:0-2687 GCA_041191585.1 Actinomycetota bacterium
CGGCACCCCAGATGAGGTTTTGCGCAGCGAGGTTCTGAGCGAGCTTTATGGCGCACCGGTTGATGTGCTGCGCAACCAGGGCCGCATCGTTGTGGTTGGTGCCAGTGCCGAGCACGAACATCATGATCATGAGGAGTGGATCTAATGCCGACCCTCTTCGATTTCAGCAACTACGACCAGTTGATCCCGTTGGTGACTAACTCACTAATCGCCGGTGCGCTGCTGGCACTAATCGGTGGCCTGGTTGGCGTGTTCGTGATGACTCGAGACATGTCTTTTGCTGTTCACGGCATTAGCGAACTGAGTTTTGCCGGTGCTGCTATCGCGCTATTGATGGGTCTGAATGTGGTGGCCGGTTCGGTGGTTGGCTCGCTAGTGGCCGCACTGATTATTGGGCTGCTCGGCGCTCGCGCCAAAGAGCGCAACTCAATTGTTGCGGTGTTGATGCCGGCTGGTCTGGGCATCGGCATTTTGGCGCTCTCACTGTATGAAGGGCGAGCCGCCAACAAGTTCGGCTTGCTGACTGGTCAGATCGTTGCGGTTGACGACCCACAGCTGGTCTGGTTGATCGCAATTTGCACGGCGGTTCTGCTGACCCTTGCTGTGGTCTGGCGCCCACTGAGCTTTGCCAGCTTGGATGCCGAGGTGGCCGCCGCTCGAGGAGTGCCGACCAGGGCACTATCGATTGTCTTTATGTTGGTGCTAGGACTTTCGGTCGCGGCCAGCATTCAGGTTGTCGGTGCACTCTTGGTTTTGAGCTTGCTGGTGACCCCGGCTGCTGCGGCACTGCGAGTTAGCTCATCTCAAATTTTGGTGCCGGTTCTTTCGGTGATTTTCGCTCTGGTGGCTGTGCTCGGTGGAATTCTGCTGGCACTCGGCGGCGGCTTGCCGATAAGCCCATACGTGCTGTGCTCGGTGGAATTCTGCTGGCACTCGGTGGCGGTTTGCCGATCAGCCCATACGTGACCACAATTTCATTCTTGATCTATTTGATTTGCCGCCTGATTGAACGGGTGCGCCGATGAGCAAAAAAATCGAAGCGGCTAGCGCCGCAACAGGGGTGGCTGGCGAGGTCGAAGGCAACGTTAAATCAGGCACAGCTGCACCTGGTGCTGCGCAACCATGGCTCGACTATCGGTCTGGCAACTGTTTATCGCGCACTCGCCGACTTGGCTAGCGCCGGCGAAGCCGACTCGCTGCAGAACTCAGGCAGCGATGCTCGCTCGGGCAACGAGATTCTCTATCGTGCCTGCGGCACCGATCACCACCACCACCTGATCTGTCGAGGCTGCGGCAAGACGGTTGAGATTGAAGCCAGCCGGGTTGAGAAGTGGGCTGACGAGGTCGCAAAAGAACACGGATTCAGCAATCCGAGCCACACCATCGACATTTTTGGCCTCTGTGGCGACTGCGATTAGTCGGAAATATGGATTTTTCGGCGTGTCGATGCCGAAAATTTCTTGCCAAGACTTGCTTAAGAGCGCCGGCCTAACCTAAACTTGAGCAGTTGCTCTTTTAGCAACCAATACTTTTTTCATCAAGCCTTAGCCCTTTCACGGGCCAGCATCTATTAGATCAGTTTGGGCTTGGCCCAAAAGGAGACAAAAATGGCAGCTTATTGCCAGGTGACTGAGACCAAGCCGCAATTCGGCCACAACGTCTCGCACGCCCAGAACAAGACCAAGCGTCGCTTTAACCCAAACATCCAGAAGAAGACATACTTTGTTCCTTCTCTAAAGCGCAACGTGACCCTAAACCTAAGTGCCCGTGGCATCAAGGTAATCGACGTTCGTGGCATTGAGGCAGTAGTTGCCGAGATTCTTGCCCGCGGCGAGAAGATCTAAGGAGCGCCGCTAAATGGCTAAGAAAGATAAGGACATCCGTCCGATCATCAAGCTTCGTTCGACTGCAGGCACTGGCTACACCTATGTAACCAAGAAGAACCGTCGCAACGACCCAGACCGTATCGTCTTGAAGAAGTACGACCCAGTTGTGCGTCAGCACGTTGAATTCCGCGAGGAGCGCTAAGAATGGCTAAGAAGAGCAAGATCGTTAAGAACGACAAGCGCAAGGTTATTGTTGAGCGCTACGCAGAAAAGCGTCTAGAGCTTAAGAAGGCTTTGGTTGACCCAAACAGCACCGACGAGCAGCGCGAAGCAGCACGTCTAGGTCTGCAGAAGCTTCCTCGCAACGCTTCACCAACCCGCCTACGCAACCGCGATGCAATCGACGGTCGCCCACGTGGTGTTCTTGCTAAGTTCGGTGTTTCACGTGTTCGCTTCCGCGACATGGCACACCGCGGTGAGCTTCCGGGCATCACCAAGTCAAGCTGGTAAGAAATTACAAATTCTTAAAGAAAATCCCCTCGGCCGATCTGGTCGGGGGGATTTTTTTCATACGGATGCCCGTACATCGGCTCTAAATCAAGGAAAATTCCCAGAAAACTGGTTCGCAACACGCCGTAATGAATGAATGACAAGTTTTTCATTCCATGTAGGTTGAAACACGACAGAACGTCACAACCAATACAGGCTGCCGTCAACCGTGTTGTTGACGCATTCTTCGAGACCATCGCAAAGACCGTCGCAAAGGGCGGAAAGGTCACCATCCCAGGCTGGCTATCAGTTGAGAAGGGCCACCGCGCAGCTCGCACCGGTCGCAACCCACAGACTGGCGCAACCATCCAG
>JBEEOO010000057.1:0-3149 GCA_041191585.1 Actinomycetota bacterium
CCACTGAAGATCGCCATAGGCCGGAACCGGATCAACCAGAGTCGGGAACTTGCCGTTATCCCAGTGAAAATTGCCCGAGTCGACAACCACGCCACCGAGAGTGGTGCCGTGACCGCCCAAGAATTTGGTGGCTGAGTGAATCACGATGTCGGCGCCGTGCTCAATTGGGCGGCATAGGTAAGGGGTCACTGTGGTCGCGTCAACAATCAACGGGATGCCGTTGCGGTGCGCGACATCGGCGATGGCCTGAAGGTCGGCAACGTTGCTTGAGGGGTTCGAAACCACCTCAACGAAAATCAGTTTGGTGTTCTCTTGAATAGCCGCTTCATAGTCAGCTGGGCTTGATCCGGCAACGAAAGTTGTCTCGACACCGAATCGACGCATGGTGACATCGAGCTGGGTGACGGTTCCACCATAGAGGCGAGAAGATGAAACGATGTGGTCTCCGGCTCCAGTGAGTGCGGCAAAGGTGATGAACTCGGCTGCCTGGCCGCTCGCAGTTGCAACAGCACCAAGGCCACCTTCAAGGCTGGCGATGCGCTCTTCGAAGCTTGCTACGGTCGGGTTGCCGATGCGGCTATAGATGTTGCCATACTTCTGCAGAGCAAAAAGGTTGGCGGCATCCTTGGTGTCATCAAAGACGAATGAGGTGGTCTGATAAATCGGAACTGCACGTGCACCGGTGGCAGCGTCTGGCACAGCACCCGCATGCAGTGATCGGGTCTTGAAACCGAATTTGTGGTCGCCTTGTTTTTCGCTCATTGGGATATTAAACCTGTCTTATTTGAAAAGCAGAAATTGCGCGGATTGCGCTTAGACCCAGCGAAGAGCTCGCTTTTCGACAAGGCCAAGCAGCACGTCGGTCAGCTTGCCCAAGACTGCCAGCAGCAAAATGGTCAGAAACAAGATGTCGGTGCGGCCGGTGTTTTGGCTGTCGAGCAACAAGAAGCCCAAGCCCTGCGAGCTTGCAATCAGCTCGGCAGCCACCAGGAACAGCCATGACTGAGCAAGGCCCAGGCGCAAGCCCGAAAGAATCTGCGGAGCTGCAGCCGGGATTAGGATTTGTGAAACCAGGCTCGGACCGCGAAGGCCATAGGTGCGGCCAACCTCGATTAGATTGCGGTCAACTGCATTTAGGCCAGCAGCAACTGTGGTGAAAACCGGAAAAAACGCACCGATTGCGATCAGGGTCAACTTCGGCTCTTCATAGATTCCAAGCCAGATAAGCAGCAACGGCACCCAGGCAAGCGATGGAACCGCGCGAATTGCCGAAATGATTGGGGTCAGCAACTGGCTGACAATCTTTGAAAGTCCGACTAGTGAGCCGAGAACGATGCCGATGATTGCACCGATGGCAAAACCAATTGCCACGCGCTGTGCGCTGGTGCCGATGTGCACGAACAAAGTCTCGCGCTCATAAAGCTCTTTAGCAGCCAACACGACATCGATCGGCGGCGGCAGCTGGCTGTTCAACGGATTGTTTTTTGGCTTGTCTGACATCGTGCTACCGCTCTCTTGGTTTTGAATTACTTCTTAGCTACTGCTTTTTTAGCTAGTGATGCGTCATAGAGGCTTGCTAGCGCCTTGTCTGCTGCATCCTTTGACTTGATACGTGCTTCTTCAACTAGCACTGGAGTGATGCTCTTCAAAATAGCTGCCTGAGTTGCACCCGGGATGATGCTCACGTTGATCTTGGTGCGGTTTAGCAGAACCTTCTTGGCCTCGGTTGGCTTTAGGCTTGCTGCCTTTGCCAGGATGTCAACCACGTCTGAACCGTTAGCCAAGGTGAAGGCACGAGCCTTCTCGTAGATCTTCAGAACGGTGATAAGCGCGGCTGGATACTTCTTGATGAAGTCTTCGTTGGCGCTTAGAACGCCCCAGCTGTTGAACTTAGGGTTCGAGTAAAGGATCTTTACGCCTGAGTTCTGCTCAGCCTGGGTGGTTAGTGGGTCAAGACCAGCCCATGCGTCAACCTGACCGGCAACAACGGCCTTCTGGCCATCTGCGTGAGCAAGGTTAACAATGGTGACGTCTTTTGAGCTCAATCCAACTGAATCAAGTGCTAGAAGCAAGTGGAAGTATGGATCGGTGCCAGATGCAGCGGCGATCTTCTTGCCCTTTAGAAGCTCAATCTTGGTGATTGAGCTGCCTTTTGGAACAACGATTGATGCCCACTTTGGCTGTGAGAACACACCAATGGTCTTTAGCGAAGCGCCGTTTGCGCGAGCGGTGTATGCAGGAGCGCCTGCAGATGAAGCAACGTCAATTGCCTTTGCGTTTAGTGACTGAAGAGCGTTTGCGCTACCGGCTGAATAAACCCACTCAACCTTGGTGTTGGTCTTCTTGAACTCAGCCTCGGCCCAGCCCTTGTCTTTAATTAGCAGGCTCAGTGGGTTCCAGTAGGCGTAGTCAAGCTTGATAACGCTTGGTGCTGCTGCAGCGTTTGCTGTGGTCGCGGTCGCGGTCAAAGTAGCCGCTGAAAGCAATGCCACAGATACTGCGGGTGGATTCCGAAGCGAGCAAGGAGTTCGCTGCGAAGTGGTGCAAGCTTTGGTGCGCTTCGATCGCGCGGGCGAGAAATCGAGACCTCAACGGTCTCTGCGATTCCTTTGCCACGCTCTCCAAGCACGATTACTCGGTCTGCTAGGTGCAGGGCCTCATCGATGTCGTGGGTTACCAGAATCACCGTTGCACCGGTTTCGCTGGCAACCTCGAGCAAGAGGTCTTGCATCTGAAGTCGAGTTAGGGCGTCAAGCGCTGCGAATGGTTCATCAAGCAAAAGCACTCCCGGAAAACCGCTCAGTGCGCGAGCAAGCGCTGCGCGCTGAGCCATTCCGCCAGAAACCTGGCGAGGAAGGTGCTTTTCGAAACCTGACAAACCAACCGCAGCAATCAGCGCGCTGATTACGTTGCTGTGAGCTTTTGCACGAGAACCCAACTGGATGTTCTTCTCGATCGAACGCCAAGGAAGCAGGCGAGGCTCTTGAAAAACGAATCCGGTTCGGTCATCAATTGACACAACTTCATGGCCGTCAATTTTGACGCTGCCAGAAGTTTTGGTCTCTAGACCGGCAATAAGTCGAAGCAATGTTGACTTGCCACAGCCAGACGGGCCGAGCAGCACCACAATTTCACCCTTGGCAACCTCG